>CAYXDC010000078.1:0-14043 GCA_964463505.1 uncultured Anaerolineaceae bacterium
CTAGGGTATCAGCACGACGGATTTCGACCATTAAGGAGGCAAACATGGCAGGCAAAGATAAAGGCAAAGACAAGGGTATGAAGAAGCGCAAGAAGAAAGAGAAAGAGAAAAAACCCATCGCAGCCAAGACTCCTTGATCTTCCCGACATTCGTATAAAAGCCCCCTGCATGCCAGCCGCCCGGGGGCTTTCTGTTTTCTGGAAGGGTCGGCGCGGCCAGGGCGAATCTCTGGAGTTTACTTGTCATGCATGGTCAGGCCATTTGGATTATGATTGGGGCAAACAAACGCACCAACAAGAGGCTGACCATGACCAAAAAACTGGGATTGCTTATCGGGGGGATGCTGTTACTTGCGGGGCTGCTCCCGCTGATCGTATTGGCCGGGGCGGAAGGCGCGCTGGCGCTGGTCTCCATCGTGGACTTGACGGTGACGGTGGATCAGGAGATCCTGTGCAACCCGTGCAGCGGGACGCTCCACTGGGACGATGCGGCAGACAGCAGCACGCCTATCTACGCCGACGATAACGACCTGGACCACAGCTTCACCTATGCGCAAGCCGGCTGCTACGAGCCCGTCCTGGTGGTGCTCAACAGCGAGACGCTGGAAGAAGCCAGCTACAGCGTAGGCCCGCTGGCAGTCGGGACGGATGCAGTGTGCGAAGCGCCGCCTGTGCGCCTGGCGTTCTTCCCGCAAGTCATCCACCAGGAGCCGCCCCCCACCCCCACGCCCACACCGACACCCACTCCTACACCCACGCCCACCCCGCCGCCCTCCGACTGCGACCTGCTACCCATCGGCAACCCCAGCTTTGAGGAAACCTGCGTGTGGGATCTGAGCGGCAAGCTCGATCCCTGGTACACAACCGAGCAACACCAGTCAGGGCTGCGCTCGCTGGGCATGGGTGTGCGCCGCGGCGAGGACGATGATCTGGCTGCCTACTCGCAAGCATCGCAGTGGATCACCATCCCCGCGGATGCATCCGAGCTGCGCGGCTACTTCTACAGCGTCAGCGAAGAGAGTAGCGCCACCGGCCTCTCCCCCGCCCCGCAGTCGATCGACGAGGCGGTGGAAACCGACACGATTTTCCTGTACCTGATGTGGGAATACGACGACGTGATCCGGCGCGTGTTGTGGAAGCCCAATTACGACCACCGCAGCTGGGAATCCTTCGAGGTCGATGTCAGCCTCTGGCGCGGCCAGACCATCCTGCTGATGTTCGGCATGGGCACGGATGGCGACGGCTATGCCAGTCGGGTGTATTTTGATAATTTTTCGATCCGCTAAATTGACTTCAGCGCTTCAGCTATTACGCCGGCGAGACCAGCGTGGATACGGGCAAGATCAAGTAGCCGCTGCACACAGCCTGCGGGGGAAAACCTAGGGGCAGTTTAAACAATGTACGTGAAAGATGGTCGATAGTACAGCAGGTGAGGTCTCTCCTGATAAGGATATCCAGTCAGGAGAGACTCTCTTTGCTAGGGTTTTCGCCCCAGCAGGGCCTCCGGGTCTTCCAGGCTGCGGCGCGGCAGGGGCTGGAGGCGCATGTTTTCAGCCCGGCTGTAGCTGTAGAAGTAAACCGCCCATGATTCAAAGGATACGCCAAAGCCGCCATCCGGGCTGTAGGTCCAGATCTCCCAGGCATACAGCGTGTCGTATCTAAAACCGGCGGGCAGGCTGGTCAGCGTGTACTGGTAGATATATCCGAGCGGCGGATCGGTATAGAAATACGGGTCTCCATCGTAAGGGTCATACAGGTTGAATTCGTAGGAATCCTCCGGTGAGGTAGAGCGCACGCGCCACTCGAAGGTCTCGGGCAGCTCCGACCAATCTCCATTGAAGGGGCCGTATAACGGAATGTTTGCCACGTCGAAGTCACCCATGTGGGCTTCCGTGCCCACCTGGAAGCTCTCAATCCCCTTTGTATGCCAGGTCCACAGGCGGTAGGAGTTGTTATCTGAATTCTGATACAGTACATAGTAATACTGCCCCGCGGCCAGCCCGGGCAAGCCGGTGAAAGAGTAGCTGCCGTCCAGGGCCGTATACCCCGAGGCTACCGTTGACCACTCGGCGCCGTTAAAGAAGCGCACCTGCAAGGGGATCCCCGCGACCGGGTTTCCCAACTCGCTCACTGTACCATACAGCCCGCGCATGGGACGCGGCTTGTGCACAATGGGCAGGTAGGCGAGCTGGATATCCCTCACGGTTGGAGTGACCTCGTACAACTGGATCAGCATTTCGCTGCCCACCAGCAGCTCCGCCCGGTTATCCCCATCCACATCCGCCACCGCGCCGCCGTTGAAATTACCCCAGGCGCGGTTGGGCAGGCGGTACTCCCAAAAAGTGGGGTAATCCTGTGCGCCTACCCACAGCAGGCTGGGGCTGGATGGGAGGGTTCCCTGCCTGCCAAACAGGATAAATTCCTGGTTCAGGTCGCCATCCAGGTCACTGGGGAGCACCTGATTGACATGCACATCACCCAGGGCATGCTGCTTGATCTGGATGAAAGGCGCGCCACTGTAGGCGAAGAGGCTGGGCACCCCGTCGGCATTATTGGCCACCAGCAGCAGCTCGCCCTGCCCGCTCAGGTCGGCGTTGGCAATTGCCAGGGCCTGGCCATTCACCACCGGCTGCTGGTACATCAAAACCCACGGATCGGGCTCATAGATATACACGCTCTGGGTGGTCAACACCGCCAGGTTGACCTTGCTGGCGTCAGCCAGGTTGCCCAGGGATAGATCGATAATATCGCCATCCAGGGAGGCGCTATCCCACTGGATCACCGGCGAGGCGCCGTTCAGCACCTGCACATGCGAGTGGTAATCCGTACTCAACCCGATGGCAATCTCATCCACAGGGTCGCCATCGATATTCCCCACCGCCAGGGCATACGGCAGCCCGCTGCCCAGGCCAGGGCTCTCCCATTCGAGAGCGTGCGTCAGGCCGTCGTAAGTATGGATTGTCGTTATGTACCAGCTATCCCCGGCGACCACAATTTCCAGGGCGGGGTCGCTATCCACCTGACCGATTGCCAGATGTGAAATGTGAAAATAGCCGGTACCGAGGGTTGTAGTCCATTCCAGGTTACGGGTCGCGCCATCATACACCCCCAGCATGCCGCCGCCGTATTCGCTGACGCTGCTGTAGGAAGCCATAACCATCTCGACGCTTCCATCCTGATCGAGATCGCCGGCTGCCACGTACAGGGGACCGTCCAGGTCATCGGAAGCCCACAGCACGCTGCCCCCGCCTTGCCAGTCGCCGATGAACAGGGCGTCCCTGCCGGAGGAGGTGAGGCCCGCCCCCCAGACGACCTCATTGATGCCGTCGTTATTGGTATCGCCCACCCCAATCCCGGAGACGCCGTGCTCGGGGTTGGAAATCTCCCATAATTGATCCCCCTCCGCGCCGCGGTAGCCACGCAAATAGCCCCACTGGCCATTGCCGATGATGACTTCAGCAACCCCATCGCCGTTGGCATCGGCGACCCTGACCCCTTCAAGATCACCCAGGGCTGTAAGCTGCCATTTATAGGTCTGGGTGTCGCCGTCAATCACATAGGCGTTATCCCAGGCAGTGACATAGGCGATCTCGGCCCGCCCATCGTTATCCACATCTCCCAGGTCCATCCGCTCCCCAAAGCCGCCGCTGTAAGACCATTCCACACTCTGCTGGCTGGCATTGAGAACGTAAGCCGTATTATTGTTGACTACCATCTCAGGCAAGGGATCCGTATCGATATTGCCGATGCGCACCTGATAGCCGCCGTAACTCAGGGCATCCCATTCCAGGGCAAAGGTGGTGGCGTGGTAAACCAGGGTAGTGTTTAAGGTAACCACTATCACTTCCACAAACCCATCGCCATCCACATCCCCCACCGCCAGGTCCTCGATAGGCTCGCCAACCGGCAGGCTGAATGCACGCAGCTGCTGGAAATCATCGCCGTCCAACACCAATAAACGCTGGTCATTGGTGGCAACATACAGCTCACGCACTCCATCGCCATTGCGATCCCCGGAGGCAATCCTCGAACAGCCCAGGTACTGGCTGTAGAAGACCGGCTCGTAGACTTCACTGCCGCGGTGGGTGAGAGCGTACAGATGCCCACGGCTACAGGTCACCGTGAGAGGTTCACCGCCCGGGGTGAGCTTCTCCACCAGGATGCCAGCCGTGCCGACCTCATCGCTGAGAATACCCGTGATCCAGGATGAGGAGAGCACCGGCACGGTGTAGGTATTCGTGGTGGAAGCCTGGACGAATCCAGACAAGCGCGCGAGCAGAAAGGCGCAGAAAAGCAGGCTAACAATCAGGATCAGGCGTTTACGAGGCATTTTGATCTCCTAATGGTTATGTTTTTTTAATTTTTATTCGTGAAATGTGGTTTGACCCCCACGAAAGCGCGGGCAGGTTAATGATACATTAATCTGTCAAGAGCGACAAGACAGGTGGGGAAATACCGTATTTGGAGTATCACCCCACTTATCCACCCAGTCAGAGCGGAGCGAGCACCAGGCGTCCATAAGCCAGGAACGCGGCCATGGCGCACAGGATCAGGCTGACCCACAGCTTGGGATCGTCGCGGGCTGCCAGGTGAAAGCCCATGGAAATGAACAGGAACACGGCCACCAGCCCTGCCGTCCAGGGCAGTTGAGCCACCAGCCAGCCCAACCCGGGCACGAGCAAGCCAGCCGCGCCCAGCAAAGCCAGCAAACCAACCAGGATCAGGAGCGGCCGACGAGCCGCGCCGAAGCGCCGAATCCCGGGCTGCATTTTGGCGTCATCAGGGGCGATGGCATGGTTCAGGGTAACGGTGAGCAGCTTGATCGCCAGGATCACTTGTAAAGCCCATAAGAAAATGTTCATCGGTTTGTGGTTGCCTCCCATTGCGAGCGAATGATCTCGTATGCGAGGGTATCCCACCAGCGGTCTTTGAAATATTGATCCTGGTCGATGCGGTGAGATAGATGCATGCCCAGCTTTTCCAGCACACGGCTGGAAGCGCAGTTCTCGGCGTTGCACCATGCCCACACACGCTCCAGGTTCAGGCTGCGAAAGCCGAAATCGAGTATAGCCCGGGCTGCCTCGGTGGCATAGCCCCTGCCCCAATGCTCGGGGGCCAGCTCGTAGCCAATATCCGCCTCGCTCGCACCGGGGGCACCCAGGCGTATACCGCAGTTACCGATTACCGGTTGCACGGAGGTGTGGTTCAGCTCATCCTCCGGTGTGCAGGGCGGGGCGCCGGGCTGGCGCAGGGTGATCGCCAATTGAAATTTAGTGCGCGGCCGCGCCTGCTGTTGGTCAATAAAGCTCTGCACGAACGCCTGCACTTCTTCCGGCTCGCGGTCCTGCCAGGGATAGTAATGCAGGTAGCGCGGGTCGGACTGGTAAGCCAGCACGGCCGGCCAATCCTCGAACACGAACTCGCGCAGGATCAGGCGCGGGGTGGCGATCTTCATTCCTGGTCCAGGTCCGAGGGGATCAGCGAATGCATGAAAGCGTCATGCCACTCGTCATTGATGTGGATGCGGTTACGCAGCAAGCCTTCGCGCTCGGCGCCTACCTTTTCGGCCACGCGCAGGCTGGCCAGATTGCCCGCCGCGACCACGATCTCGATGCGCTGCAGGCCCAACGTCTCGAAGCCATAGCGAGCCAGCTGCAAAGTGGCCGCGCTGGCCACGCCTCGCCCGGCTTTACGGCTGTGCACCCAGTAATACAAGTTCGCAAAGCGGTGCTGCCAGTTGATTTGGGTCAGGCCGCAGCCGCCCAGAATACTGCCGTCGTCGGCGTCCACAATAGCGAAATTATAGGCTGCGCGTTCGGCGCGCTGCGCAGCCTGGGCGGCGATATATGCCTGGACGCCTTCCAGGGTCAGGCTAGCGTTCAGGTCCGGTAGCCACTGGGAGACATCCTCCAGCGACTCTTGCACAGCCTTATACACCGTAGCCGCGTCCTCGGCCTCATAAGGGCGGATCAGCACATTGGGATGAGTCATTTTGTGCCTCCTGTTCTGGCCAGGGATTGACCGGTGTGGGGCGCAGCTAGAGCGGCTGCACGGGATACCCCAGAAAGATTAAAAACTGCGCCATGCGCTCCACGATTTCCAGGCGCAGCGGGCTTTCCGGACCACCCAGAAAGTGGTCGCTGTGCGGGTAAGAAAATAGCTCGCAGAGGTTGCCGGCTAGACGCATCTGCTCCACAAACTGCGCCACGCTGGCATAAGCCACCATCTCATCCTGCCCTGCGTGAAAGAGAGCGACGGGCGGCAAGCCGGGGCGGATATGGCTGGCAGGCGAGACTTCCTGGCAGGTGTAGCGACCGTTTAACAGCTCCACAAACCAGTCATCTGCACAGATATTCAGCGGGGTGGAGACCAAGATCAGGGCATCCGGGCAGGCGCTAATCTGCTGGTCGTCTTGCGGGTCGTCGAAGCCTTCCAGCAGGGCGGTGCAAGCGGCCAGATAGCCGCCCGCTGAAAAGCCGCTGGCGATGATTTGCCGGGGGTTGATCCCCAGCTCAACCGCGTGGGAGCGCAGCCAGCGCAGCGCCGAGCGCGCATCCTGGATGGACTCCAACGGCGTCACAGTGAGCTGGTCCACCAGGCGATAGGCGAAAGAAACCGCCGCCAGACCGTGCTCGCACAGGCGCTGGCACCAGCTATAACCCCACAGCGGCGTGCCGTCCACCCAGCCGCCGCCGTGAAAGAAAGCTACGACCGGACGCGGCGCAACGCCCGCTTCGCTCTCTGGCAGGAAGAGGTGGGCAGTCAGCTTGACGTGCCCCACCTGCTTATAGACGCGCATCACGGCGTTGAGCATGGCAGATTACATTCCCAATTGTTTGCGATTGATGACCAGCAGCGCCAGGGTGAGCAGGTTGAGAGCCAAGATGAGCAGGTCGATCAGCCCCACCTGGTCGGTGATGGTCAGCAGGCTGTTGACGGACAGGATCAGGAAGGCGAACAGGAAGGTCAGGCGGGTGCGCTCCGCCAGCCCAATCCCGGCCAGGAGCAGGATAAAGGCATTGCCGAACATGAGCATGCCCACCAGGATGGCGCTCATCTGGCTGAGCGAGCCACCCAGGCTCATGCGCCACAGGGTAAAAATACCGATCAATATCCAGATGACAGCATGGATATAGAACAGGGATTGGACGAGCTTCAGTGGATTGGCGATGCGGGGTGTCGTTTGCAAGGGAACTCCTCAGGCTGCCGCCCAACGCAGCGCGGCAGCGATATCTTCGGCAATCATGCGGCGCTTGGATTTTTCGATATTGAAGCTCGGCCCGACCTGCAGATAGGACGGGAAAACGCGCGCCCCCTGGTAGAAATATTCGGCCGCGCGCAGTTTGTAGGTGGCGCCGGCCGGGATCACCCGGCCCAGCCCGGCGCGACGTGCGATCTCATTGAAGGCTTTGATCGCCACATCCCCCATCAGCAGGTAGGCGCGGACGTTGGGAAACAGGGCCAGCTCGTCTTCCAGGATGAAAGAACACTCTTTGATCGTGGCCGCCTGGATGCCGTAAGCTGTCTTGGCGCATTTCACGGCGGTGGTCAGGTACGCGCCCAGCTTGAGAATGTCCTGGATGGAAGTCACCGCCACCCCGGCGTCGTTGAAGGCCAGCACCGTGGTCTGCTGGTAAGCCGGATCGCCGGGGGCGTAGTAATAATCAGCTGGATTGGGTGGGGCGGCCTCGGAGATCAGCAGGACGGAGATAGCCTGGGGATCGAGCTCGATGGCGGGGATGGCATAGCCCGCCGGATCGATATCCTGGCAGGGGAAGCTTTTACAGCCGATAAAATCCTGGATGCGCATAAATGATTCCTTCTACACCTTTATAACGGATATTGCCACACACCAACTTCTTCAGGTTGTCCGTTTTTGGGCGACAAATAACCCATAACCCAGATAACCGAGCATCCCAGGCGGATAGTTAAACTGCTGGCGAACGGATGCGCGCGCCTGGGGGCTGCTCAGCAATAGCCTGACCAGACGCCCCATAGCTGGCAGAACCGTTCGCCAACCGATCCACGATAGCCGTCCCCGTAAATCAACCCCAGCCTGCATCGGACGAGTACGGATGACCCGATTTTCAAAAGGGGTCGATTGCCAGAGATCACGCCATTCGCTTTCACTTAGCAAAGCTGAACCCCATACCTGTTGAGCATGTTCGGAAAACTCGGCTGGCGGCTGCCTGGTCCAGAAGACTTCGTTCAAGCCAAGATATCCACCCGGTCTGGTTATGCGGATCAATTCGCTCAGGGCGGTTGTTTTGGCGCCGACAAATGCCAGGACCGATTCAACCAGGACTGCATCAAAACTGGCGCTGGCGAGGGGCAACTGGCGGACATCCGCCTGCAGGAATTGTATGCGCTTACCCATCCTGGCCCGTTCAGCCCGCTGCGAAGCCCAGGCCAGCATTTTGGGGGAAATATCCAGGGCGGTTACCTGGCAATTGTGGCGCCTGGCGATATAAACGCTGCCAACCCCGATACCGCAACCGACCTCGAGCACTTTGTTGGCGCTCTCCAGATGGCAGAGCTGATGCAGCACATCCGTGAATTCGAATCCCCCCAGGTGCTCGCTCATACCGATCTCTGCGCGCACATCCATATAAGCCAGATTGGAATCTGAAAGATCGCTGATGGGTTTGTATTCTGGGGCCATGCCGGTATCCAGCCCTTCCTTAAGATCAAACAACCTCCTGGATGTATGAGTTTCAGGCCATCTACACGCCTAGATAGAATCCAGGACACGCAAGGCGCGCAGGGTCATATAGGGATTGGGCTGCCCGGCACGCCCGTAACTGCCCCAGGTCTTGCTGGCATAATGGTACTCCAGCGCCCAGCGCCCCTGGGCATCCGCTTTACTGCGGATCAGATCCAGGGTGGCTGCCAGGCGCGGGTCCGCGCCATAACCGAGCTGCACCAGGGATTCGGCCAATTGTAGCAGGTCGGTGATATAGAAGACCGGGAAGCCGAACTTCCACCAGTTGCGGCTGGGCGGATTGCCAAATGGAGTAGGATAGGCGGCGGTGGTGGGCTCCACGCCGAGCAGGAATTCCACCCCGCGCTGGATGGCAGCTTCGATCTGCGAGGTGCGCCGCTCAGCCGGCAGGCGGCTGAACGCCAGTATTACCTTGCCCGCCCCCCAGGCGCAGGGCAGGTTGTTGTTGGCCCCGCAGGCGAAATCCGGCCCGCACTTGTAGGCATAATAGCGTTCGGTGGTGGTTTTGTCCCCCTGAGGCGCGATGCCTTCGCCGGTGACCGTGCGCGCCATCCAGTCAAAGGCGGCCTCCAGGCGCGGGTCCCAGTGATCAGGCTCAGCATAACCAAGCTCCAGCAGCGCCCAGCTCATATTGCCCTGCAGGCAGTCGAAGGTGCCCCCCGGAGCGCCGTTATAAGTGATATGACCTGTCTCCGTGAAAGCCTGCTCCAGGTAGTAGCGGCAGGCCTGCGCCACGCGCTCGTCTTCATCTATGGAAGCGCCCAGCTGCGCCAGCAGGATCAGCGCCCAGACGGTGGAGCGGTACTTGGGGCCGTAGCCGGGGCCGGGCTTCTCCCAATAACCTTCGGGGTGCATATGCTCCAATATGTTGGCCATCGGTCCCTGGCGGTGGGCGAGCTGGCGCGCTGCCAGCAGCTCGGGGTCATCGAGCGCCGGTCCGACCAGGTCGCGCAACGCCAGGTAGCGCACTACCGGCTCAGGGTGAGCCAGCAGCCAGTCCAGGGACTGATCGTATTGAGGGGATAAATTGCTCATCGGGGGACTCCTGGGATATACATGGGGACAGACAGTTGACACTGGACCGGCGCTAACCAATCAGAATTTTCTTGAAAGTAGAGACCCTATGATCCATATGATATAAGAAAAAACCGGCTTTTGCAACCGGTTTTCATAATTCTGATCAACTGCAATCCAGCCCTGGAGAGCCAGGCTGAGTTCAGGATATTTGCTCGACCGAGTACAGCACGAACGGCCCTTTATCATCCAGACCAGTTTTCTCGAAGTGCATGCCAATCTTCTCAGCCACGCGGATCGAGGCCAGGTTGTCTTTGTCGATCAGGCAGATCAGGCGCTTTAGTTTCAGGGTCTCATAAGCGTAATCTCGGATGCCCATAGCAGCTTCCGTAGCCAGGCCTTGCCCCCACCCGTCTTTACCCAGCATATAGGCGATCTCCACCTCGAACACGCCATCGATGGTCCAGGGCAGCAAGCCGCAGCGCCCGATGAATTGACCGCTGGGTTTGTGAATGGTCGCCCACAGCCCCAGCTCGGGATGCCGGGGATGGCCGTGCAGGAACCAGTCCAGCTCCTCTTTGGTTTCCTCCAGGGTCAGCGTGCCCTCGGGGAAATAGCGGCGCACCTCGGGGTCGGAGTACAGCGCGTACAGGCTGTCCAGGTCGCCAGGCTCTAAATGGCGCAACAGAAGGTGTTCGGTTTCAAGAATTTTCATGGATTGCTTCTTCCAAAACTTCCCTTACCCAGCGGTTCAGGCTTTTATCCTCCGCACGTGCATACACCGCCAGCTTGCGGTGTAATTCTGGGCTGACACGCACAACAAACTTTCCCGAGTATGGTTTATCGGGAGTTTCTCCACGTGCAGCGCAAAATGCAAGGTAATCATCCACCGATTCGCGAAAGGCTTGTTCCAGCTCATCCACCGAACGCCCTTCGAAGGTGACTACATCGCGGATATTGATCAACTCTCCGTGAAAAACTCCCGCTTGCGAGTCAAATTCAACCTCACCCTGATACCCTTTATATTCCATCATGGACGAACTCCTGCTTCTTCCAAAAACCGGCGTACAGACTTGATCATGGCTTTACTGGCTTCGTTACCCGGGTGTGGACGATGAAAAACTGCGCGCACCTGGTTGAGCGCCACCCACAGCCTAGAACCGCTGCCCTCTGTGATTTCGGCTCCCAAGGCAACGAAGAGCGCCTCGATATCACGCCAGGCAATATTGGCGCGTTCGGGCTTCTCGTAGATGGCTTTCAATGTCTTACGATGCCGGGAATCCACAAGTAAATGATATCATCATATGATACTATTTTCAAGCATCATTTCAATTTAAAATTCAGTACTCGGGATCAAACACGATTACCTCATAGGTAAAGCTGCGCGGCTGCCCGTCCACGAGCACATTGTGGATATTCACGGTATAGGTCGTATCTGCGGCTGGCTTTGGCCAGTCTGCGCCATCACTGAGTCCCATCGGGATCCACACCAGGGTATTTTCGCCGAAACCATCCACCACCGGTGACAAGCTGACCGGCAGCGCAGAACCGGCTCTGGACATACTGATCGCAACATCGGTGAAATCCGCCCCGGGAAAGGAGAATGACCAGCGCGGGTAGACCACCGGGTAAGGCACATAGCCCGGCGGGGGCCAGGCCACAAACTCTTCCCGCGTGGGCGGGCGCGGTTCCCACATGTGCTCATCAAACACCACCAGGGCATTGGCTGCCATGTACCCGGAGGTATAGGGGATATCGCCGGTGCCCATGTGCTGGGTCTGTGGATACAGGATCCAGCGCCGGTGACCGATGAAGGAATTGTTGGCGCCAGGGTCCTTCATATACAGGCTGATGGCGTTCCAGCCATAGGCGCCCCCGGCCAGGTTGGCGCTGCCGGCGCCTTCTGCCCCCAGATCGGAATAACACAACCAGGTGGTGGGCGGAGTATGGTCAAGCGCGTTGTTGGCGCTCATTATCAGGGCTGCCGCCTGGGCTTTGAGATTGGAGACGTCTGAAAAAGTGATCCCTGCTGGGACGCCTGCCACGGCGCGGTAATAATTGATACGCCGCAAAACCCCCGCCCGAAAAGCAGGATCGGTGGCGCCCGGGTCGCAGGTGCTGTGGCTGCCCGTCCAGTTGATGGGTGTGGCGGTGTAAGACAGATATTCCTGCAGATACAGGTCCAAGGCGGCCTGGCGGTCGGCAGGGATGGAAGGTTGATCATCCGACGGGGTAAGCACCAGCGGCAGGTGCAGCAGGTAGTCGTCGGTCAGGGTCTGCACGGCCTGGATGACCCCTGCAGCCCGCGTGGGAGGCGCGGCTAGAGACGCTGCAAGCGGTGAGAATATATCCACGACCGGGCGGGGAGGTGCTCCCTGGCTGATCGGAGAAGCCAGCACCGGTACATAGGGAACCAGTACAGCTGCGAATAGTATCAGTCCTGCTAGCGACAGGCAGGTGCGGACAGATGAAGCACGGGTCAAGCTGCGCTCCTAAAAGTAAATTGATAATCCACAAGCTGCCGAGGCATCACACCCGGGGAAATGGCCGGTTCACGGATTCAGTAAGGTAAAGGAAGACAGGAAATCCTGCTGGCCGGCGTTCAGTTCCTTATCAGCAGGTACGACCACCATCACCTGGTACAGGCGATTTTCGACCAGGTAATAACGGCTGTGAATGGTCAGAGGTGTGCCGGTTTCTACCGAACCTTCCATGACCAGCACCCGACCCGGATATCCCTGCAGGCTGATCGAGGCTTCCTCCACCAGCCTGCCATTAATATTGGCCAGGGCTCCGTCCCGTCCACCATCCAGTATGATTTCAGGATCGGTTTCGATGACCAGGTTGGGCGGGTAGGCGGAATAACCCACTGCATAGGCTGAATCACCTTGCTCATAAGAAAACAAAGAGATCTCAATACTGCCCGATTCGACCTCTACACTTTGCTGGCTCTCCTGCAGTTTGACCGGTGTAACAATGGAAAAGCCACCGCTCTCCGAGGTGAATAATTCAGGAGTGCTGAAGTCGAAACCACGGATAGTCAGGTTGAAAGCCAGGGCAACCACAAAGAAGACTGCCACCGCCAACAGGCTGACCAGCCCGCTGAGGGCGTATCGGCGGAAGCTATTCATCTTTGAATACAGCAGGCGTCCGTTTATAAAGGCCCCCAACCCACCAAACAGGCCTCCCAGCAACCCTCCGATGATGATCAACACCAGTGGCAGCCCTGCCCACAACCACTGATACCATTTCACAGCCTCCCCCACCACCACCTTCTGCCCGTCGATCATCACCTGTGGGTAAGGGTCAACCAAATTAACGCTTTTCAGCTGAGCAATCACATGGCTGCCATCATTACACCGCAGGCTGAACTGGCCGCGCTTCGGCCCTTTCGGGGCGGGTTGTCCATCCAGCAGCAGCTTCGGACCGCTGAGAAAGCTGCCTGCCCGGAGCACCAGGCGGTTGGTTTCAAATCCAGGGAAGTTAATCGGGGTTTGCATGAGCACCTCAAAGGTTGACACAGGATGTTGAGCGAATGCCTGATTGTAATCATTCCTTGACCAACCCGCGTGAGCAAAAACCGTTCCTTTACTGATCTGTTAGGCAAGCACAACCAGCCTGATGGGCTTTTTGTGGATCAGGCTAACTCGTAGGCATCCTTTAAACTGAGCACCTGCTCCCATAAGCGGCTTGAGCGGGTGGTATCGCTGGCTGGCTTGCGCAGCATGCGCAGGCAAAGCTCCATCTGGCGCGGCGTGCTGCTGGGTTTGGCGTAGAGCTGCAGAGCATGTTTGGAGAAGTCGCGCACCAGGCAGTCGAAGATGTGATCCAGCAGGTCGTCTTGGATCTCTGCCTGATAAATGCGGGCGTTCTCCAAGATCAAGTGTGCATAAACGACCAGGGCAAACAGCTCACCCAGCGCCAGCAGGAAGTCAACATCTTTTTGCTGCGCTTCATCCAGTGTGGCAGTCGCCAGGAAATCCTTCAAGGCGGCGATCTGATCCTTGAAAATCTGCACATTCGGCAGCTCAACGCCCGTAAAAGCCAGGTGGTAATCATGAAAACGAATCTGCCCCAGGCCGCGCGCCGGCCCCTGATTCCACAGGAACGTATCATCCTGCGCATCATCACGACGGGGAACCGCGGGATACTCGGCCGGGTTGAAGAAATAATTGGCCATGAACTTGACGATCAGGGCGATATTGACATGCACCGTGCCTTCCAGCTTGGGCAGGGCGCGAATATCACGCGCAGCCATCTCGAAATAGGTGTCTTTCTCAAAGCCCTTGGCGGCGATCACATCCCAGA
>CAYXDC010000079.1:0-1091 GCA_964463505.1 uncultured Anaerolineaceae bacterium
GATGAATTGGATAGCTTGCGCCAGCGTGCTCCTGAGGAGTTGAGCAAGAAGTCATTAAGTGTAGCCATGGACGCCTATCGCCACCAGGATTATCGAGTAGCACGCAGTTATTTACATCAGGCATTGAAGTATCAACCCACCTGGTTGATCAAACGCGAAGTACTGGCCGCCTTGTTAGGAACTTATACGCACACGTTGATTAATAGTTTTCGCTAAGGTATCCCTTCAAGTTCAGCAACAAATTTCAGAGGAGCTCGCCCCTTATGCCTTATTATTTTCGTCATCAGGTAACCCCTTATATAATATTGTTCATCGAGCGTGATGGGAGTACCTACCTGACCAGTCTTCTTAATTCCCACCCGGAAATTGAAGCGATTTATGAGCGCTTTGCTGTTCTTAAACAGAAGGGGACTGACAGTACTGAACAACTTGAGTGGGCAAGAGCGTTCTACTCACCGCCCCTGATATCAAAAACCAAAGCACGCGGTTTCAAGACCAAACTGGTGGATGTACTCGATCTGGAAAGTTTCACCAATCTATTACATGAAAAGCAGGTGCGCGTAATCCAGATGCGCCGGCGTAATCGGGTGAAAGCAGTTATATCGCGCATCAATGCGCGCCGGCTGTATGAGGCCACCGGCAATTGGAACCTGTATGATAAAAGTGATCGTATGCCGCCGATGCTAGTTGATCTGGCGCAGTTTGCCGATTTTTTACACGAACGTGAAGCAGCGGATGATGAACTGCAGGGTTATGTCGATCAGCTCCAGTTACCCGTGCTCAAGATCGTTTACGAAGAATTGTTAACCGACAAAACCAGTACCCTGGCGAAAATTTTCAGCTTCTTGAAAATCCCCAATAAGGCTGTTCAGGAAAAAACCATTAAAAACACCAGCGACGATCTCCGTGAGGTTGTGTTGAATTTGGATGAGCTGCGCGCCCACTATGCCGGCACACCTTATCTGGAACAGTTTGACGAGGTGCTGGTGTGATTTCTGAGAGAGGGACAAAATGCCTGGATTAGTTGGCTACTTTGGCCAGCCTCCATACGGAGTGATGGCTGATCATCTGCAAAAGATGATGACTGCCCT
>CAYXDC010000079.1:1191-13868 GCA_964463505.1 uncultured Anaerolineaceae bacterium
GTTGTCTCACAGGATGGCATTCAGACCCACCCGTATATTGACTTCAAATTCCCCGCTTACTACCCACAGCGCAGCGAAGCGGACTATATCGATGAATATGTCTCGCTCTTGGAGCAGGCAGTTGCCAGGCAGGCTCAACACACCAGCCCAATTGCCATTTTGCTCAGCGGCGGCATGGATTCGCGTTTCATCTTGCCTTACTTGAAAAAACACGCCAATCTCTCACCCGTGAAAGCCTTTACCTGGGGTGATCCACAATGCGATGATGTTGTTTTTGCCCGGGAAGTCGCTAAAACTGTTGGCGTGGAACATCATCTATTTGATCTCCCCGCAGATTGGCTGCAGCATAAAGCGCTGGATGCAGTCCGCCTTACGGACGGCATGGGTAATCTGGTGAATTTGCATGCCATCGCCAGTTTAGACCAGGAAGTCCAGCATGCGCAAGTGATCTTGAAAGGCTTTTTGGGGGATGCCATGTTTGGTTTCGCCGTCCGCCCGGTTTTTTGGGCTAATTACGCCCCCGAGGTTAACACAAGTGTGCATTTTAAACTCCACCAAGACCAGGGCGTAATTACCTTTACCCCGGACGAACAGAAAGAATTTTTCACCGAAAATTTTCAGCATTCGGTCGGTAGCGCAGTGATGGATGAATATGTTGCCGGGATGAACGAATCCGGTGCAGATTCACTTGCTGATCAACGCATTTACTTTGATTTCCGCCAGCGTGTTCCTCGCATGACTATAAAAGGTGTGGAAGTGGTGCGCAGCCGGGCAATGACTCGCCTGCCATTTGCAGATAATGATCTGGTGGAGTTCTCCTTGCGCCTGCCGCCTGGCATCCGTCTGGAGCGCAATATGGTCCGTAATGCATTCATTTGCACTTACCCCGAGCTGGCTCAGATTCCCATCACGCCTTCCGGTTTACCCTTGATGAATTGCGCCCGTGACATTCGCATTCGCGTTGAACGCTTGCTGCGCTGGCATTTGACCCAGCGCGGGCTGATCAAGGGACCCTATACAGAAAGGCGCCCGTATGCGCATTATGCGGAGTGGTTCAGGGCAAACCTGCGAAATTGGATAGAAACAAATTTGCTCAGCGAAAGATCACTGGGGCGCGGGTATTACCAGCCAGATGCCTTACGGCGGGTGGTGCGTGAGCATATGGAAGGGAAGAATAATACCGTTCGTATCGGAGCGCTCATGTCAATTGAGTTATGGCACCAGCTTTATCTGGATTGACGCAGGGATAATGTTTTAATGCACAATACTTTTAAGCTAGGGGTAGCCATTGAAGAAACCTGGGCATTTTTTCGGGAAATCTACGCTGATTTACAGGCACATTATCAGGTCAGCCTTTACGAGAACAAAACCACACGCCTGCCGCTGCTAACCAATCGTGTGAATCGCTATTATTATCAGCAAGGTTTACAGAATCTGCTCCAGAAAAATGATGTAGTCTTTTTTGAATGGGCGAGCGAATTGTTAATTGCAGCTACCCAGCTTCCCAAGTCGTGCGGGATTGTCGCCCGTCTGCACCGTTACGAATTGTACCGCTGGATCGACAAGGTCAATTGGGAAAAAGTTGATCATCTGATCCTGGTTACTGAAGCCAAACGCAGTGAGTTTCTACGGCGTGTACCACAGATGGCTGCTCGGGTGAGTGTAATCCCCGAAGCTGTGTCGTTGGAGCGTTTTACCCCGCTCGCGAAACCCTTCTCAGGGGACATTGGTACACTGTGCTCGTTAATTCCCCGCAAGCGCGTCTATGAATTAATCCTGGCCTTTGCAGAACTTCGCAAAGTATATCCCGCTGTACGCTTGCATATTGCCGGGCCAGAACGGGAGATATTTGCAGAATATGCCCAGGCGTTATATCGCCTGACACAACGCCTGGATCTCGAAGAACAGGTAATATTCTATGGTCGGGTGGATGAACCCGAAAACTGGTATCGCAAGCTGGATATTTTTATTTCCAACAGCTACTCAGAAGGCCTGCAAGTCGCATTACTCGAAGCGATGGCCTCCGGGGTGTTCAGTCTTTCCCATCATTGGGAAGGTGCTGAGGAAATTCTGCCTGCCGAGCAGTTGTATTTCAGCGAACGGGAATTAATCGAGCGGATTGGCCAGTACATGCGCCTGGCAGAAGCGCAACAGGCACAGGCAAAAGCCGACATGGTTGGATTAGTGGCTGGTAAGTCCGATATCCAGTTTACCACCCAGGCAATCCGCCAGGTAATTGATCAAGTAGGCGCAACCCGCCGGTCCAAAGTAGTTCATAGCTAATGAAAATAGCATATCTCCTGGAAGGCAGCGAAGAAATCCGCCGCCCTCCTTACAATGGGCCAGCCAATCATGTCCGCCAGATTATCAAGGAGTTATTAGCACGCGGGCATTCGGTGCGTCTCCTGGCGCGTCTGGATGGCCAAATATGGCGCTCGGACGACCTGGATGAATTTACCCCGTTAGCCGATGTACCCCTGGATATTGGATGGAGACGCCTGAGCGAAAAAGGAGTACGCCGGACACAATCCTTGCTAAAGTTGCCCTACTGGGGATATTTTGAGAGTCTGCGCTTTGCACAGGCATGCCAGCGTGAGCTTGTAGGCTATGACATCTTCCTGGAGCGCTTTAGCTGGATGATGTATGGCGGGCTGTTAGCTGCCAGACGCATGCACATTCCCTGGGTGGCAGAATATAATGGCAATCCATTGGCTGATTTGGAGGCCAAGCATGCCGCCCCACAAGGCTTGCAACGCACGATATCCGTAGGTCTGACGCGCTGGTCATTAAATCAGGCTGATCATGTGATAGCCACCGGGGATGGCTGGCGCAGTAGTTGTCTAGAAGACTGGAGGGTGAATCCTCCAAAAGTTTCGGTTATCGAAAATGGAACCGAACTGGTGGCGCAGCTAGACCGTGGGATGCTAAAGGCATTCCAACCGCTCCAGCTTATTCAACCAGTCCAGATAGTTTATCTGGGAGGATTTTATCCCTGGCATGGGATCCAGGTTTTACTGAAATCACTGCACAAGGCTCTGGCTCAAGGAGTGAAACTGAGGTTGTTGTTAATTGGTTCGGGAAATGGCGTAGAAGAAGCACTCCAAATGGTTGATGATTTGGGATTGAAGGAAATGGTTGAATTTACCGGCAGCCTAACCGCCGAACAGTATGCTCCATATCTGGCTAAATCCGATATAGGCGTATCACCTTATTGCGGCTGGAAAGAGTACTCAGGCTTAAAACTTTTCGATTATAAGGCGGCTGGCCTGGCCTGTATTGCTTCCGGCGAAAATGGGCAACCAGCCACGTTAGAACATGGCGAGACTGGCTGGATTGTGCCGCCATGCGACGAAGATCAACTTACGCAGGCGCTGGTCTTGCTTGCCAGTCAGACTGAATTGCGTCGCAGGCTCGGTCAGGCAGCTCGGAAGGATGCTGAAGCATCCCATGCCTGGGAACATACAGTAAACAAGCTGGAAACACTTTTCGATCACTTGATTGGATAAGGATAAACGTATGGGAACGGTCATCCAGCCTGGCCTGGTCAGCATCATGATGCCAGCCTACAACGCTGAACAATTCATAGCACAAGCGATTGAAAGTGTGCTGGCGCAAACTTATCAAAATTATGAGCTGATTATTGTCAACGATGGATCGACAGATCGTACACCGTCTCTGGTGCTCAAATACGATGATTCTCGCATTCGGGTTATCCATCAATCCAATGGCGGGGAAGCCAGCGCCCGGAACACTGCATTGCGCCACATGCGCGGGGAATATATCGCCTTTCTGGATGCTGATGATGTCTTCCTGGAGCGACATGTCGAGCTGGGTGTTGCATACTTACAAAATCACCCGGAATATGCTGGTGTTTATTCCGATGGCTTTCATTGTGATACGCAAGGTAAGCGTATGCAGCCCCTATCCAGCAACCGGCGTGGGCCATTTGAAGGTTTTATCTTCGAAGAGATCGCACGCGCCTCGGATGTGTTTGGTCCGCCGACTTGTGTGACGATCCGGCGCGCGCTGGTTACTCAGTACCATCTGGAATTCGATTCGGATATCGTAATCGGCCCGGATTGGGACTTTTTTACCCAGTTTGCAGAATTAGGTAACTTTGGATACATTCCAGATCACACCTGTCTTTATCGTGTTCACCGGACGAATATCACATTGCGCACCACACTGGAAAAGCGCCGCCAATCTCTTGCCCGCTGCCGTGAGAAAGTGATCAATTTAGATGCATTTCCGGCATTGAAAGATGAAACCCGCAGTGCTGTATTCTATGATCTGCTTGTGAATTTACTGATTGGTCATCCCCAGCGACAGGATGAAATTACTGCCGGACAAGAATTTAACAATCTACCCAAGGCAGATCAAGCTCGCTTGTTGCGTTTAATGGCCAGCAAGTCGGTCTTAAACGGGCAGAAAGGCGAGCAGATCCATGCCTGGTTGCGCAGATCACGTGAGTTAAACCCAGCCGACCGGCGAGGAGCAATAATTTCGGGTCTCTACCAGCTCCACCCGGCCGTCTGCCGGCTATTCCTGAATTTTCGGGAGCGCCTCCAACCGGGAGAAAAAGAAACCTCACCATTTGGGAGCTTGGAACGCTCGCAAGGAATCGCGCATCGGTTATGAAAATCGCAATTTACCATAATCTACCCTCTGGGGGAGCCAAGCGCGCCCTGTTTGAAGCTGTGCGCCACCTATCTGTGAAACATCAATTTGACGTGTATACAACCTCTGGGGCTAATCACGAGTTTGCTGATCTGCGCCCTTATGCAGCCGCTTACAAGGTCTACCCCTTTCAGCCTGGCCAATTGTACAACTCTCCCCTTGGGCGTTTAAATATGTTGGTGCGGTCGAGAGATCTTATTCGCATCCAATCTCTCAATCAAAAAATCGCAACAGAAATTGATCAACAGGAATATGATATTGTGTTTGTTAATCCCTGTCAGATTGAAGTTTCTCCTTCCATTCTGAGTTTTATTAAGCGCTCACCTACACTCTATTATTGCCAGGAACCCCCACGCATTCTGTACGAGGAAATGCCTTCACGACCTTACAGTGAGAAATCACCCCGCGCCAGGTTAGTGGATCGACTGGATCCCCTACCCAATAATTTTTATCGACGCTTACAAGATAACGACCGCCGCAATATTCAAAGTGCTGACCTGGTCCTGGTCAATTCAAAATTTATGCAGAAGAACGTGGCCGAAATATACGGGAATAGCCCACAAGTCTGTTACCTGGGGACAGATACAACGTTATTCCAACCTCTCAACCTGAAAAAAGAACGTGTCGTTTTATCCGTAGGCTCGCTTACCCCACTGAAAAATTTTGACTTCATTATTCAAGCCTTGGGCACTATCCCAGCACACCAGCGCCCACCATTATGGTTGGCAAGCAATTTTCAGAACTCACCAGAGCGTGCCTACCTTGAAGCATTAGCAGTGCAATTGGGAGTCAAAGTCATATTTTTGGGGAATATCGACGATCAGGAATTGGTTAGATTGTATAACACAGCTTCAGTCACAGTTTACACGCCCTTGCGAGAACCCTTTGGTCTGGTGCCGTTGGAATCGATGGCCTGTGAAACTCCTGTTGTGACCGTGCAGGAAGGTGGTATGCCAGAAACAATTCTGGAGAATGAGACTGGCTGGATGGTAGAGCGGGACCTTGTGCTATTGGCTGAAAAAATTATGTGTGTTCTGGAAAATCCCCAATTAGCAGTTGAAATGGGGAAAAATGGGCGCAAACATGTAATCGCCAATTGGACCTGGGAACAGGCAGCCACTCGGCTTGAAAATTATTTCTACGTAGTTCGCCAGCGGAATTAACTGGAGGGTATGGTCTATGGATTTTTCGTGGTCAGAAGAACAACTTACATATAAGAGAGCGGTAATTGAATTTGCCCAGAAAGAACTCAACCTGGATATGGTTGAGCGTGACCAGTCAGGGCGCTTCGATCGGGCTTTGTGGAAGAAATGCTCCGATTTTGGTATCACTGCCCTGCCGGTGCCCGAGCAATATGGCGGCGCTGGGGCTGATATCCTGACCTCCATGCTGACTATGGAAGGTCTTGGGTATGGCTGTAAAGACAATGGCCTGATCTTTGCCATGAATGCTCAGCTTTGGAGTGTCCAAATGCCGATTTTGGCCTTTGGGAGCGAAGACCAGAAAGAAAGATATTTGCCAGGTTTATGCAGTGGCGATCTGATCGGCGCGCATGGCATGACTGAACCCGATACCGGATCTGACGCTTACAGCCTGCGTACACGTGCTGAGCGCGTAGAAGGTGGTTACCTGCTCAATGGCACCAAGATGTTTGTCACTAACGCTCCGATCGCCGACATGGCGCTGGTTTTTGCAACAGTAGATCCGAAGCGGGGTATGTGGGGCATCACCGGTTTCTTGATCGACCTGGGCACACCCGGCTTTCGGGTCAGTCGTGATATAGAGAAGATGGGCTTGCGTACTTCTCCGATGGGTGAGTTGGTGATGGAGAACTGTTTCATCCCCGAAGCAAACCGCCTGGGGCCGGAAGGAGCCGGCTCGCGCATCTTCAACCATTCCATGGAATGGGAGCGCAGTTGTATCCTGGCCAGCAATCTCGGAGCAATGGAGCGCCAGTTGGAGACCAGTATCCAGTATGCGCGCGACCGTACGCAGGGCGGGCAGCAGATCGGAAAATATCAATCGGTAGCCAATCGCATTGTGGACATGAAAGTGCGCCTGGAGACTGCGCGTCTGCTCCTATATAAAGTCGCCTGGCTGAAAAAAGAGGGCAAGTCTGCTGTAATGGAAGCCGCGATGGCGAAACTCTATTTGAGTGAGGCATTTGTTTCATCAGGTCTCGATGCGATTCGCACATTAGGGGGTTATGGTTACATGACCGAATTTGAAGTCGAGCGCGATCTGCGGGATGCAATTGGCGGTACGATCTATTCGGGAACATCGGATATCCAACGCAATATTATTGCCCGGCTGTTAGGTTTATAATCGCTCTTTTATTATAGGTGGAGGATGATCATGCGGTATCTACTATCTCATGCGGTGAGTGAATGGGCAGAACGAACGCCAGATAATTTAGCTATCCGGTTTTCAGGCCAGAGCCTTACTTATCAAGAGTTGGAATTGAAATCGAATAGCCTGGCCCACACGCTGCTGGAAAATGGCTTGCAGCGTGGTGATCGGGTGGGCATCTTTATGAATAAGGGCGTTGAGTCTGCAATTGCGATCTATGGCATCCTTAAAGCGGGTGGAGCTTACGTTCCCCTGGATCCTTTTGCGCCTGCCAGCCGTGTGGCTTTTGTGATCCGTGATTGTGGTATCCAGCAGTTAATCTCCAAAGATGCCAAGCTGGGCGCCCTCAAGGATGTCCTTGCAGAAGGAACCGGACTAAAAATAATTTTGGGCGTCTCGCATGATGAAGAGCTCGGTCTTCCAACAATCCAGTGGGAGGAAATCTATCGGTTCCCTACCAATCCACTTCATCTCAATCTCACCGAGCAGGACCTGGCTTATATCCTGTATACCTCCGGTTCGACTGGTGTTCCGAAAGGCATCATGCACACACACCGCAGCGGGCTAAGTTTTGCGGAATGGGCGGCTGCAACCTATAACTTAACCAACCAGGATCGATTGAGCAACCATGCGCCGCTGCACTTTGATCTATCAACACTGGATTTCTTTGCTGGAGCGATTGCTGGGGCGTGTACGGTGGTTATTCCAGAAGCATTAACCAAATTCCCGGCTAATTTAGCTCGCTTGATCCAGGATGAGCGCATCACAGTGTGGTATTCGGTCCCCTTTGCATTGATTCAATTAATGCAGCGTGGTAATCTGGCGGCGCATGATTTAAGCTCATTGCGCTGGATATTATTCGCCGGGGAGGTCTTTCCTACTAAACACCTGCGCGCTCTGATGCAAATGTTTCCCAATGTACGTTTCAGCAACCTGTATGGGCCGACCGAAACCAATGTCTGCACGTACTACCATGTAGACGAACTGCCAGAAGATACGGATGAGACCATCCCGATCGGAAAAGCCTGCGAGAATATTGAAGATCTGGTAGTAGATCTGGACGATAAGCCGGTGCCAGTTGGTGAGGTGGGTGAGCTGCTCATCCGCGGGGGAGTAGTGATGAAAGGCTACTGGGGGCAGGCCGAAAAAACTGCTGCTGGCTTTTTCCGCCGCCCACAATTTGATTATTTCGAGGATGTTTTCTATCGTACAGGTGATCTGGTGCAGCTCGATGAACAAGGATATTATCGCTATCTGGGACGCAAAGATCGCCAGATCAAGACGCGCGGCTATCGTGTTGAGCTTGATGAAATCGAAGTAGCCTTGCTCTCGCACGCCGGTGTCGATGAAGCAGCTGTGTATCCCATTCCAGATGGCAATGGAAGTAATCTGATCGAAGCAGCCATTATTGCCAAGGAGGGACTGAATCTGGAAGAAGCTGACCTGGTAGAACATATTGGCAAACGTCTGCCTTCCTATGCCATACCAGTGCGCATTGAAATTTTGATAACTTTTCCACGTACTTCAACGGGCAAAATAAACCGCCGTGAGTTACAGGCTCTGGCAGTCGCCCGTAGTGAATCACAGCCCTAATACTTTTCGGAGGAAACCATGGACCGCAAGACTATTTTGATGGACTATATCAAGAACGAGATCATGCGCAATCGCAACGCACGTCTGGCAGAGGATGAGGATCTGTTGGGCTCAGGGATTCTCGATTCGCTCGCCATCCTGCAGATGGTAGCTTTTATTGACGAGCAATTCGGGATTGAAGTCCCAGACCAGGATGTGGTATACGAGAATTTCAACAGTGTACAGGCGCTGACCGAGTACCTTAAGCAGTACCCGGGCTAGTTTGATAATCGGTTTTGATTGCCATGTCTTTTAATGGTTAATCTTAATTTCGTGTAGTTAATTTCTTTGGTGGTTTTGAGGAGTTTGCACAATGAGTGATGTGATTATTATTGGCGGTGGACCGGCGGGATCAGCCATGGGTGCGTTTCTTTCCAAGGCCGGAATCAGCAATCTAATTTTGGAAAAGGCCATCCATCCCCGCCCGCACGTGGGTGAATCGATGGTGACTTCTTCAACAAGAGTATTTAAGGAATTGGATTTCTTACCTGTTCTGGAGCGTGAGGGTTTTGTTCACAAGTATGGCGCTTCCTGGCATGCCCCTAATGGTAAGGAATTTGCCATCGAATTCGGCGAATTTCCGCAGCCTGGTGTAGATCAGGATTATACCTATCATGTGGACCGCAGCAGGCTTGACTTACTGCTCCTAAAGCATGCCGAGAGCCTGGGCTCGAAGGTAATGCAAGGTGTCACAGTTAAGCAAGTATTGTTTGACGGGGATTGGGCTAAAGGTGTACGCATCGCAGTAGATGGCGTTGAAGTGGATTTGCCTTGTAAGGTCGTAGTGGATGCCAGTGGTCGCAATACACTGCTCGGCAATCAGCTCAAAGTCAAAGTGAAGGATCCTATCTTCAACCAGTATGCCGTACATGCTTGGTTCGAAGGTGTGGAGCGCGGGAAAGAAGAACATACAGCTGATTTTATCCATATATATTTCCTGCCCATCGAGCGAGGCTGGGTGTGGCAGATTCCTATCAATGACACCATAACCTCTGTGGGTGTTGTCGCCGATAAGAACGTGCTCAAGGATTATCGTCAGGATATTGAAGCGTACTTTAATATGGGCATCCAATCCAACCCAGATCTGGAGACCGCCATGTGCAATGCAGTCCGCATCAATGACTACAAAGCTGAGGGCGACTACAGCTATACCATGTCGAGCTTTGTAGGTAATGCTTATGTATGCATCGGCGATGCCGCCCGCTTTGTGGACCCAATCTTCTCGTCCGGTGTGAGCGTGGCGCTTTACTCGGCGAAATACGCTTCCGAGCAGATCCGCCTGGCGTTTGAGACGGGGGATTTTTCTGAGGCAGCCTTAAAGCCCTACGAAGAGAAACTGCGCAGCGGCGTGAATGTGTGGTACGAATTCATCCGCTTGTATTACAAGCTTCTACCACTCTTCACCCACTTCATCCAATCCAAGGCACACCGCATTGAGGTGCTGCGCTTGTTGCAAGGCGAAGTGTATAACCGTGGAGAAGTCCCGGTGTTGGATGCCATGCGCAAGTACATTGAATCGGTTGAGAATGCCGATAAGCACCTGCTCAAGGACAAACTGACTTCAATTCCGATCGACTGATTTTTTCCACTTAATTCGAACCGCCGGTGGAGAATAAGACAATTTTCTTTATTCTCCACCGGCGTATTCGATAAGGTTTCGCCCTATATTTTTACGTCGAATTTTTATCCGTGGATGAGGAGATGCTGTGATGAGTGACGTGATTATTATTGGTGGTGGGCCGGCTGGAGCGGCGATGGGCGCGTACCTTTCGAAGGCGGGGATCAGCAATTTGATCATCGAGAAAGCTGTTCACCCGCGCCCGCATGTTGGCGAATCGATGGTTCCAGCTTCTACGAAAGTATTTTTAGAGCTGGATTTTTTGCAGGTCATGGAGCGCGAGGGCTTTGTCCACAAATTTGGCGCTTCCTGGCATGCCCCAAATGGCAAGGAATTTTCGATTGCCTTTCCTGAGTTGCCTCAACCAGGTGTGGACCAGGATTATACCTACCATGTTGACCGCAGTAAATTTGATCTATTGCTGTTGAAGCACGCCGAAAGCCTGGGATCAAAGGTTATGCAAGGTGTAACTGTCAAAGAAGTACTTTTTGATGCTGATCAAGCTAAAGGTGTGCGTGTAGCGGTGGATGGGATAGAGGTGGATCTGCCCTGTAAGTTTGTGGTGGATGCCAGTGGTCGTAATACCCTGATCGGTAATCAGCTCAAGCTAAAGGTCAAGGACCCGATTTTCAACCAGTACGCGGTACATGCCTGGTATGAAGGCGTCGAACGCAGTAAGCAGGGCAACACCTTAGATTTTATCCATATTTATTTTCTGCCTATCGAACGTGGCTGGGTCTGGCAAATTCCCATCACCGATACGATTACATCGATGGGCGTGGTCGCCGATAAAAATGTGCTCAAGGACTTTCACCACGATTTGGAAGCCTATTTCCAGATGGGTATGCAATCCAATCCCGATTTAATTTATGCCATGCGCAATGCTGTACGCGTTAATGAGTTTAAGACCGAGGGCGATTACAGCTACAAAATGTCATCCTTTATTGGGAATGGCTACGTATGTATCGGAGATGCAGTTCGTTTTGTAGACCCGATCTTTTCATCTGGTGTAAGCGTGGCGCTCTATTCGGCAAAATTTGCATCGGAAAGAATTCGGGTTGCCTTTGAGACTGGCGATTTTTCTGCGGCTGTCTTGCAGCCCTATGATGACAAACTGCGCAGTGGGGTGAACGTGTGGTATGAATTTATTCGTTTGTATTACAAACTGCTACCCCTCTTCACTCACTTTATCCAGTCAAAAGCTCATCGTGTTGAGGTGCATCGCTTATTACAGGGCGACGTTTATGAACGCGGCGAGGTAGGCGTTCTGGATGCCATGCGAAAATATATTGAATCCGTCGAGAAGTCTGAGCGTCACCTGCTCAAGGATAGACTGAGCGCGATACCCATCGACTGATCAACCCTGCACAACTATGCCGAAGGAGATTTATGGAGCAATCCAGTTCTTCTTCGGCGTCTCACAAGGCTGCGGAGCGAAATGATTAAGCGTTTACTCTACATGATTGGGTTGGCTGTGCTGGGAGTGATCTTATTTCACAGTGCAGGCACTGGATTGATGGGTATGTTTTTCTGGGGTCACCGCTTTCTACCTCCCTCGGTAAACCCCATGGATCAGGCCGGTAGTCCAGGATATTATTTCCTGCGTCTGATCGAACAGATTGTTGTAGTGGGTATCCCAGTTTTTTTGTTTGTTTCCGGTTACTTCATTACGATCTCTACCGGACGCAATCAGGCTACCCTATCTTGGAAGATTGTTGTGGCACGCATTAAAAATCTGCTTGTGCCCTATTTGATCTGGTCGGTTGTTGTTCTGCTTCTTTTACTGCTTCAGGGTCAACGTTATAGCTTGCCGCAGTTATTAATTTTTCTCCTGACCGGAAGCACCAGTCCTGTATTGTATTTTGTACCGTTATTAATCCAGTTTTACCTGTTAGCTCCTTTCTTAGTTCCCTTGGCCCGCAACCATTGGAAACTATTGCTCGTCATCACTGGAATAATTCAGCTAATTGTGCAGTTGTTGCAGTACCCCCTGTTATTAGGATTAGAACTTCCTTACGCTGATCAACTGGCAAGCATTATTCCGAAATGGTTTTTTCTGGCGCGATTATTCTGGTTCTCCTTCGGCATGGTAGTTGGTTTTCAAACAGAAATTTTCCGGAAACAATTGGATCAAATTAAATATTGGATTTTGGTCCTTACCTTGCTCCTTATCCCTTTAGGAACGATGGAATGGGAATATTTTTTCAGGCAATCCGGTGCAGAATGGCTAGACCATCGTGAGACAATCCTGGACAGCCTGTACTCTATCGGTGTCATTTTGACATTTTTGGGTTTCAACAAAGCAAAGCTTCCTGCTACAAAGTTTATCGGTAATCTTGGGGGGCGTTCCTATGGCATTTTTCTCACCCACGCTATTTTCATTGAATACACGGCTAAAATT
>CAYXDC010000080.1:0-10487 GCA_964463505.1 uncultured Anaerolineaceae bacterium
CGCACCCCCCGAAAATTTGGCATGGGGTTGTCTTTAATCCAGACAATGTCGTTTAATACCCAAAAGCCCAGATCTTGCAGGATCGCCCCCACACGGAATATATTATGGTAGGTGCCAATTACCCACAAAGTGCCGGTGCGCTTGAGCACCCGGCGGCAAGCCCCTAGCCAGGCGCGCGTGAACGAATCGTAAGCCTGGAAATCAGAAAATTGATCCCAGGTATCATCTACAGCCGCCACCCTGGTCTGGTTTGGGCGCCAGAGTTCCTGACGGAGCTGCAGGTTATAAGGAGGATCCGCAAAGATCATATCAACCGATTCGTCCGGCAGCCTGGCCAGGTGATCCAGGCAATCTCCCACCAGGATCTGATTGAGGGGTAAGGGATTGGGGTCTGCCTGCATTACAAGTTAAAGCGAATATGCACGATATCGCCGTCCTGCACCAGGTATTCCTTGCCTTCCAGGCGCAGCTTGCCTTTGGAGCGCGCTTCGGAGAGGCCGCCCAGGGTGATCAAATCTTGATAGGCGACAACTTCGGCGCGGATAAAGCCTTTCTGTAAATCCGTATGGATGGCACCGGCCGCCTCGTGGGCAGTCGCCGCACGGCGGACGGTCCAGGCGCGAACCTCATCCTCGCCTACGGTGAAAAAGGATTGCAATCCGAGCAAGTCATAGGAGTAGCGAATGACGCGCTGTAAGCCAAGCTCCTGAATGCCATACTCTTCTTTGAAGACTTCGGCGTCCTCCGGTGGAAGCTGGGCTAATTCCATTTCGAGCTTGCCCTGCAGGCCAGCCACGGCGCTGCGAGCGTGGGGATATTCCAGATCAGGAGCAGCCTGTCCATCGGACAGGTTGAGCAAGACCAGGATTGGCTTACGGGTGAGAAAGCCAAAACCAGAGAGTATTTTATCTTCCTCCTGAGAGAGGTCCACATCGCGCAGCGGCTGCTCCTGTCCCAGAGCAAGGTTGAGTTTTTCGAAGAGGGCCAGCTCGCGCTCAATCACCGCCCGGTCGCGCCCGCCACCCTTCTTGCGCTCCTCAGCCAGGCGCTCCAGCTTGCGCTCTACGGCGATCAAGTCGTTAATCAGCAACTCGCCGTCCATGGCGGCAATATCTCGCTGAGGGTTTACACTTCCAGCCGGGTGAGGAACGTTGCTGCTTTCAAAGCAGCGCACGACATGCACAAAGCCATCCATCTGGGTGAGCTGGTTGAGCAGCGCACCGGAAATACCGGTCTTGCTGGAGCTGCCCTCCAGGCCGGCTATATCCGCATAGGTGACTTTGGCGTAAATTGTTTTTTCGGGGTGAAACAAATTCGACAGCCGATCCACGCGCTCATCAGGCACATCCACCACGGCAGTGTGAATTTCAATGCGCCCGCCAGCCATGGTGGGCGGCTGGTCGCTGCGCGTAAGAGCGTTGAAAACGGTGGTCTTACCAGATTGGGGAAGCCCAATAATTCCTAGACGCATCCTGATATCCTTATCTTGACCGGTTGTCTAACTTTCGATATACTTAGGCTATCCTAGAAAGCAGCTGTAGATCACGCCGGAGTGGCGGAACTGGCATACGCGCACGACTCAAACTCGTGTTCCCTCGGGATTGTGGGTTCGATTCCCACCTTCGGCACCAACTGATTATAGCATACGCCCTTCTCTCATCCAGGAGGGCGTTTCGCTTTCCAGAAGATCTTCAGCGCAGAACGGCAAGCCTATCTTATAATTAGCCATATAAACTTTACAAACATAGGTTATGTAATTCGCTGATAATAGCTCTACAAATCGGACTCTCAACCAGCGAATTACTTGAGTAAAACGCCTGGCAACAACTCAGGTTTGGTTAATTTTCTTTTTGCATTTTACTTGGCCAGCAATTATATCTAACCAGGCGACCGAATCATCGTTTGCTCAAGTGGAGAGTGATGTATGCATTCAATGAACCAAGTTCTGGCCGTTATTCTAGGGGGTGGCGTAGGCAAGCGGTTACACCCACTCACCAAACAGCGCTCGAAACCCGCAGTGCCCATCGCCGGTAAATATCGTCTAATCGATGTACCGCTCAGCAATTGCATCAATTCGGGGGTGCATAAAATTGCCGTGCTGACCCAATTCAACTCGGTTTCGCTGCACCGGCACATATCCCAAACGTATAACTTTGATAATTTCCACCAGGGCTGGGTGCAAATTTTAGCTGCCGAGCAGACCCCCCGCAGCCAGGATTGGTACCAGGGGACCGCCGACGCGGTGCGGAAACAGCTCTTTGAAATCCGGGCTTCGGGAGCGGAATTTGTGATCATTCTGGCGGGGGACCATCTTTACCGCATGGATTACGAGCAAATGGCCAAATTCCACTGGGAAAAAGGGGCGGATATCACGGTAGCTGTACAACCGGTTGTCGCCGGTGAGGCCTTTCGGTTTGGGCTCTTGAAACGCGATCCAAGCGGGCAAATCACTGCGTTTGTCGAAAAACCGCGCGAGCCAGACGTTTTGGCTGAGTTTGTCAGCCGAGATGATCTCGCGCGTCCCTATCTGGGGTCAATGGGCATTTACATGTTCAGCACCCGCATTCTATATGACCTGCTGAATGACTCCACCGAACAAGACTTTGGCAGCCAAATCATCCCGAATGCATTGAGCAGCTACACCGTGTATGGTTATGACTTTGATGGCTATTGGGAAGACATCGGGACCATCCGGTCTTTTTATGAAGTCAATCTGATGCTGGCGCGTCCGGAATCTCCATTTAATTTCTATGATCCAATAGGGCCTATTTATACTCACCCGCGCTTCCTGCCCGGGTCGGTAATTGATGGGGCAACCTTGCACAACGTACTGCTGGCAGAAGGCTGCCAGATCCACCACGCGGAAATCGAGGACTGTGTGATTGGGCTACGCAGCCAAATCGCCGACGGGGTACGGATGTGCCAGACGATCTTGATGGGTGCAGACTACTACGACCAGACTGGCGTGCCTCCCAAGGGGGGGGTGCCGATTGGTGTGGGTCGCAATTGTGATATTGAGGGAGCGATTATCGATAAAAATGTGCGTATGGGGGAGGGGGTGGTGATCAAACCCTTCCCGCGCGGCACTGATATCCTAGATGACAATTGGGTTGTCCAGGATGGCATCGTGGTCATACCCAAGAGCACTGTACTGCACGCCGGAACCTATATTGGTCCGGAAAAAGACTGAAAAAAAGGGCTGCTTGCGGGCAGCCCTTTTTGATCCATTGTAGAGGGGAAATTTCTAGACTACAGCCTCAACCATTTTGGTGTAAACATCAAACTGGGGCGGGCGCTCAAAATGCTTCTTGACAGCGCACATTTCTGCTGAGCGTACCAGCGAAGGTAGGTACTTTTCCGGGAAAGTGGGCGGTACCTGGATCTCCAGGTCGATCTTACCAATCATGCCGCTGAAAGCATCGCTGTGCATACGCTGAACGATGCGAATGCCATCTACAGGCAGGCCACGCGATTGGCAGAAGCCGAGCACATAAATGCCGGCGCATGTGCCAATCGAAGCCAGGAATACACCGAATGGGGTAGGAGCAGAACCGGCGCCACCACCAGAAGATGGCTGGTCAGTCTGTACAGTGTAAGGGCCAAAGTGAGCGTCTACGCGGGCGCCACCAGGGAAATCAATTACCATTTCCATAATATTTTAGAGCCTCCATATTTTTAATTTCGTGACTAAGGAATTAGATGCACACAGGAGGCAAAGGTTACAGAAGAGCAGAAATTTGGAAATTTTTTATGTTTCCTGGCTGTTACTATTCAGGAAGCGATCCAGATTACCAGACAGTTGGGCAATGGCCTCCTGGCGAGCAGCATAACGGCGATCATCCTGCCCACCCAGAATTAAGCGGACCAAACCTGCCAGGCGCAGCGCGCTCAGGTGATGGGTAACAGTGGGCGCCCGTAAACGCAGCAAAGAAGCCAGCTCGGTTGGGGTGCGGGGCTGCTCCACCAGATAGCGCAGAATGCGCAGACGAGTGGGGTCGGCAATCGTCTTTAGCCCGCGCAATAACATCTCTGGCACGATCTCGCCGGGGACAACAGATAATTCCGGGGGACGAGCGCCAAAAACCAGCACCCGATGCTCCGGTTTGAGCGGGGAAACAACAATCAGGGGAGATAACCAGAAGGACGGAGCGAGGGTTAATTCAGTTAATTCTTCCATTCCCTGAAAACGAACGCCTTGAGATAGGCTTTCTAACAACTCCAGCAGGGGCTTTTCGCGCGCCAGTTGTTGGGCATGTGCGAGACCTGCCTGCAAAGCAGGTTGGATACGTTGTTCTTCATCCACAAAAAAGACCTGGTAATAGGCTTGCAGAGCTTCCAGATAGGTCTCACCAAATTCATCGGCGCCCGACCACACACTGAGTATATTCTCCAGGGCCGCGGCGCGAGGAACGTCTATACGGGATTTGTGGTAAAACTCTTTCAGGCACTCGAGATCAGACCTATCCCAAACCTTGCGCTGGCTGACAGAATACAAAAATTCGATCTGTTCGGAAGAATACCTGGGATTGCTGCCTAAAAGGGGCAGGCGTTTTGCTGCCGGGAGCTGGTGCAATGCCTGAAACACAACCTGGCACTCGGCTGGCTGCGGCAAGGAATGGATCCAATGGGCTGGTGTTCCGACCACATCATTACAAGTATCCAATACCTGACGTTGCGACAAGGAAAGGCGTGAACGGACTCCCGCCGCCCAAGAAGGGCGCAAGCCAAACCGGTCCGGATCATGCAAGACCATCAGGCTGACGAACAGGTCATAGGCTGTCCCGCTACTCCAGTGAAGCTGGACAGGAGATGCGTCAATCGTGCTCGTGGGTGGCAAAGTGCTCATATACCCTCTCACAAAACAACTTTATGCTTGATTATACAACGAACCCAGCCCATACTCTGCACTGATAATGTCATGAAAATTTGCCGCCAGGCAAGCAAAAAGCAGAATGAAATTCCGGCTATGGAAGCACCCATATCTAGGGGTATCAATTTTTCCCAAAAGGACCATCGCTCTCTCGAGACTGTGGATAACTCGCGAGTTTCTGTGGATAAACCGCCTTTTCTGGGGAAAACTACCCATTTCTACCCAAATAGCATAAAACGGAATACCCCTATATATGGGGATGTAATTAAGTCACCCTCCATATCTTCTTTCGTGCATGTTGGTTGAAAATTATTGTTATTTTTCTGCAATACTTTCCCCAAGAGAGCTTGTATAAATCTGAAGCTGAATCCCCCTATTTCTTCTGGCTTCCAGGGGGCACCCCCCACCTATGGGGACTGAATACACCCACATGTCACTTATCCACATATCCACAGGCTCTACTAAGATTACTATAACTATATTAAACCTATAAAGATGGAATAAATACTTTTATCTGTGAGCAGAGAAATAGGTGCTCAGTAAGGTTGTAAAGTCCGTATTACTATGCTCAGACAAGATCTCGAAGAAGTCGTTGGCTGAGGCTATTTGATAAGCATAACGATTATTATATGCGTGTAAAAATTGAATGAATACATCAGGACCAATCGTCTGGCGTAATTCGTGTAAAAATACGGCGCCATTGAGATATACGGCATCACGATATGCGCGGTAACCTGCAGGGTTATAAATACTGCCGTCTACCCAACCGTGCGGTTCATAATAATGGATGCGATATGCCCACCACCAGTCGATTGCTTCAGGATAATAGCGCTCATAGAACAGGAGCTCGCTGTAAGTGCACAGAGCTTCGTCCAGCCAGGGCTCGAGCGCCTGGTCATTGCCCACCAAGGCATACCACCACATATGGGCGGTCTCATGCGCGGCAATGGCTACCAGGTATTCGCCAGGGGCGCCCTGGTAGAGATTGTAAAAGCCGTTGCTCAGGAAATAGAGCCCATCGTATTCCATCCCATCCAAAAAGTCTGCTTCGACCACACTCAAGCTGGACCTGGGGTAGGGGCTGAATAACTCGGAATATAACGCCAAGGCATCAGCAGTTGTTTTTAGCACGGTCTTGCCGGCGCTGGCATGCACAGCAAAAGTATAGCTGGTTACAGTGACCTGCCCAACCTGGGTGGATTCAACGATGTAATGTGGGCTGACCGAGAAAACAAAATTACGCGCCTTATCCATCCGATAATGTCGCCAGCCATCCATTTCCTCGGCAGGACCACTGGCGGCAACGATCAAATCTGGGCGAGCATCTTCCAGGCGGATGGCGATGTCAAAGTCTGCAACCGCATAGACTTGATGTTCGCCAAAAAAACCGGCGGGATGCGCCAACCAGCCTACGCCTGATTGATAAGGAGCGATCAATGGGTACCAATCCACCAGGTTGGTCTGGCGAGCTGTGTAGCCAAAGGGTATGGGGCGTACCTGTTGTGAAGGGACAGGAGATGGCAGGTTGAGGGTGTAACCCAGGCGCAGGCTAACCTGCTCGCCTGGGGCCAAGGGCAGGGGAAGCGACAGGCGCAGGATGGCATTCTCCCAGGTGTAAACAGGCGGCGCTTCAGAATCGATCCAGGCAAGGCTATTCAAACTGAACACACCGGGGAAATAGATCGTATCAACCATCATGACCAACTCGGTCAGCGTGTCGGCGGATGAATTTACATAATCAATGCGTTCGTCAACCTGGAGAAGATGTCCGGCGTAATTCAGTGTGGCGGTAATCGTGTAACGCGGGAGCGAAAGCGAGGCGGATACGACAGGTGTTGGTGGCGTGCTGGGATCGGACGCCGGCGGGGTGTTGGTGGGTGTTGGGGTAAGGCTTGAGATCGGTATAATTGTGTTGGTGGGGAAAGCCTGCACGGTTCCAGTTTCGGTAGAGAGGAGATTATTGCGCTCAGACGGTTGAGCAATTGTGGCGCAGCTGCTCGCAAAAATGGCTAACAGCATCCCAGCCAGAATTACTGGCAAGTGAGTACGCAGAAAGTATCCAGGATACAGAGCTTTCATGGCGGTTGGTTCAAACGCTCAGCATTTCATCCCGCACTGCCTGGTAGAGCGTTTCGGCTTTCAACTCGTTAAGCGTATAGCAGGGGGATTTCAGATGATCTGCCAAAGCCTGGGCCAAGCCCTGGTCAAAGGCAGCGTGCTCCATATTGATCACCACACAGCGGATCTCGTCTTCGGAAATGCGATCGGCAAGATGGTGCGATTCTTCCTGGGGAGGCAGGCTGCTCAAGGAGACATTCCCGGCGCCATCGGTGAGTAAGATGATGAGCGGCATGACGTCCGGGTGCATATAGCGCTCGCGCTGGATGACCTGGTGGGCCATAAACAGACCGGCAGAAAGCGGGGTTTTGCCGCCGACGGGGATATCGCCCAGGGCGCGCTGGGCAAGCTGGATGGAGTTAGTGGGAGAGAGAATCAGGGTAGCGCGGTCTTTTTGGAAGACTACCAGCCCTACCCGGTCCCGGCGCTGATAGGCGTCGGTGAGCAAGGATAAAATGGCGCCTTTGGTGGCTTGCATGCGCTCGGCCACAGCCATGGACCAGGACGCATCCACCACAAACAGGACCAGGTTGGCGGCTTTCTTGACACGCACTTTGCGCTGAAAATCGCTTTTCTGAACAGCAAAGGCGACCAGTTTGCGCTGTTCCTGGCGGTCTTGCTGATAGGGGGCAGCGGCGCGCAAGGTGGCATCAAATGCCAGGTCGTTGGTTTTCCCCATGGCTGGACGCGCCTGGATATAGCGGCCGCGCTTGCGGTCGGTGCGGGTCTGTGAGCGGCGCCCACCATGCCGGCGGGTGATTCTATCCAGGGGATTGGCTAAGCGGCGCGGGACAAAAGGCGTACCAACTTTTACCTTTTCTCCGCCATCCCACCAATTGGCGCTGCCGGTGTCGAAGACATTCTGGGAAGCAGGTTCGGATGGTTGCTGGCGGCTTTCGTCAGATTCCTCGACCTGTATGTCGCGATTCAGGCCTTTTTTTTTTCGTCGACAGGTTCCTGGGTGGGTTGTGTCTCGGACTCCTGAGATTGATCGATGGCGCCTTCCAACTGCTCAATGCGCTCCTGGAGCTGCTCCATGGATATTTCCACCTGATTGAAAGGTCCGCGCTTAATGCGGTGGGGCAATGCTAACTCGGCTGCCAGGGCAATATCGCGCTCAGCGATGCTGCGACGGTTTTCAAACGCAGCATGGGCGCGGGCGGTTTTAAGGATCACCAGGTCTGCCCGGTGTCCATCCACATTCAACGAGGAGGTCAAAGCGGCGATGGCCAGCAAGTCACGGCTGGTGTGCGTGACAAGCTCAAGGACTTTGCGGGCACGCTCAATTTGCTGGGATAGATCGAGCTCGCGCGGCAGCCAATTTTCGCGGAAAGCTTCGGGGTCCGACTCGTAGGCCAGGTTGCGTTCCATGATTAGGACGCGCTCGCGGGCATCACGAATACCACGAATCTCAACGGAAAGGGCAAAGCGATCTAACAGCTGTGGGCGCAGATCCCCTTCTTCGGGATTCATGGTGCCTACCAGGATAAAACGAGCCGGGTGAGAGAATGAAATGCCTTCGCGTTCGACAATATTCACCCCCATAGCGGCTGAATCCAGCAGCAGGTCGACCACGTGGTCGTCCAACAGGTTGACTTCATCAATATAAAGCAGACCGCGGTTTGCAGCGGCTAATACCCCTGGCTCGAAGTGGCGCTCGCCCATTTGAATGGCTTTTTCAATATCCAGCGTGCCAACCACCCGGTCCTCGGTGGCGCTTACCGGCAAATCCACAAAGCGGATCTGGCGCCTGGCGATCTGCAGATCTTTGCCAGCGGCTCTCTGTTCTTTTACCCAATCGGACCAGGTATTGGGTGATTGAGGGTCATCATTGAAGGGTGAATCAGTGAATACTTCAATCTGGGGTAAAAGGGCGGCCATGGCGCGTGCGGCGGTGGACTTGCCTGTACCCCGCTCACCGCGAATCAACACACCCCCAATGCGGGGGTCTACCGCATTTAGGATGAGCGAGCGTTTCATGCGCTCTTGACCGACAATGGCAGTGAATGGATAAATCGGCGGCATTCAAAAACCTCTGTACAATTGATTTGCTGTGCATTCTACATATTATCACAAAGGTTGCCAAGTTCCCTTTTCACCTTTATAATAAACAGTACATCTTAACCAAACCGGAGTACGTAAGCTTATGGACCAGAATAACGCCCCACTCGGGCAAGAGGTTGAACCTGAAATTCCTCAGAATACGGAAACCCCCACCGAATCTACAAATCAAGAGACATTTTCGATGGAGTCCCTACTTGAGGAGCAAGGGTTAAACCTGGATTTCCCCACCCCTGGCGAAATTCGTGAAGGAATTATCGCCACCATCCGCGAGAACGAAGTTCTCGTCAGCGTTGGTACCAAATCAGAAGGCGTGATCTCAGGCCGTGAATTGGAGCAGATTCCTGATCAGGAACGAGCTACTTTTCACGTTGGGCAGGAGATTGTTGTCTACGTGGTCGCCTCTGAAGACGCGAACGGTAATGTTGTGCTCTCTTATACCCGCGCACGCGAAGAGCGGGATTGGGAGAAGGTCGAAAAGCTCAAAGCCTCAGAAGAGATCTATCACAGCAAGGTTGTGGGCTACAACAAGGGCGGCCTGATCGTTCCCGTTGGTGGTCTGCGCGGCTTTGTGCCTGCCTCGCAGGTGAGCCTGGTGCGGCGCTCTGGCGCCACAGGCGAAACCCCGGAGCAGCGTTGGGGCAAAATGGTGGGAGAAGCCGTAGACATCCGAGTCATTGAGGTGGATCGCGAGCGTCGCCGGTTGATCCTTTCTGAGCGACAGGCGCTGCAGGAAACCCGCGAGACCCTCAAGGAGCGTTTGCTGGACCAACTCGCAGAAGGTGATATCCGCTCTGGGCGAGTCACCAGCCTGGCTGAGTTTGGCGCCTTCGTGAACATTGACGGTGCGGATGGGCTGGTCCATCTTTCAGAGATTTCCTGGGATCGCATCCAGCACCCCAACGAAGTTCTGAGCGTAGGACAAGAAGTTAATGTCAAGGTGATCAGTGTCGATCAGGAACGCAAGCGGATTGGGCTTTCCATCCGCCAGCTGCTGCGCGATCCGTGGCTGATGCGGGTTGAACATCTGAAAGAAGGGATGTTGATCGAGGGCACGATCACCCACCTTACCAAATTTGGTGCATTCGCCAAGCTAGACGAAGAGATGGAAGGCTTGATCCACATCTCTGAGTTGAGCGAGCAACGCGTCACACACCCCAAGGAAGTCGTGCGCGAGGGCGATGTGGTTACACTGCGTGTAATCAAAATTGACCCCGAACGACGGCGGATTGGGTTGAGCCTGCGCAAAGTCGATTCTGCAGCTTATGCTGACTTTGACTGGAAAATGGCCCTGGCTGAAGAGGTCGGAAAGGTTGGGGAAGAGGATACAGTCGAAGCGGTTGCGGAAGACCTGACCGAAGAGATCCCTGCGGTCGAGACACTTGCTGAAGAACCTCTTGCAGAAGAGACTCCCGCTGAAGAACCTCTTGCAGAAGAG
>CAYXDC010000080.1:10587-13867 GCA_964463505.1 uncultured Anaerolineaceae bacterium
TGCTGAAGAACCTCTTGCAGAAGAGACTCCCGCTGAAGAACCTCTTGCAGAAGAGACTCCCGCTGAAGAACCTCTTGTAGATGAGACTGCTGCGGTTGAGGACGACACCCCTGAAGAAGAGCCGCCTGCTGAAGCATAACTTTCAGCCGGGCACAAAGCAACTACAGGCGAGGCGCACCTTAACCGGGTGCGCCTTTCTTATCTCTCGCACGCAAGAGCGGGGCGTGTGTCTAAGAGTTGCATTAACAATGATTAGTTTGCACCTTTGAAAAAGAGATACCCAATCCAAATTCTGGTAGAATCCAATCGGACAAAAAGTCTCATAATCAATGAGAGTCATCCTTGTGCCGGGGAGAACTACATAACTCTGGTACTACTCTGTCGAAGTTGATTGTTGTACTGCAGATAAACGGTAGGAGGAAGTACCATGTCTGGCATGGAACGATTTACACAACGGGCGCGTAGAGTGCTGAGCCTGGCTCACCAGGAAGCTGAAAGAATGCGCCATAATTATATTGGTACAGAGCACCTGCTCCTGGGATTAATTCGGGAGGAAGGGGGCGTAGCTGGTCGCGTGCTGCGCGAATTAGGCCTGGAAGCAGACCGGATCCAGGAAATGGTAGAACGGCTGACGGGCCCTGGAGAATACAGAGGCGGCAAACTCGATCTATCGCCTGGCACCCAGCAGGTGCTGGAGTATGCGGTCGAAGAGGCGCGCCGGATGGGGCACCACTATATTGGCACGGAGCATTTGCTGCTGGGCCTGGTGCGCTATGGAGAGGGGATTGCGCTGGATGTGCTGCGAAAATTGGGCGTCACACCCGAGCAAATCCGCCGCCAAACGCGGCGTGTGCTGCAGGAGAGCACCTCTGCGCGCCAACCCACTAAACCGGAGCCGTCACGCCCGGCAGGCAAGTCGGAGCAGGCCAAGCCCAAGACTCCTATGGTAGACCAACTGGCATCTGACCTGACCTCCCTGGCGGAGGAAGGCAAGCTTGACCCGGTGATCGGTCGACAGATGGAAATCGAGCGCGTGATCCAGATCCTGGCGCGGCGCACGAAGAATAACCCGGCCTTGATTGGCGAGCCAGGGGTTGGTAAAACAGCCATTGTGGAAGGTCTGGCACAACGGATTATCGAAGGTGATGTACCGGGACCTTTGCTCGATAAGCGCGTATTACAACTGGATGTTGGCTCGCTGGTCGCCGGCACCATGTACCGCGGCCAATTCGAGGAGCGCCTCAAGCGCGTGATCGATGAGCTGAAAGCGTCAGGGGCAATCCTGTTTATCGACGAAGTACATATGTTGGTGGGCGCCGGCGCAGCCGGATCATCCGTGGATGCCGCCAATATCCTTAAGCCAGCGCTCTCACGGGGCGAGCTGCAGGTGATTGGCGCCACCACTCTGGATGAATATCGCAAGCATATTGAGTCAGATGCTGCCCTGGAGCGGCGTTTCCAGCCCGTGATTGTTGAAGAACCAACGGTGGACGAGACGATCGAGATCCTGCGCGGGGTGCGCTCTGCTTATGAAGAACACCACCGCCTGATCATATCTGACGAGGCCCTGGATGCCGCAGCGCATCTCTCGTCACGCTATGTCACCGAGCGTTTCTTGCCCGATAAAGCCATCGATCTGATAGATGAGTCTTCTTCGCGGGTACGGATGTATAAGAGCCCAGCGGCCAAAACGGCCAAGGAAATGATGGGCCAACTGCGAGAAGCGCGCCAGAACTATGCGCTTACGGTTGAAGATGGGCGCAATGATGATGCTCAGGAGATCCAGGAGCAGATCGAATCCTTAGAACTGCAGATCGAACGCCTGCGCACCACCTGGGACCGGGCCAACAGCCCGATTGTTACGGCCAATGATATTGCTGAGGTCGTTTCAATGTGGACCGGCGTGCCGGTGATGCAGATCGCCCAGGAAGAATCGCAACGCTTGATGCAGATGGAAGATGAACTGAGCAAGCAGATTGTCGGGCAGGAAGAGGCGATCGAGTCGGTCGCCAAGGCTGTCCGTCGGGCACGCGCCGGGCTAAAAGATCCACGCCGCCCGATTGGGTCCTTTATCTTCTTGGGACCGACGGGTGTAGGCAAGACGGAACTGACGAAAGCGCTGGCACGTTTCCTGTTTGGCAGTGAAGAGGCTCTGATCCAGCTGGATATGTCCGAGTTTATGGAACGCCACTCGGTCTCGCGCCTGGTTGGGGCTCCGCCTGGATATGTGGGCTATGAGGAAGCCGGGCAGCTTACCGAAGCTTTGCGCCGCCGGCCTTATTCGATTGTGGTCTTTGATGAGATTGAAAAGGCGCATCCCGAAGCGCATAATATGCTGCTGCAGATCATGGAAGAAGGGCACCTCTCGGATGCGCGTGGGCGCAAGGTGGACTTCCGTAACGCGATCATCGTGATGACCTCCAATGTTGGCGCAGATATGATTAAACGCCAGGCATCGCTCGGCTTTAGTCTGAAGCGGGATCAAGAGGTCGAAGAACGCCTTGCTTACGATGAAATGCGTAAGAAGCTGACGGACTCGCTCAAGCGAGTCTTCCGGCCGGAGTTTATCAACCGCCTGGATGCCATGATCGTGTTCCGCTCGTTGAACAAGCAGGATATCCAGAAGATCGTCGAACTGGAGGTTCATAAAGTTGGGCTGCGACTGGAAGAGAACAATATCCAGCTGGAGATCACTCCAGAAGCACTGGATATCATCGCTGAACTGGGTTATGACCCAGATATGGGCGCCCGCCCGCTACGCCGGGTGATCCAGCAGAAGGTTGAAGATCCGTTGTCAGATGCGCTTCTCTCTGGCGAGTTTGAGAACGGGGAGGCGATCCTGGTGGATGTAAAGGATGGAGAGATCGTCTTGCGCCGTAAGCGGGATGAGGTTTCTACACCCCCCGAGGCGGTTCCAGCCGCTTGATCGATCAGGTTTTAGCAGAATAAAGGATGATGGGGTTTATCAGGCCATACCGGGCTGGTAAACCCCATTTATAATTAGCGCATGAGCAAAAACCGAACTGAGTATGTATGCCAGCAATGCGGGCGGCGTTACGCCCGTATGATGGGGCGCTGCACGCACTGCGGCGCGTGGAACAGCCTGGTGGAGGAAGTGGTTACACCGGTAACTGCTCCTGCGGCGCGACCCCTGGGCGGGGGGCGTTCTACGCCGCGCCGCCTGGATGAAATTGATGGCGACGTGGACGAGCGCATGGATGTATCGATCAGCGAGTTTGCGCGCGTCCTGGGTGGGGGCGTGGTGCCGGGGTCGATTGTG
>CAYXDC010000081.1:0-13337 GCA_964463505.1 uncultured Anaerolineaceae bacterium
AAATCACGATTACGCAGGTCGGTTTGCATCAGAGCTACTCCTGTCTATTCCATGGCGCCTAAAACGAGGGCCAGCAGAGCCATGCGCATGACCACGCCATTGTAGGCTTCTTGCCAATAGCGCGACCAGCGGGTGATATCAACATCGGGAGGAATTTCATCCATGCGGGGTAGGGAATGCAGCAAGATGGCGTCTGGTTTGGCTTTCTTCTCGAGTAATTGGCGGGTGATCTTGTAATTGGCGGGAGTAAGACCATGCTCGCCGGCTTCCTGGCGTGACTGAGTATAGTCAGGCTGTACAACCGGTTCGACCAGGATGACGTCGGCTTCAGCAATGGCCTGCTCGACATGCTCGGCTTCTTTAAAGTCCAGGCTGTAGCCCTTCAGCTCAGCCTTGAATTCGTCGGTGAGCGACATATCAGGGGGCGCTACAAAGGTGATCGGGCAGTCGAACTGGGAGAGTGCATAGCCCAGAGAGTGCATGGTGCGCATGCGCATATCCCCTACGGCGAGCCATTTGAGACCATCGATCCGCCCCTTCTCGGTAAGCACGGTGAACAGGTCGGTGAGGATCTGGGTGGGGTGTTCGCCCCAGCCATCGCCACCGTTGATAATCGGCACCGAAGCCCATTTAGCGGCTTCGTGGGGTGCGCCTTGTTGAAAGTGGCGCATGACGATCACATCGCCATAGAATTCGAGCATTTTGACCGTGTCTTTAATCGACTCCTGATACCAGTCACCAGCGCGGGTCATTTTGGCATCGGAAAAACCAGTGACATGCCCGCCCAGGCGGTGCATGGCAGCTTCGTGGGCCAGACGGGTGCGGGTAGAGGGCTGGTAGAAAGCGGTGACCAGGGTCTTCTCCTTGAGTAGATCGCTATTTTGCCGGGCGCGAGCAATCGGCTCCAGGGTTTTGGCGACATCGAAAACATGAAAGAATTCGTTGCGCTCAAATTCTTTGAGCGATAAGATATCTCGACCTAGAAAACTACGCATGATTGTAAATCTCCTTCTTGAATAAGTTTTTTGTTTGTGCAAGATACGCCTGCGATCAGGCGTGGGTTGCCTTAGAGGTGAGGCTTTCGCGTTGACCCACACGCCGGACAACGTGGAAGCGGAAGTAACCGGGCAGGAAATAGCTGTAGGACAAATCCACTACCTGCCCACGACTGTCATACAAGTATGCTGTAAAGTTCAATAAAACATCTCCGCGCTGGATGCCCAGCGCACGTGCTACTTCAGGATTAGCCGTAACGGCGTTGATTTCGGTGCGGGAAGACTCTAACTCCGGCGAACCGCGCCGCAGCAATAAATCCAGGACTGAACCAGTGAAACTCTCCTTTAACTCTGCTGGACTGACTTGATTATCGGGCAGAATGTCGATTAGATATGCAACCGGTCGCTCGTCCGCCAGGATCACCCGCGTTACAGTGGTGACATACTGGTCTTTGGTCAGGTTGAGCGCCTGACAATCTGCTTCAGTAGCCATGCGGTGGTCCATGCGCCAGTCACCCAGCCTGACGTCTAATCCAATTCGTTCAGCCAGGGTTTCAATACTCTCTAAGACTTCGAGTCCAGTATCGATTACAGCCGTCTGCCTGGAGACGTAAGTCCCAGAGCCTTGCTTGCGGCGGATGACCCCCTGAGTTTCAAAAGTGCGCATTGCCTCGCGCAGCGTAGCCCGAGAAACATGTAGTTGCTGGGCCAGCACTGGCTCGGAGGGTAAACGTTCGCCGGGCAGTGTATTGGCTATTATCCGGCCGAGCTCGTCGTGGAGGCGTTGAGATACAGATAGATTACTCATATTTAGTCGCCTTTTGCTTATGCCTCCTCAAGTTTTTGCTGATGATCAAACACGGATATGAGTTTGAACTCATTGACATCCACCAACCCGAGGTCAGAAATGCGCAACTCGGGAATAACAACCAGTCCCAGCAGGCTGAGTTGCATGTTGGGATTGTTTAATTGACACCCGCAAGCGCCAAAGCCGTACAGTACTGTGGCAGCTTTCCGGGCGACCACTTCCGCTCGTTCATTGGACATCAAGCCAGCGATTGGCAAGGCGACCTGACCGATGACCTCGCCATCCCGAATTACGATTTGACCACCACCTAAGCGGGCCAGTTCATTGGCGGCGATGGCCATATTGTTTTCATCGGTGCCCACCACGATCATATGGTGGCTATCGTGTGCAACGGTGGAGGCTATGGCGCAGGGAGTGTCAAAACCAAAGCCATGCACCAGTCCAACTTGAACACGCCCGCTCCCAACATGCCGTTCCACCAGGGCAACTTTAGCAATATCCTGCTCCCGATTGGGGTGGATTTCGCCGTTTTGGGCATAGACTTCCAGTTTGAGATGGCGAGTAGGTGCTTGATTCTCGATGATCCCAATGACGTTGGCGGTAATGCGGCCATTTGCCGGGGTAGCGAGACGAAAATCAGCTGCGGTAAGTGGCTGCTTGAGATGAACTGAATGAGTCGCCCAATCTGGATAATGAAAACCTGGAATGGGGAGCACTGGGCGTCCGGCCTGGCTGGCAATTTTGCCTTTGGCGATTACGGTGTCGATGGTGAATTGCGCCAGGTCGCTGAGGATGATCATGTCGGCGTAGCGCCCCGGGGCAATCATCCCCACCTGGCGCGCCAGGCCAAAATGCTCGGCGGTATTGATGGTCGCCATCTGGATAGCGCGCAGAGGGGTCAACCCCTGGGCAATCGCCTGGCGGACTGCCCGGTTCACATGCCCTTCACCCACCAGCGTAGCGGAGTGTGAGTCATCCGTGCAGAGAATAAAATGGCGCGGATCGAGACCCATTTCAGTCACAGCCCGGATTTGGGCTGCCACATCATGCCATGCGGACCCCATACGCAGCATGGCCTTCATTCCCTGACGAACGCGCGCCACCGCATCTTCCATGCGTGTGCCTTCATGATCGTCTTCTGGCCCGCCGGCTGCATAACCGTGAAATGGCAAGCCAATGTCTGGCGATGCATAATGCCCACCTATTACTTTTCCCGCTGCGCGGGTGGCAGCCATTTCAGCATGCATTTTCTCGTCACTGGAGTAGACGCCTGGGAAGTTCATCATTTCACCCAGACCGATCACGCCTTCCCAGGTCATTGCTTCAGCGACTTCCTCGGGACCAATACTGGAACCAGGCGTTTCCAGGCCGGGGGCTGAAGGCACGCAGGATGGCATTTGCACCCAGACATGAATGGGCTGGATGGCAGCTTCATCCACCATCAAGCGCACCCCTTTGAGGCCAAAGACATTGGCAATCTCGTGCGGGTCGATGAACATCCCGGTTGTGCCGTGGGGAATCACAGCACGCACAAATTCGGATACGGTCAGCATACCCGATTCAACATGCATGTGTGCGTCCAGTAAGCCTGGGGAGATGTAACGGCCGGCGGCGTCGATCACCTGGGTAGCTTCCGCGATGGTATGGCTGGCATCTGGCCCTACATAGGCAATATGCTCGCCGAGGACGGCGATATCGGTATCAGGGATAATCTCTCCGGATTGGACGGAGATCCAGCGCCCCGATCGGATGACCATGTCGGCAGACCGGCGACCCATTGCCACATCAACCAGATTGCGAGTCAAAGCAGCGATCTCGGTGGGATTCATGCCTTCTCCAGTAATTGGATCAATGGGACTGTGTAAGTGGTTTCCAAAGAGTGAAGGTCCAAGTTTAAGCCTGGCTGAGTAATCGGTGCGCAGCTCGATTGTGTTTTTCAATCAAGAGCGGGAGATCAAGAGTTTGCAGGTGACCGTCTTTTACAATTGTTTTACCGCCAACAACCGTGAAATCAGCCCGGACAGGCGCGCAGAATACGACCGCAGCAACGGGATCATGCAATGCACCGGCATAGTCGAGGCGATTTAAATTGATGGCGAAGAAATCTGCACATTTTCCGGGTTCTAGAGAGCCCAGGTCCTTACGACCTAATACAGCAGCAGACCCCCGCGTGGCTATTTCCAATACCTGGCGGGCGGTTATTAATGGAGGAGCAGCCTGGCTGGAGAGTGAAGCACCCAGGATTCCAGCGCGCACACGGGAAGCCAGCAGCGCCAGGCGTGCTTCTCCCAGCAAGTTAGAGCTATCATTGCTGGCTGAGCCATCCACGCCCAGGCCAACTTTCACACCGGCCTGTAGCATGTCCAGGATCGGGGCGATACCCGATGCCAGGCGCATATTTGAGCTGGGGCAGTGGGCGACTCCACATCCAGTGCGGGCATAAATGCCGATTTCAGCTTGATTGACGTGCACCGAATGAGCAAACCACACATCCGGGCCGGTCCAGTTCAGGGATTCCATATAGCCGACCGGGCGATAACCAAACTTCTCCATGCAGAAAGCTTCTTCGTCAGCGGTTTCAGCCAGATGGGTGTGCAGATGTATGCCATAGTTGCGTGCCAGGCTGGCGCTTTCGCGCATCAGTTCCCCAGTGACGCTAAAGGGCGAGCAGGGAGCCAAAACGATCTGGGTCATTGCCCCTGGACGAGGGTCATGATAGGTTTCGATCAGACGTTGAGAATCTTTGAGAATGAAAGCTTCGTCTTCGACAACCCGATCGGGTGGTAAACCACCTTGGCTTTCGCCCAGGCTCATTGAACCGCGCGCTGCATGCAGGCGCAGGCCGATCTCGCGGCCGGCAGCAATTTCATCATCCAGGCGGCTGCCATTGGGAAAGATATATAAATGATCGGATGCGGCAGTACACCCCGAGAGAGCCATCTCTGCTAGGGCGGTTTGCGTGGAGATGTATATGTCTTCCGGGGTCAGACCGGCCCAGATCGGGTAGAGCGTCTTCAGCCAGTTAAACAAATTTACATTTTGGGCCGCCGGGACTGCGCGGGTTAAGGTCTGATAAAAATGATGGTGGGTGTTGATCAGGCCAGGTAATACAATGTGACCGCTAAGGTCGAGGATTTCATCCGCTGCTTCCGGTAGTGTACCCATAGGACCAACTTGTTCGATGAAGCCATCCCGAATAAAGATGCCTCCATCAGCAATCTCGTGCCGCTGGTCGTCCATAGTTACAAGCAGGGTCGCGTGGCGTACTAAAAGAGTTGTCATGGGATATTTTATGACGGGAAGGTATGAAGAAGGTCGTTTCTTTATAATTGTCAGACAACACCAGTGTATCAAATTAAATAATCTATGTCAATTGTCTGACAACTTAAAGCGTTGGGGGATTTAACGAGGATTACGCTCAATGATCGAATTGTTTTCTGGCGATTTCAGCCCTTAAAGCGTATGATTATTTCCTTGACGATTATCAATATTTGGGAGTAAAATCCAACCTTAGATGTTTGAACAATTGAATATTGGGTAACGTTAGCGCATGGCCCTGGCAGAATTCTGTCTCTGCTCAGGGTGACGAGGTGGAGGTTCCTTGCCGCAAGGTAAGGTTAATCCTGGCGAAATAGAAGATGGCTTATCTTCTGACGCTCAGGAGAAAATCGAAAGATCAGCGGATGCCTCCCGGGATCGCCATATCCCGCGTATGCCCCTCTTATTGAGCACAGCAACAAACCGGCGTGGGTGACCTGCCGACAAATCGTTGTGCAGTGGCTGCCGAAGCAGTTAGCCCAGGCATTGGTTAATGTGGAGGGGCGCACCCATTATTTCCGGTTATTTGATTTTAGGAATGGGCACGCCTGGCGTGCCTGTTTTTGTTTAATGTTAAACCAGCTTTTGGAGGATCTATATGAGCTCTCACAGTCGCTATCACATCACTACCCAATTGGCTCCCGCACCTGCTGCAGGCTATCCCGCTCAGTTTCACCTGGATGACGATACCGCCTATGTCAAATATGGTCACCAGGTCTTTTTGGGCAGTACGCAACGTGGGGATGCTTATTGGACGGCTGAGATGATCACCCAAACCTGGTATCAGGCTGAGACCGGGCGTATCCCGATCTCTGGTGCGGGCTATGGGGGGAAGTTTGCGGGAGATGGTTTTGAGGGTCTATGGCTGGATATGAGTGAAATTGTGCGTCCCACCCGTGATGGTATCCACGGACGAGAAGTGATTTCTACCCAGGTTGACGTGGGCGGCAATTTGATGGCCTTGGAATTTGACCCACAAGGCAGGCTTTCCTCGCAATTACCCCCCGTTATCAGCCTGCCAATCCCCATACTCTTGGGACCTCTGCTAATTCCACTACCCGGTAGAGGTGCGCTGCAAGCTCTGGCGCGAGCTGCGTCAAGTTTGAATACCCTGGCCCTGATTGATCCTGCTGATTACGACCACGATCTCGAGCCGTGGGCGGAATGGTTGGCGCCGCGCTTTGTGAATCGTCTCGCCGAATTACCTGCCAGTTGGCAACCACGTTATTTGGAAATGGAAGCCGATTCAATCGAGAGGCTCCCTGCGCTATGGGCAGAAGCACATCAGCGTTTCCCTGAGGCGGTAATTGCCGCCCGCCTTGCGCTATCCGGAGTTGCTGCGGAGCAGGTCGAGGCCTGGGTGAGAGCTGGTGTGCCGGTTATCCACCTGTTTGCTGATGATGTTGGGCAAGACCTGGATGGTCGCCATTTGCCAGATGCGATCCGGGCAGTACATACCCATCTGGTAAACCTGGCATTGCGTGATCAGGTTACACTGATCATAAGTGGGGGTATCGCGGCCGCCGAGCACGTGGCCAAGGCTGTTGCCTGCGGTGTGGATCTGGCAGCAATAGATTTTGTGCTGCAGGTAGCCTGGGGTTGTTCCTTGTGGGCAGATAAAGGCAAATGTGCGGTCGAAAGCGAAGAATTGGATCCTGCCTGGGGCGCGCAGCGGGTGGTGAATCTGATGAACGCCTGGCGCGACCAGCTCCTGGAAGCTTTGGGGGCGATGGGAATGCGTGAAATCCGCCGCCTGCGGGGTGAGGTGGGCCGTACCATCTGGAACCGCAGCGAGGAAAGCGCCTTTCAGGCTATCTTAGGTGGGCATGCGCCGCGCAGTCAATATGCCTATCTGCCGCAACCTGCCGGCGCCGAGGGAGATTTCCGCTGGCCTACCGCCTTGCTGCTTTCTTCGCAGCAGCAGGCCCGTACCGGGAAGCTGCCTACGGGTGAATTGGAGTACCGGGTAGGCGCTTCGGAGGGCGGCTTTGACCGCCTGGCGTTTGCCTTCGAATTGGGGCGTGATCCGCGCCAGATCATCTCTGCTGATCCAGCAGGCTTTGATCTCAGCTTGCTGCTTAATCGCCGCGACTCTCAACGCCCGCAGCGCCGCCTTCCCGTACCCTGGTATGGGGCAGGCATGTCTTACGGCAGCATCGGCCTGCCGGTCATGCTGGCGCGGGCGCGGGCTGCACAATATCTGGGTAGCTACATCTCCACTGGCGAGGGAGGCTATCCCGAAGCCCTGGAGCCTTATGCTGAGCATATCATCACCCAGGTGGCAACTGGCCTGTTTGGAGTCAGCGAAGCCAGCATCCAGCGCGCTCCGGTTGTAGAGATCAAATACGCCCAGGGCGCAAAGCCAGGCTTGGGAGGGCATTTGCTGGGCAACAAAAACACAGCCTCGGTCGCCAGCCTGCGCGAGGCGGTGGAGGGCACCTCGTTGTTTTCACCTTTCCCATTCCATAGCGTCTATTCGGTGGAAGATCACAAAAAGCACGTAGATTGGCTCAAGCAGGTCAACCCCCAGGCGCTGATCAGTGTCAAAGTTTCCACGCCTACCGATGTGGATATGGTGGCGGTGGGCTCGTATTATGCAGGCGCGCATATTGTCCACCTGGATGGGGCTTACGGCGGAACCGGCGCCGCGCCAGAAATTGCTAAGAAGAATATTGCCATGCCGATTGAATATGCCTTGCCCAAGGTGCATCGCTTTTTAGAGGCTGAAGGCATTCGCCAGGAAGTCACCCTGATGGCCTCAGGCGGCTTACGGTCAGCCTGGGATGTTGCAAAAGCCATCGCCCTGGGCGCAGATGGCACTATTCTGGGCACTGCCGAGCTGGTCGCGTTAGGTTGTATCCGCATTGCCCAGTGCGAAAAAGGGCTGGGCTGCCCGTTTGGGATAACCACCACTGATCCAGAGCAAGCCAGGCTGATTGATGCTGACCTGGGTTTCCAGCAAATTGTCAATCTGTATACATCCTGGTTGTGGCAGCTTTCGGGAATTCTGGAAATCCTGGGCATGCGCTCTATCTCTGAATTGCGTGGGCGCAGCGACTTGCTGGTTTATCTGGATTAGAGAGAAAGAAATCATGGTAGAGGTAATGAAGAAGCCATCTGTACTTGAAATATGGGTTGGGTTAATCACCATCTACATCGTGTGGGGCTCAACATATCTGGCCATCCGCTTTGCCATCGAGACCATTCCACCATTTCTGATGGCGAGCGCACGCTTCACGATCGCTGGTTTGGTCTTGTATATCTGGCGGCGATTGGCCGGAGACCCAAAACCCAGCCGCCGGGAATGGATATCGGCGGGGATCGTAGGCCTGCTGTTGCTGATGGTCGGCAACGGCGGTGTCACCTGGGCGGAGCAAACCGTCAATTCAGGGATTGTGGCCTTACTGATTGGCACAGTACCTCTCTGGGTCGTACTGGTAGATGCTTTACGTCCTGGGGGGAGATGGCCAGGCTGGCAAGGGCTGTTTGGGGTACTGCTGGGTGTCCTGGGTATCTTCATCCTGGTCAATCCCTGGGGCTCTGGTACAGGTTTAAAACTTGACCTGCTAGGCGCAGCGGTGGTGCTGCTGGCGGCCGCTTCTTGGGCTGCCGGCTCAGTGTATTCGCGGAGTGCCCCTTTGCCGAAATCCCCATTAATGGGCACCAGCCTGGAAATGCTGGTCGGGGGCGGAGCCTTGCTGATCCTGGGCACGATCACCGGCGAATGGTCGCAGGTGAACTGGGTTAGCATTTCGACAAAATCCATCCTGGGCTTGCTTTATCTGATCGTATTCGGCTCGTTAATTGGTTATGCTACCTATACCTGGCTATTGCGGGTGGCGCCAACATCATTGGTAGCGACCTACGCGTACGTGAATCCTCTTATTGCTATTCTCCTGGGGAGCCTTCTGGCGCAGGAGCCGGTAACCTCACAGATTGTTTTAGCAGCTGCGGTGATTATCGGCGCCGTCTTCTTGATCAACTCCGCCCACACCACGCAGGTAAAAATGGAACCAGCCTATGTGGGGGTTGAACAGGAAAGTGATGGACGAATTTAGTGAATTCCGTTAGATGTTGGAGGCATTATGACCAAGTTTGAACCAGAGCGTATACTTAATTCTCGCCGTCCTTTGATGACTGGCACTTCACAAGCCTCACGGGCAGAAGAAGCTGCAGAAGGTGGTTGTGGCGTACTGGGTTTTGCGGCGAATCTACCCGTGGCGGGCCGGCATGTGCTGGCGGCTTCCCGCCAGATGCACAACCGGGGCAATGGTAAAGGCGGTGGTATTGCGATGGTCGGCCTGGATCCTCAGCAGGTTGGTGTGGATTCAGCCACTCTGGAAAGCCACTATCTACTTCAGATTGCCTTGCTCGATCCCACCAGCCGCCAGGAAGTTGAAGCTCAGTATATCCAGCCGCAGTTTGAGATCGCACAGGCTTATGCTCTGGAACACATGGAAGATTACCGCGCCATTAAAGGGCTGGATGTTCAGCCTCCGGATGTATGGCGTTATTTTGTGCGCGTGAAACCGGCTCAGTTAGAACAATTCGGCCACGCCCAAGGCTTGCTGGGGCAGGCTGGCAAAGCTGATCTAGACCCGCGTGCCCTGGAAGATGAATTTGTTTATCAGAACTCATACCGTTTGAACCAGCAATTTTATGCCAGCCTGGGCGAAAAGCGGGCCTTTGTGGTCAGCCACGGGCGCAATCTTTCGGTGCTCAAGATTGTCGGATACGCAGAGGATGTCGTTGAATACTATCGGTTGGAGGATCAAACCGCACATGTATGGATTGCTCACCAGCGCTACCCAACCAAGGGGCGCGTCTGGCACCCGGGCGGCGCTCATCCATTCATCGGCCTGAATGAAGCCCTGGTGCATAACGGTGATTTCGCGAATTATCATGCTGTCGGCGAATATCTACGCCAGCGGAATATTGGGCAGCTCTTCCTGACTGATACAGAGGTTTCTGTCCAGCTATTCGATCTATGGGACCGGGTCTATGGTTATCCATTGGAGATCACTCTGGAGGCAATGGCGCCGACCAGCGAGCATGACTTCCAGATGTTGTGTCCCGAGCGCCAGGCTTTGTACCAGGCTGTCCAACGTACGCACCTGCATGGCTCACCCGACGGTCCCTGGTTTTTTATCGTTGCGCGTTCCATTGGGCATGAGCGGGTTCAAGATGGGATGCCAGCCTCAGATAAATTACGTTATGAATTGTTGGGGATTACCGATACCAGCATGCTGCGCCCGCAGGTATTTGCGATGTACGAAAACCAGCCGGCTCCGGGCGCTGATCCCAGCAACCTGGTCCAGATTGGATTGATCGCTTCTGAACGCCAGGCGATCAATGCATGCCTGCGCTCGCTTTCGGCTGAGGATAACCGCTTCCAACCCGTGGCAGATCGCTATTGGGCCGCTCGTGGAGGCTCGCATACCGATGGTGGCGCATTTCGGTTTACCGTTGAGCTGGACACAGCCGGACAATCTGACATGTCAGGTACACAATTCCAGCTGAAATGCACCAATAAGTTTGGGGCGCCTGTCACCGTTGACCCGCGGCGTAAGCAGGTGGACCGCGCCAGCCTCGATGCGGAGCGAGCCTCGGCAGGATATCGCCAGGATTGGCAGATGTACAGCCTGCATGCTTTTGACGATGGCGGGGCAACCACTTTCTGGCGCTGGTTGGAGGCGCGCTTGCCTGAATTGGACTGGGATGAATTAGCCTGGGGAATGGGTGCTTTGGTTAAATTCGCCGGGCATGGGGTGCAGGAATGGGAGTTTGCCCGGCAAATGCTTTCACTATTACGCGACCGGCACGCCAAACTGGGAGATAAAAAGCGGGCTTCTTTGTTGGCTTTGATCGACGATCATCTGGCGCGTCTTTTTGGGCTGGCCCAGCTCTTTGACTCTCCAGGGGAGGTGCTTGCCCGCCGTCTGACCTGGGACACACGCCATCGCCTGGCAGCGCCACAGCCTGTTGGCGGTAACCTGATTCCGGTGTTAGTGGTGGATGCAGCCGGTTTTACCCCGGAAGGTGATGGAGCAGCGGCACGTGTGATTGTTAAGGCGCATACATTGGGCTGGCGGCATATTATCGCATATAACTGGCACGGCGGGCGCTTCGCGGCTTGCGGATTAGGTCCGGAGAGCTTTGGCTTGCGGCTGGATCTGTATGGCGATGTGGGTGATTACGCGGCCTCTGGTTTGGATGGCGCGGAGGTGCATTTACATGGCGATGGTCAGGATCAGCTGGGGCAGATCCTGAAGCGCGGCAAACTGGTGATCCATGGCGATACCGGTCAGACGTTCTTGTATGGCGCCAAAGGCGGGGAGGTCTATGTACTGGGCTCAGCTGCGGGACGCCCGCTAATCAATGCGGTGGGACGGCCGCGGGCGGTGATTAATGGCACATGCCTGGATTATTTGGCTGAATCCTTTATGGCAGGTGATCCGCACCAGGGTGGCGGTTTTGTGATTCTCAATGGCGTGGCATATGACGAGAATGGTGATTTGTGCGAGCTTGAAACCCCTTATCCTGGCGGGAACTTGTTCTCTCTGGCTTCTGGCGGGGCCATTTATCTGCGCGATCCACACCATAAGGTTGTGAAAGACCAGCTCAATGGTGGCGCCTTCAGCGAGCTTTCGGCAGCTGACTGGGATTTGATTGAACCGTATTTGCGGGAAAATGAGCACTTGTTTGGTATCCGTCTGGCGGACCTATTGCGAGTAGAGGGCGAGCAACGCAGTCCTCTCCAGGTCTATCGCAAGGTAGAGGTGCGTGGGGCTGGTGTGCTGCGCGAAACCAACAATCGCTAGGCTTGGTCTACCAGTAAAACAAAGCGGCTCGATTAGCGCATGACTGTGCTGGATCGAGCCGCTTTGTTCATTTAATCAATATTCTTATCGGATCTGTAAATTATTTTTCCAGGAAGTTGTTATCTTTTTGATTCGGCCTTCTTCCCACAAACTGCGGAATGCTTCCACCACTGCCGGATCGTAAAGGCTGCCTGAGCATTGGAGAATCTCCTGGCAGGCATTTTCCAGGGTGCGTGCCGGGCTATAAGGCCGATTGGTGGTCATGGCATCAAATGAATCCGCCACGGCCACGATCCGCGCTCCCGCCGGAATCGATTCGCCGCTCAGCCCATCGGGATAGCCCTGCCCATTCCAGCGTTCGTGGTGTGAACGGATAATTGGGACAGCAGGAACTAGGTATGGGATATCCTTGATCATCTCCGCTCCGTTTGCGGGATGTCGTCTCATTTCTTCCCATTCAGCGCTAGTCATGGGCTCTACTTTAAATAAAATGTGTTCAGAGATATGGATTTTGCCAATATCGTGCAGAATTGCCCCAAACCGGAGATGTTCCAGGTGCTTTTCGGACCAGTTCAATTTGTCTGCCAGTGCTAAGGCATAAGCTGTGACACGTTCCACATGTCCGCGCGTGTAGCGGTCACGGACCTCGATGGCATTTGCGAGGGCAGTCAGGCTGGCTTCGTAAGCGCGCTGGAGCTGGGCCATGCGCAGCTGTTCCGAGCGCACCAGGCGCGAACGTACTGCGGTCACCATTTCTTCGCGGGTAAGTGGCTTGATCAGATAATCTTCCGCCCCCATGTTTTTACCGCGCAGGATATCCTGTTTTTCTCCTCGAGCAGTAAGAAACAGGAAAGGAATAGTTACCCACTCTGGGCGGGCGCGCACTGCCGAGAAAAATGCCATTCCATCCATCTCAGGCATAGCGATATCTGAAACGATCAGGTCGGGGGTCAGAGCACCCATTTGCTGGAGGGCTTCCCGCCCGTTGGCAGCGGTAAGAACGGTAAAACCCTCCTGGGTAAGCATCTCGCGCAAACCATCACGCAGTGCATCGTTGTCTTCAACGATCAACAGCGTCTCTTTGCCTAACACAGATTCTATCAGCCTCAGGTTCATGATGATGACATCTTTACAATAAACAGGTTGGTGGTGCAGGCTAGACAGAAAAAAATATCGGCTAGCTTTGGGCAATTATAACCTGATAATAAATTACGCATGATTTTTCGTGAGGCTTAATCTTATACCTGGCGTGACAAGGTTTTGTTGACAAAGCAACCCTTTGGGGTATAATACGCCACGCATGGCCCCGTAGCTCAATGGAAGAGCAGTTGACTCTTAATCAATTGGTTATAGGTTCGAATCCTATCGGGGTCACCTAGATGTGGGGGTGATGGT
>CAYXDC010000082.1:0-13138 GCA_964463505.1 uncultured Anaerolineaceae bacterium
CTGGAGATAACTCAAAATTCGCCGGGATATCCATTGGATAAGCGGTGGGATGTCCCTCGGTAAAAAAGGCTGAATAGCGTTGAAAGCCTACTTCGTGAGCGTAGGTGGGGAAGCCTGACGCCTTAGACACCCAGCGAGCGGTGGCTTCGGGGTACATGATACCGTTGAAAACCAGTACGGATGCGGGTTGAACGCTTTGCAAAGTGGCAGCGAATTCATAGAGGACACGGTAGGCAGACAGAATGTATTGGCGTAACAGGTAACGATTGGCTTCAGAGTCTTCCAGGTGGTGCATGCGCAGCGCCCAGCGCGCGGCTGGCAGAACCAGGCTACCCAAAGGGATATCCTGATCCAGCGCTAATCCGGCCTGGCGGGTAGAGAACTGGAATTGGCTTAGCGCGCTTACGTCCAGATCTTTGAGCGCCTGGGTGAGCTCTGCATCAGCCTGGAACTGAAATGGGCGTACGCTGGCGTTCGCATAAATGCGGTTTGACTGCGCCAGACAGGCCTGGCAGGGTGGATGTGTGCGATGGTCTTCTCGATTAGTGCCCAGGACGCAAGGCTGCAACCCGCTCTCGCACAGAAAGTGGACTACTGGCACTCCTGCCAGACGCAGGCTCCAACCGGTGATCATTTGAAAGGCTGCATTCAGACTTAACCCCTGGATACGGGTTGAAGCGTTGAACAACAGTACCGGTTTTTGCCCGATCGTTGGCTGGCTGTGGGCGTTTACTTCCCGCGCCAGGCGCAGAATTCGCTGCTGGCTTTGCCTTGCAGCCAGACGCTTTTGTAAGCGGTCGAAAATTGGCGTATTAGCAGCCATCAGTCAGTGTTGGATCATCCCAGGTGCGCTTTTTCGTAGGCTTCAGAGAGCCGTTGGATGGCGATCAGGAAGCCTTCCCCATGACGCTGGTGCCCACGCCAGATCTCAGGGATCATGGTGCCGTGATACTCGCCTAAGACCTTGAAGAAGCGTACCCAGTCAATCGTGCCTTCACCGATTTGCAGGCCTTCTCCATCCAGACCGGCGCCGTCGGAGAGGTGCAAGTGGCGGATATAGGGCAATAAGACCTGCACTTGCTCGTAGAAATCAACCTTCGCCCAGTTGCAGTATAGCTTATGGTGGGATGTGTCGTAGCACATATCCAGGCCCATTGAAGTGATAAAATCACGGATTTCATAGGCATCCATAAAGGCATTAGTCAACCACTGCCCGCCGAAATACCATGGATGAGGAGGTAGGTTTTCCAGCAAGAGCTCAATACCTGAGAAATCCAGGGCCTCCACGGAGCGACGCAGATTGTCGTAGAGCGCTTTCGTATTGTCAATAGGATGGTCCAGGCTCATGGCTCCGGGGTGGATAATGACTTTTGGCTTACCGATGAAATGGGGGGCCATTTCACGCGTCAGGTTGATAGCTTTTTGCATCATCGCCAGAGAGGCCAGGCGCTGTTCTTCATCCTGAGAGCATAGGTCAACTAGAGTGCGCTCAAAGAATTCAGGCGCATGGACCACCAGCTTGAGGTCCATATCACCACCGGTGTAATGCTCGTCTAAATCCTGGTCGGTGAAATGGTATTCCAGCATATGCGGTTTATATACCAGCAATTCCTCGTAGTCACGGAAACGAACTGTAAAACCGTAATCCATGGGCAGCACATGGGCGGTATCAAGCTCTACCTTTACGCCCAGGTCGCGATCCAGGAACGGTTCATCCTCTTCGATAACCCTATCGACAACCCTGCCGACCAGGCGTGGGTAATTTTGGGGTGAAATTCCTAACGCAGGACCCTTTACTGCAACCATTTTGGTTGTGATCGTCTCGCCTGGTTGGATTCGTCTTACGGCTACCAGGCTCTTACCCAGCACTTCGCGGTTCAAAATCTCACCACGCGAGATAAATTTCTCAGCGCCAGTCCCCAAAGCTTGAGAGACCTGGCGGATATCACGCACCATTTTGGCGAATCCCTGGGGCTCCAGGCTGGCGGCGTGATCCGGACCATCCATGGTGCGATCCAAGGTGACATGGCGCTCGATAATGCTTGCGCCCAGTGCGGCCGCTACCGTGGATACAGCAATACCGCGCTCGTGCCCGGAATAGCCAACCGGAACACCAAAGCGCTTGAGCTGATTCATAAAGCGCAGGTTGATATCTTCAAAGGCGGCTGGGTAGGTGCTGTTGCAGTGGAGCAGGGCAAATTCTACCTGGCGGTCTTTCAGAAAATCAACGGTACATTCTACCTCCTCCATGCGCGACATGCCCGTCGAGAGGATCAATGGTTTGTTTTTCTGTGCCAGGTGATCCAGCAGGGGCAAATTGGTCAGATCGGCGGAAGCGACTTTGTAAGCTGGTACGCCAAGTGTTTCAAGGAAATCGGCGCTCTCAGGATCGAATGCTGAGCACATAAAGGTGATATTACGCGCCCGGCAATGTTCCAGAATGCGATGGTAGGCATGATTGGGTAGCTCCACTTGCTGCAAAATGGGCAGCAGATAGCGCAATGTTTTTTCGCCGGCGTTGGCGTTATCCAGATACTTCTTGGCGTACAGGTTATCCAGATTGCGTTTTTGGAATTTTACGGCATCTGCGCCAGCCTCCGCAGCGATATCAATTAATTTTAAGGCCAGATCTAGCAAGCCATTATGGTTAACACCGATTTCAGCGATGATATAGGCTGGCTGGTTATCACCAACCAACCGATCACCAATTTTTATGACGGGCATCGTTACCTCTCATTACGGCAGGGGATCATTGCGTAAGCCAGATGGGTGCCAGATATGAAATTCTTTTAGTTTGTTATTTGGAAACCCAAATCATCCCAGGTCAGCTCGCCGGTCTCAATTAACCGCTCGGCGCGACGCCAATCGTCGGGTGAATCGATATCAATCCACTCGCTGGGATCGATAACCAGCGGCAAGATATGCTCACCGGTCATGGAGTTTTTATGCATCAGGGTATCGCTCCAGGCGGCATCTACATAACCGGTTTGCCAAAAGACATCCGGCAGCGCCTGGCGCGGCATATTATAGGGTTCAGGAACACCCAGGTCAACCAGAGGCTGCATAAGACCATCTGCCTGGATACGCCACATCTTGAAGGGATTTTGAAAAGGCACGCATACTGTGCGTACGGCATCCGTTCCAGGGCGCTCAATTAACCGGTATACTGCCTGGTCGATGTGCATCACCCTGCGAAACGGGGAGGTCGGGCGCAACTGGACAATGATCTCTGGTTGCCAGCCTTCATTTTCGTCTAGCCAGTGTAAGGCATGTTTGAATACTGGCAAATCTGGGGTGTTGTCCTGCGCCATCTCTGGTGGTCGGAGAAAAGGCGTTTCGGCCCCATACCGGCGGGCTATTTCAGCGATTTCAAGGTCATCTGTGGAAACCAGGACGCGTGTGACCGTGCTTGCAGCCAATCCAGCCGCGATGCTATAGGCAATCAGCGGGTAGCCAGCCAGAAGGCGGATATTCTTGCGAGGGATACTCTTGGAGCCACCGCGTGCTGGGATCAGCGCCAGCACCTGGGGATGCTTTACCATGTCGTCCAGCCCCCATCCACAACTAGATTAGAGCCGGTCATGTAGGCTGAAGCATCTGAAGCCAGGAATAGAAGCGCCCCGTTCATTTCGTCTTTCTCGGCCATGCGGCCCAATACAGCTCGAGCGGAGTAAGCCTGGACAAAGGTATCATCATGGCCGTTGTAAACCCCGCCTGGACTGAGGGCATTCACGCGGATGTTTTGCTCGCCGTAATAGGCCGCCAGGTAACGGGTGAGACCCAGCACGCCGGCCTTAGTGACCGAATAGTAAGCTGGTTTGTAGTGAGGAGATTGCCCTGGCCGTGTATACAGGCGTTGGTCGGGAGCTGCCAGGCCATAGATCGAGCTCAGGTTGATGATGACGCCCTGCCCCTGGGCTAACATGGGTTGGATTGCCGATTGGCAGCACAGGAACATGCCGGTCAGGTTAACCTCCAGGGCCTGTTTCCAGGCTTCCAGGGGGAAATGCTCAAAGCTGGTGAGATTGTGCTCTTCGGGAATCCTTGCTGGTTGCTCTGCCAGGTGTTCAGGATCCATTTTGGGATCCAACGCCGCGCTGTTGACCAGGATGTCCAGCCGTCCGAAGGCAGCCAGCGCCTCAGATGCCATAATGTGCACCGAAGCAGGGTCAGTAACATCCACGCCCACACTGCGTACAGGTAACCCTTGCTGCTGTAAGTGTGCAGCTGTTATTGCGGCGCCATCGCTGTCCAGATCGGCAACCATCACCTGAGCGCCAGCCTGGGCCAGGGTCAGGCAAAATTCTGACCCCAGCAAGCCAGCGCCGCCCGTGACGACTGCTACTCGACCGTGAAGGTCGAACAATTTCGGTAGTTCAGTCATGCGTTCTCGTTGCCAGTAGCCTAGAAATCAGGCCGTTTTTTCGGCAGTAGCGCCATTACCGTTGGGCAGCATGCCTTCCGGTAGGATTAAACCGCGCTCCTCCAGGAAATCCAGGATTTTCCGCGCATTCTGATCCGGGGAAAAGCCAACGGTGTCCAGGGTGATCTCCGGGTTAACCGGGGTTTCATAAGGGTCATCAACACCGGTGAAACCTGTAATCTGACCACGGCGGGCGCGTGCATATAGGCCTTTGACATCGCGTGATTCGCATACTTCGATCGGCGTATCCACAAATACTTCCACAAATCGCTCGGTGCCCACCATTTTGCGCGCTTCATTACGGGTGGCGCGGTATGGGCTGATGGCGGCGCAAATTACTGTCCCGCCGTGGCGGGCGATCTCGCTGGCGACAAAACCGATGCGCAGGATATTGGTGTCGCGATCTTCTGGTGTAAAGCCCAGACCTTTGGACAGATGCGTACGGACAACATCTCCGTCCAGGACAGTGACCTGGCGGCCACGCTCTAGCAGCAAGGAGGTGAGGATTTCAGCGGTAGTTGATTTTCCCGAACCACTCAGGCCGGTGAACCAGATGCACACACCTTGTTTGTGGCGGGGCGGATACATTTGCTGCAGGATCTCGGCTGTCTCCGGGCGGGTGAACCACTCGGGCAGGGTCTTACCCTTGGCCAGGTAATCATCGCGCACCTGGGTGCCGGAGATGGAGAAAATGTTCGCGCCTTCGGGAACTTTATTTACCTCTTCGTAGCGATCTTCGTCAGCCAGATAGAGCAACTCTTTGAATTCCACCGGCTCAACGCCAAGCTCGCCAGCGTATTGCGCCATCAACGCCTGCGCCTCGTAGGGACCATAGAAGGGACGTCCCTGGCTGTCGTTGCCTGGACCGGCATGATCGCGCCCGATAATAAAATGCGTCGCGCCGTAGTTGCGCCGGATCAGTGCATGCCATAATGCTTCGCGCGGCCCTGCCATGCGCATGGCAAGCGGGAGCAGGCTAAGCAGGGTGCTGTTGGTGTCATAGTATTTTTCTGCCAGCGCGCGGTAAACGCGCACACGGGTGTAATGATCCACGTCACCGGGTTTGGTCATTCCAACGACTGGATGGATCAACAAGCTGCCGCCTACTTCTTCTGCAGCGCGTTTGGTTAGCTCTTCGTGAATACGGTGCATCGGGTTGCGGGTCTGGAAAGCAACCACATTGTTGTTTCCCATCTCCTCAAGCCGGGCGCGCACTTCTGCCGGGGTGCGGCGTAACTCCACGAAGTCGTTATAGCGCGGTAGATCAATAACCTTCAATTCGCCAGAGACATATAATTTTCCCCAGCGTACCATCTCCGAGATCAGCGGGTGTTTGGGATCGGTGGTACCCAGAACCAGGCGGGCTTCACGTAGTGGATCCCAGTGATAAACTTCCTCGATGCGCATGACTGCAATGGTGTTATTGCGGCTGTCACTGAGCGTGATTTCTTCAGCATAATTTGGCAGCGTACTTTCATCTACCGGCAGGGTGATCGGGATCGGGAATAGTGTCCCGTTGCTCAGACGCATTTCGGTGAGCACACGTTCGTAATCCGTCTTGCCCATGAAGCGATCCAGCGGCGCGAAAGCACCAGTGGCCAGCAGTTCGAGATCACACAGCGAGCGCGCCGAAATCTGAATCGATGGTAGATGGGTAGAGCGTTCCAGCAGTGCTTTTCGTTCTTCTCCAGTGACCAGCAGGTTGACCAGTGCGCCGCCGTAGGGTGTGATCAACTTGCCGTTTTTCTTCGATTGTGACATAAATTGTTCTCCTTAAAACTTATCTCAAGTCTGATGATGTCGTAGGTTAGTGCAAAATTTCTATCAGATGATGTATGATTCTGATGGATAATGCCTGACTTATTTGCGTCGTAGTTTCTGGCGCGCCTTTAATTCACTTTCATATACCTGCTTTACTCCGTCTCCCATAGCATGCTCAATAACCCGAATGTCTCGCACCAGGCGCATCACGCCACCAGGCTCTACAGATGCGGCCTGGTCGCTACCCCACATGGCCCGGTCCAGGGTGATATGGCGTTCGACGAAGCTGGCGCCTAATGTTACCGCTGCCAGGGTGGTTTGCAGGCCGACCTCATGCCCGGAATATCCCACCGGTACCGAGAAGCGTTCCTGGAGTGTGTTGATCATGCGCAGGTTGAGCTCTTCCGGTGGGCATGGATATGTGCTGGTGCTGTGGGCGATGAGCAAGTTGTCGGTGCCCAATAGCTGTACGGACTGATCGATCTCGTCTATGGTGGACATGCCAGTGGAAATGATTAATGGTCGACCGGTACGGTGCATCTTGAGCAGCAAATCGCTGTCGGTGAGAGAGGCTGAGGCAGCCTTGTAGCATGGAGGGTTAAACTCCTCCATAAAATCGACCGATTCTTCATCCCAACAGGAGGCATACCACAAGATACCTTTCTCCTTGCAGTAGCGGTCAATTACCTGGTATTCGTGGCGATCAAACTCCATCCTGCGCCGGTAATCCAGGTATGACATGATGCCCCAGGGAGTTTCGCGCATAACATTCTGGTACTCGGCAGGCACCGCTTTTTCCGGTGTGCGCTTTTGAAATTTAACCGCGTCACAGCCTGCCAGGCTGGCGACATCGATCAATTGTTTGGTGATAGCCAGGTTAGCGTTGTGGTTAATGCCTATCTCTGCCGTAATGAAGCAGGGTTGGCCTTTACCGACCCGTTTGTTACCAATTTGAATGACTTCAGCCATTTTGTCTCCTAAAGTGTAGGCTGTGATTTGAGGATCAACTCGCAAATTTCTCGCACTGCACCATCGCCCCCCGACCTGTTCAGGACGATATCTGCCACAGCGAGAGCATCGGGATGAGCATCGGCGACTGCAACGGCACAGCTGACCAGCGCCATACAGCCAAGATCATTTTGATCGTTGCCCAGATAGACCACCTGAGCTGCATCGATCTTTTCCTGAGCCAGCCAGTCCTGCAAAGCCGCAGCTTTATCTGTAATACCATGCAAGCAGCGAATTTTTAGTTTGTCAGCGCGTGCCTGTACTACCGGGTTCGATTCGGTGCTTAGAATCAGCATCGGCAATCCTGCCTTCTGCAGTTTGGCAATTCCCCAGCCATCGCTGCGGCTGCAGGTGACAGCTTCGCGCCCATCCTCTTGCACAATGACGTGATTATCAGTGAAGACGCCATCGAAATCCATGACCAATGCCTGAACCGATTTGGGAAGCTGCGCAATTTGCTGATATTGGCGTTGAGCCTTAAGCAGCACTTCGGCAACCTGGAAATCTACTGGATCGTCAATCTCCAGACGGCGCTCTGGAGGCATAACATATAGGGCAGTACGCCCGAAAAAGCGATGCCTGACTTGCAGGAAACCAGGGACGTGCATAACGTATACCGCGCCGGTTTCCAGATATTGGACTTCGCGCTCCTGGCGTAGTGGCCGGACTGATTTGTGGTGGTTGATCCCCAACGCGTCGGGTAAACCCTGGGTATCCCGGCCTGGTTTCCATAGGAAATAATGAAATGGGATCACGGCCAGGGCAGTGTCTGCCTCTTGTTCGATCAATGCTGTGATTGTGCCATCAATATCCTCAGCGGCGGTTAAAGGGGAAGTGCATTGCAGGAAAACCAGCAGGTCTGGCGCATAATCTTCCTGAGTTTGGAGCGTTTCGAGCGTGTGCAGCAAGGCTGATTCGGAAGCAGCCATATCGCCGCTGATCTCTGCTGGACGCCATACCACCTCAGCGCCATAAGCCCGGGCGATTTGGGCGATCTCTGGGTCATCCGTAGAGACCACCACGCGTTGGATATAGCGCGATGCCTGCGCAGCCTCGATGTTATAAGCCAGCAAAGGTTTGCCCGCCAGTGGGCGAATGTTTTTGCGCGGGATGCCTTTAGATCCGCCGCGGGCTGGAATTATTGCCAGTACTTCAATTGTTTCGGTCTGACTCATCTCAATCAAATCTCGGGCGGGCAAGCTGGCCGGTGGCAGCCGAGTGTAACGCCAGGAGCGCCCACTCCAGGTCGCGCATGCTATCTTCCAGTGTGCAGATTGGCTCTATCTCGCCTCTGGCAACTGCCAGGAAATGGCGCATCTCGCTCTCAAACAGGTGATTACGCTCATACCCGGCAGGCGCTGGAAATTCCTGCCAGGCGCCAGATTCGGTCTGGAAAAGCGCCACGCCCCCGCTGGTATTGTCCCATTTCAGGGTGCCTTCACTTCCCACAATTTCCAGTGTATGGGCAGACGGTCGCTGATTATAATCCAAGTGCAGACTGCCGAGCATATCATTTTGGAAGCGCAGGACGATCTCAGCCGTGTCTTCTACATCTAATTCCAGGTTGCCAAGCTGCCCGGTAAACGCAAAACATTCTCGAATTTCGCCACATAACCAGCGCAAATAATCCAGGGGATGGGAGATGGTCAGAATAACCCCACCGCCCAGTTCCTGGCGCGCGCTATACGCCTTGCGGTAATCTTCCCAGGGATGCCAGCCAGGCAGGTATTCGCCCCAATGGGCACGTACTGTAAGCGGACGTCCTATGGCGCCTGCATCCAGGAGTTGGCGTGTAAGCTGCAAGCCGGGATGCTGGCGAAAGTGATACCCTACCAGGACACGCACTTCATTCCGTTGTGTAATTGCTAGCAATTGATCCAGTCGTTCCAGGTTGTGCGAAACTGGTTTTTCGATGAGTAAATGGCAGCCTGCCTTCGCCGCCGGAATGGCAACATCCAGGTGCAGAGCAGTCGGGTTGCTGATAATGACAGCCTGTGGCTTCTGGCGCAAAGCCTCACCCAGATCGTGATAAACCGGCAGGTCCGCCAGTTCTTCATCTGAAAGGGTGCTACGTCCGGTACGATAGAGCAGGATATCCTGTTCACCGGTGGCTTTCAGGTTGCGCAGGTGGCGGCGTCCAATAGATCCCAGTCCAGCAATCAAGATGCGCATCAGGCTACCATTACCAGTCCAGGTCTTTTTCGTAACCCCATTGGATCAGGGTTTGCCCGGCGATTTCTTTGAAAATCTGCCGGTCGCGCGGAGTGAAGAGCTCCTGCCAGGTACCGCGCTGGCCTTTGGTAAGCGACCCGGCAATCTCCGCCGATTTTTGCTGCTGCCAGTCCGCGTCAGGATTTTCCATCAATTCATCCGCCAGCAATTCTTGGAGCCCGAGCAGGCTGATATCGGCGCTTAAAAACGCCCACAGCTTGCTCATCACCTCCCAGGGAGAAGCCAGCAAATCTTCGTAGCGCAGGCTGTGATAGCGCTCACCAAAGCGTTCTCGTCCAGCCTGGTCTGTCTCAACGACATTCTTTACCCAGCCCTCGCTGGTGCTGCGCAGGGCTTTTTCGGTGAAGATCGAACGCTGGCCTTTTTGGAATGATTCAGGATTCTCGCTGAATGCCTGGCGGATGGCCAGGTCCTGGCTGTTCAAGCGCTGAGGCGTGTCGATGAATGCCTGAAAGCGGTGTGATACGGCAGCATCACGTCCATCACGGACGATATAAACCAATCGGGCATCGGGATATACCTTCTCCAGCTTATACACTGCCTCGCCATCCAGCAGGCTGTTGGGGCTTTTATCACCTACGATGCGTTTACCCAACGGGCGTGCCTCCCGCTCCATGATATAGTCACTGACCGCCCGCAGCACAATAGGCGAAAGATCGCGTCCATGATTCCAGCGATTGCTCTTCCGCCCCAGCCAGCTGCCTACTTCTGGATCGGAAACGAGCGCTTCTAATAGCGGCGCGCGGGTAAAGAAATGCGCCTGATAATTGCAGTGCACTTCCGGGTGCAGGCGCACCAGGCGGGTCAGTAGAGTGGTTCCAGAGCGTGCATGCCCGTAAATAAAATACTTCTCTGCTGGAAAGAAAGTTTTCGCTTCAGCAACTTCTTCCGCTGTGATGGATGGAATTTCGCGAAGCTCTAGACGCAGGCGTTCTCCATGTAATAAGATACGCCCGGCTGATTTCAGGCGCTGGAGTACTTTAGCGGGCATGTTTTTTCTCCAGCAAGGAGATGAAGAATTCAGCAGTGCGGCGGCTGGCGCTGCCATCCGTATAAGTGCATTCCTGGGTCAGAAAACGGTGTTGGGCATCCAGGCTGGCAGTGGGGTGCTGCAAGTAAAAATTCAGGGCTTCGCGCAGTTCATCCATATTGAGAGCAAGGCGACCAGCCCCGGATGTGCGGAACCGTGAGTGGGTAGGCCATACGCCGATCTCGGACATAGGCACCCAGTACTTGCCAGGCCAGCCTACATTTGAGTCGATACAAACGCTCACGATCGGGCGTTCCTGAAAAGAGGCTTCCACACACATGGTGGAATACACAGTTAAGAAGACATCAGCATTCGCCATCATGGAGGTCTTCTCAGCCATGTCTTCACCAGAATAATGCCCCAATGCTCCCAGGGGGACTGGCTCAACCACGTGAATATGAGGATGTTCGGCCGCCATACGCCGGATGGCATCGGCTTCGGTCACGTAATGACCGCTCATATGGATGGGGTGTAGGCGCACCATCAACTGAGTGGGTTCAGCCAGAAAGTCACGGGTTACCAGTCGCGCCAGGGCTTCTACATTTTGCAGGTTGGGTGACCAGCTGACAAAGCTGCTGGCATAGGCCAGCAATTTGCGGTTTGGATCGAGATGGTGCTGTTGAAAGTAATCTTCCTTGCTCATCAGCCAGTCGTTGTTGACGTAACCGTCGTAAGGGGGCATGCCGCCCACGTGGACGTGGTGTGGGTCCCAGTCAGCGCCACCCACCAGTTCCTGCTTTTGAATTTCAGACCAGCAGGTGATCCAGTCCACCGGCGCGCCAGGAAGGCCATAGCTGCTGGAGCTATCCCAGCTGATGATAGCGGCGGCTGTAGGTATCTTGCGTCTGGCAGCTTCGCGCAGTAAGTAACGGTCCTGGCGAAAGCCGGGGGAAGCGGCAATGACCAGGGCTGGTTGGTATTTCTCAAACAGGTCGCCATAAATTGAGGAAGTGTAACGCATCTGGGCGCGCTGCAGCATCTGGCGCGCAGGACGAGAATGGCGCAGCGTGCGTGCAATCCCTTCCATCAGGGGGAAAAGCTGGCGCCGGCGGGCATGCGCTTCGCCTTTTACCTGGCGGATATAATGGTCAACCACCGCCAGGTTGGCACCTGGGGCAGCCCCGGCGCGGCGCAGAAAATCCAGCCACCATTGGGTTGTAGGTGAGACAGTGCGGGTATAGCGTTGTACTTCATCCAGGCGCAGTCCTTCGATGACCAATCCCGGGGCGGCAAAGCGCTCACTGATCAGATCGACAGATTGATCCTCAGTCAGCACAACCACCTTGACGCCTGCTTCGCGCAGGGTGGGGATAATCTGGCTCTGTAGGAAGTAAAACACCGCCAGCCCATGATCGGCGCTGATAAACACGGTTTTAGAAGCCATAAATAGGTTTAGATAGATCCTTTTGATTTATGTGGTAATTTTCCGATAAACAATGTGGTAACCAGTAGGCGCCTGGCTGCGCACCGCCTCCGCAGGAGAGGCTACCCCAGGTCCGAGTAGTAATTCCAGGCGATTAACCAAGAATTGTATGGTCCCTAATAGCGCGCGCGCTGCCATGCGTTTCATCCGGCTGAGAGCAGGCAGGTAAGCATACTTAATATTCCCAGTTCCTTCTGAAAGGAAAAATATGGGATCGTAATAACCTTCCAGCACCTCCAGCTCAAAGCCATGCTCAGGGGCAAATCGTTGAAGTGCGTAGTGGGTATAACGCACAAAATCCACCGGTGTCTGGTGGAGTTTAACCAGGAATGGGATGGCAACGATAAGCCGTCCACCTGGTTTTAACAGCTCTGACAGGCGAGCCAGCAGCGCCTGGGTGTCGAAGACATGCTCGAGCACATTCATCAACACGATTGCCTCAAAGCTGGCTGGTCGGAAGGGATTGCATACTGTCAGGTCGCAGACCAGATCCACTTCGGGGTAGGGGTAAATATCCAGGGCAGTGGTGTGGAAGCGATCCAGCAAGACAGCGAAATCGCCGCGCCCAGCGCCCACATCTAAAATTCTTGCCTCGCCAGGCAGTTGGGTCAGCTGGGCTTCCAGGAAGCGCCAGTTGGCTTTACGCCAGGGAGTGCCGGTATCAGAGCCGCGGATCAATTTTTCAGACGGGCGGATTTCCCCGGCCACCGGCGTAAAGATCGGAATGCCATTGGTTAAGCTAACAACTTGTCCGCATTTCGAGCAGCGCAGTTGACTGTCTTCCACAGCCAGTGGCGCGCCGCATTCATGACAGACAAGCAGGTCAAGTAATCCCGATTTCATAGAGAGTTTAGCGATTATCGGAGTGAAGAACCTGGAAAAGCAGGTTATAGATGCGTTGGAGCTGGCGCTGGCCACCTGGGGTGCGCGCGATCCGGCTAAGCCAGCGCCTTGCCAGCGATGGTTGTCTTTGTGGATTTGGATCCGTTTTGGGAATCTCTGGCGTTGCGCCAGTGATCTGCTGAAATTCAGCCAGCAGGCGTTCATTTAGTGTATTACCCATGTGGAAGACATAAGGCTGGCGGGTGGAGAGATGCAAAAAGCCCAATTGGTCGATTTTACTGTCCAAGGACATGGTTTCAGCGCGCAACAGGGCTTTGGTCGCCGGGAGCGGCGTTACCTGGCGAGCGATGGAGCGTGGGATGATGAATTGCATATGGGAAGCGCCCAAGACGGCCTGGGTTTCTGTCGGAAGGTGCTG
>CAYXDC010000083.1:0-12897 GCA_964463505.1 uncultured Anaerolineaceae bacterium
TCAACCGGAGAGCTACGTCCCTGAAAAAAACTGAGGACTGTAAGTAATGTCCTATTGCAGAGTTCATTTCTTAGTGCTAAACTATAACCAGTGTATTGGTAAAACAAAGAAAGGAGGCGCGCGGAATCTAAATTAATATTTCGTTTGCCATCCGAATCCTACCAATTTCACAATAAACTCTCTTGGAGGAGAATTTCAATGTCTAAAAAGTATTCCCTGATCCTGGCTGTCTTGATGATAGCCTCCATGGTCCTTTCAGCATGCGCTGGCGCCACAACTGCAGAAGTGACCGAAGCGGACTGTGGCAAGGCAGAAGTGCTGTGCGTTGGCCTGGTGACTGACGTAGGCGAAATTGATGATAAGTCCTTTAACCAGTCAGCCTGGGAGGGTGTCCAGAAAGCCGAAGCAGATCTCGGCGCATTGGTCAAGTACGTTGAGACCAAGGATGCCAAGGACTATGGCGCCAATATAGCCTTGTTTGCGGATAAGCAATATGATGTCATCGTCACGGTTGGTTTCGCCCTTGGCGCTGCCACCGCGGAAGCTGGCGCTAAATACCCAGATATTAAGTTCATCGGCGTAGATGCATTCCAGAGCGAACCCTTCTTACCCAATGTGGTTGGATTGGTTTTCCACGAGGATCAATCTGGCTTCCTGGCTGGCGCTTTAGCAGCAATGATGACCAAGACAGGCACGATCGCAGCCGTGTTGGGCACCAATCTGGTTCCCCCGGTGCAGGCTTTCAAGGTTGGCTATGAGAAGGGTGCTGCGTATATCAAGCCCGACATCAAAGTCATTGGCACCTATCACCCCGGTGGTATGGATGTAGCTTTCACTGATCCGGAGTGGGGTGCGACTACAGCCAAGCAAGCTTTGGATAACGGCGCGGATGTAATCTTTGGAGCGGGCGGCAAGACCGGGAACGGCGCATTGATCGAAGTGGCTGGCAATGCGGGCAAGTACTGCATTGGCGTTGACTCTGATCAGTGGGAAACCGTGCCCGAGGCGCATCCCTGCTTGATCTCCAGCGCTATGAAACTGATCACTCCTGGCGTTTTTGAGCTGATCTCGCTGGCCAAGGACGGCAACTTCCCGTCTGGCAACTATTTTGGTGCGGCTGGCCTGGCTTCCTTCCATGATTTCGAGAGCCAGATCCCAACCGAGGTCAAAACCAAGCTGACGGAAATTGACGCAGCCCTGAAAGACGGCTCGTTACTGACTGGTTACGAGTTTGGTATGGAGTAAGGTTACTCTTGGGTGGCGCGCCTCAGGGTGCGCCACCCTTTTTTAAGCTTAAAGCGGGGTAAAATTACATGTGTACACTGAGCCCTCTGAACGGGAGTTATTCAGATCATGAGCGAATCCCCCGTAAGCCCTCATAAGAAATCCCAGTTAAGCGAGTTTTTTAATATCATACGTAACGAAAGCCTGCTGCGTTCGCTGACATTACAAGTCGTAGCTGTGCTGTTAGCCATGCTGATCGGCGCAGTGATCCTGTTGCTTTCCGGAGCAAACCCCATCCAGGCCTATGGGGCGCTCTTGAAAGGATCATTTGGCTCTATGGCTGTGCTGGCAAGGACGCTCGAAAAAGCAACCCCGCTGGTCTTCGCTGGTTTGGCAGTAGCATTTGGCTTTCGGGGCGGCTTGTTCAACATCGGCGCCCAGGGTCAATTACTCCTAGGCGCAATGACTTCAGCCGTCGTTGGTTTTTCCGTCACCGGACTTCCAGCAATCATTCACATTCCTCTGGCGCTGCTGGCAGGCGCATCGGCTGGCGCCTTATATGGAGCTATCCCAGGTGCATTAAAAACATTTCGTGGCGCACATGAAGTGATCGTCACGATTATGCTCAATTACATTGCCATTAACCTCACCGATTATCTGGCAGATGGACCATTTAAAGATGTAACGCCCGGCAATATTGTCGCTCGCACCCCAGAAATCCTGGACACAGCGCGTATACCAGCGGTAGCTGGGCTGCCGATCGGTTTCTTGCTTGCAATTCTGGTGGCAATTTTCATCTGGTGGCTGTTGTGGAAGACGACCTTTGGGTTTGAGATCCGCACAGTGGGATTGAATCCGCATGCGGCTCGTTATGCTGGTATCAAAGTGGCACGCACAGTTATCTTGACGATGGTCATATCTGGCTTGTTAGCCGGTTTGGGCGGCGCTGTGGAAACCCAGGGTGTAGTCGGTCGCTACCAACCAGGATTTAATGTTGGTTTGGGTTTTGATGGGATTACCATAGCCTTGCTAGGAAAAACCCATCCCTTTGGTGTCATTCCAGCCTCATTGCTGGTGGGCGCGATGAAAGCTGGTTCCAATGAAATGCAATTTACTGCCGGAGTAGCCACGCAAATAACCGATGTGATCCAGGCGCTGATCTTATTTTTCGTGGCTGCGGATGTGATTGTGCGCGGTTTGTTACGCATGCGCAGCACTGGTGAAGAGGGCGTGAAATTAACCACGGGTTGGGGTAAACTATAAGGTGGGCGGCATGGGAACTTCATCAACTCTGCAGTTAACTCTCATTAAAAACAGGAATATTTTGATCGTCCTGGGTCTTGTCCTGGTTGCGATACTCTATGGGTCGATCGTTAATCTGCAAATTACGACTGCCTTGTTGGCATCGGCAATACGGCATTCGACTCCCTTGGTGCTTGGAGCCATGTGCGGTTTGATTTGCGAGCGCTCGGGGATTGTGAATATCGGCATTGAAGGGCAAATGCTCTTTTCAGCCTTTATTGGCTTCCTCGCCAATGTTTACACCGGTAATCTCTTCATCTCTGTTTTGATAGCTCTTCTAGCTGGTGCGTTGCTCGGTCTCCTGATGGCTTTTATGTCGGTTACCTTGCGGACGAACCAGATCATTGGAGGCACGGTCATCAATATCCTGGCGCTGGGTCTGACTGGGTATTTCTATACTGCTGGTTTGAGGACTCAAGGAAAATTGGGCCCTATCCCACTTGGTCCGCTGGCGGATATCCCCCTGATCGGCCCGGTATTGTTTAATAATCCACCGATTACCTATGCAACGATCTTATTAGTCTTCATCGTTAATTTTGTGCTTTTTCGGACGGCGTGGGGCCTGCGGACTCGAGCTGTAGGCGAGCATCCTCGCGCCGCAGATACTGTGGGTATCGATGTCTATAAAATGCAATACGTCAATACAATCTTGGCAGGGGCGATGGCTGGCCTCGCCGGGGCATTCTTGACCCTGGAAGCAGTTGGTTCCTTTGAGCGAGGGATGACCAACGGGCGCGGTTTTGTGGCCCTGGCGGTGATGATCTTTGGTAAGTGGAGCCCATTAGGCGCCTGGGGGGCAGCCCTGCTGTTTGGTTTCACTACAGCAGTGCAAACCCAACTCCAGTTTGCGGGACAAGTTCAGATTCCTCACCAATTCATCGGTATGCTCCCCTATTTAATGACCATTATCGTTTTGGCTGGGTTTGTGGGACGCTCTCGCCCCCCTGCGGCTGAAGGTGAGCCGTATACGAAAGAATAGCGAGGTAGGGTTATGGATGACGGATTAGTACTGGAAGTACGTAATATTACCAAGCGCTTCCCGGGTGTTTTGGCCAACAACCAGGTTAATTTTAGCTTATACAAAGGCGAGATCCATGCCTTGCTGGGTGAAAATGGCGCTGGCAAAAGCACCTTGATGAATGTCATTTATGGCTTGTATAGCCCGGATGAAGGTGAAATTCTTTTGGATAGCCGCAGCTCTGATGGGTTAAAACCTGTTGAAATTCGTACCCCGCACGATGCCATACGCCACGGAATTGGTATGGTCCACCAGCATTTTATGCTCGTGCCTGTATTTACTGTTACAGAAAATATCATCCTGGGAGATGAAATCACGCGCGGGATTGCGCTTGACCTGAATACTGCCAGGGAGAATATACGCCGGGTTTCCCAGGAATATGGCCTGGATGTTGACCCCGATGCGATTGTTGAGGAATTGCCGGTTGGCATCCAACAACGGGTTGAGATTGTTAAAGCATTGTATCGAAATGCGAAAATCCTGGTATTGGACGAGCCGACTGCAGTCTTGACACCCCAGGAAGTGGAAGACCTGTTTCGGATTGTCCACCAGCTTACCGAACGAGGCGTGTCGATCATCTTTATCACACACAAGCTCAAAGAGGTATTGGCGATTGCGGATCGGATCACCGTAATGCGCAGGGGAGAGGTAGTTGGCACGACAACCCCTCAAGAGACGGGTGAGCAAGGTCTGGCTGCCATGATGGTAGGACGCGAAGTCCTGCTGCGAGTTGAAAAAGGCCCAGCGAAGCCAGGTGAAGTTGTGTTAGATGTTAAAAATCTGAGTGTTGCGGATGATCAGGGGCACATGACCGTGCGTGATGTCACCTTTCAGGTGCGCGCGGGAGAAATTCTGGGGATTGCAGGGGTGCAAGGCAATGGCCAGACCGAGCTGGCGGAAGGATTGACCGGCCTGCGTGCCATTAAATCTGGCGAAATCCAGTTGAATGGCAAAGTTGTCCCTGCAGTTAACCCACGTACATTGGTTGAAGAGGGTATGGCGCATGTCCCCGAAGACCGCCACAAACACGGTCTGGTATTGGAGCATACGATTGCGGATAATATGGTGTTGAACACCTATTATCAGGAGCCCTTTGCCAATGGCCTGAGACGCAACCCCGAAGCGATCGAAAAGAATGCACAACAACTGGTGAAAGAATTTGATGTGCGTACTCCCGGCTACCTGGTAGCCGCCAGCACGCTGTCGGGCGGCAACCAGCAGAAGGTGATCGTAGCGCGTGAATTCAGCCGCCCAATCCATTTGCTGATTGCCAACCAACCGACGCGCGGCCTGGATGTCGGTTCGATCGAATATATCCACCGTCAAATTGTCGCCAAGCGCGATAAAGGCACAGGGGTGTTGTTGATCTCTGCGGAGCTAGATGAAATTACTTCGCTCTCAGATCGCATCGCGGTCATGTACCACGGGCAAATTGTGGCAGTGGTGGATCCTGAAACGACCACGCGCGAGGAGCTTGGCTTGCTGATGGCGGGGGCGCAATTAGAGACAGCTATCCCGGCGGGGGGTGCCGCGCCTGACAACGTTTTGCATTCATGAGTGAGCGCCAGGTATTGGAAGTGCCCGTGCAGGGCATGGACTGCGCCGAGTGCACACGGCATGTCCAGCACGCCATCGCATCCTTGCCGGGGGTTGAAGAGGTAACTGTTTATCTGGCTTCAGAAAAAGCTGTTGTCCACCTGGACCCGCGCCAGGTGGACCTGGCTTTAATTCGCCAGGCAGTGTCGGGAGCTGGCTACTCTGTTCCTGACGTAGAAACGCAAACAGACGGCGGGCAGGCAGGCACGAGTTATCAACGGCGTATCCTGAGCCTGCTGGCATTGGTGTTTGGAACGGTGCTGTTCGTCGTTATAGTGGGGGAATGGCTAGGCCTGTTCGAAGCGCTTACGGAACACCTGCCCTGGTGGATCGCCCTGCCAGTGATCCTGCTGGGAGGCTATCCAGTATTTCGGAACGTGATTCTGGCAACCCGGCGTGGGCAAATCATCTCGCATACGCTGATGACACTGGGTGTGATCGCAGCCGTGGTAGTGGGTGAGTGGGCGACTGCGGCAGTGGTTGTGTTTTTCATGCGCGTGGGTGATGCGGTTGAGCAATTCACGACCGAGCGTGCCCGCCGGGCGGTAAAAGAGCTGACGGCCCTGGCGCCTCAAACGGCGCGCTTGCTGCGAAACGGTGAAGAAGTGCAGGTGCAAATTGATCAGGTGCAACCGGGCGATGTGGTCGTGGTGCGCCCCGGCGAGCTGATCCCGGTGGACGGGTTAGTGCTGGCAGGCAACGCCACCCTGGACCAGGCGACGATTACCGGCGAGTCAATGCCTGTGGAGGCCGGCCCGGGCACCCAGGTATACGCGGCCACCCTGGCTCAACTGGGCAGCCTGCGCGTGGAAGCATCCCGGGTGGGGAAGGACACTACCTTTGGGCGTGTGATCCGCCTGGTAGAAGAAGCCGAGGCGCAGCGCGGCCCGGTGCAGCGCGTGGCGGATAAGTTCTCGGCCTATTACCTGCCGGTTGTGGCCGCGATTGCCGTGTTGACCCTGATCCTGCGGCGTGACCCACTGGCAACGGCGGCGGTGCTGGTGGTAGCCTGTTCGTGCTCCTTTGCCCTGGCCACGCCTATCGCCCTGCTGGCTTCAATAGGCAATGGGGCGCGGCGCGGGTTGATGATCAAAGGCGGGCGTTATCTGGAGAGCCTGGCGCGGGCGGATGTGCTGTTGCTGGATAAAACCGGCACGCTCACCCTGGGACAGCCGCAGGTAACGGATATCGTCTGGAGCCAATCGAATGATTTATCGCCGGATGCGGAAACCACCCGGCGGCAGGTACTGCAGTGGGCAGCCTCGGCGGAGCGCTATTCCGAGCATCCCCTGGCGGAAGCGGTGCGGGCAGCAGCGCGCCAAGCTGATGTAAGTTTGCTGGAGCCGGAAGAATTTCAGGCGCGCCCCGGCTATGGCGTGCAGGCCCAGGTGGGCGGGCTGCGGGTGGACGTAGGCAGCCGGCGCTTGCTGGAAGGATTATCCAACCTGGATGAGGAACTACTGGCAGCCGCTGCGCGGCTGGAGGTGGATGGCAAGGCGCTGTTGTTCCTCCTGGTGGATGGGCGGGCGCTAGCGGTTCTGGGCGCGCAAGATACCCTGCGCCCGGAAGTGCCTGAAGCTCTGGCAGAGGCGCGCCGCCTGGGGATGCGCCATATCGAGTTATTGACCGGGGATCATACCCAGGCAGCGGCCACTCTGGCGCGCGAGCTGGGAGTGGATTACCGGGCGGAGCTGCTGCCCGAAGATAAGATTCGCATTGTGCGTGAATTCCAGGCTGCCGGGCATACGGTGGTAATGGTGGGAGATGGCGTGAACGATGCCCCGGCCCTGGCGCAGGCGGATATTGGTATTGCCATGGGCGCGGCCAGTAATACCCTGGCGATGGAGACAGCCCACATTGCTCTGATGCGCCAGGATTGGCGCCTGGTGCCAGAGGTGATCAGCATTGCCAGGCGCACCATGGGGGTGGTGAAATCCAATATTGCCTTTACGGCGCTGTATAATCTGGTCGGCCTGAGCCTGGCGGCGTTGGGCTATTTGCCGCCCATGCTGGCAGCCGCAGCGCAGTCGCTGCCGGACCTGGGCATCCTGGCCAATTCGGCGCGGCTTTTGCGCCAAAAAAACCGTTCATAATCCGTTGCTGGATTTATTTACCAGAATCAAAAACCAGGCCCGCAAGCCTGGTTTTTTGTATGATAGGAGTTGCGCAGTTCCGGGGAAAATGGGGGTTGTTGGGCGTGCGTAGCACGCCCAACAACCCCCATCCTTCAACAAAGTGCGTAAGTCCACTATTACTAAGGTGTGGCGTATAGGATGGATGGCAAGTATAAAACTTCGTTGACCACCAACACGCTTACCGCAGGCCCATTAATCGAGGCTATCTGATCGCTGGTGGCGTAGAAATTCTCATTGATAATGGGTCCAACCTGGTCTGGAGAAATTAAAACGCTGAATGTTACCTGCCGGTAGTCGTCATAAGCCAGGCTTCCAAAATCCCATACTACCAAATTGCCGTCCAGATAACCGCCGTCACTGGCGCTGACGAAAGATACCCCAAGCGGTAATTCATTGAATAACCTGACGGATGTGAGTGCAGAGACGCCCAGATGTGTGAGTGTCAGTGTGTAAGTCAATGTCTCGCCAGGCCTGATGATTAAAGCCGAGGCAGATACCTCCACATCCATGCGTTGGTACTCTACGGCTTGCAATGCGTCGATGCGCCCCCAACCGAAGGTGTTGTTGGGGATGCTGACGCCCGCAATGTCGTCCCCGCAGGGCGAGTCGGTGGTGAGGTGAACGGCGGATTCCTGGATGATGGTCTCTAAATCATCCACCTGACCCGCGAACAGGGGTTGGGCGGAGATCAGCAGGGCTGCCAGCCCGGCGACATGCGGCGCGGCCATGCTGGTGCCAGACAGCAGGGTGTACGTATCCGTGTAATCATCCCTGGCATAACTGGAGTAGATCCCGCTTCCGGGAGCAGAAATATCCGGCTTGAGGCGCCCACTGCCATCCACGGTAACCGGTCCACGGCTGCTGGATGGCGAGATAGCATCTTCGCTATTCGTGTTTCCCACGGTGAAGGATTCGTCATAAATTGCGGCGGGGGTGTTGACTGTGCTGCAGGTTGGCCCGGAGTTACCGGAGGAGTGTACGGTGAGAATGCCGGCCGCGCGCACATTCTGCACTGTCTGGAGCAAGACGAGCGGATCGGTGCAGCCTTCGCTTATAGGGCAGCTCCAGGAATTGTCGATCACCTGCGGAGCCAGATCCGGGCGGGGGTTGGCGCCATCCAGGTCGGTGGGGGCGACAAACCATTCGTAACACTCGATATAGGTCTGCGGGGTGCCCACGCCGTGGAGCATATTGCGACAGCCAATCCAGCGCGCCTCCGGCGCCATGCCAATCTGATTTTCGCCGCCATCATCCCCGACCATGGTGCCCATGGTATGCGTGCCGTGCCCGTTATCGTCACAGGGATAAGCAGAATCATATTCTGGACAGGTCTCAGCCGTTACTGCCGAGGTAGAGAAGCTATCGGAATGAATGGAATCGTGCCAGTTGTAGCTGTGGTCGGCAGCAGCCCCATCCCAGCCGCGGTATTGGGTGATGAGGGCGTCGTGATCCCACTGGTAGCCAGTATCCTGCCCGCCGACGACCACCCCTTGACCTTCGTACCCAGCAGCCCAAACATCATCGGCGTTTACGAGGGTGAGATTCCATCTGACTTCGTCGGTATCTGCAATAGCTTCGATGCCAGTATTGGGCTCAACCGAGGGCAGCTCGACTTCCACCTGGGGGTTGGCGTAAATATGGGCTACGTCTGGGCGTTGGGCAAGCTCCTGCACCAGGGCCGCGTCCCCACGCACCCAGACCAGATTGGCGATCCAGTATGAGCGGTGCTGGACGCCAGCAGTTTTTAACTGTTGGAGCAGGGGCGCCTGAGTACGCTGCGATGTCTGAGTCAGCTGCTCAAACACATACTGGCCTTTGGCAGCCTGCGTTTTCAGCCTCGCCGCGCCGCTCAGATCAGCCTGCTCTTGCATGAAGACCAAGAATTCGGTTTCGCCGCTGGCGGCCGTATCCAGCACCCAGCGATCGACACGATTCTGCCAGTCCGGCAGCGCAGGTGCAGGCTCGAATGGGGTTGGTAACAGATGGATGGTCAGAAAGGTCAGCAGAGTGATCAGTGTTGGGATTAAGGGATAGTTGCGCATCAGATTTCCCACCTGCTTTCTAGGATAGGGTGCGGTTCATGGACCTGGCTAAAGCCTGTTCCATTTGATCCAGAGCCTGTGCCAGGGTGGAGCGGGAGCAGGCGAAATTAAGGCGTACAAAACCCTCTCCGCCCGGCCCGAAGGTGCGCCCATCATTGAGCGCCACACGGGCTTGCTCCAGGAAAAATTCACATAGGTTGGTCGGCAGGCCAGCCGCACGGCAATCCAGCCAGCCTAAATAGGTGCCTTCTGGTTTTGCCATGTGGATGCCAGGCAGGCACTCGTGGACATATTGGGCCAGGTAATCCCGGTTGCCTTCCAGGTAAACCAAGACCTGCTCCAACCACTCCTGCCCCTGAGCGTAAGCAGCCTCCGCAGCAACCAGCCCCAGCGTATTGACCCAGCCTCCCAGGCCCATATGGGCGCGCTGGAATTGTTTGCGTAATTCCGAATTGGGGATAATGACAAACGAACACTGCAATCCGGCGATGTTGAAGGTTTTGCTGGGCGCCATCAGGGTGACGGTGCGGCTGGTGATCTGCGGGTCGAGGGAGGCAATCGGGATATGCGGGTGCCCGGAAAAGAGCAGGTCGCAATGGATTTCGTCGGAGCAGATCAGGACCTGCTTGCGCAGGCAGATCTCGGTGAAATTTTCCAGCTCTGGGCGGGTGAAGACGCGCCCAACCGGGTTGTGCGGGTTGCACAGCAGGAACATGCTGGTCTCCGGTGTGATGGCGGCCTCGAAGCGCTCCCAATCTACGGCATAGCTTCCATCGGCGAGCTGACTGAGCGGAGCTTCCTGCTGCATGACGCGGGTGGTTTTTGCAGCATGCCAGATGGGCGGATAAACCGGCGGCTGCACCAGAATGGCCTTGCCTGGGGGGACAAAGGCATAACTGGCCATATGGAAAGCGGTTACCACGCCGGGCAGAAACACGATATCCTGCGCCTGGATTTGCCAGTTGTATAAGCGCTGCATGCGTTCAACCAGCAGGCCGCGCAGCTCGGGCAGGTCTTCCCCGCCCATGGCGTTGGGGTAACCAAACACGCCGTGGTCTACTTGTTTGTGGAGCGCATCCAGCACCGGTTGCGGAGCAGGGAAATCCATGTCTGCTACCCATAGGGGTAACACATCTGGGGCATAGCGACCCCATTTAACACTGTGGGTGCCGCGTCGTTCAGGAGTGTGGTCAAAGTTGTAGGCTGTCATAGTTTGATGAGTAGTTTGATCTCCGGCCAGATGAAGGGGATGACGATAGCGCCGCCTGCCAGGAGCGCCAGGGCTGCCAGGGGTAAGGCGGGTAAGCTGAGTTGTAGCAGCCCATAAACCAGCAGACCCGCCACGCTGGTGATGATGATCACTCGCAGCAGGGTGCTGCCCACCTGCAACAAGCCTGAGAACTGCCGCTGCAGCAAGCAGAGCAGCAATAAGGCCTGCCCGGTAAAGGCGATCGAGTTCGCCAGGGCGATGCCAGGCGCGCCCAGGCGCGGAGCCAGCAAGGCTGCCAGGCTCAGGAATACGATGGCGTTCAGGATTGCGCTGAACATGGGGGTGCGTGCATTTTGGCGGGCGTAAAAGCCGCGCGCCGCCACTTCCAGGAGTGAATGGCCCATCAACCCCAGCATAAAGGCGCGCGCCGTCCACACGACCAGGCTGCTGCCATCCGCATCGAAACCCAGGATGGCGACCACCGGTGGTAGGATCAGGCTGATCAGGACCGCGCTGGGGATGGTGAGGGCCAGGATCAGGCGCAGGATGTGATTGAGTGTGATTTGATACCTATCCAGCTCGTGGCGGGCGATTTGCTCGGACAGGGTGGGCAGAAGGGCGGTGCCGATGGCGGTGCCGATCAAGGTCTCAGGGACCTGCATGAACAGCCAGCCATATACCAGGGCAGAGATGGAGCCGGCGTTCAGGCGTGAGGCGATATTGTCCTGGCCCAGGAAGATCACCTGGATGAAGAACATATGCACCACGCGCGGCCCAAGCAGACGCAGTATTTGCTGCACCCTGGGATGACCCAGTCCCAGGATGGGTTTCCAGCGATAGCCAAAGCGCAGCATCCCGGGAATCTGGATGAGCAGGAACAACGCTGCGCCCAGGATGGTGCCATACACCAGGCCGTGGATACCCATACCGTAGGCTGGCAGGGTCAGCGGGCCAATCTGGTAACCCTGCTCGGGCGCCAGGATGAACACACCCAGCAACGTGCCGAGGTCGTACATGCTGGGCGCCAGGGCAGGCAGCAGGAAATGCTGGTTGGCCTGTAATCCGGCGATCACCAAACCGCCAACCGAGAGCAGCAGTGTGGCAAACAGATTCAGGCGCATCAGATCTGCGACCAGCTCTTGCTGTGGTGTGGTAAAGCCGGGAGCAATTCCCAGCCGCCAGCCGACCAGTGGCTCGGCAAACAGAGCTACCAGGATGGATAGCCCCGCCGTCACCAGGAACACCAGATTGGCGATGCGGGAGAACAACTCCCAGGCTGCAGAGCGACTATGCTCTTGCATGGTCTGCGAGAGCACCGGGATCAAAGCGATCGCCAGCGCCCCACCGGAGATCAGGGCGAAGATCAGGTCAGGAACATTATTGGCAGCATTGAATGAATCTAATTCAGGGGAGAGACCAAACTGGCGGGCAATGGCCACCTGGCGCAAGAAACCCAAGCCTTTCTCTAGTCCGAAAAATATGGCGACAATTAAGGTCGAGCGAGCCAGGTGGGACATGCAGGCAGGAGGGCATTCCTTTCAGGGCAGGATTAGGGGAAGTATAGCACAAAGCGTGCCTGGCAGGCGTTGGCAGGAGCGGACTGGTTGTGGTAGAATTTCTGCGCCAGGAGGGATGGCCGAGTGGCTTAAGGCGCCTGTCTTGAAAACAGGTTTGGAGCAATCCAACGTGGGTTCGAATCCCTCTCCCTCCGCTGCAGTCAAGCGAAAGTACCAGTCTGACACTCTGTAAGACCCGGGAAGCCGCATGGGCGGTGGTTGTGTGTGCCGGATTGTTATGGTACAATCGCTTGCGCCTGGGGAGGTGCCAGAGTGGCTTAATGGGCTCGCCTGCTAAGTGAGTGCCGGGGGTTAAACCCGGCCGAGGGTTCGAATCCCTCCCTCCCCGCTGACGATAGGAAGATGAGAGCAACCGGTTTCACGGTTGCTCTCTTTTCTTACAGGTACATATTGTTGACGTGGATTAAATCCCCTTTGGCGCTGGTGGTCGTCGGGCTGTCCAAGAATATTCCTCTGAGCCGTGCAGCGCCATTGCCTTGCAATGGACGGGCAGAGCGGTGTTCGCTCAGCGGGGAGGTTTTGCTACAAAGCAGCACAGTGTCCGGCGCAACGAAGTTGCGGCAGGGGACGTGCCTCCAATATGTGTAGATTGATGGAGGTGGGAGCGAAAAGACTCCGGCCCTCTCGCCTGTGGGTTCCTAAGAGACAGGGCCGGGGTGGCGAGCAGAAAACCCGCGACGCAAGCGGATCGGTGTAAAATTAAAGTGTCTGGTACATTTTTGCTCGCGGATTAGATTCCATTATCACCGCGAGTATTCTGTATATCCACCGCAGTTGTGCCGCTTAAGCCCGC
>CAYXDC010000084.1:0-12791 GCA_964463505.1 uncultured Anaerolineaceae bacterium
ACGCCGTTTTTTGTTCGTGCGCCTGGGGCATTCCTGCCCCCAGGCGCACTGTTTGACAGCGATAGACCTGTCAAAAACGCCAGGTGCCTCTCAGAATAATGCACACGTACACCGTGAGGCTTCTGACCCGTCGTGGATGCGTTATAATTTGTGAATATGGCTCTGGAGCGCGGCTCACGTCTGAATAACCGCTACCGGATTGTCGAGATTCTCGGTCAGGGAGGTATGGGCTCGGTATATCGAGCTATCGACGAGAATTTGGGCGTCGAAGTAGCTGTGAAGGACAACCTCTTCACGACGGACGAGTATGCGCGCCAGTTTCGCCGGGAGGCATCAATCCTGGCCAGCCTGCGCCACCCAAACCTGCCGCGCGTTACAGATCACTTTGTGGTGGAAGGCCAGGGCCAATATCTGGTAATGGATTATATTGAGGGGGAAGACCTGCGCCAGAGGATGGACAGGATCGGACTGATCTCCGAGGAAGATGCGATCACGATCGGTGCAGCTATTTGCGATGCACTTAACTATCTTGGGACGTGTAATCCTCCTGTCGTGCATCGCGATATTAAACCGGGCAATGTCAAAATAACCCCTCAAGGCCAGATTTATCTGGTGGATTTTGGCCTGGCAAAGATCATGTTAGGTTCTCAGGCGACGACGAGCGGGGCGCGGGCGATGACCCCGGGATATTCACCACCTGAGCAGTATGGTTCAGCACGGACGGATCAACGTTCAGATATTTACTCATTAGGCGCCACTTTGTACGCGGCGATCACGGGGGCGATTCCAGAGGATGCACTGGCGCGTGCAATGGATCAAACTGAGCTGACACCTGTCCGAAAGCTCAATCCACGGATATCCAAGCGCCTGGCAGCGGCGATTGAACAATCACTTGAAATTTACCCGGATGATCGTTATAAAGATGCTGAAAAGTTCAAAGAGGCCCTCCTCAATGCCAGCGCCTCTACCCGGCGATCAAACGGAGACTACCTGGTTGCGCCGCCTCCGGATGTGGAACGTACCCTTAATCTGGATGAAAATGGTGAGCCGTCTGGGCTGGCGATGCCAAACCGCAATGATCCGGGGGATGGACGCTTTCCCTTACCAGTAGCGATTAGTGTCCCGGCAACTGATTCTAAGAAAAGTAGGTCCCGATCGAGACCACGCAAGCGTAAACGACCCCTTCTATCTTGGATCTTGCTCCTGACTTTTTTAGCGATTGCATCTACTGCGATTTATATTTATATAACTGATCCTGCTTTGCCAACACGGGCTTTGGCGATGTTTGGACTGCCGGTCGGCAGCGTTCCTTTCCAAACTCAACCCACAGCCAGCCAGACACCTACCAGCGCCCCAACCTTTACACCTCCACCGGTGGTGGCACCAGTAGGCCAGGCAACCGCCACACTGACAACGGCTGAGTCAGGCATTGTGGGTGCACTCACATCCACTCCTGAATCCACGCCTACGTTATCAGAAACTCCAGCACCCACACCTACAATAACCCCAATTCCAACCTTAATGGGTGGTGGCCGAGGTGAGATAGCCTTTGCCTCCGACGCAACCGGTACAATTCAGATTTATATGATTGATGTGGATGGTTCCAATCTGCGCCAGCTAACTGACATGCCGGAGGGCGCTTGTCAACCTGATTGGTCTCCTGGAGGAAACCGGCTGGTATTCATTTCTCCCTGTCCAGGCAATCAGGAATCTTACCCGGGCGCAGCCCTGTTCATTTTGGAAATTGAAAATGGGGATATTCAGGCATTGACCACAGCACCCGGTGGGGATTTTGACCCCGATTGGTCACCGGATGGCTCAAAAATTATATTCACTTCGTTGCGTAAAGGCGGGCGTCCACAAATTTATGTCTACGACTTTGAGACAAACTCGGTCAATATGGTGTCTGATCCAGAGACTTATTCGCGGGATTTTCAACCAACCTGGGCGCCAGACGGCAACCGAATCGCATTTGTCACCACCCGTAAAGGGCCGTATCAGATCTGGTTCATGGACCCAGATGGCAGCAATCAGATCCTGTTCTCTCGCACCGCAGACCTGGTCAATATGGTCCCACGCTGGTCGCCAGATGGTCAGGTGATCATGTTCACGCAAAGTGAAGCGGTGGGAGCAATACCCATGGTGGTATTGTCCAGCCTGGATGAAGAAGGCTTGCATAACCAGCGGGTAGCCAGTAATAACACGCCGATGCGCGAAGCCAGTTATTCACCAGATGGGATTTGGATCGCAGTTGAGGGGTGGCCTGAAGGCCAGAACCATGATGTTTATATCATTACGACGAACGGTGCAGGACGAGTGCGGTTAACCACGGATCTACGCCTGGATTTCGACCCGGTCTGGCGTCCCTTGCCTTTACCCTGATCTGATCAAAACGTATCTTGATTGAGGAGAATCTTACTCACCAATTTCGGTGAGGTATTTGGCGCGATTGGCTGAGCGGGCGATCTTGCCGCTGCTCGTTTTTAACAACCAGTCCTTTTTGACTATATAGGCTGACCGAAGGACGATATCCGTGCCGCGATTGACTTTCTGGCGAATATCCAGGGCCAGGTGGGTTGTATCTTGCCCCCATTCTGTCGTTGACTCGCCCAATTCTGTCTGCCTTGAATGGTCCATCTCGGCGACGACCACAACTTCTTCGGTGCCGGCTTGTTCGTCATAGACACCGAAAGCAACTGCTCGACCGGGGTGTACTCCAGGGACTTCAAAAACCAGGCGCTCAATATCTTGGGGATATATGTTCTTGCCTCCGACTATGATCAAATCTTTCTTCCGCCCTGTTACATAAACTTCGCCATCCGCCAGGTAGCCGAGGTCCCCGGTTAGATACCAGCCATCCAGGAAGGCTTTTGCAGTCAAATCTGGGCGGCGGTAGTAGCCGGTGAGCATGCAATCACTCTGGATAGCCAGCTCGCCAATGTGGCGTTCGGGCATGTCGCCACCCTGGGCATCCAGAATGCGTATGCGTGTGCCAGTAATGGGGGATCCGGCAGAAAGCAAAGGCAAAGTCTGGGGGTGGGAGGGCGAAACTGGTTCTGCCACCTGGCGAGTGGTATAGGCGATCGCGTCGATGGTATCTATGCATACCGGTTGGCCGATGCCGCCCTGGGTCACTGCGAATACATTTTCTGCCATTGCATAGCACGTTGCCAGGGCGTCTGGCTTCAGCCCATAGGCCTGGAAACGTTCCAGGAACATCGCATGGCTCTTCATGTGCATCGGCTCAGAGCAGTTGATAACAGCTCGCCAGCTACTTAAGTCCAGACCTTCCAGGTCTCGTGCCCGGATTTTTTGGGCGCAAAAGTTGTAAGCAAAATTGGGCATCCAGGTCAGCGTGCCATGGTAGGTAGAGACGGTTTGCAATAAGCGCACTGGCGCACGCACCCAGTCAAATGGGGAGAGTAGAATGAGCGGGCAGCGCAGCAAGATTGGCAGCAGAAATCCAGTTATCAGACCCATGTCATGATAGAGAGGCAGCCAACTCACAATGATATCCTGCTGGCTGAGGTGGATTGCGGATGCGTAATGTTCTAATTGGTTGAATACCGCCTGATGGGAAAGCGCCACACCTTTTTGCAGCCCGGTAGTTCCCGACGAATGCTGAAGCAGGGCAATATCGGTCGCTGCTCGACTCACTCCAGGGTAGCTCGCTGTAGCAGCGGTTGCTGTCACCGCCACCTGGCTTGAGACTAGCAGCGCGCGGATGCAAGGAGCGCCGGCGGTTGCCTGGTAGACTTCAGTTGCGAATTCAGGATAGGTAAATACCGCCGCCGGGGCAGTGATCTCAAATAAGGCAGCCAGGGAAGACCGGTAATGTTCGGGAGAGAGTTTCTCGGTCAGGTAAGGCATGATCGAGGGGATTGCTCCGTGCAGGATCGTACCAAAAAAGCTAAAAACCAGTTCTGGGCCGTGAGGCAGGATGATAATGACAACTTCACCAGGGGAAATACCAGCTTGAGCGAGGAGCTGCGCATAAGCGCACGAACCTGTTTCCAGGTCATGGTAACGGATGATTTGCTCAGCCTGGTTCGAATGCAGCAAAACCAGGGCAGTCTGCTCTGGGACTGCTCTGAAGCTCTCAACCAGATTTTCAGCGATGGTGGCGTGCTTGGTTGCGGTCATTCTGCCTGTCGGGAGCGGATTAAGGCTGCCAGTTGGTTCAGCGAATCGAAAGTCTCTGCGTTTAATTCGGTATCGTCAATGCGAACGCCGAACTGGTCTTCGATGAAAATGGAAAGGTCGACCAGGTGAAAGGAATCCACCAGGCCGCTGGAGATTAAAGGCGTATCGCTGCCAATTATGGCGCGCGGTTGTTTCAAGATTTGCCTGGCGATATAGTCATTAAGTTGAGTAAGGATTAGATCAGTCATCATTCTCTTTCAGAGTTATCGAGTGTTGGGATTGATACTGCCTAAGGCAAATTGATCATCGAGCGCCAGACGATATCCAGTGTTTGCAATGCCGTCAGATTACGCATTGCCCAGGCAGATTTCATTGCCCGTGGATCATCAAACTGGTTGGGTCCCCAGGTTAGATGCACCTGGTCGTCCTGCAATCCCTGATCGGGAAGAGGTTGAACAGCCAGCCAGTAATTCCATAAGGGTACACCATACTCACGCGCCAGTTGAGCGATGGTGAGATTAAGGCTTCCATCGCCTTCAAGATTGTCGGCTTTGGTACTCAAGACAGGGACAACGCCTTTTTCGATAGAAAATTCAATGATTGCCCGCATCTGTTTCTCGAAGGTATCCATATGGTACACGTCATTGCTGCCGAGAGTAATGAAAGCCACGCTGGGGCGGTGAATGCGGTATTCACAGGCCAGAGGCGTCTCGTTCGCCTGGCACAGGCTGCGGTCCGCCCAGATCAATGTAAAGACTGATGAGGCATTAAACCCTGATTTAGCAGCCAGACTGGTGCGCTCAAATGAGCCTTGAAATGCCTGAATAACCTCTTCAAGCTCTGTATGCTGACCCAGGCTATAAAATCGTGGCCCGCGGTCGAAATCACCTAAAAACCAGGCGGGGGTGCTTCCGCAGTCGCCGATTTTCGAGAAAGCAATGGGGTTATTGCCTAATTCTTGCCCACGGGCATAAATTTCCTGGACTTTGGAAGATACTTCAGGAATCACGGGCAGAGTCTGCCATTCATCGGTTGCCAGGAGTGGGAGTGGTGTGGCAGTAGGGGGCAAAACGACGCTGGGCTGGGGTGTTTGGGTGAAAGTGGTCGAAGTGGTGGAGGTGATCTCCAGCACAGGCAAGCTGAGTGTAGGTTGTGCCGTCAAGGCGGGAGAACTCGTCGGGATTTGCGAAGCTGTTGCCGGTAAAGCAGACTCTTCCAAAGATGTATCCATGGCAAGCGTGGTGCAGCCTGCCAGGATGAAAAGGAGCAGCGTCAGAAGCGTAGGGGAAGACCATTTCATTGCAGCCCGATTATACATAGAAAATTCAACCAGGCGAAAGTTCAGGGCTGGTTTAGCCTGAGGATTTCACTACCAATCTGCTCGGCAAGCTGGCGTGTCCCCTTGGGGCTCATGTGGACTGCACTATTGGTGAATTCCTGTGCAGCTACACTGTCCCAAAGGTCAAGATAATGCCAATCCCATTCGGAGGCTATACTGCTCAGGATATTTCGATAAGCATCGTAAGCCCAACGCGGGTAGAAAAAATTGTAACGCAGATCGCTATTGGCGCCCTGGCTGATAAACATAGGTTCGTTAATGAGCAATACTGGGATATCACCTGCCAGGCTCATCCCAGCCTGCAACACATCGAGTGCCAGGGCATTCTGTGGCAGCACGGGTGGTTGGAGATCATAGAAATTTAGGTCGGAAGATAAATCTTCCTGGCGCAGCACATAGCGATCTGGGATTTCCTGGTCAATACCGGTAGCAGCCCACATGATGCCGAAGATTTGCAGTCGCAACCAGTCTGCCAGCTCTTTGCGTTGTCCGATCAGGGTTTTTTGGTAAAAATTTAGCTCTACAAAGTTGGAATCATTTGGATCCAGATTCAGGTGCTGAGTGGTAATTAATTGCCGGACCGGGGCCGGGTTGTTTTGCAAGAGTGGCGGATAAAGTTGTTTGGCGTTGGGTAAGGACTCCAGCGTTATGGGCCAGACGATCAAATCAGGCTTGTACTCTAACGCAATGTTCAGGATCAATAGATCTTTGGCGAGGGACATAACTGGATATCCCAAGTTGTATGCATGTACCTGGCGTCCATCGGAGAGTAGTAATTGCTGCTGGTTGATAACCGATGGGAGTGTCTCGCTTGGCGAGAGCAGATAACCCCAGGTGGATGAATCCCCAATAAAAATCACCCGGTATTCGTTGGCTGATTTTGGGGTACCCGACAATTCGTGCGAAGCAAACATGGCTGGGATATTGTTGAGACTGAGGTTATACGATGACGCAGGATTTTCTCCATAGGGCAAACGCTGGCGCCCGGGAACCAATGTGTTATAGATGGTGAGTTTGCCTATATAGGGCAATGGATTGGATGCCGCAAATATTAAATTAAAGCCCAATAACAAGGCGCATGCTTTAATCAGCACACGTATCCAGAAATGAGCTGATGAATGGGGATGAGTGATCTGCGCCATTGAATTGCAGCCTTTATATCCCGAATAAGCGGCTGAAAACCTGTTGCGCCAATATAGGTGTGGGTAGGGCAAACCAGACCCAGCCTAAGGTCACATACTGGAAGGTAACAAACCAGCCCGCAAGCTGCGTGAGTTTTTGGCGCACCGCAGAGGGTTGAGTTGAATGGGTACGTCCACGCTGCCAGTCCAACCACCGGTTATGAATAAATAAACCTGCTCCATGCCAGAGTCCCCAGAATAGAAAATTCCAGGTGATACCGTGCCACAAGCCGATCAAAGCCATTGTGCTGAGCTGGGTGATCCAGATAACCAACCAGGTCGGTAGATCGCGTCCGTTGCTGCGTAAGGAGCGCGTGACTGGATTGAAAAAATATGCCCGAAACCATTGGGCGAGGGTGATATGCCAGCTATTCCAGAATGAAGTTAAGTTTGTTTTTAAGTAAGGGCGGTCAAAATTCTCAGGCAAATTCAACCCCACCAGTTGGCCCAAACCGATGGCGATATCTGTATAGCCTGAAAAATCAAAGTAAATACGCAGGCTATAGGCAAAAAGGACGACCCACAACCAGATGGGGGAAGTTATTTGTGCTGCATTGGTTTCGTTGAGCGCGATGAGTGCCATTGTATCTGCCAGGGCAAATTTCTTGAAGATACCCCATACAATGCGCCAGACACCTGTCCAAAAAAGATTGTCGGGATCGATATTGAGTGATATCCGCTGCTCCAGAGATTTCCGTAAATCAGCACTAAAGCGCGTAAGACGATCAATCGGGCCGGCGGTGTAAGTTGACCAAAACAGGGCATAAGTCAGGTATTCGTCCAGCTCCATCGCCGGGAGTCGTCCTGTGCGAGCATCGCGCAGGGTGTGCAGCAAACGGAAGGCCAGGTAGGAATACCCCAGCCAGCGCAAGTCCAGGGCGCTGGCTAAATCCACGGGTTGCCCGGCCTGGGCGCGCAGGCCCGCACTGACAGCCTGACCCAGGTAGGGAGACTTGAGCAGGATAAAAAATATAATCAATAATAGGGATAAACCATCCAGGAGCCAAGGGCGGCGTGGGTAACGGTAGCGAATAAGCCAGGTAAGCAGGGCAGTAGATAGAAGGAAAACCCCCACCTGCCAGAAGGGTGGAGGACGCGTGGGAGTCAGACAGCATAGTGGTTCCACATAGCGGGTCAGACCGATACAGGTGACGGCAGCCAGCCCGAGCAGTGCTGCAACCGCGGATTGTTTTGTGGGTCGTGCAGGATCGTGGGTGGCTGCCCAGCTCAGGACTGTGAGGATAAGTGCGCTTGTGGGAAACCAAAAATCAAGATTGCGGATTGGGGTGCTGGGTTGCAGCCAGTAAATGGCACCCAGGCTGCCCAGAAACAGTGCCCAACGTCGCCAGGATGTGGGTAGAAGCAGAGCCGAGCCAAGCCCGATTCCGGCGAAAGCCAGAATTTGCGACAAAGTCATGGTTGTGAATTAAAAGCCCTGGTAGATCCATGCAGGCGCCTGGTCGGAGGTGAGCACCAGGATGACAATCAGAATCACACATAAGATCAATGCGTACAGATTTTCGCGTGAGAAGATCCAACGCAACATAATGTTTGCTCCTGGATTAACGGTAACCGCACATACGCCATTCATCCGCCTCGTACACCGCCAGATACTGGCGATCGGCGAGGTTAATCTCGAGGATTTCGTTGCCGTATGTCGCGGAGAGGCTGCCGCTACATGAGACCAGGGTTGCATCGCCATCCTGTCCAGCTTCAGTGCATTGGAAATCCTTTAATTCCGCCTGGACGGCACCAAATGATTCCAACTCCAAATGCGCCTGTGCTTCCCAGTCCGCGCAGGAGTTGTTAATCAACCGGTCCAAATCCTTGGCTACTAAAGCTTCATGATAAGCTTGAATGCCCCTAGCAGCCGAAGCCTGGTCACTCGTAGAAGAGCAGGCACTCATCAAGAAGGATGAAGCGAGAAATATTAAACCCATGCAGATCATGGTTTGTTTCATCTCGTAGATTCAACTCCCAATTTCAAATTATTGTGCATCCGCGGCAGTAATTTTACCAAGAATATCCACCTGCCAGTGGAGGCCGACCATGATGGACTTATTTTGCAGAAATTCCCGGCTGATCTGGCTGGATTAATCAAATTCATATCTGTAAAACTATCTAAAAATCTCAGCATACGGTATAATCGGGTTTCGTTCAGGGCATGCCTTACTGGACATCTAAGAGCGAATCCCGGCTCAACCAAACGGTTGAGTGGAAACTTAACGAGAGAGTAGGAAGTAAAATGACCAAGCGAACCTATCAACCAAAAATCCGCCGCCGTGTGCGCGTGCACGGTTTTCGATCGCGTATGGCGACAGCAGACGGACGCAAAGTGCTGAAAGCTCGCCGGGCTAAAGGCCGCTATCATCTAACCGTCAGCATGAATAACCATGTTAAGAAAGTGAACTGGAACGCCTAGTTGCAGATTTTTGTGAGTACAACACCGGAACAGGCGCGGCTTTGATTGTGGAGAGACCTGAGATTGCCGAGTGAAACGCAGGTTCCGCCTGACCAAATCAACCGATTTTCAGCGGGTGCGGCGGCTTGGCAAGTCCTATGCCCACCCGCTCATTGTGTTGGTATGCCTTGAAAATCAAGAGAGCATAACTCACTGGGGTGTCGTGGCAGGCAAGTCGGTAGGTGGCGCTGTACAACGCAATCGGGCAAAGCGTCTTCTACGAGCAGCTAGCCAGTCAATCCTGAGCGAGGTGCAAGACGGGTGGGATCTGATCCTGATTGCACGCCAGCCTTTGATGAATGCAGATTTAGGCCAGGTTCTTAGCGCTTTGCTACAGCTTCTGCGACGGGCGCGCGTGATGCGAGAATTGGATGACCAGTAATATATCGAGCGAAGATGACAACTTGCAGCCAGCCATGCATGTGCATGATGATTTGGTGGTGGAGCCTCGGCTGAGAGCTTTGCCCCTGACGCTGTGGAATATACCTCGTTTTCTGCTGTTGGCCCTGATTCGACTTTACCAGGCTACATTCTCTCGCGCTTTGCCATCCAATACCTGCCGCTTTTATCCCAGTTGTTCTCATTATGGTTACCAGGCTATCTATAAATATGGCGCCTTAAAAGGCGGCTGGTTAGCCGTCTGGCGCATCTTGCGGTGCAACCCATTCAATCCCGGGGGGATTGATCCGGTGCGCTAAGGTTAGAGAAATACCCAACGCAAAAACTGAATGGACTTACTACTGATGAAACAAAAGAAAATATATCTTGCCTTTCTCTTAATCCTCATCGCGGCGACGTTATCCGCCTGTTCGGGTGGAGCGGGTCTGACGTCTAGTTGGCCGGGGCTGGCTGTGGATCTCGAACACGAGCTGGTGTATGTCGCCAATGGTCAACAGGTTTTCGCAGTGAGCCTGACCAATGGAACAGAAAAATGGCGCTACCCAGCCGAACCACAAAATCCACCCGGTTTTTACGCGGCGCCTGCCTTGGCGCCAGATGGACAGTTGATCCTGGGGAACTACAATAAAAGCCTGCACAGCATCAACGCCGATACTGGTATCGAAAACCAGGGGAGCTGGCCTTTTCTCCAGGCGACTAATCGCTATATTGCCAGTCCATTGGCTGTGGAGAGTGGTGTCTACGCACCTGCCTCAGATGGGGTCCTCTATGCCCTTGATTTAACGGGTAATCTACGCTGGTCTTTCACTACGGAACAATCATTATGGTCGACTCCATTGACGGATGGAAAAAATATCTACCAGCCTTCGATGGATCGCCGGATCTATGCGATTGACAAGGATACCGGTGACGAAGTTTGGAAAACGGATGACCTGGGTGGGGCCATCGTAGGGAAACCTGCACTCGGTGAAGATGGTATTTTATACGTAGGCACTTTTGCTTCAGAGATGCTGGCTATCGAGACCAGCTCTGGCCAGGTGAAATGGCGTGCAGCCGTTTCCGACTGGGTTTGGGGTGGTCCGGCATTGAATGGGGATACAGTTTATTTTGGCGACCTGGATGGTTTTTTCTATGCGCTCGACTCAACAACCGGTAATGAGCGCTGGAAAATCGAGGGTAATGGAGATAACGATACGAGCATCACCGATCCGCCGCTGATTCTGGATGGTACAGTCTACTATACTTCAAAGAATGGTACACTTTATGCCGTCGATGCAGAAACCGGGAATCCCCGCTGGAACCAGCCTGTAGGTGGTAATCTATACGGTTCACCTCTGTATGGGGCCGAGTTGATCCTGGTAGCGCCATTGAATGCTGATGCTCTGTTGTATGCTGTGGCCCCCAATGGCGCGATCAAGTGGACCTTCACGCCGGCCAAGTAGATAGTTAGCTGCATGAGCGAAATTTTGAACATCATAAAGGCTTAAAAATATGTGGGATTTGCTGATCATTAACCCCATGGTGAATACCTTGCTGTGGATTTACAGTTTGATAGGTAATTTTGGCGTGGCGATTATTATCTTCACGATTTTGGTGCGCATGCTGACATATCCGTTAACACTCCAGCAGATGAAAAGCGCCCAAATGATGCAGGATTTTCAGAAATCAAAAAAATGGCAAGACCTGCAGAAGAAATATAAGGACGATAAGCAAAAGCTGCAGCAGGAACAAATGAAGCTCTACCAGGAGATGGGGATTAACCCGTTGGGCTCCTGTTTGCCCACGGTGATCCAATTGCCGATTATTTTTGGTTTATACCAGGCCGTTATCCGCGCCCTGGCAGTGACCCCGCTTCAGCTTCAGGATCTGCACAAGCACATCTGGGGCATCACAAATGCGTCTTCACTTATTCCCATCAATAATCAATTCTTGTGGATGGATCTAAGCCAACCAGAACGCCTGAACCTGCCATTTCTTTCATTTGGCATTCCAATATTGGCGATTGTGGTTTTGGTAACCACCTATATGCAATCGAAGTTGATGACCCCACCGCCATCCCAACCGGGTGAACAGGGCGCACAGGTAGCCCAGGCGATGAACCTGTATATGCCTTTCCTGATGGGGTACCTGGCATTGACCTTTGCATCGGGTCTATCTTTATATTTTGTTGCGGGTAACTTGATTACTATTCTCCAATATGCACTGATGGGTAAATTAAACTGGCGCAACTTGCTGCCAGGTAAGAAAAATACTCCTGCCCCCAAAGCGAAAAATAGCTAGCTGAACGAGCAGGTCTTATGCTGTGGTGAGAAATTCATTATAGAGAGGCAATTATGAGCGAATCACGAGCCAGCCTTGAAGTCATTGCACCAAGCATTGAAGAGGCGATCGAAAAAGGCCTGGCAGATCTAGGTTTGTCTGAAGATGCTGTTGAGATCGAGATCTTAGACCCTGGCAGTAAAGGGTTGTTTGGTCTGGGATCACGGCACGCGCGCGTCCGCCTGACGATCAAAGCAGCGGGGCAGAAATCACCACTGGCTGCCACAGGCGAACGGGAGCGCTTACAAGCCCCTGCGGCTTCTAAAAGGGATGCGGATGACGTTGAGGCCAATTTGGATCAATCTGAAGCGTATGAGCAAGTTGAGCAGCTACCTAAAACTGCTCCCACCGAGGATGAAAAACTTGCCCTAGAAGTTGCCCGTGACACGGTAAGCGAGCTCTTGCTGGCGATGAAAGTACGTGCGAATGTGACCGCACGCTATGGAGCGCCGGATGACGAACGTGGGCGGGTTCCGTTAATCGTCGATGTTAATGGCCACGATCTGTCCATCTTAATCGGTCCGCGCGCCGAAACCCTAGAAGCACTTCAATACATCACCAACCTGATTGTGAGTAAGGAATTGGGCCACGCCATCCCCCTGATGGTGGATGTGCAAGGCTACCGCGCCCGGCGCGAACAACAGATTCGCCAGTTAGCCCGGCGTATGGCCGACCAGGCGATCAAGAGTGGGAGGCGGCAGGTGCTGGAGCCAATGCCCGCCAGTGAGCGCCGCCTGGTGCATATCGAGCTGCGCGATAACCCGTATGTCAATACGGAAAGTATTGGTGAGGATCCGCGCCGTAAAGTGACGATTATCCCCAAACCCTGATTTGGGTTGAAAATAGAACGGGCAATTGCTTGACCCGCTGACAGTGGGATGGTAAAATCCCGTCGCTTGCCCCCATCGTCTAGGGGACCAGGACGCAGCCCTTTCAAGGCTAAAACCAG
>CAYXDC010000085.1:0-12785 GCA_964463505.1 uncultured Anaerolineaceae bacterium
GGGCACAAGTTCTACGAAGAGTTTGGGCCGATATCCCGGATGGGGCCGCCCGATCCTAAGGTGATCGGGCCGATCTTTACCAAATATGACATGTCTCTTCTGGGACCACCCTTGACCCCGGATTAATTTTAAATATCTTCACTGGGTGGTTCATGCAGCTCTTGTTTACTGGGGTAGCTTTGATTGGCACGGTATGGCGCATGCTGCTATTTTTCTTGGGTTTGAGGTCGTTTCTAAGGGCTAAGTTTATCCCATTAGCCTGATCGCTTGACCCAGACATCCTGTTAAAGGGCTAACTTGTGAGTAATGCCCTTAATATAAATCTCCCAATTTTCAGACGTCCATCTAAGGGTGGAAGTTTAAAAATGGGAGATTTTTATTCAATCAAAAATCCTGCTCTTTGTAATAAACGTGAGTACAGGATAAGGGACTTCACCTGGGATAAACTTGGGTTACCACACTCAAACTACGACCAGGAGAAGTCCCAATGGAAAGTTTAGTCGAATTATTTGTCCATGTCGATGATTTCTGCCAAACATTTCTGCCTCAGTTCGAGAAACAGTTACTTCAATCTGGCATTGTCCATCGCCGACGGGGCAGATCGCTTTCGATGAGTGAAGTGATGACTATTCTGATCCACTTTCATCAATCCCATTATCGGAACTTCAAGGCCTATTACTGTGAGTACGTCTTGCTCCATCTGCGCTCTGAGTTCCCGGGTTTGGTCAGCTACACTCGCTTCATCGATTTCATCCCTTCTGTCCTGCTGCCCTTATGTGCCTACTTCCGGCAAACCTGTGTGGGTGACTGTACCGGCATTTCCTTCATCGACTCAACTTCTTTAGATGTGTGTCTCAACCAGCGCATTGCTTCTCATAAGGTCTTTGACGGCCTGGCTGAACGAGGGAAGACTTCTACCGGGTGGTTCTTTGGCTTCAAGCTGCACCTGGTCATAAATGACCGGGGAGAACTCCTCAATGTCTTACTGACGCCTGGCAATATGGATGATCGCAAGCCGGTTCCCAAGTTAGTCCGCAAACTGTTTGGAAAGGTCTTCGGGGACAAAGGCTATATTTCGCAGCCTCTCTACGAGCTGCTCCGCCAAACTCTCGGGGTGCAGTTAGTGACCAAGCTCAAATCCAATGCCAAGAACCGTCTGCCTATGACCCTGACGGATCGGATTTTGCTGCGCAAGCGAGCGTTGGTCGAAAGTGTGATTGATCAGCTCAAGAACATCTCACAGATCGAACACTCTCGCCATGGTAGTGTGGCTAACTTCATGGTCAATTTGATCTGCGGATTGATTGCTTATGCTCATCAACCCAAGAAACCTTCCTTAGGCCGGCAGGCGCTTGTTTGCTTGCCCGCCTAACCCGTACTCACGTTAATTAGTACGGCTGAAATATTCTATCTAAAAATTACCCGGCGCCGAGATCCTGGTTAGAAAAAATCCTCTAAATTGAAAAGTCTTCGCCATGCCAGACGCCATGATCGGACAGGTGTAATGCGGGTACCTGGGTTGGGTGCCCGTTAAGGCGCTCTTCTAATTTCCTCACATGGGCAATCAGGGCATTGAGCGTCTCGCCAATCGTATCGGGAAGCTGCCCGTGATTCAGGTCGGGGGCCAGGCCGGGGCGTGGCTCACTGCGTACAACCACCTGTCCGGGTACACCGACCACGACTGAGTTGGGAGGAACCTCTTTGACCACCACGGCATTGGCGCCCACCCGGCTATTAGCCCCGATGGTGATGGCGCCCAGAACCTTAGCGCCTGCGCCGACCACCACATCGTCTTCCAGGGTGGGGTGGCGCTTGCCTTTGTTCAGGCTGGTGCCGCCCAGGGTCACCCCATGATACAAGGTGACGCAATTGCCGACCTCTGCTGTCTCGCCGATCACCACGCCCATCCCATGGTCAATAAACAGGCGCTGCCCGATGGTTGCTCCAGGGTGGATTTCGATGCCGGTAAGCGAGCGCATGATCTGGGACACCCAACGCGCCAGCAGGCGCAGATTATGCTTCCAGAGCCAGTGGGAGATACGATGCCCCCACACTGCATGCAATCCAGGGTAGCAAAAGAGCACTTCCAATGTGCTACGCGCGGCAGGATCGCGCTCAAAGACTGAACGGATATCTTCGCGGATTGTATTAAACATCTTTCATACTCCAAAAGGCTGTACTCCAGCCAACCGGCCGCTTATCCATCTACCAGATCGGCAAATAAGGGGGTGCTTAGATAGCGCTCGCCGAAAGACGGGATGATGACCACAATCAACTTGCCGGTATTCTCTGGACGCCGGGCAACCTGGATGGCAGCCCAGGTGGCCGCTCCGGAAGAAATGCCCACCAATAACCCTTCTTCTTTGGCCATCCGGCGGGCAGTCTCAAAAGCATCCTCATTCTTCACCCGGATGATTTCATCATAGCTATTTGTGTTGAGCACGCCCGGTACAAAACCGGCTCCGATACCCTGAATAGGGTGCGGGCCTTTGGGACTTCCGGAGAGGACCGCGGATGCGTCTGGTTCTACGGCAATCGCTTGAAACGATGGTTTGCGCGCTTTAATGACCTCGCTTACCCCGGTGATCGTACCGCCAGTGCCAACACCAGCTACCAGGATATCCACCCTCCCATCGGTATCACGCCAGATCTCCTCAGCAGTAGTACGGCGGTGGATCTCAGGGTTGGCCGGGTTTTCAAATTGCTGGGGGATAAAGTAGCGCGAGTCGGATGCAGCCAGCTCTTCAGCTTTACGAATGGCGCCGCTCATACCTTCGCTGGCCGGGGTCAGGATCAGCTCTGCGCCGTAAGCACGCAAAAGCATGCGGCGTTCTTTGCTCATGCTCTCCGGCATGGTCAGGATGAGTTTATAACCGCGCGCTGCGCATACAAATGCCAGGGCAATGCCGGTATTGCCGCTGGTCGGCTCAACGATAATGGTATCTGGTTTGATCAGGCCAGCCTGTTCAGCGGCTTCGATCATCGAGAAACCAATGCGGTCTTTTACACTGTGAGCTGGGTTGAAGAACTCAAGTTTGGCAACCACCTCAGCCACTGCGCCGTCAGTGAGGCGGTTCAAGCGTACTAATGGGGTATTGCCGATCAGATCTGTAACTGTATTTGCGATTCGCATTCCATAACTCCTTATTCAACCTGAAAAGATTTATTAATAAATCACGGCTGACTACCTGAGGGGCGAAGCATTGGGATGTAACCCGCCCGCGATTAATAACAAACGGACTCCAAGGAGTCCAGTCTGTTTGTGCGGGGTTGCTGTCTGTCGCCTGGGGTAGAAAGCCGTGAGGGATTAGCTGGTCTTTACCGCCAGCAAGTTTTGCCGGGGTATTGACGGGCGGCGGCAGTTACAGCCCCCGCCTCTTACAGGAGCAGGTGTACTTGCTCATAACTCGAACTACTAACTTAGACATATGGGGTCTATTTTAGGGATGGATGCAGTTCTTGTCAAGGAGATGATTAATGGATTCTATTCTAAGGCTTGCCCAAAGCTTGGCTTGCGTATAAGATTAACCAGGCTTGATCGTTGAAAAACTGAAATTTTCTGGAAGGATCATAAGGGAAAATATGGCCGAATTCTCCTTGCACATAGAACGTCAAAAAGAGCCTTTGAAAGGGGCTTTGAAAGCCCTGGTGAGTATCCCTAGCGTGATTACTGAGGATCAGGACGGATTTCCATTTGGCAAAGCTATCGACGACGCACTGCAGAAAGCGCTGGAAATCGCCCAGGGGCTCGGTTTTCGGGTATTTTATGATCCGCAGGGCTATTATGGGTATGCCGAGATCGGCGCGGGTGCTGAGATGGTGGGGGTGCTTGGGCATGTGGATGTTGTCCCTGAGGGCAGCCTGGACCAATGGCATTACCCGCCCTATGATCCCGTTGAGGTAGAGGGGCGTTTGTATGGGCGGGGTACCCAGGATGACAAAGGCCCCACGCTGGCGGCACTCTTTGCTGCCAAAGCGCTCCTGGATGCTGGTGTGCCGCTCGAGCGGCGCATCCGCTTCATCTTTGGCACCGATGAGGAGTCGCTCTGGCGATGCGTGCGGCGCTATCTTCAGGTTGAGGAGACCCCGCACCTGGGCTTTACCCCAGATTCACGCTTCCCGTTAATTTATGCTGAAAAAGGAGCTTTGCAAGTTATCCTGGAAGCTGAAAATCCCACCGATCTGCGAATAAGCGGCGGAAATGCTTTTAACGCTGTGCCAGATACGGCAATTTACCATGGGCCGTTCCAAACCGAGCTGGCTGCTGAATTGGAGCACCTTGGCTATGGGTATGAGCTGGTGGAGAACGGGATTTGTGTAATCGGTAAAGCAGCGCATGCCCAGGTGACAGAAGAAGGTGTCAACGCCATCACTCGTCTGGCGCAAGCCTTGTTGGGGATTGGGCAATCTGCACCAGCCTTGCAGTTTATTGTTGATGAATTGGGGGCCGACCCATTTGGGCGCGGCTTGTTTGGTGATTGCCAGGATGAGCTTACCGGGCGGCTGAAATGCAATGTGGGCATGTTAGAGCTGGGCGAGCGTGCAAAAATCTGCCTGGATCTGCGCATACCCGTTTCTGTAGAAAAAGAATGGATCGTAACCCGGCTGCAACAGGTCGCTGAGCGCTGCGGTTTCAGCTACCAGGAGCGTGAGTGGCTGGCTCCGCTATATATTTCTCAGGACCATTTCCTGGTGCAAACCTTGTTGCAGGTCTACCGTCAGGTCACAGGCGATCACGAGACCCAGCCATTCACCGCTGGCGGGGCAACCTATGCCCGGGCGCTGCCGAATTGTGTGGCTTATGGGGCAGTCTTCCCCAACCGGCCCAAGGTGGAACACCAGCCAAATGAATATATCCTGCTGGAAGATTTGTATCAGGCCATGCGGATTTACACCTATGCTTTGTATGAGCTGACGCGTTGAAATCGGCGCGATTAAAAATCGTTTTGTGATCTAAACTATTAACTGAAAGGAAGCACACCGATGTCCTACAACCTGCGTAACCGGAGTTTCGTTAAGCTGCTTGATTTCACCCCCCAGGAAATCCGCTTTTTGCTGAATCTGGCCCGCGATTTGAAAGCTGCCAAGTACGGCGGTTATGAGCAGCCACGCCTGAAAGGCAAAAATATCGCATTAATCTTTGAAAAAGCATCCACGCGCACGCGCTGTGCATTTGAGGTCGCTGCTTATGACCAGGGGGCGCATGTTACTTACCTGGGACCGGAGGGCTCACAGATCGGGCATAAGGAATCCATGAAGGATACGGCGCGAGTCCTGGGGCGCATGTACGATGGCATCGAATATCGTGGCTTTGCGCAAACAACCGTAGAGACATTGGCGCAGTATTCCGGGGTGCCGGTATGGAACGGCCTGACCAATGAATTCCATCCCACCCAGATCTTGGCCGATATCCTGACGATGATGGAACAAAGCCCTAAAAACCTGGAAGACATTGCTTACTGCTATCTGGGCGATGCGCGCAATAACATGGGCAACTCGCTCATGGTGGGCGGCTGCAAGCTGGGTATGGATGTGCGGATGTGCGCCCCTAAGGCGCTGTGGCCCAAGGACGAATTGGTCCAAACCTGCCGGGAGATTGCCGCAGAAACCGGGGCGCGCCTGACATTGACAGAGAATGTGGAAGAAGGTGTGCACGGCGCGGATTTCTTGCATACGGATGTGTGGGTCTCGATGGGTGAGCCGAAAGAGGTGTGGGACGAGCGCGTCAAGCTGCTCAAACCATACCAGGTGAATCGCCGGGCAATGGAATTAACCGGCAACCCGCAGGTGAAATTCATGCACTGCCTGCCGTCCTTCCATAATCGCGAAACGAAGATCGGTGAAGAGATTTACCAAAAGACCGGTCTGGATGGGCTGGAAGTGACCGAAGAGGTATTTGAATCGGCGGCCTCGATCGTTTTCGATCAGGCCGAGAATCGCATGCACACTATTAAAGCAGTGATGGTTGCTACCCTCGGCGACTGATCGGGTTCTGCTCCAATTTTCCTGCGCTGGAGGTTCACGTCTGCCGAATGCTGCTTATAGCGGCACTGCCCGAGCTTCCGGCGCAGACTGATTCTGGGTGGAGAAGTGAGCCAGCGCATGGCCTGGCTCAGCGAGCACCTGCACGCGACTGCCAGGACTGACTTGATGGGTATGGGCCTGCAACGAATGGACGATCCGCCCAGATGGCAAGCGCAAGGTGTACAAACTCGTCGCCCCGCGATACAGCCTTTCCTCGACTTGTGCATTACCGGTCGGATCAAGCTGAAAAATCACATCGTCTGCCCGCACGGCGACTTCGACCAGGCTGCCTGGGGGCAAGCTCACTGGCTGGTTCAGCAGGCCGATCTCCGTGGCGATGCCTGCAGGTGTAATGATCCCCGGGACAAAGTCGGTCTGGCCCATGAACTCGGCCACGAACTGGCTGGATGGCTCCTGAAAGACCTGCTCCGGTGTGCCCACCTGTTCCAGCTGACCCTGATTTAATACAGCCAGCCGGTCACCCATGAACAGAGCTTCTTCTTGATCGTGGGTAACAAAAACACAGGTGATGCCGGTGCGCTTCAAGATGTGGCGTACTTCGCTGCGCATCTGCAAGCGCCGGTCAGCATCCAGGTTGCTGAAGGGTTCGTCCATCAAAAGTACGACTGGCGCTGGAGCCAGGGCGCGCGCCAGAGCCACGCGTTGGCGTTCGCCGCCGGAAAGCTCATGAGGCAGGCGCTTTTCGTATCCCGCCAGGCCGACCATATCCAACATTTCTGCGCTACGAGCGGTGCGTTGTTCTTTTGACAGGCGGTCTAATCCAAAGGCGATATTGGCGCCAATGTTTAGATGTGGAAATAAGGCGTAATCCTGAAAAACCATGCCCACGCCGCGTTTTTCGGGGGGGACAAAGTTTGCATCGCTAACAACAGTTTTCCCTTGCAGGCGAATCTCGCCGGCTTGCGGGCAGTCAAAGCCTGCGATCAGGCGCAGCAGCGTGGTTTTGCCACAGCCACTGGGGCCGATCAGGGACAGAATCTCTCCCTGTTGGACCTGCAGGTTGAAAGAACGCAAGGCCTGCACCTCAGCGAAAGTTTTGGAAAGTTGGACGCATTCTAATGCGGATTGACGATAATTCATCGATGCTCCTGAATGACCAGGACAGCCATGGGGATAGAAGATGCAACAATCAGAATCAGGGCTGGAAAGGCTGCCTGAGCGAAAAAGGCCTCCGAAACCGCTGACCAGACTTGCACTGCCAGGGTTTTGAATCCCAGCGGGCTCAGGATGAGCGTGGCAGGCAGCTCTTTCATGGCTGTGAGGAAAACCAGACCGAATCCGGTCAACAAGCCGGGGCGGATCAATGGCAGGGTGATCGAGGTCAGCACCTGGCGTGGGGTGCGCCCCAGGGAGCGAGCGGCTTCTTCAATGCCAGGCGGCACTTGCAGGAGAGCGGTGCGCTGGGAGCTGGTAGCCTGGGATAAAAAAAGAATGGTGTAAGCCAGCACCAGCACCGGCAAGGTCTGGTATAAGGGTAAGGCAAAGTTGGTGGTGAAGAACACCAGAGCCAGTGCAATTACGATCCCCGGCAGGGCATAGGCGGTGTGGGTCAGGGATTCAAGGGCACGGCTGGCTCGCCCTGGATGCCGAACGCCAAGGTAAGCGACCGGTATACCCACTACCAGCGTGGCTGCAGCAGCCAGCAGAGAAGCACTTAAAGAATTGCCAGTTGATTCCCAAACCGGCAGCAAGCGTTCTCCAGCTTGAAGCCCACGCACCAGCCAATGCACCAGCACGGCTGCCGGGATTAACAGTCCCATGGTCACTACCCCGGCGCAAAAGAACAAGGCTGGCCAGCGCCAGGTTCCAAGTGTGATCCTGGGTGGGGTCCGCCGCGCGCTGGCAGCAGAGGCGTGAAAACGCGCCCGCCCACGCAGCCATTGTTCGATGATTAAGAGAGATACCGTCAGCGACACCAGTACCAGAGAAAGTGCAGCCGCCGAGGCGCGGTCAAAAGCGGCGCTGTACTGCAGGTAGATCACCCGGGTAAAGGTGTTGTAGCGCATGATCGAAACCGCCCCGAAATCCCGTAACACATACAGGATGATCAACAGGCTACCCATTGCGAGAGCTGGGCGTAATTGCGGCAAGGTAATCCGCCAGAAGGTGCGCCAGCGATTCTGTCCCAGGCTGCGCGCCGCTTCTTCCAGGGCTGGGTCCATCCCCAGCAGGGTGGCTCGTAAGCTCAACAGCGTGTACGGGTAACTCAACAGGGTCAGCACATAAGCTGCACCTGTAAAGCCGTAAATGGCAGGCAGGTGAGAAATTCCCAGTAAGCTGTTTAAGAGCTGCGAGAGCATACCGCGCGGTCCGAGAGAAGCTACCATCAAATACGCGCCGACATAGCTGGGAATAACCAGCGGCAGGGTTCCCAGGATAAACCACAGCTTGCCAAACGGCAGGTCAGTGCGGGTGGTCAGCCAGGCAAGCGGCAGGGCGATGATGGCGGAGGCCAGGCTGACTGTCAACGCCAGGCTGAGAGTGCGCCCCAGAGTGCTAAGCGTGGCAGGCTGGAAGATCAACGCCCATGTGCCTTGATCGGCTCCAGCTGCGCGCACTAGTAGATATAGGATCGGGAGCAGAACGGCTGCGGCGGCCAGTCCGCCTACTAGCCAAAGACTCAAGGAAAGATGAAGAGGACTGCGGCAGTTCGCGACCGGGCGATTCCGGCGATTGATGATCGCTTCGTATGTGTAAGACCAAAGGCTCATAACGGATATTACGGCAGGATGCCGGTCTCACGCAGCAGGGAAACTGAGCCCTGCATGTCTGCCAAATCAGCAACGTCAATCGTGATCTGATGCAGTGTATCCAGACCAGGCAGCTCGCGTGGTGCGACAACACCCTCTACGACAGGATATTCATAAGTCTGGGTTGTGAAATATTGTTGTGCGACCGGGGAGAGCAGAAAATCCAGGAATTTTAATGCCGCCTCGCGATTTTGCGATGTCTCCAGTATCCCGGCGCCTGAGACCATCACCAGAGAGCCTGGCCCGCCGCCTGGCTGGAAATAATTGCGGGCGGTAAAGTCATCGCCTTCTTCCTGCAGGAAGCGGTAAAGATAGTAGTGATTAACAAAGCCAGCTTGCACTTCGCCGGCAGCTACAGCCGCGACGATGGCAGTATTGTTATCATAGACGACGGGCAGGTTGGCCTGGATGCCTTCCAGCCACTGGCGGGTCTTGGCCTCACCCCAGCTGGCGCGCATCGCACTGACCATGGTCTGGAAGGAAGCATTGGTGGGCGCCCATCCCAGGCGGCTTTTCCAGGTTGGGGCTGTAAAATCCCATATGTCGGCCGGTAGATCTTGAGCAGTCAATTGATCCGTGTTGTAAACGACCACGCGCGCCCGTCCGGAGATACCTACCCAGCGGCCTTGTGAATCGCGAAAACCCTGGGGAACCTGTTGGAGGATTTCCTCTGGTAAGTATGCCAATAGATTGGCTACTGCGCCCAGTCCACCTGGATCCTGGGCAAAAAATATATCGGCGGGTGAGCGGTCACCTTCCTCAAGCAGGGTGGCTGCCAATTCGGCGGTGCTCCCCCAGCGTACGGCCACCTTTATCCCACTCGCGGCTTCAAATTGCATAATGATTGGCCCAACCAGGCTTTCACTGCGCCCGGAATAAATCGTCAGTTGTGGTTGTGCCTGGGAGGAGGCTGTACTCGTACAGGCAGTTAGCAATAAGCTGGCAACGATAGCCATCAAAGTTAGAGAGCGTTGGGATGTTTTCAAGCAAGACTCCTCATTTTGTGATTAATCATTTTGGATTACTCCGCCGAATTCCTGCGTCCTAAAGATATAAAATAAGCATGATATTTATCATTTTATTCTAGTTTAATATTATTAGCATTGCCAGGATTAGTCAAGACAAATTAGGCTTAATTACTGAAATTTATAGACAATCGTCATGCCTATAAAGATGCTGAAGCTTGAGTCCGCGCGTATTTGTAAGGCTGTAGAATTGACTATGCGGATAAAATAATTGTAGACTAATTGCATATTCAGGCAACAATTTGTGATTTGACGGCAATAGGCGATGTGAAGTCTGCTTGAGTCAGCTCAAGACTGGTCGTCTTGCCTGCCCGGGGGTGAGTGAGCCATCAAAGACCATCAAAGGGTAGGCAGAGGGAGACTGAATGAACGACGATATCATCCTGGTTGTGGATGACGATTACCTGGTTTCGGATTTTCTGGCGCGCATTGTGCTGCCCAAGATTGGTTACCAGGCGGTCGTCGCACGTACGGGAACGAGCGCCTTAGAAAAGATTCGCCAGAAGAATATCGCGCTGATTGTGCTGGATCTGGATCTCCCTGATATGTCTGGGATGGATTTATTGCGCAACCTGGTGCAAACAGGTTATCGGATTCCCACGATCATGATCACCGGGCATGGCTCAGAGAAGGTAGCTGTAGAAGCTTTCCGCCTGGGCGTTCAAGATTATTTAGGAAAGCCGATCGATACAGATGCGCTGATCGAAGCTTTGAATCGGGGGCTGGCTACTACGCGCCTTAAGCGTGAAAAAGACCTACTCACCGCAGAGCTGCACAAGCAAGTTTCCTGGCTGACGACTTATTCCGAGATTGGTAAAAGTGTTACCTCTTCACTGGATACGGATGAAGTCTTACGCAGGATTGTGGCGGCAGGAGTGGAACTGACCCGCGCTCAGGAAGGCTTCCTGGCATTGTTAGATAAATCCACCGGTCAGCTTTACCTGAGAGCAGTTAAGAATATAGATGAACACTTCAGTAAGTCAATCCGCTTGCCAGTCGACGACTCACTGATCGGCAGTGTTGTGCAAACCGGTAATCCTATCCGTACTGCTCAGATACCTGAAGAAAGTTTGCTGAAAGTCAGCACTGGTTTCCTGGTGCACAGCCTTCTATATGTGCCTATCACATCCAAAGATAAGGTAATCGGCGTCCTCGCAGTCGATAACCCTACTGAGCAGCGCTCGTTTGGGGATGAGGATGAGGCGCGTCTGACCAATCTTGCGGATTACGCTGCGGTAGCCATTGAAAACGCATATTTGTATGAACAGGCTCAACAGGAAATCCTGGAACGCAAGCGGGTAGAACAGGCCCTGCGGGAGAGCGAGGAGCGTTACGCGCTGGCCGTGCAGGGCGCCAATGATGGTTTATGGGATTGGGATTTACGCGCCAACCATATCTATTTCTCTCCGCGTTGGAAATCCATTTTAGGTCTATCGGATGAGGAGGTGGGCAGCCAGCCGGACGAATGGTACAACCGCGTGCATATCGAAGATGTCGAAAGATTGAAGCTAGATATCTCAGCCCATATGGCGGGGTTGACACCCCATTTTGAGAATGAACACCGTATCTTGCATCGAGATGGTGAGTATCGTTGGGTACTCAGTCGTGCCCTGGCAGTGCGGGAGCAAGACGGGGTAGCCTATCGCATGGCTGGCTCCCTTACAGATATCACCGATCGAAAAAATGCAGAACAGCGCCTTTTGCATGACGCGTTTCATGACACCCTGACTGGATTGCCCAATCGGGCTTTGTTCCTGGATAGATTGCGCCTGGCAGTTGAAAGAGCCAAGCGCCGCAAGGATTCCAACTACGCAGTCTTGTTTTTAGATTTGGATCGTTTCAAAGACATCAACGACACCCTGGGGCATATGCTGGGGGATCAGCTTCTGGTTGCGATCGGTAATATGCTGGCAAAGGGGCTGCGCTCGACGGATACCGTGGCGCGTCTGGGCGGGGATGAATTTGTGATTCTCATGGAAGATATCAGCGATCTGCAGGGAGCGCTGCGCGTCGCTGATTGGATACATGAAAAACTCAAAACCCCAATCCGCGTGATGGAACATCAGGTGTTCATCAGTACCAGTATAGGCATTGTTTCCAGCGGATTAAATTATGCTCGACCCGAAGATATCTTACGCGATGCAGATATTGCTATGTACAGCGCCAAAGCGCATGGCCGGGCGCGCTCTGAAATCTTTGAGCCAGATATGCGCGTGCGTATCTCGGAACGCCTGCTCGTTGAGACCGAATTACGCCAGGCGATCGAACAAGAGGAGTTTGTTGTACATTACCAGCCAATTGTGGCATTGGACAACCGCCGCATCATAGGATTTGAGGCTCTGGTGCGCTGGCAACATCCAACTCGCGGCACCCTCAACCCGGTAGATTTCCTTTATACAGCCGAAGAGACTGGCTTGATCATCCCCATCGATCGCTGGGTGTTGCGGCAGGCTTGCCGGCAAATGAAAGCATGGCATGATCAGTATCCAATCGAGCCTCCTCTGACGATCAGTGTTAATTTATCTGGCAAACAGATCTCAAAGCCGGATTTGTGCGATTATATTAAGCAAGTGCTGGAAGAAACCGGGTTGACCCCGACCTGTCTGAAGCTGGAGATTACAGAGAATGTGATCATGGAGACCAACTTGTTCACCAGCGAGGTATTTGAGAAACTTCAGGCAGTGGGTGTCCAGTTGCAGATTGATGATTTTGGAATTGGTTACTCTTCCTTGAGCTATCTGTCGCAGTTCCCTGTCAATGCACTCAAAATAGACCAGTCTTTTGTAAACAAGATGTCGTTGGACAATTCTCAATTAAAAATTATTCAAGCGATTGTGATGTTAGCCCAACGGCTGGACGTGGTGGTTGTGGCGGAGGGGGTCGAAACAGATGCGCAGTTAGAACAGTTGCGGGAATTAGGTTGTGGATATGGGCAAGGTTATTACGTTTCCAGGCCTTTAGATAC
>CAYXDC010000086.1:0-7621 GCA_964463505.1 uncultured Anaerolineaceae bacterium
TCCGCCAGCCCTGAAGATCCTATTCGACCGGCCTGGCCCAGTCCCGCGCCTGATGTCGATAACATCCCCATCAGCCCATTGAACACGGATGGCCTGATTGTCTTCAATCCACTACATTCTACGACCCGATCACAATATATCCAGGATCTGATCCAGGCCGGCCATCCGATCCTGTTTGTTGGTTCTGGGGAACCTGGCCCGACACTTGTGGCCGATAATTCCAGTGGCATTTTTGAAGCGATTCAACATTTGGTTAATCATGGTCACCGCCAGATTGCCTTTTTAGCTGGCAGTCCGGATGACATGAGCGGAGACACCGGTGAGCGGTTGAGCGCCTACCACGCGGCCTTGGAGAGCCAAGGGCTGGAAAGCGACCCGCACAGAGTCGTTTTCGGACGGCATGTTTATGATGGTGGTTATGCAGCCATGCACCAGATGATGGACTCCACCACCGCCTTTACTGCTGTCCTTTCCAGCAATGATGAAATGGCCCTGGGAGCCATGAAAGCGCTCGAGGAAGCGGGACTCAGGATTCCGCAGGATGTCGCCATGATCGGGTTTGACAACCGGTTGGAGGGCGCAGCGTATGACCCGCCGCTGAGCAGTATTCACGTCCCATTATTCACAATGGGCCAGCGGGGTATGGAACTATTGATCCGCCATATTGAGGGCAAAAGCGAGTTGCCATTACGGACAAAGATTCCTACCCGTCTGATCATCCGCGAATCATGCGGGTGCGGTCCAAAACAATATTTGCGCGCTCGGACCGAAGTTGCCACCCAACCGTCGGACGGAGCTCGTGAAAATCTATGGGACAGCCTTGTACCAACCATATCTGAAATCATTCTCAGCCAGGCGCAAAGCCTTGGAGAAGATGAATGTGTTTTCCTTTGTCAGAGCCTGGTAGATGCATTTTGTTCAAGCATTAATCAAAATGACCGGTCAGAGTTTTTAAAAGTCCTTGCCGGGATTCTCGAGCGGACTATTGCCGGGGAGGATGACGCCAGTATCTGGAGTGATGCCCTGTATTTGATCGGCGAAAAGTGCAGCAGCCAGACATCCAACGATCCTAAGCCCACCCTATTTCTAAATATCCTGGACGACGCCCGTCAGATGATTGTTGCCCACGTTCAGCGGCAGTATCAGCAGTATGTTGCCAACCAACGCTGGACATCCAGTCGATTAAGCTTGCTGACTGCCAGCTTGATGATTGCCCTGGATGAGGAGCAAATATTTAAAACGCTGGCGCAGCATTTGCCGGAAATGGGCGTCCGTCAAGCGCAGGTTGTGCTGTTTGAATCAGAAGGCCAGTACCCGCAAGCCTGGAGCACGGCCTGGAATATCATTGATCTGGACCAACCCTCGCTCCATTTCCCGACCCAAGAATTTCCACCGCAGGAAATGTTCGATACCAAGTCTCCCTTAACCCTGGCTTTGATCCCCCTGGTCCACCAGTCCGGTCAGCTCGGTTTTGCCGTGTTTGGTACCGAGTACTTTGACCTATACGGCGCGATCGTCCAGCAGGTCGCTGGGGCATTAAACACAGCGCGCTTGTATCGCCAGGCGATAGAGGGTCGTCAGCTTGCAGAAGAAGCCAATCGGATGAAAAGCCGCTTTCTATCTACCATCAGCCATGAATTGCGCACCCCTATCAATTTGATTGTGGGACTGAGTGGCATGTTAATGCGCGAAAATGATGAGAGCGATACCCCGCTACCTGAACTTACCCGTAGGGATATTGACCGGATTCATGCCTATTCGCAACACCTGGGCGGGTTAATCGGCGATGTGATTGATCTTGCCGTAAGCGATGCGGGGCAATTGCGCTTGAACTTTGAGAATGTAGATCTTGGGCAGGCATTACGCCTGGTTGCAGAAAGCGGTAACCAGTTGGCCGCCGAAAAAGGTTTGGCCTGGGAGGCAAATTTGCCCGAGGCAGGTCCTTGGGTATGGGGTGATCAGACTCGACTGAGGCAGGTTGTGCTCAATCTGATCAATAACGCCATTAAATTTACCTCCAGTGGTGGTATTTACCTGCGCCTCGTGGAAAATTCTGACTCCGTTACCATCACAGTTCAAGATACCGGGCTGGGAATATCTTTAGATGAACAGCAGGCTATCTTCGACGAGTTCCGCCAGACTGAACGCAGCATATCGAGGGGTTACGGTGGTCTGGGGCTTGGTTTGGCAATCTGCAAACGGCTTGTCGAAATGCATGGTGGGACCATCAATGTAAGCTCAACTGGTCAGGAAGGCTCTGGCTCAGCTTTTTCCTTTGCTCTACCGACCGTGCGCCCCCCATTGGACAAAGATCAGGGTCTGGATATTCTTCTGCCTGCCGAGCCGCGCGTGTTGATATTAACCAACCGGCCGAGTTCTAGTGAGCGCTTACGTGAGCACCTGCGTCAGCGTGGTTTTAATGTGCAGATTGCAATAATCCAGCGTAATTTTGATTTGCGCTCTCAGCCCGGTATTCAGCCTCCCGAAACCATAATCGTAGATGTAAGCACCGATCCTGCTCTCGGCTGGCAAGTTTTAAAGCAAATCAAGGGCAACCAGACACTGTCTGGAGTGCCCGTGATGTTCTTTTCAACATCCAAATTTGAGGGATCGTTGTTTGAGCTGGATTACCTTACCAAGCCAATTGAAATATCCGAGCTGACGAAAGCCTTAGACCAACACTGGCTGATGGCGAACGCCAGCCGGGCAACCAGCAATATTCTGGTAGTTGATGACGAACCAGGTACACTGGATATGCACGCCCGGGTTGTTCAAGCACACTCTGCCTCCAACCGGGTATTGAAGGCTCGTAATGGAAAGGAAGCCCTGGATCTGCTGCATCAGGAGATCGTGGATCTTGTGCTGCTGGATCTACAGATGCCTGAGATGGACGGTTTCGAAGTGTTAGAAGCCATGCGTGCGATGGAAAGCACACGTAAAATCCCAGTGATTGTGGTAACCGGCAAGGTTCTTTCGGAAACTGAAATGGAGCGATTAAACCAGGGGGTGGCAGCCGTATTGGCAAAGGGAATGTTTAGTTTCGAAGAAACCATTGGACATATCAGCACTGCTCTGGAACAAAAACGCCGGATCAGTGGAGAGGCAAAACGATTGGTACGATCAGCAATGGTTTACCTGCATAATAATTATTCTGAACAGATTTCGCGTCGTGATATTGCCAAACACATCGGTATTTCCGAAGATCACTTGACCTTTTGTTTCCGCCAGGAGTTGGGAATCACGCCAATTTTGTATCTTCAAAGATACCGTATAAACCAGGCCAAGCGTTTGTTGAAAGATAGTCATCAGAGCATTACCGAGATCGCTTTTAATGTGGGCTTTTCAGATAGCGGATATTTCAGCCGTATCTTCCGTCGCGAAATTGGCATGTCTCCAGAGAAATTCCGGCAAACTGCTCCTTAATTAACACTCCACCTAAAATCATATATATCTCATCCCAGTTGAGAAGCCTGGATCATATTGGCTGCAGAAAAGTAATGAAATGTCCAATATCGACCCGTTTTAATCCATGTATTGGAAGAAAGGAATCGCGAAAATTGTAAATAGATTTTGGGAGCGGTTCCGTTTATAAATGGGAGAACAAACATGGCGATGACTTTAAAGCAAATCGCAAAGTTAGCCGGGGTCTCCCGTTCGACCGTATCGAGGGTTATTAATAATCACCCAGGAGTACGGCCACAAACACGCGAACGCGTTCTGCAAATTGTCCGTGAATACGGCTATGAGCCTGATCCAGTGGCACGTTCTTTAGCTTTCCAACGTTTACGGAAGGTATCTTAATTTTTTCACTAAAACAATGTGGAAAGGAGATAGATACATAAACTCTTCGCAATCCCCCGTTTACCCATTCAGATCAGTTCGCTTATCTAACCGATTGCTAAATATATAGGAGAAATGAAGATGAGAAAGACAGTTTTGTTCTCAATAGTTGCCCTGGTAATTCTCAGCATGCTGCTAAGTGCATGCGCCAGCGCTGCCACACCTGCACCTGCTGTCGAAGGAGACGCCCAAGCTCCTGCAGCCGCCGAAAAGGTGACCTTGAAAGTGCTTGTGCATCAGAACCCACCCATGGTGGAGTTTATGGAGGCTTTCAACAAGACATTTTCAGAAAAATACCCGAACATCACCATTGATATGGCAGTCGTAAACGCCAATGATCTGAGCACGGTCACCCAGACGCGCTTGACCGCCAACGATGTTGATGTGGTCGATATATTCGGGTTTGCTAACGCCGCTCAATCGTATATGAAGAACGTAGATCCCCCGAACTGGCAGACCTTGATTGAGGCAGGTTATTTGCTCGACATTTCTGACCAGCCGTTTATCAAGAACTACGATGAAGCGACCATCCAGGATGCCGGTTCTTACAATGGCAAAGTCTATTCAGTAAATCTTGGGCGCGTTTCCTACAGCGGTATTTATTACAACAAGGATATGTTTACCGCAAACAATGTAGCCGTACCCACGACTTGGAGCGAGCTGGTAGCTGCCTGTGAGACTTTTAGCGCAGCCGACATTCCCTGTATGACCGCTGGCGGCAAAGATGGCTGGCCAATCTTTGTTGGCGCTTATGGTTTGACCGGAGCGCTGTATCCTGACCAGGCCGCCCTGGTTGAAGGCTTATGGACCGGTACGATCAAATGGAACGATGCCAAGGCTGTAGAAATGTGGGATAAGATGAAGGTATATGCGCAGGATATGATGGAGTCAGGCGCCAGCGGCATCGCCGGTGACGCCGCTCCGGGGCGCTTTGCCTCTGGCGCAGTCGCCATGTTCCCAGGTGGCACCTGGTATGCCTCAGCGATCGAAGCAGCCGAGCCTTCCTTCGAGTGGGGTTATATCCCCTTCCCGGGCAGTGATAATCCAGATGACAATAAGTACCTGTTCGGTAAATACGACCAGGGTTGGGCTGTGGCTGCGAAGACGGCCAATAAAGACGCTGCCATGCTGTATCTGAGTGAATTTTCTGATCCAGCGAACTATCAGGCCTTTGCCAACGCTGTAGGGTTCATCCCGACCCAGCCTACCGCCACCCTCGATACCCAGATCGGTCAGGAAGTAGCGCCTTATCTGGCCAACTTCCGTGTTGGATATGAACAATACTGGGTTGCTCCCAAAGGCGCTGGCCAATACGCCAATCCCTTTGCCTCTTACTTCAAACCGTTTGGAACCTACGACGATTCACAGGAGTTAGCTGATAAGGTTCAGGCAGATCTTCAGTCTGGGCTTGACGCTAACCAATAACTACCTGGTTTCTTTCATGGCGGGCTTCTCGAGTATTGAGAAGCCCGCTCTCTAAATATCCCGATTGGAGGCAGAATATGATTGGCTATCACTTCGGGCGTGGGCGGGCAAAATGGTCCCCTTACTTGTTGCTCTTTCCTGGGATTTTTATATACCTGCTCATTGCTTTGGGCCCCTCTTTGGCAACCAGTGTTTACTCTTTCACCAATGCAACCGGCATCAAGGGGGCGCCGATCGAATGGATTGGCCTGGATAACTATCGGGAATTCCTGTTTATGGGTCAGGCATCTCTCGATAACTATGCAGCTCTTGGCCGGACATTGGTATTTTGCTTTTTCGTCACCACCATCCAGTTTACCCTCGGATTGATTGTGGCTATTCTGGTCAATCAAAAATTGAAAGGCACAAATTTCTTTCGGACGCTCTTTTTCATGCCTGTGATCCTGGGTGCAGTGATCCAGGGCTTAATCTGGTCGCTGTTCCTGTATCCCTTAGGTGGACCGGTTGCCAGGCTCCTCGAATTCTTTGGCACAAGTTCCGAATTTTTTGGGGGACAACCCACCGAAGCCTTTGCCTGGGTCATCGCCGTTCAGATTTGGGCCAATATGGGCACAACCATGATCATCTTCATCTCTGGTTTACAGACGATACCAGATGAACTGTACGAAGCCGCCCGAATTGATGGCGCCAGTGGATGGCAGGTGTTCCAGCACGTAACCTGGCCCTTATTGACACCCAGTGTCAATACCAACCTGCTTCTGAATATCATCGGATCGCTCCAGGCCTGGCAGCTATTTCTGGTGCTGCTTGGCTACCGGAACGGCACCCAAGTCTTAGGATATTTGGTTTATGCGACTGGTTTTGGCCAGACATCCGGGAGTGTAACCAGCAGCTTCCGTCAAGGATATGCTGCTGCCGCTTCAATCGTCCTGTTCTTCCTGGTCCTGATTCTTGGCCTTGCGGCCCAAACCGTGTTACAGCGAAGAGAGGAGAGGATCTTAGGATGAGTACCACGATGACAACCAAATCTGCACCATTAATTGGTGAGGTCAGGCAAAAGCGGGTGGACTGGGGGAAAATTTTATCTTATACGGTCCTGATTTTCTTTGCGATCATCTATGCTGGTCCGTTGCTGATGCTGGTCAACACTGCTTTCAAAACCCTGCCATCGTTCATGAAGGATGCTGTTTCAATCACCGATAGCTTAAACTTCAAGAACTTCACCGACGCCTGGAGCAGAGCAAATTTTCCCCGCTACCTCACGAATACATTAATTTACACAGTATCGGCGACTGTGATTTACATTATCACTGCTGTTTTTGTCGCCTTCCCAATCGCCCGAGGCTATGTCAAGCACGCGAATTGGATTTTAACCATGTTCGTGATCGCCCTGTTTCTGCCACCGGCTCTGATCCCACAATTCCAGCTGATGTTGAGCCTTGGTTTATACAACAACCCGGTTGGCTATGTCTTGCTGTTTTTGACCAACCCGATCGGGATCGTCATCCTGGTGAACTACATTAAATCGGTGCCCAAGGAACTGGATGAAGCGGCAGCTCTGGATGGATGTGGATACTTCCGTTTTGTGATCTCGTTCATATTTCCATTAATTCAGCCCGCCATCGCCACTGTTGCCGTTCTACACGCCATCGGAATTTGGAACGAGCTCATTCTACCCACCATCTATCTGACCAGCCAGGAATATTACCCAATCACGCGCGGCATGATTGTTTTTCAGGGTGTATATGGCAGCAACTGGCCTACCTTAGCGGCTGCGGTATTGATCATGATGTTGCCGATGCTGGCAATCTTTTTGTTATTGCAGCGCTACATCATCTCCGGTCTGACCCAGGGAGCAGTCAAGGGATAGAGCCAGGCAGGTTGCTCTGTCCTCTATCGAAGCTGTTGTGGACCGTATATTGCCAGCCTGTATGAAAAAAATCGGGGGCAGATTGCCCCCGATGCTGGCATGTGAAGGCTAATCAATGTCATCGGTTATCCGGATTCGCGATATCAAGACAATTTTGACTCAACCGGGACAATCGCGTCTTGTCATTGTGAAGGTAATCACCACGGAACCCGGCCTCTACGGTCTGGGTTGTGCGACCTTTACACAGCGAGTCTTTGCCGTCCAGGCCGCCATCGAACGCCATCTTAAACCATTTCTGATCGGCCGAGATGTTGATCGCATTGAAGAAATCTGGCAAATGGCCATGGTCCATGGTTACTGGCGGAATGGCCCGGTCTTAAACAATGCAATCTCTGGCGTCGATCAGGCCTTGTGGGACATTAAGGGAAAACGCGCCGGTATGCCGCTTTTCCAGCTCCTGGGCGGCAAGTCTCGTGAAGCCGCGGC
>CAYXDC010000086.1:7721-12742 GCA_964463505.1 uncultured Anaerolineaceae bacterium
TGCAGTTCGCCAAAGATGTTGAGCCCTATAAACTATTCTTTCTGGAAGATGTGCTGGCGCCGGAGGATATCGGCTGGTTCAAGACCATCCGGCAACAATCGGCAACCCCTCTGGCGATGGGCGAATTATTTAATAACCCACACGAATGGAGGGGGCTCATTACGGAACATCTTATCGATTTTATTCGAACGCATATCAGCCAGATTGGTGGGATCACACCGGCTCGTAATCTGGCCATATTTGCCGGGACCTTTGGCGTGCGCACCGCATGGCATGGTCCGGGGGATACCTCACCGGTTGGGCATGCAGCCAACTTGCATCTCGATGTTTGGGCTCCGAATTTTGGCATTCAGGAATGGTACCAACCTTCAGAGCTTGAATATGAGATGTTCCCTGGGTTACCCCAAGTTCGAAAAGGATACCTGTACCCCAACGACTTACCCGGTTTAGGGATTGATATCAATGAGCAGCTAGCTGCCAAATATCCGTGTGAGGAAATTGTTGAAAAATGGACACAAACCCGGCTTCCAGATGGGAGTCCAGCGCGTCCATGATGATACAAAGATAATAACGAGTTACTATACAGAATTTTGCCAAGAAGATCTATCCAGGAGCCATGCGTGGATAATTACATTGAAACCCTGTATCGTTCAACCTTGCCCCATTATCCAGAATTGAAGGGGCAAGTTGCAGTTGTCACCGGCGCGGCCCAGGGGATCGGTCAAGGGATAGCTGTACGATTGGCGCGCGAAGAAATGCAAGTCGTAATTGCCGACAAAGATCAAGAGAAAATGGCAGCCACCGTATCTGCATTACGCCAGTTAGGGGCCACCGTTTTAGGTTTTTATGTCGATCTCAGCCAATCCAGCGCGATCGAAAAACTCTTTGAACAAACTATCGAAACTTTCCAGAGAATTCATTTACTCGTAAACAATGCGGCAGATATCCAACGCAGGCATTTGCTTGACGAACATGAAGCGTTGTTGGATCAACAGTTGGCCACCAATATTCGAGGGCCATATCTTTGCTCCTATCAGGCTGCTAGATGGATGCGGGCCGGTGGTGGAGGCAATATCATCCATATCTCATCGGTTGGAGGCCTGCGTGCCCATGAAATGGGGCTGCCTTATGACGTTACCAAGGGTGCCATTGATGCTATGACGCGTGCAATGGCAATTGATTTGAGCGAATATAACATCAGGGTCAACGCCATCGCGCCAGGCGTGACACACACCTATCGATGGCCGGCTGCTGAACATCCCTCTATTAAGACTGTCTCGGAAAGGATCCCCTTGGGTCGATTTGGGACAGTTGCGGATATCAGCGCTATGGCGGCGTTTCTCGCATCATCAGAGGCGAGTTACATAACTGGCCAGGTCCTTTATGTGGATGGTGGCATTACGGCGCAACTGAGTCCACCAGGACATAGATTATGACTGATTTGAGATTGTTGTTAAGACTGGAAGAATAATTATTATTCGTTCATCAGTTTAAACATCCCATTACATGGGGTTCGATCCACACGAACTGCAAACATGTTCGATTGTGGAGTCAGGAGAAAATCGATGCGTGCTGATTTGTTTTCCCGTTCTTTGATGCTTGTTATTGTGAGTTTGTTGCTGTCATTTTTATTTGCAGCATGCAGTGGTCTATCGCCTACGGTTCAGCCCACCCCAATTGCGGCGCCAGATGGATGGAATCTACTCTGGAATGACGAATTTGATGGTAAGGAGATTGACACCCAAAACTGGACTTATGATCTGGGTGCCGGTGGTTGGGGGAATGGCGAGGCGCAATACTACACCTCTCGCCCGGAAAATGCCCGCCTTGAAAATGGAATACTGGTGATCGAAGCCAGGCAGGAGAAATTTGAGGATTCCTACTACACCTCTGCACGCCTCAAAACCCAGGGCTTGCAAAACTTCCAGTATGGGCGCATCGAGGCGCGCCTGAAAGTACCCAGTGGGAAAGGCTTGTGGCCCGCTTTCTGGATGCTCGGCTCCAGTTTCAATGGTAGCAACTGGCCTGACTGCGGCGAAATCGACATCATGGAATACGTCGGTAAAGAACCCGATTTGATTATTGGGACCCTACATGGGCCGGGATATTCCGGGGCGTTGGGGATCAGTCAATGGAACCGGCAAACTTACAATATTGCGGACGATTATCACACCTATGCCATCGAATGGGAGGCGGATGAAATCCGTTGGTACTACGATGGTGTTCAGTACCACACGGTGACCGGGGAGGATGTCGGCGAACGAGAATGGGTCTTTGAGCAACCCTTCTTTATCATCCTGAATCTGGCGGTTGGTGGAACATTGCCGGGGCCGGTTGGCCTTGATACAGTGTTCCCAACCCGATATCTTGTGGACTACGTGCGGGTCTATGAAAAAGCTCCATAACAATCCAGCAAACTTAACTAAGGACACCATGAACAACATCCCAGCTGACCCAGATTCGATAATTTCTGACAATGAAGTGATCTTTTTCGACGATTTTTCATCGAAACAATTGGATCGATCCAAATGGAATGTGGAAATTACTGGTAAGACCGTAAATGACGAACAACAGGCTTACATTGATTCACCGGAAACAATTTACATAAATCAGGATTACCCCGACACTTCGCATGGCGCTCTTGTGATTCACCCAAGGTATCAGCAAGGTTATACAACGCAAGAGGGCAGATCCTTTGATTTTTTATCTGGTCGCATCAACACACGCAATAAAATGGAATTCACATTTGGTTGTGTTTCTGCGCGCATCCTTCTGCCCTCTGGAGCAGGTATCTGGCCAGCTTTTTGGGCATTAGGAACTTCGGGGCAATGGCCGGCCTGTGGTGAGCTTGATGTAATGGAAAACGTTGGTGAGCCTGATTGGGCGAGTGTTGCAGTTCATGGACCTGGTTATTCTGGTGAAACACCGCTGGTAAATAAGAAGTATTTCTTACCTAATAATTTCACAACCAGCTGGCATGTCTATAGCCTTGAATGCACTGAGGTCAATGGTTTGATATTTAAAATCGATGGAGAACTGGTTTATCGTGTTACACGGCCAATGGTTGAATTTTACGGCTCCTGGGTTTTCAGTGAGCCTAAATATTTGATCCTAAATTTGGCGCTGGGTGGCACCTACCCATTTAAGACGAATGGCATCCATTCTTCGTATTATGGAATACCGAAAAAGACTGTTCAATCCATCCAAAACAATGATACGAAAATGTTGGTTGATTGGGTGAAGGTGACCAGTCTGTAATGATTTGTCATGGTTTTCATCACTGGAAATCGAGTACCCATAAATATACAGTTGACCAAATTGTGTATGAGCAGGATGAAAAGCCAGGATATTAAGAGAAGGACCAATTAGATGGACGAAAAACCACAACAACTTTTTATCGGCGTCTCCCCCGAAAAACAACCAGACCAAAGTGTGATTGGTGAATATGTCACCCTGTTGGGCGACACATTTTATAAAATTCATAATTTTGATTCCATTGAGCCATTTTTTATGAGTATCGTTAGCAGTTCGGATCACTGGCTCTTTGTAGCATCCAATGGGGGACTTTCTGCTGGTAGAGTTAACTCTGAGCAGGCCCTTTTTCCTTACTACACAGAAGATAAATTAGCTGACAACAATGAAAATACAGGCAGCAAAATTATTTTAAAGGTAACAGAAGGCAATCAGGTTTGGTTATGGGAGCCATTTACGATCCGCCAGTATGGCCAATATGTGCTTGAGAGAAACCTGTATAAAAATGTACTGGGCACCAGCCTGGTTTTTGAAGAAATTAACCGAAGTCTTGATTTAAGGTGTCGCTATGCCTGGCGCACCAGCGAGAAATTTGGATTTGTAAAGACTGTTTGGATTCAGAACATAAGCTCAATGGATGCTGCCGTGCAGGTTGAATTGCTGGATGGGGTACAAAATATCTTGCCTGCCAATGTCAGCTCTTCCACGCAGAACGCCTTTAGCGTTTTATTGGATGCGTATAAGCGTAGTGAATTGAATCTTGAGACCGGCCTGGGTATCTTTACATTGAACTCAACCCTGACTGATCTGGCTGAGCCTAGCGAATCCTTGCTTGCAACAACAGTTTTTCAGGTCGGGTTAGTACAGGCGAATCACTTGCTTTCATCTTTGCAGCTGGAACGATTCCGCTCCAACATGGGTATCACCCCAGAATTAGAGGTGCGCGGCCGCCGGGGAGCATATTTTATCCATGCCAAAATAGCTCTACTCCGAGGTGAAGTATCCACCTGGCATTTAGTAGCAGATACTCATCAAGATGGTTCAGATATTGTAAACTTACTCGATTTTCTGAGGAGAAACCCGGCCGAGCTATATCAGGAGATCGAGCAGGATATTGTAGCCAACGCCCAACAACTGCACAGGATTGTCGCCAGCGCGGATGGCTGGCAGGTATGTGCAGATAGGCTTCGCTCAGCACACCACTATGCCAACGTGATGTTCAATGTGATGCGAGGCGGCATCTTTGCAGACCAGTATTGGATTGACAGCGCTGATTTTATCGAATATGTGACCATTCACCTTCGGCACGCATTTCAGACCCATGTTGATTTTTTTGCTGCCTTACCAGAAAAAATCCACGTTTCAGACCTGTTGGCCAGAGTTGATGAACAGGGTTCAGCTGATCTTGCCCGGCTGGGTTATAACTATCTCCCACTGACCTTTAGCCGCCGTCATGGAGACCCCAGCCGTCCCTGGAACAAGTTTGCCATCAATATCAAAAAAGCTGATGGCACTGTGCGCCTTGATTATGAAGGTAATTGGCGCGATATTTTTCAAAACTGGGAAGCTCTGGCTTATTCCTATCCCGAATTTGTTGAAGGGATGATTTTTACATTTCTTAGCGCCACTACCGCAGACGGTTATAATCCCTACCGGATTACGCGGGCAGGCCTGGAGTGGGAAATCCCGGAACCCGGTAATCCATGGGCTAACATTGGTTATTGGAGTGACCATCAAATCATCTACTTGCAAAAGTTGATGGAAATCAG
>CAYXDC010000087.1:0-12721 GCA_964463505.1 uncultured Anaerolineaceae bacterium
GTCTGCGCGTCGCAATTCTGATGACTCCACCGGCCCTGACGCTGCTGGCGCTGTTCGTGATCCCATTGGTAGTCATGGCGCTGTTCAGCTTCCGGGCCGGTACCTTTGGCGCGCAGCGGGATATCTTCACCTTTGAACACTACCGTGCCTACCTGGACAATACGGTTTACCATAACCTGTTGCTGCGTTCGGCCTGGGTGGCTCTCGAGACGGCGCTGTATTCTGTATTGCTCGCCTTTCCGGTGGCTTACTATCTGGCCTTTCATGCTGGCTCTAAGCGTTTCAGCCTGCTCACCCTGCTGCTTGTACCCGCCTGGACCAGCTACCTGCTGCGCGTCCTGGCCTGGAAGATCATGCTCAGCTCCGGGGGGGTGTTCAATGCCGCGCTGCTGGCGTTGGGCCTGGTAGAAGAAGCCAAACCGATCCTGCTTTATACGCGCGGCGCGGTCATCATCACCCTGGTGTATGTATGGATTCCCTTTGTGGCGTTGCCCATCTATTCGGCGCTGCAGCGCATCGACCCCAGCTTGCTGGAAGCGGCTGCCGATCTGGGCAGCCCGCCCTGGCGTACTTTTCTGAAAGTAACCTTACCGCTCAGCCTGCCGGGCGTACTGGCTGGTTTCTTTATCGTTTTTATCCCTACACTGGGTGAATGGGTGACCCCGATGCTTGTGGGTGGGGTGAGTGGCTCGATGTATGGCAATGTCATCCAGGATCAGTTTGTGCGGGCGCTCAATTGGCCAGTCGGCTCGCTGATGAGCCTGGTGATGTTGGGTTTTGTGCTGCTGTTCCTGCTGCTGTTCAGCCGTATCGGGCGTCTCAGCGATCTGGCGGGGGTTTAACGCATGCGCAAAATAACTGCTCCCCGCCACCCCTGGCTGGCATCCTATTACTGGCTGTTGGCGTTCTTTCTCTACCTGCCGATCATTTTTCTGTTAGTCTTTTCGTTCAATGATTCCCCGGTGTTGGTCTTCCCCCTCAAAGGTTTCACCCTACGCTGGTACGCCGGCTTGTTGGACGCTCGTGAGCTGATCGCTTCGGTGTGGAATAGCATCTGGTTGGGGCTGGGCTCGTCCCTGGTGGCGACCATCCTGGGCACCATGGCTGGTATCGCCATCACACGCTTCGATTTCCCCGGAAAGCAGGCTTTTGTAGGGCTTTCAGCACTGCCGCTGGTCATTCCATATGTCGTGCTGGGGGTGGGACTGTTAATCTTGTTCGATAGCCTGGGGATTGAGCTCTCACTGTGGACGGTGGGTCTGGGGCATGTGGTGATCAATGTGCCGTATGTGATGCTGATCGTAGCGGCGCGCCTGGCGGGGTTTGACCCAAGCCTGGAAGAAGCTGCCATGGACCTGGGCTCGAATTATTGGCGCACTTTGCGCCGGGTGACCCTGCCGATCACCTTTCCGGCGCTGGTGTCTGCCTTCCTGATGTCCTTTACCACCTCTTTCGACGAGTTTGCCCTGTCCTTCTTCTTGATTGGTAACGAAACCACCCTGCCGGTGTATCTCTACTCGCAGCTACGTTTCCCCAGCCGTTTGCCGCTGGTGGTCACGCTGGCGGCGGTGATCATGGTCGTTTCCGTGCTGGTGGTTGTCTTTTCAGAATGGCTGCGCCGGTGGGGGCAGCCTGTTGAAAAATCTTCCGAAATCTTGTAGGAGCGCGTTTAATTGCGGCTATTCTTCCCCGTTCGTTGGTCCAACCTCTGGGGCGGGTATCCAGGCTTTGAACCAGGCCTGCAGCACGCTGGCAGCCGGCTTGCCATGCAGCGATGTGGATTTATCCTGCAGTGGGGCCGCCGGGTAATAGCCACGCGTGAAAAAGCCGCTGATCCAATCCCGATTTTGGATGGCTGAGAGCAAGCCGCTGTATACATCCGCCTGTTCCACCAGGTCCAGGGTTACACCGGGTTGTTCGGGCAGAGTCGGGCGCAGATCCTGCGGGTTGGCGCAGCCGCCCAGGCTATCATTGATGCAGTAACTAGCCCCACCATTGGCGGATGGGTAACTCACGCCCAGGATCAGGGGTTTATTGAAGCGGCTGATCACGGGGGCTACGTTCAGATCCAGCAGGCGCCCGGCTTCGGCAGCCAGGTCCTCGGCGGTGGGGTTATCTATCAGGCTCAGCGGCGGTGAGAACTGGATATACAGTACATCGAAGGCATCCACGAACTGCGGCAGGTTGGCGAGCGCTTGCTCCGGGGCTGCGCCAGAGGACATCTGCGCATAAGGGGCTGCCCACAACAGCGTACCGTTGTAGCGGCTGCGGATTTCGGCGATCAAGTTGCGCCAGCGCAGGTCTGCGTCTGCCGGCACGCCAGATGGCGAGCCATCTGCCAGGTTGCCGATTTGCACGGCAGGCAGCAGCCAATCCCCGCCGATCACCAGCGCCGGGACTTCCATGCGCTGAGCCAGATCGGCGTGGTGCAGCACAAACAGGCGATACTGCTCAAACCACACCAGCCACCACCCAAAATCACGCGGCGCGCTGGTCCACCATTCATCTACATCCTGTGTGAAGTTGGGTTGCGGATAGAGCGCCACTTGTAAGCCGCGCAAGCGTGCCTGCTCAATGGCGTCGACCATATCGAACCAGGTGGCGTCTTGCCCGGCAACGGGCTCAATGATTGGCAGCAGGTTGCGGGTATAGGTCCAGGTAGGTGAGAACATGACCCAGTTGGAGCCCAGGGCGCGGATATCATCCAGGGCGGTGGGTAAATGCGCCTGCCAGGAGGGATGGTACTCAGGAACGAGCTCCACCCCACCAGCAAATATCTCCCGCTGCCCAACACCCTCAGGCAGGCTAACTGCGGGCAGCTCGCTCCCCCAATACTCCCAGATTTCTACCTGGTCCACCACCCTCTGTGGCTCGCTGGTGATGGTGACCGTTTTGCCAGCCGCATTTTGATCCGCAGTAGCCTGGTCATCCGCGGCCCCACACTGGCTGTTGCGGCAAATGCGATAGGCCAGGTCGCCCACCAAATTGAGCGGGCTGTACAGGATGTACGCCCAGCGTGTTTCACTCAGCCGCCACATGGGGATCGGCTCGGTCCAGCCGTAGAAGGGGTTGAACTGGATCGAGATGGTGTCTGTGGCAGGGGTATTGGCTGGCACAGTGATATCAAATGTGATCGCCCCGCGCCCGCTGGTCGCCCAGCTTTGGACCGTATCATCCACCAGGATGCTTTCATCCGGAATGACGACATGATGCAGGGTGAAGTCTTCTCCGGGCCGGCGTTCGGCGTTCCAGAAACCATCGCCCAGGGTGTATTTATAGCTGAGATAAGCACCCACCGGCAGTTCCAGGGTGATCGTGTAACGTCCATCCGGCAGAGGTTCAAGCACCGGCATGCGGTCGGCTACCGTGCTTGCCCCGCCCGCCAGGTTGGCGAAGGTGTTGCCCAACTGGGCCAGGTTGCCTGCCAGATGGATCGGCACCGCCGGAGGTGTGCCTTCCGGCACCGTAACCACGAAGATCACGCTCACCGACTCGGCGCGCTGCATCAGCAGCGGTGTAGGGGTGGTGGAGTCGGCGGCGACTTGAGCGCCCTGTTGGAAGGTGAGAAAGGCGCCTTCCAGAGAATAAGCGACCAGGTTATGCACACCTGGGGGCAGGCCTTCCAGGATGAAGGATCCATCGGAAGCCGTCAGCGTCTGCGCGCCGCCCGCGGCGATCAATAAGTGTGGGATGCCCAGACCGGTGTCGATGTCCTTGGCCTGGCCCATGATACGCCCGGTGGGTCCGCTAAACTCGGTATCCGTCCAGCGGCTGACGACATCCTCCACCACGCCGGGTCCTGTTACATGATACAGGCGATAGCGCACCGGACGCCCATCGGAGATATGCTCGCCGACGGTGGCAGCACTGCCGCCACGTTCATAGCGGTAGGTGACTGTGGCACCCACCGGGAAGGGCAGGCTTAGACGATAATGCTGTCCCGCTGCGGGATCGGCAGTGCTGTCTGCTTCCATGGTATGGCTGTCAGCATTCAGCGCCAGCCCGGTGACTTCGTCCAGAAGCACCAGATAGACTGGTTGGTCGGCAGGTGAATCCGCTGGAACAACCACCCGAAAAGTGACCTGCGTCTCCGGTGGGGGAGGCAGCGCTTCAGCAGTGGCGAAGCCTTCCAGGGGAGTATTCGCCAGAGGGTCGACGGTTGGCTCCAGAAAAGGTAAATTGGGCATGTTACAGCCTGTCAGCGCCACCAGCACCAGCCAGAACGGGACCTGGTAAATTATTTTCTTTAGCACAACCTGCGAGCGGAAGTAGACAGTTGGTAACATGGGCACCTTTGCAGAAAACAAATGAATCAAGCTGGCGCCTGGGTAGGCGCGCACTGTGAGACCAGTTGCAAGAGTAGTTCCAGATTGGGGATCTGGCTGGTGGGGAAGCGCAGTTTGCGCTCGGGCCGGGTATTGATCTCCAGCAGGCCATTCTGGATGTCGAAATGTTGCACCTCGGCCCATGTCCAGCGCTGTGCGCGGTGGGAGAGTCCCTGGCAAGAGATCGCCAATGGGCCAAAATACAGGCTTTGTCCGGCTTGCAGATTGGCTTCCAGGTCTGGCAGCAGGCGCGGGTATAGAATCGCCTTGAGCTGCGAAATCAATTCCGGATAATTTGCCAGACCATCTGGCAGGCGGACCGGCTTGCCAGTGGTGGGGACCAGCACCGCCCGGTAGCGTGTACCTAAACGCAGGCCCAGGAAATAATGCTCGCTGTGCTCGCTTGCCAGGCCGGAGATTGCGCTCCAGCGCCAGCGGCTCAGCGCTCCCCAGGATTTGCGCAGGGCAAGTCCATTTTCGTGCACCGCTACGAAGGCTCGCTGGGCTGCCAGGCGCACGATCACCAGCCAGCCAAAACACACCAGGGCCAGTAGCGCCAGAATGTACCAGATCCGGCTGGCAGCCTGGGCAGCCACCAGGCCGTGGGAGGCCTGGATCACTTGCGTTTGCCAAAGTCCATATCCCAGCGGCGCCAGCACCCCCAGACTGCCCAGGCAGGCTAAAGCCAGCAGCTCGCCCCACCCTAACGGGCGGGCAGGATAGCGCCTTACCAGCGCGCCGAGGCTTTTGACAGGCTTTGCAGGACTGCCGGGAAGAGAGCCAGATCGGGACGAGCTGGCTGGCTCCAGCCTGGCTCGTTCCGATCTGGTTAAAGGCGGTCTCGCCGGGGGAGGCAGGACGCGCTGTGGTTGAGTATCCGAGAGTTTTAGATCAGGCTGGGACAAAATATACATCCGTTGGTTTCAGTTTGCTATTGCGTAAGAAACGTGGTGCAACTCGCATGCCAATCCAGTCCAGAGCAGCCTTTTCAGGATCAACACCCATCAGGCGTGTCAGCAGGAGTGTATCCACGCCTTCAAATTCGATCAGCGCCAGCACGTAGGGCGTTTCTGGCAGGAATTCTTCCGATCCAAAATAGCACACAGTAAAGGCGTGCACCTGTGCAGGACGATCGGTGATGTCAATCCATTCGGTTTCACCACCGGATCCCATATCGTGGCCGCGTGGTGTGGCGTAGGTATATCCTGTCACCGGGTCACGCGACGCCAGCAGGCGCTTGTTGGCCAGCCCGGCAAACCAGGGGCTATCCTGCCCGTAAGAATGCAGGTAAGTAATGCAGTATTCCTGCTCAATTTGCAGGGGGGTCATTTGTTTCAGCAAGGCCAGTGAGGCGGGGTCTGTCTGGCGTGGGAATGGCACGCCGTGCACGATAAATCCGCCCAGGCTTTCTTCGCGACGATTAGGGAGCTTTGGCATGATCGGTTCCTCCTATCCCTGGGGGCGGATCAACCCGCCTGCTCCAGAATTGAAACGGTGACATACGTGCCGGTGCCGGCGTGCGAGTGGATCGCCCCGCGGCGCGCCCCTTGTACCTGCAAGGACGGGTCGCCGAAGTGCTGCGGGATGGAGCCTTGCAGCTGCCATACCGCGAATACAGCTTGCATCAGGCCGGTCGCCCCCACCGGATGCCCGCAGGCGATCAGCCCGCCAGATGGATTCACCGGGCAGACGGGTTGGTCGGGCAGCTCCAGCCCGTAATCCAGGCCGGGCAAAAAGGCTTTGCCGGAGGCGGCAAAAGGCCCGCCTTCGCCATAGCGGCATAAGCCCATGTCCTCGTAAGTCTGGATCTCGCTGGAGGTATAGGCGTCATGCAGCTCGACGAAATCCAGCTCGTTCAACGGGTCCTGGATGCCAGCCATGCGGTAGGCCATGTTCCCGGCAGTACGCCCGGCGCGGAAGGAATGTACACCGGGGTAGCGCGTACCTTTATCCCACAGTTTGCGATAATAAGCCTGGGTGTCGGCTGAGCTGCGCTCTTGCTCGGTGGCGTAATCGGCCATGAAGGTGTCGTAATCGGTGTGCGGGCGATCGGACATGCGCATAGCATCCGTGCCACGCCCTATCCCCGTAACGCGCACCAGCGGGCGGGTGATCTTAGCCCCAGCGGCTTCCAGCTTGCGCATGCCTTCCTCGGAGACCAGGATCGCTGCTGCAGCCCCATCGGACATCACGCAGATGTCCAGGCGGGTGAGCGGCCAGGCGACCATGGGCGCGGCGCGCACATCGGCCACGCTGTAGCGGTTGCTCTTCTGGGCGTAGGGGTTGTGCAGGGCGTTGCGGTGGTTTTTGACGCTCACCATGGCCATTTGTTCCACGGTCGTGCCAAATTCCTGCATATGGCGCGTGACCATCATGGCATAGTAACCGGAATAAAAACCGCCCACCGGGTAATCGAAAGAGACATCCGAAGCCAGAGCGATGAACTCGTTACCTTTCCAGGTTTCCACATGGCTCATCGTCTCAAATCCATAGGCTACACAGATATCCATGTGCCCGCTGGCAACCGATTTCCAGGCTTCCTGGAAGCAAAGTCCGCCGGTTGCTCCGCCGCCTTCCACCCGGTGGCTGGGTTTGGGCACCAGACCCAGGTAGTCCTGGGCCATAATGCCTGCCATCAGCTGGCGGGTAAAGTGATCGGAGAAGTAGGATGCCACAGAGCCATCCACCAGGCGGTTGAATGCGGCGTATTCCAGGCCCAGGTCGCGGATAGCCTGGTCATAGGCCTCCTTGACGACTGCCTGAAAGGTCTTGTCGGGGCGGGATTTGGCGAATTTGGAAACACCGCCCGCCAGGGCATAAACTGGTCTCATCGCAGGTTGCCTCCTTCTATCTTGGGTGCATGGATCCGCCGGGCCAGGGCATGATGTCGTCTGATATTGGCAGGTTGGCGGTTGACTTAGATCTTCCCGGCAGCGCGGGCGCGCCCCAGGATACGTTCGGCGGCTTTCACCACTGGTGCATCGACCATCTTCCCTTCCAGGGCAAAGGCGCCTTTGCCGCTGGTTTGGTGCTCAGTAAATGCTTCCACGATTCTGCGCGCATGGGCAATTTCAGCTTCGCCGGGTGTGAACGCCTCCTGGACGGGATTCACCTGGCGTGGGTGGATGATCTGCTTGCCGGCAAAACCCATCTGGGCGCCCTGACGGCCTTCCCGGCGCAGACCTTCCTCATCCTGAAAATCAACATATACCATATCGATCGCCTGCAAATTAAACGCCGCGGCATGGGTGACCACGGCGCTGCGAGCGTAGAAGACCTCCCAGGCGGCAGGGGTGCGCATGGCCCCGACATTCTCTGCCAGGTCTTCTGCGCCGAAAATGAGCGCTTGCAGGCGCGGGTCGGCGGCTGCAATGGGAGCCAGGTTGACGATGGCGCGGGCAGTTTCCACCATACAGATCAGGCTCATTTGCTCAATAGCATAACCGGCTGCGGTGATCTGGGCGCTGGCCCAGCGCACCTGCTCGGCGTCTTCCACTTTAGGGATCACAATCCCATCCGGATGGGCAGGCAATACTGCCGCCAGATCATCCATTTCCAATCCGGAACCGATGGGATTGATGCGCGCCAATCGCTCGGCGCGCCCGAAATTTTGCTCCACCAGCGCCCGGGCGATTGTCTGGCGCGCGACCTGCTTGCGGTTCAGAGCGACCCCGTCTTCCATATCCAGGCAAATACAGTCCACATCCAGGGTGCTGGCTTTGGCGATCTTACGCGCATCATCGCCAGGGATATACAGCAAAGCGCGGCGAGAGGTCATATCAGTCATCGGGGGTTGCCGGAATAGATGCGTGCCAGGGCCATCCGGTTGGCTTCTGCAGGATCGATGCCGGGATTTTGCTGGATGATCTGGTAAGCAACAACTTTGCGGGCGGTATTGCTGATCGAACACCCCTGTCGAAAACGCTCAGTATGGGACAGCTGGCGGTAAATTTCAATCTGACGAGGGTCTACTTCAGCCAGACTGTTATGCAGGATTTGCCGGTATTCAGCAGACAGAGGGGGTTCGCCGATGAGATAGTAACCAGGACGGTGAGGATTACGGCTATAGGCGAGCTGCATCCCTGCAGCTTGAAAAGCCTGTTTCACCAGACGCATGTCGCGATAGAAATTATCTTTCCAAGCTGCACTGCCAAAGATGTTTTTCCCCAGTCGCATCTCGACTCTGGTAATTAATTGCGCCCGTGTCAAATAACGCTCATGCCATAAAATATTCAAGAGAGTCTCTCTCCGGTCCAATGTAAGATCGCGATGGATGGTATCTTGATAAATTACTCGCATGGCTGGTGAAGAGGGTTTTAAAAGCAGCATAGCTTGATTTTACAACACAAACCTGATTTCTAAATCAGGTTTGTGTTGTAGGATCCCCTTTAAGTACCAGAAAAGTTTGTTGTCCGAGTTTAAGCGTTGGCTCTTTCTTCGGCGCGCCTGGCGCGCCCACGCTGAGCCAGGTAGGCCAGCCCAATGCTTAAGAAGAACAGCAGGATCAACGGACCCATCACCAAGGTCATGGAAACCGGGTCAATCGTGGGCGTGATCATGGCGGCGACGATGGCGATTACCACAATAGCCAGGCGCCACTGGTCTCTGAGCACTTTGGCGTTCACCAGTCCCAGGCTGGCAAACAGATAAATGACCAGCGGAAACTCAAAGGCCACCCCAATCCAGAACATCAGGTTGGTCACAAAACTGATATAAGACGAAGGGCGCGGGATAGTGGTGATGCCCATGAAATTGAGCAGGAAGGGCAAGGCGGTGGGCATCATCACATAAAAGGCAAATGCCATGCCACCGATAAAGAAGATCGTGGCGATGGGGATGGCGAACAGACCGGCAATCCGCGACCGGCGCGATATGCCTGGGGCGATGAACAGGTAAATCTCGAAGGCTATATATGGGAAAGATAAAGCAAATCCGGATAACAGCGCCACACGCATCACCGTTCCCAGCGGCTCGGTGACGTCAATGGCGGTTAGCGCTTCCAGGCCGCCTTCCAGGGGAGTGGATAGGAATTCAAGGATAGGTTGGATAAAAGTGAAGGAGAGCACCACTGCAATCGCCATGAAGGCGATGGCGCGAAAAAGATGGATGCGCAGGGCATTCAGATGGTACAGGATGCCCATGGGGTTCTGCACGGTCTTGGCAAAAGCATCCGGTAAGGGGGTGTCTTCTGGCTCTTCGGCGAAGAAATTCCGGATGTTGCGCGTGGCATTGGCAAGGAAGCGATAGATGCCGCGCAAAAACTTGAAAATCAGGCGGAAGGGTGATGAAAGGATATAGCCCAGTTTTCGTAAGAAATTCCGCATAGATTAATTTGATCCGCTTTCGTCAGGATTTTGGGGAGGTTCAATCGTTTGTTCGGGGGCGGGTTCCTCAGCCGGGATATTTTCAGGAACCACTTTGGCCGGGCTGCTGGTAGGCGGGGACTTGGGTGTGTTGATGGTCAAAGGCGGCGTCGTCCAGGCTGAGAGGTCTTTATCCAGATCTTTGACTTCTTTTTTTAATTCATTCAGACCAATGTCTTTGGTGATTTGCTGCGAGGTGGGCATTTTGTCTTTTAGTTCTTCCAGCCCGGCTTCGCGCATCAATTTATTCGGCAGATAGCGAATATCTTTTGAGGTCTGCTGGACCATCTGCCAGCCGGGGGAGGTGACCAGCTTGCGCAGCAGCCGTCCGATGGTCCGGCCTGCCTTAACCATGTCGTTTGGGCCAAGCACGATCAACGCAATCAGTAATATAAAAACAAATTCAAGAGGGCCGATACCGAGTATATCCATGGTTTGCTGTGTCTATTCCTCCTGGCCCGTGGCGAAGCGGCTCAGGGCTTGTTTGATATCATTCTGGCGAGCTGCCAGGCTGCCCAGCACCCCGTTGACAAAACGGGGCGTGCTGTCCGAACCGTAGGATTTCGCCATTTCCACGGCCTCATTGATCGCCACCTTGATAGGCGTTTTGGCATAGATCGCAAATTCCCACAGGGCGATGCGGATGATATTGCGGTCAATGGTGGCTACCTGGTCCAGGGGCCATTCCGGGGCATGTTCGGCAATGAATGTGTCCAGCTCTTTAATAATCGGAACAATACCCAGGACAATGGCGCGGCTGAACTTTGCCAGGTTGTCGTCCAATTCCGCCTCTTCGATGCGTTCCTGAAGCACTTGCCCAGGTGGATGACCGGCGACATCAATTTCGTAAAGTGCCTGCAGAGCTACACTGCGTGCCCTGGTGCGTGGTTTCATCAAAGGTCAGGCCTCAGTCTCCTGCGGAAAATCTACATCTTCAATATGCACGTTCACTCGCCCTACCGGCATCCCGACCATCTCTGTGATGGCCCGGGAAACATGCTGCTGCACCAGCCGGCTGACATCGCGGATATTGACATCGGCTTTTAAGATCACATACAGATCGGCATATACATGATCATCCTCGCGGATATCCAGGCGCACGCCCTCGCCTACGCCGCGGCGGAACAAGCGATTGACCCCGCCGGGAGTGGGGCTCATGCGACTGACCCCCGGCACGCTCAGCGTGGTCAAGCGTGCGATCGTCAGCAGCACCTCAGGTGCAATGGTCGTCTTACCGGTTCTCACGTAGGTTTCGCCGGGCAGATTGGCTTCAGCAGCTACTTTGGATTTGCTCATTTTTCCTCCACGCATCTCATTTACATCATCGCCATTCCGCCGTCTACACTGAGCACCTGACCGGTGATATAGCTGGCTTCTGTTGAGGCCAGGAAAGCCACCGCGTAGGCGATCTCAGCCGGCTGCCCCCAGCGACCCAGGGGGATGGCGCTCAGGCTCTGGTTTTTTAGCTCCTCGGGTAGGTCGGCGGTCAGGGCAGTGGGCACAAAGCCAGGCGCGACCACGTTGACAGTGATGCCGCGTGAAGCCACTTCGCGCGCCAGGGCTTTGGACAGCCCGATCATACCGGCTTTGGAGGCCGAATAATTGGTTTGCCCGGCCTGCCCCGCCAGCCCGGATACGGAGGATACGTTCACAATCCGTCCGTAGCGCTGCTTGAGCATGCTGCGGATGGCGGCTTTGCAGCAGTTGAACGTGCCTTTCAGGTTGGTATCCAGCACGATGTCCCAATCCTGCTCGTCCATGCGCAGGATCAGGTTATCGCGCGTCGTGCCAGCATTGTTGACCAGGATATCCAACCGGCCAAAATCGGCTATTACCTGTTCTACCAGGGCCTTAGCCTGGGCTGGATCGGCGACATCCACCTGATAACCTTGCACGCGGGATCCACTTTGAGCGGCGACTTCTTGGGCTGCGTCCTGCGTTTGCTCTAGACTGCGGCTGGCTAGAGCTACCTGCGCGCCACTCTTTGCCAGCGTTTCAACAATCGCCCGCCCGATGCCCCGGCTGCCACCCGTGACGAGGGCTACTCTACCGCTAAAATCCATGTGCACAACGCTCCTTGGTTGATGACCTCAATGTTCAATAACCCTACCACGGCATACCAGTTTTTAATCTTGCAGACTGTATATTAGCACCGCCTGATCTGCAGGCGCAAACATTATACCGCGAACTACCCACGGCATGCAAAAACCGCCTCCAAGGATCACGCAGGCTTGTGGACACTATCGGGTAACCTGGAGTACCTGGCGCTGATCACAGGTGTGAAACCCTAAGAGCACACCTGATTGAAATGATAACTGCCCTTGACAAAGGCTCATTGGGAGTTACCGTGATTCAGCCACATATGGTGGTCAGCCTGCGAACCGGCGATAGCCTTCGAGATCAAGGAAAATGCGTTGGAAAAGATGCTTGAGGTTGAACAAGCCATAACAGCGCCGCTTGAGCACCTTGAGTTTGTTGTTCAACCCTTCAACAAAGCCGCTATTGTCTCGGTTGACGAAATAGTTGAGGATTTCCTGCCACCAGCGGCCCAGAGTATTGAGGAAAGGGTCAAAACAGCGCAACCCGCTTCTGGCGACGCGTTTGATCCAGGCCCGGATTTTGGTTTTAGCGGCAGCTGGGGAGATACGTTGATCAAAAATCGTGGTCAATTGCTGCTGCAATGCATAGGCCTGCTTCAGTATGGGCGCGTACCACCGGAAGAGCAGCCTGAGGATACGCCTTTCTTCGGCGGTCAAATCAGCAGGCTTCTTGCGCAAGGCCCACAGGCTGCCTTCAGTTGTTTGTACTCTGTGGCTGGCAGCTCCTTTTTCAGGCGTCCCAGCTCCTGTTTACGCAAATTATCCAGGCCATCTCGGTAAGCTCTGGCAACATGGAAACGATCGATCACGATGCGGACATGCTTCAGTTCTTCTCGCACGGCTTCGCTAAAGCCTTCGTACATGTCACAACAGACGGTATGGATGGTCTGTTGCAAGCGTTGGGGGATGGAGCGCAGGAACTCAATGACGGTAT
>CAYXDC010000088.1:0-2486 GCA_964463505.1 uncultured Anaerolineaceae bacterium
AGTCAGGGCGGCAACAGTCCCGCCTGCCGAATTGCCCACCAGCACGGCCTGCTCGAAGCCCAACGCATCCATCAAACCGGTGGTGAGGGCTACCTGGTTCTCAGTCCCGTAAGGGCTGGGGCCGTCCCATTCCTGCGGGCGCTCGGTCAGCCCAAAGGCCGGGCGATCGAAGGCCACCACGCTGCGCTGCTGCGCCAGCCTGCTCTGCACCTGCTGCCAGGAGAAGCTGCTGGCGCCAAAGCCGTGCAGCAGCACCAGCACCGGCTCGCCGCTGCCCTGAGCTTTGTAGTGCACGCTCAGGTCGTTGACCTCGATGAACAGGCTGTCCGGGTCCGCCCGTTCCTGAGCGGGAAGCAGGCCTTCCAGAGGTGGAACCGGGATGACCTGCGGCAGGAGGATCACTGCTGCCAGCAGGATAAGGATCAAAATACCCAGGGTTTTAATAATAATTTTCATAGCTGTTCAATCCGAATTGATAAGGGTAAGGCGCTCCAATAGCGCCAGCGTGGCCGAGACGATCTGGGCTTGCTGCTCTGTGGGGCTGAGGCTGGCGGGGTTATCGCCTGGCTGCGCTCCATACCAGCCGAACTGAGCATGGTTGCCGCCATCGATTTCAGTCCAGGCAGTGTCTGCGGGGAGCAGGGTGGCAGCCCCGCTCACCGTTTGCGGATCCGCCAGCCCATCCAGAGAGGCGTAGATAGACGCCACTTCGAGTGCATAGCCCGACAGGTCGTCAGTGCTGGCGGGGTAAGCTGCCCACAGCACCAGCCCCTGCACGGCGGCAGGATTCTGGTAGGCGTAGCGGGCTGCCATGGCGCCGCCCAGCGAATGCCCGCCGATTGCCCAGGCTTCGATCTCCGGGAAAGCCGCCATGATCTCGCTGGCTGCATCCGGGGCAAAGACTGCCAGGTTGAGCGGCATGGGCGCGATCACCACCTGGTAACCTGCCTCGGCGATGGCGTGCGCGGCCGGGGCATAGCTGCGCGGGTCCACCCGCCCACCGGGGTAGAGCACCAGTCCGGTATTGCGGGGCTCCTGCCTGGCCGGGCTGAAGACCAGCCACGTTTCCTGGCTCACAATTACATCGGCGCTGCTATCCAGGGCAGCCAGGGCTGCGGGAGCCGGGCCGAGAGGCGTGTTGGCCCAGACCAGGAAGCCGGCAACGCCTGCCAGCAGCAGGAGCGCCACGACGAGCAGAGTAATTTTCAGGATCCGTTTCATTTATATGTTCTCTTTTATTCCAATGCTCAGCGTGCCTGGGGCTGCAGTTTGGTCGCTCGATCAGCTGCTTGCGCCAGCTCGGCGGCGCGCTGCCCGATGCGCTGCACCATGCCGCGGAAGATCAGGGCGTGGACGGGGTACAGCAGGTACCAGTATAGCCAGCCCGACAGGCCTTTGGGGGCGAAGAATGCCTTCTGCACCAGGCGGGTGCGGCCTTCTTCCAGCGGGGTGGCTTCGAGCTGCAGCCAGGCTTTACCGGGCACTTTCATCTCTGCCCGCAGGCGCAGCAGGCTGCCTGGCTCGATCGCTTCCACGCGCCAGAAATCCACCGCATCGCCCACGCGCAGCTCGTCGGGGTGGCGCCGGCCGCGGCGCATGCCCACCCCGCCCACCAGGCGGTCCAGCATGCCGCGCAGCTGCCAGGCAATATTCAGCACCAGCCAGCCACGCTCCCCGCCCAGGCCGGAGAAAACCGTGAACACCTGCGCAGGAGTGGCCTGCACGTCCACTTCACGCCGCTCGATGACGATGCCTTGCTCGGTGGTCAGATTCACCGGGGTGCGGTCGCCCTGGCTGGTGGTGAGGGCGTCCGACCAGGCGGTTTCCACCGCTCCGGCTTCCAGGCGCGCCAGCGAGCGCTCCACCGCGCTCTGGTAGTCCACCGGCTGGATATCTGGGAAAATCTGGCGGGCGCGTGGGTCGTGCACGATCACTTCATTGCGCAGACCCTCGATCAGCGGGCGGGCAATGCCGGCCGGGATGGGCGTCATCCAATGCACCCAGTAAGACGACAGGCGTGGGGTGAGCACCGGCACGCGCAGCAGCCAGCGCTTGAGGCCGCGCGCGCGTGCATAACCCAGCATCATCTCGCCGTAGGTCAGCACATCCGCCCCGCCGATTTCGATGATCTGCCCGGCGCTGGCGGGCTGTTCCAGGGCGGCCGTCAGGTAGCTGATCACATCCCGGATGGCAATGGGCTGGATGCGGGTCTGCACCCAGAGCGGGGTGATCATCACCGGGATGCGCTCGGTGAGGTAGCGCACCATCTCAAAGGACAGGCTGCCCGAGCCGACGATCACCGCGGCGCGGAATTCCGTCACCGGCACGCCGGCTTCGCGCAGCGCCGCGCCGGTCTGCTGGCGCGAGCGCAGATGGGTGGAAAGCTCGGCGTCCGCGTCGCCCAGCCCGCCCAGATAAATGATGCGCGCCACCCCGGCTTCTTTGGCCGCTTTTCCGAAGTTGCGCGCCGCTTCCAGGTCGCGGGC
>CAYXDC010000088.1:2496-12520 GCA_964463505.1 uncultured Anaerolineaceae bacterium
CATGTAATACGCCGCCTGGCAACCCTGCAGCGCAGTGCTCAGGCTTTCAGGTTTCAGGATATCGCCCCGCACCACCTGCACCTGCTCAGACCAGGCCCGCCCTTGCAGGCGCTGCGGGTCGCGCACCAGGACGCGCACCCGGTAGCCCAGCTCCAGCAGGCGTGGGGCCAGCCGCCCACCGACATAGCCGGTGGCGCCGGTGACCAGGATCGTGGAAGGTGTATTTGTTGAATTCACGGTTATTTGTTTCCAGGAAGAGGTATATCCGGCAGCGCCGGTGGAATTGAATTAATTTTCAGGCGCGGCTGGGTGGGGTTGCTCTTCAACAGGCGCCGCCCAGCTTCTGCCAGCGCACCGCTGAGGATGCGCGTGAAGACTAATTCGCGGTACACTTTGCCGGTCTTGCCATCCGAATCTACGGATGCCAGCCAGACCATTTTCTTGGCCGGGACCTCCGCCGGTTGGCCCCACATGCGCAGCACCGTCTCCAGGATCCTGACGCGCTTTTCATAGCCTGCCAGCACGTCCACCTTCTCTACCATCTCGGTGAACATCAGGCCTGGATTGTAGGCGAAGATATCCACGCCGCTGGCCCAGTACTCTTTTGCCAGCGCTAGGGTGAATACGCGCATCCAGGATTTGGTGGAGGCATAGCCGTTCTGGTAGGGAACAGGTTTTTTATCGCCCGCGCCCAGCAGGTTGATCAGCTTGCCCTGGCGGCGCGGCAGGAAATGGGCCAGCGCCGCTCGTGAGCCGTGATAGGTACCCAGGATATTGGTGTTCAGCACGGCCCGGAAGGACTCGACCGGGATATGGGCGGTGGGGCCGTACGGGGCGGAGAGCCCGGCATTGTTGATCCAGATTTCAAACCCACCGAAGCGGGCAACGGCGAAATCGGCCAGCGCCTGCACCTGGTCAAAAAAAGCCACATCGCAGGCTGTCCCCGCCATGCGCCCGGCAGGGTAGCCCTGGCTGGCTAAGGTATCCAGCGCAGATTGGACTGCCTGATCGGTGCGCGAGCTGATGACCACATTGGCCCCGGCATCCAGAAAAGCCCGGGCGGTTGCCAGGCCCAGCCCGCGCGTCCCACCGGTGATGACGGCTGTTTTACTTTGAAGGGTTTGCATGATTCTGCTTCCTTGCTTGGCGTGATTGTATCTTCCACACCCGGGTGGAATGATAGCATAATGTATAAATAATGTCAAGTAATTGTATAGATTAATGGTTGGGCTCAGGCCAGGGCTGAACCAGGGGTTTGCGCGAGCTTCAGGTGGACAGGTAGAACGCGGACCGGCGCTGTAATTCATTCACAATGGCATAAGTCACCAGCTCGCTGCCCATACGGGTAAAGCCCCCATTCCAGCCGTGTTCGTCCGAGCCACCGCTGACCGCCAGGTTGAATTTGTCTGCCAGCGCCCTGAAATGCGCCCGCTCGACGGCGTTAAGGCGCGGGTGTTCCGTCTCCAGCCCGTCCAGGCCGGCTGCCACCATCTGGGCCAGCTCATCTGCCCCCAGCAGGCTGCTCTGCCCGCGCACTGAGACCGGGTGAGCCAGCACAGCCACACCCCCAGCGGCATGGATGGCGGCGATCCCCTCAGCGAATTTCAGGCGCGGTAGGGGGATTTGCGACCAGACCTGCTGGTACAGGGTGTAGCCAGCCATCCAATCCGCCGCCTGCCCATTCTGGATCAGCGCCTGGATCATCTGACCGGGACCCGGGTAGCGTGGGTTTTGGTCCAGCAGCTCGTGGAAGCTCAGGTAAATGCCCTGGTCAGCCAGCGCCCGGCAGGCTTGGAACACACGCGCATCGAAATCCTGGCGCGCCTGCCGGCAGGTCTCCACCAGCCTCGGGTGGACCGGGTCGAAGTAGTAGCCTAGCACATCGGCGATCTGGGCACCCGCGCCGCCCTCCCAGGTGGTGGTCAGCTCCACCCCGGGGATCAGCTCCAGACCCAGCTTGCCAGCTACATTTTGAGCCTCTGCCAGCCCTGCCAGGGTGTCGTGGTCGGTCAGGGCCAGGGTCTTGAGGCCCATGTCGGCGGCATAGTGCAGTAAATCGGCGGGTGAATTGCAGCCGTCCGAGTAATAGCTGTGCATGTGCAGGTCGCAGGTGGTATTGGGCATGGGGGAAACTCCAGGTTGGATAATACGGCGCGATTAAATTATAACCCCCTCCAGCTGGATTCCCACGCTTTCGGCTATTATTTACAGCGTTCTTCCAGGTCGCCGGCCAGCTCGGGTGGCACACCTGGTGTGCCAGGCACACCCACTGTACATACCACCTTCTCCGCCCCAACCATGCGCATCAGGCGGCGCAGCCCGGCTGCCAGGGCGGTACGATAGCCCTCGTCCACTGTCTCACCCGGCTCCACCCACAACCCCAGCAGGTGCAGCTCGCCCTCAGCCCGCTGCACGCGGGCATCCAGGCGGCCTGCCAGGCGGTCGTCGTACAGCAGGGGCAGGGTGTAGTAGCCCCAACGGCGCAGTTCGGCGGGCTTGTACACCTCCCAGACGTAGTCGAATCCGAACAGCGGTTTGGCTCGCCCGCGCGCCGTGCAAATTTCCAGTGGTGCCAGGGGGACCATCTCCTGGCGCGTGGTGGTCTCCAAAGGCTGCCACTCCGCCGGGAGTTCGCCCTTCGCCAGGATCTCCAGCGCCAGCAGGTATTCCGCCAGCACGTAGTGCGGCGTCTTTGGGTCTTCTTTCAAAATCACCGGTACCACCTCACCATTTTGCAGCAGGTGCTCCAGCCTCTGGGGCGCTTCGGCGGGGCTGATCGGGCGCTCGCAATCGCCCTGCCACCAGTTACGAAAGCCCCGTTCGGTGACCAGGCCCAGCTTGTGGAACAGCCTGCGGGCGAAATAAGCTTCGGCCTGTTCCACCGGGGAGGCGAAATCCAGCTCAGGCGGGGCGATCCGGCTGCGCAGGTCGAAGCGGCGCTGGAAATGCACCCGGCTGTGGGTCATCAGCTCGCCGCTGATCCACAGGTGGTAGAGCGCCTGCCCGCTGGCTTTGCGCGAGCGGTAGGTCCATTGCGTGGCTTTCTCGCTGCTGAACTCACGCCCCAGCATCGGTCCATTGGCGGCAATCGCCTGGTAGACCTCATCTACAACCGCCGCGAATTCAGACACGAATTTCTGGCGGCGCGGCTCCTGCGCTTTGCGCGCCATGACGATGCGCCAGTGGGGCAGCTCGCGCATCGGGTGCATGAAGACCGTCCCGCCGTAATCAAAGACTTGGCGCTGCTCGAATTGCAGGTTTTCCAGGATTGGGAGGGAATAATCCAGCACCCGCCCGAAGAGAGCCAGATCGTGGTTGCGGGCGATCACGTTGAGCGGGTCCACCTGCACCACCGCCCCGGCCTGGATTGCAGCCGCCGCCCCGGCTGGCCCGCGGTAGCGCCTGCCGGGGTACAGCCCTTGCTGCCCCAAGATGAAACGGCGCTGGGTGATTTTATCGATGGTGAGGGGAGAGTGGTTCATGGTTGGCTCCTATAGCGGGTGCTAGATTCGGAAATTGGGCATTATACTGAATATTACAAAACGGGCCAGATTGTTGGATCTGGTCCGTTTCTTGATATAGGTATTTCCTTTTTCTGAGCCGGGCAATTCTATTTGATCCCTGGGATAACCAGGCTGGAGCCAAAAACTTCTTCGACAATCTCTTTTAGGTGAGTTATCCAGCTCTCAATTTCTAATTCGGTATTCCTCAGTTGATTCTGTAAGGGTAAAGGTGCATAAATAAATCCGCCATGCATCGCCACCTGAGTTTCTACCAAACGCCGGTTGTGGCGGTATTGATGGATTAGGGTCATGCAGTGCTCTATCTCCCGGGCTGAATCCTGTAGAGCAAGTGAGTTCAAGTTAAGATTGGTAAGCTCTTCTTTGAGAGTGATTGCCCCTTCAGAATGGCTTGTTGCTGAAGGGGATTCTCTGGTGGGGTTGGCTTGCTTTTTCGACATACGGTGCTCATGATAGATTTTCCCGGCCTCATCAAATAAAAAATCAATCGCTTTCGTGAGCACAGCCAGACTGATTGGGTCAATTCCAGTCATTGTTATTACTCCAGATATAATTATTTGTTAGCCTGTCAGGAACAACCTTCCAATGCATGGCGAATGTCCTGAACTATGTTAGCTGGCAAGCGATCATCAATTGCAGGCCGCGTTGGGCCATATTTATAGCCTTGAATATACCGGGCTCCCAGTTCATATAACCGTCGGAGGCTGAATTTGCTCTCATCATCATAGCCTTCAATGATCACTCCCATCTCTCCGGGCATGCGACGTGCCAGGCGGATCACATATTCAAGAGTGAAGTTGCCAAAATGATCCAGTAGGGCGTCGCGGTCGACTTTTACAAACGCCGGGCCCAGGCGGGAAATGCGCGATGACGATGCAAAACCTACCCCGAAATCATCCACCGAAAAGTGAACGTCCAGGTCGCGAAAACGGAACAGGAATTCGCGAAAAGCATCAATGGGATTTTGTTCGCCGTCCCAATTATCTACTAGAGGGATGGGTGCTTTCTCTGATATTTCCAGGTAGACTTTATTGAGAGGCATAAAGCCTTGTTGCTCGATCTTCTTGAATGTTTCGTAGTAGCGTGTACGCAGCAGCGAAGTGGGGTGGACATTGACCGATAGAGGTTGAATGGTGTGCTTGCGCCGGATTTTCTTACCGTTTGGATCTGACGGATCGGTGATATAGATACCGATCGCACGCTTGAGAAAGTACATATCTAGCTGTAACTGGTAGCGGACGCCCCATAATTCAGCTGTCTCAAGTAGATCGATCGGAGCTTTTAAAGTACTGGGCTCGCGAGCTAAAGCCTCCCACCCGTATATACTGGGGGCGGTGGGGCTTAGGAAGATAATTGGCTCAAAGTGCACCGTCATGCTTTCCAGCTTGCGGTTGAATAAATAGAACTGGCGGTTGTACATTGCCTCAGATACATAACCAAAATTTTTTCGTAATGCATTGTAAATAACGATTTCAAGTTGTTCAGCAACAACAGCTTTACTTAGACCCTGGGTCTGTTTGGCTATTGTCTGGAGTATCAATTCCAAACCCTTGTCATAATCGAAGCTTGAATCGGCGTCAAAGAATACAAGGATCTCCGGGGTTATCTCATTCCCTAAGGGCAGCATGAGACAAACCTTTCCAGTTTTGTTCAAAACACCGATTGTCAGGTCGGTACGTTTTTGGGAGCTGGCCAAGATCTCCCGAAAAGGTCCTGCTTGCTTGACCAGTGAATTGATATCCTCACTACCTTCTCCTGCATCGGAAAGGATGCTCCAATCTCCGTCAATATAACGTGTTGTGAATACATTACTTGCCCCGCCGGCTTGTTTCAGGCTGGAGAGTACACTACGTTTATACCGGCTTTCATCGCCGTTCCATCCACTTAACTCTTCTGCGAAGCGCGTGATGAAATTTTCGTATTTTTGCAATGGAAAAGGGATTGGACGAAAACTGTATGAGGAAGATAAAGATGCTGTCGAAGATAGGTCGTTAATATCCTCTTCAAGCTGGTTGATCATGTTTTTAATGTTATCGATCTGATTAACAATGCTGAGATCAAAATTACTTTCAGCCTGTCGTACTTCCAGCAATTGAAGGTTTTTTTTGTATATACTGATCAGTGCTAGCTTATGTTTAATCGACTCTGCATCATTCATACATCATCACTGCTTTCTATTGGTGTTTTCGAAATTAATGAATGGGAGATCGTCAAGGCTTAACGGGTAGGCTAATACTTGGGAAAAATTATCCAAAATATGGCTCGATTATAGCACTGGCTTATTTGGTCTATCATTGCGCTTTTGTAAGATAATCAATCTAGAAATTGCCGCGAATTGGTTCTAAAATTCCCCGCCCATGGACCCGCTGTACCCGGTCAGCTCCACGTAGCCACGCCCGCTGGCTGTCTCCCCCAGCAGCGTCCCCTCCACCAGCACTGCCCCCTCCCAGTAAGCATATGACAGGTTCAGCTCCTGGTCGGCGAAGGCCGGGGTGAGCGCCAGCTCCAGCCCGATCTCCGAGGCGCTGATCTGCCAGCCGGCCGGGTATTCGGCTCCCGTTTCTGGGCTGGTCCAGGTGCCGGTGACCGTGATCGTGAAATCCTCACGCTTCAGCGTCTGGGTGCTGCCGTCCGGATAGACCAGCGTGCCGCTAGAGAAGGGATCGATGCTGCCATCTGCCTGCCGGATCTGGAAGAGCATCAGTTCGGCTGGCAGGACTGCGTCCTGCTGGGAGTCGCCCGGCTGGGCGACTCCAACGTTTAGTTGCAGCGAAAACCAGTCCCAGCCCACCTGGTTGGCGCTGAGCACGCTGGTGGAGAATTCGTGGTCCATCCAGCTTAGCCCGCTCACCTGGTAGGGCTGCTCGCCCACCTGCACCGTCCCGCTCGATTCCAGGCGCGTCAGGCTGTAGTAATAAGATGCCTGCCCGGGGTCGGGACCCTTTTGCGAGTAGCCGCTGTCCCCTTGCAGCACCGGCCCACGAATATCTTTTAATACCAGGTCGATAGCGATTGCCTGCCCGTCCTCCGTTATCGCCCGGGCGCGCAGGCGGTAGCTTGCCGGGCCGGTCTCGATCACCTCCCAGTCCTCCAGCCAGACGTGAAATGGCGCGGCCTGGGCTCCGGCCAATCCCGCTGCCCCGCGCCCCAGGCGCTCGAAAGCCTGCTGGGTCTGGCTGGCAGTGTCCGACAGGGCGAAGTGCGCCATGTACGCCTGGTGCGTCGCCCAATCGGACTCGCGCTGCGGTGCGAACTCCTCAGGCAGCAGGGCGCGGCGGAAGAAGGTGAGCTGGTAGCCGAAATGCCTGCCCTCCGGGGTGAGCAGGTTGCCGGTGTAATACCACCACTCGGTCTGGTAGTCGAGGTGCGGGCCGTGGTCGGCGGGGAAGCTCAGCTCCATCGGCCCCGTTGCGCGGGCGAAACTCTGCGCCAGGGCCGGGTCCAAAGCAGGCGCGGAGATCGCCGCCGCAACCGGGGCGGGATCTGAGGCGCCAGGGCGGAGGAGGAAGAAGAGGGTGAGGCTGGCGCAGGCAGCGAGCGCCAGCAGGAAGTAGAATCGCCGGGTCATAGCGCTAATGTTAACCGATTTTTCGTAGGATGGCTGCGCGTGCTTCAGCTTGTCCGGTCTGGCAGGTGAAAAGCCTGAAAAGCCGCAAAAATCCCACCAGATGGAGTCTACTCATTTCTTTGTCGCTTGAAAAACGCCGCCGCAGAGACTATTTCCGTCACTGGCCTTGGAGACAATTTCCAGTTGATTGCCTGTGATGGTAATCGGTGATAGGTCACATACAAAATCAGTATTATTTATCTTATAAGAACCCTCTGGACAGCCCGAATCGTCCCAAATGTCATAAGACTCGTTCGTTACTGTAACCAATCCACTGGCGCCAGTAATATAACCGCTGAAGGTTTGAGAGTGCCCATTCTCAAAGTGTACAGTACAGTTAGGGCCAACAGAATCCCTCTTGATTATATAAACTCTGGTACCTGAAACGATACCGTCTTCTGCAATCTCGATGATAAATTTGTCTTCGACAGTTTCCCAATCCCCACGCGGCTCCGGGTTAACTCCGATGTATGTGCCTGCCGGAACGGATCCTTTTTCTCCATCGCTTCCATCCACCCCTGGCTGGGTATTCCCCTCGGGTGCAGCGCCAGGATTTTCTTCCTGCTTGTTTCCTTCATACATTCGGGCAGATATCGGATCGGGGTTTTGATTCCGTAATATTTTCGAATTAATTTCGTAACATACTTCATATACAGCGCTGTCTGGATCACTGGGTGTCTCGGGTGTCTGCCCCAATATTTCTGCAGCATGTACATATGTTTCGCGGTCCACAGTTTCGCATTTCTGACTGACTGCTTCACCGATTACTTCGACCGCGACTGGAAAGTTACAGGCTATCGATGCAGTGACCAGAGCGAATAGAAAGAATAACAGATTAATTTTTTTATTTGAGAGCTTTCTCATCGTTATCCTCCCATGGAAATTAACAGGCTTTGTAAACGTTCTCAAATTCGATGCAAAATGGCTACTCCGGCAACCCAACTTTACGGTTTATTTAGCTGTATCCAGCCTGATAATAATAATACAACCAGGCTGGCATGCAAGCCGGATTACCATCGACTGTTTTGAGTATTTAGCTCAGTTTGATCCTTGCTTGACATTCGGCAAATTATCCGCTATTATCGTAAATGCCATTCGTTTTATAAAACGTCCATCATTTTCAGGAGTATCCGATGATCACCAGTCTTGTCGGCCGCAGAGGCCAATTGACCATCCCCAGTCCTATCCGTCGCCAGCTTGGGCTGCAAGAGGGCGACCGGGTGGCTTTCATCTCCCAGGGCGACCAGGTGCTGCTGGTCCCCCTGCGCCAGAGCCTGTTGGATCTGCGCGGCTCGGTCCCAGTGCAGGGCGAGCAGGATTTCGACGCAGTGCGCAAGGTCAGCCTGGCGAAGCGGGCGCGCAAGGTCGCCGCGGGTGAGTGAGCCGCGCCTGTTCCTGGATACCAATATCTTACTGCGCTACCTGACCAATGATATTCCGGAACAGGCGCAGGCGGTTGAAAGCTGGCTGCGCAAGGCGGGGGTGGGGGAGTGCGTGCTGGTCACCCACCACCTGGTGCTGGCAGAGCTGGTCTGGACGCTGCTTTCCTATTACCAGCGCCCCGTCGCCGAGGTCCAGGCGACCCTGCTGGCGATCTTAAACACCCCCGGCCTGGAAGTGGAGCAGGAGCACATCCTGATCCAGGCTTCCCACTGGTTTGGCGAAAAGAACGTCGATTTCATCGACGCTTATACGGCCTCCTGGATGCTGGATCACAGTCTCACCGATATCCTCACCATGGACCGTAAGCATTTTCACCGTTTTGAGGAATTGAATGTTGTATCCCCGTAGGATAAGCTTTAGCTTGTCCCAGTGGTGGCAGACGAAAAGCCCGAAAGTGACGCAGAATCCCCGCTATCCAGTATAGGCTTTGTTGTGCTTATTTTATTTCATAAGACTCAAACGAATTGGAAGCCATGACTATTGCAGACTTCACAGCTTCATAAAGTTCCTTCGTAATTCTTTCGTATTCATTTTGGATTTCTGGCTTTTGAAATCCCATATCATTCCACGAACCCATGCCGCCGAATACATAAGATTGCATAGCCGAAGACAATACTTGACGTGTTTCTAAACTAAAACTTGATGTAGGAAGTATGTCTGGGTGAAAAGGGGCAATGGGTGAAGATGAATCCAGAAGTTCTAAAGACTGTGTAAACCAAGTAGCCCAATTGCTCGCATTTACATCGGAACGTTTAGCGAATTTTTCAGCCTGCGAGACGGCTTGCTTAAGTTGATTTTTAACTGCACTCATTTTTTCAACAGGCAATGCATGGGAATTTGGAAACAATAGGCTACGATATTCGACAAGCCAGGGCTTCTTTTCTTGACCGCCAGTTTTCCATTGTGGATACCATAGTTCAAAGCCATTTGGCAAATCTGCCTGAATTGCGGTTGGAACACCGCCAGAAAATGCCACTGCCACATGTTCAGGAATATCTTGTCTTTGCCATGCAAAAGCGATATTCCATAAACGGCTTGCTTTAATATTGCGTAGAAAAGAAAGCCACTCAGATACACTGCTTGCAATTTCTGCGCCTTGTTTATCTTTGTTGCTTTTATAGCGAGCAAACTTGACTGAGGAGACATACTGAAATGTGGTAATTGCGGAAAGGTCTACATTTCCGCCGCTCAAGAATAAATTTCCGTAAGCAACCAAAGAGATGATTTGAGCAAGTTCGCCGTTCATTTTATTCCTATGACGTTTTGTAAAGAATCTGCCCTACGGTTACCGTTACTGGCGCCGGGGCAGGCGGTGAGAATGCTTGGTGCAGAGAAAACTCGAAGCTAGAAAATGCTCGAAAATGCCACAGAATCCCCCCCTGTCCAGTGAACGCGGTTATGCGTGTTTAGATTTTATTTAACTGGCTTTTATTCACAATACCTTCGCCAATTA
>CAYXDC010000089.1:0-12438 GCA_964463505.1 uncultured Anaerolineaceae bacterium
CGTGGCGAAAGCCTATTGCCGTATATACTGCGTTACATAAGATATGCCCTGGTAGGTTTGTGGGTTAGTGGTCTGGCGCCGTGGTTATTTATCCAGCTACATCTGGCAGAACAGGACATCCCATCCATAAACAACACCCCGGGGCAATAAACCTCGGGGTGTTGTCCTGTGTGGTTGTAGAAAGATTTACTCATCTTTCTTGTCTGCCAATTCTTTCTGGCGGACATTAATTATCTCCTGCTGCAAGTGTGCAGGAACGACCTCATAGTGTGAAAGTTCCAGGGTAAATACACCGCGCCCGCCCGTAATTGAGCGCAGGTCGGTGGTATAGCGCTGCATTTCTGCCAGTGGCACTTGAGCAGTAACCACCGAGCGGCCTTTTTCAGTGTCCATACCCTGTACACGGGCGCGACGGGTGTTGAGATCACCCAGAATATCACCCATGTTAGCTTCCGGAACAATAATACGCACATTCATGATCGGCTCAAGCAAAACGGGGCCAGCATCTCTTACTGCTAATTTGAAAGCCTCGCGTCCAGCAATTTCGAAAGCTACAGGCTTGGAATCTACCGGATGCTCTTTACCGTCATACACAGATACTTTCACATTCTTCAAGGGGTATCCAGCGATGGCGCCTTCTTTCATCACACTTTTGATACCTTTCTCGATCGCTGGCATATAGCTGTTGGAAACCGACCCACCAAAAACATCATTGGAGAAGGCATAATCCTCGTCCTTGAGTGGTTCAACGCGCATGGCAACCTCACCAAATTGACCCGAGCCGCCCGTTTGCTTCTTGTGGCGATAAGTAGCCTGGCCTTGCTTGGTGATCGTTTCCTGATAAGGTACCTTGGGCAATTCTGTTTGCAGGTAGGTCTGGAATTTGCCTTCTGCTTTGCGGATGGCCACATCGATATGCTGGTCACCCATGCCAAGCAGGATGGTCTGGTTGGTACTTGGCTCATTGTGCCAGGATAGAGTCATATCCTCTTCCACCAGACGAGTCAGGGTGGGGCTAATCTTGGCTGAATCGGCCTGTGATTTAGGGTGCACTGCCACCTGATAGAGCGCATGTGGATATTGCGGCACGGGCAGTTTCAGCGGGTGGGTTTTATCGCACAGGGTGTCCCCAGTCGAGGTCACTGAAAGCTTTGACACTGTAGCAATATCACCGGCGTGCACGACTTTAACGGAGATCTGTTCTTTACCACGCAAAGCATGCAAGGTTCCCAGGCGCTCTTCGGCGGCTTTGGTCTGGTTCCAAACACGGGTATCAGAGTTAATCACCCCTGAATAAACCCGGAAATAAGTAATTTTTCCAACAAACGGATCAGCGGTGGTTTTCCAGACATATGCAGCCAGTGGACCGCTATCAACTGCCGGCAGGCTTTCTTCGCCTTCTTTACCTTGCGCCACTGCCAATGGAACATCTTTCGGCGATGGCAGAAAGTCGATCATAGCATCCATCAAGCGCACGAGGCCAATCTCTGCCCCTACAGCCCCCACAAGAACTGGGACAAAAGTGCCGGCTTCTAATACTTTGCACAAGCCACGAGAGACTTCAGTTTCCGTCAGTTCCTCACCTTCCAGATATTTTTCCAAAAGAGCATCTTCGCCTTCAGCAGCGGCTTCGATCAATTCCATGCGGGCGCTTTCAGCGTCATCCATCAATTCAGCAGGAATATCCTGAGCCATCTTTCCTGCGCCGGTATAGGCTTTCATAGTGATCAGATCGATGATGCCTTTAAAGGACGCACTCTCGCCCCAGGGTAATTGCAGCGGCAGTAAACGCTTCTCGCTGACTGCCTGGACCGATTCCAACGCTTTGCGAAAATTGGCATTATCGCGATTCATTTTGTTAATGAAGACGAAACGGCGCAAGTTGAACTGGTCACAATAGTTCAAGGCGATTTCGGTACCTACCTCCGCACCACTAACCGCGTCTACAAGCACCAATGCGCTATCCGCCACACGCAGGGCAGATATGACCTCACCAACAAAATCCATATAACCAGGGGTATCCAGCAAATTTAACTTGTAATCACGGTATTCTACGGGCACAATGGTAGTCGACAATGAAATGCCACGCCGAATTTCTTCTTCTTCAAAATCCGAAGCCGTTGTCCCATCCTCAATTCTGCCCAGGCGGGTGGTTGCCCCCGTATAATGCAACAAAGCTTCAGCCAACATCGTCTTGCCTGCGCTACCGTGGGAGACCAGGGCGATGTTGCGGATGAACTCAGTGGTGTACTCTTTCATTATTTACCCTTCCTCAGATGGTGAAATCAGACAGTTGAGAATTGTAAGATATTAAGGCATCCTTGTCAAAGAGACTTTTAATTTACTCCAACCTGACCGCGAGTGGTTATCAGCCAGGGTGCCTCTCCCCGGCTTCATGGATTGACAATTTTCGATTCCACACAATGGGGCACTATCGAGATAGCAGCAGGCAAGGCGCGTCGTTCAGGCAGCCACTACATTCTCACGCACGCCCGCCATGAGCAAGCCCAGACGTTCAGATGTGGCGCCTTCTCGATCAATTACATCCATAATCCGGCCTTCGTAAATGACTGCGATACGATCGGAGAGAGCCAATATCTCATCCAGATCTTCAGAGATGAGCAAAATAGCAGTGCCTTTTTCACGTTCTTCCAATAAGCGCGCATGCACATATTCGGTAGCGCCAATATCCAGGCCACGGGTCGGCTGGGCAGCGATCAGGACACGTGGTAAGCGCGAAAGTTCGCGCGCTAAAACGACTTTCTGAATATTGCCGCCAGACAGGTGGCGAGCCTGGGTATCTCTGGAAGGCGTCTTAATGCGGAAGAAATTGATCAGCTTATCAGCGTACATCCCAATGACTCGGTGGCGCATCAAGCCACGCCGGGCAAACGGCTCTCGGTTGTGCTCGCGCAGGATCATATTCTCACTAATAGAGAACTCCTGAACCATGCCATCCTTCATGCGTTCTTCAGGGATATACGCCATCATTTTATGTGTCAGCTGGCCTGGTGTTAGGCCGAGTACATTCTCGCCTTCAAGGATTACCTGCCCGCCCGTAGCGGGTCGCAAGCCACAAATCACTTGAGCCAGCTCTCGCTGACCATTGCCAGATACTCCCGCCAGGCCCATAATTTCACCGCCGTGAACCTGGAGATCAACACCGCGCAAACCAGCCGTGCCCAGATCACTCTGAGCGTGTAAGTCGTGCATTTCAAGCAGTACTTCGCCTTGAATGACGGCTTTCTTGTCGGGAATCATGCGCACTTCGCGACCTACCATCAACTGCGCCAGGTCTGATTTAGTTGCCCCGGCTGTAGGGCGACTGGCAACCTGTTTACCGTCTCGCAACACAGTCACTTTTTGGCTGATCGCCAGAACTTCATGCAATTTGTGCGAAATGAAAATAATCGCATGACCTTCAGACACCATCTGCCGGATGGTGACAAAAAATTCATCCACTTCCTGTGGGGTCAGGACCGCGGTGGGTTCATCAAGGATCAAGAGGTCCGCCCCACGATACAAGGCTTTGATGATTTCGACGCGCTGGCGCTGGCCTACCGCCAACTGCCAAATATAGGCGTTGGGGTCCACATACAGACCATAAATTTTGGCCAATTCTTTAATTCGCTCAGATACCTGAGTCAGATCAGTGAGCAATCCGCGCGAACTCGGCAGCCCTAAGGCAACATTTTCAGCAACCGTAAGAGTATCTACCAACATGAAATGCTGGTGGATCATACCAATCCCTAGCTGGATGGCGTCCACAGGCGAGTGGATCTGTACCGGCTTACCGTTGATCAAGATCTCGCCCTCATCTGGCCCGTAAAGACCATATAAAATTTTCATCAGGGTGCTTTTACCAGCCCCATTCTCTCCCAGGAGAGCATGCACCTCGCCTGCCCGCACTTCAAAATCGACCTGGTCATTGGCGAGGACGCCCGGGAAGCGTTTTACAATGCCGCGCATTTCTAAGGTTTGAATGCGTTCACGCTTAAGGATTGGCTGAATAGGCTGCCCCATACTGGCTCCTGTTTCTACGGTTGAAGTCAGGCCGCACCTGTTTGTGCAGGTGCGGCCTGATCGAAACACCTAGGGTTGAATACTACCGTCAATGATCCCCTGGACAGTCGCATCGGCTGCCTGGCGGACATCCTCAGGCAGTGCATAATCCGGGTTGAATTTGATCACCAGGCCATTATTTTCCAGGGTGATGTTGTAGGCTGTACCACCCAGCGTGCCTGCCTTGATCTGGCTGATAATGTCACGTAGCACAACCGTCCAGTTGTAAACCTGGCTGGCGACGACAATATCCGGCGCCAGTGAGGTCTGTTCAGACTGTGTCCCGAACCACAGAACGCCATTCTCCTTGGCGACGCCAATCGCGCCGACCACCATCTGGGCGGAGCCAGTCATGACATCTGCGCCAGCGGCGATATGGGTATTGGCAGATTCTGCTGCCAGGGCTACATCGGAGAAGGATCCGATATAGTTTACATTTACCTGGGCATCTGGCTTGGTAGCCTTGACACCGGCGACAAAGCCATCCACGTACAGCTTGGCATCGCCGGTTTCAATTGGCCCAACCACGCCAAGTACGTTGCTCTGGGACAGCATGGCTGCTACAACACCCTGGACATAACCGCCTTGATTCGAAGCAGCTTCATAAGCAAATACGTTAGTGATGCCCTCGTCTACGAAGGTATCCACCGTAGTTCCATGCGCAAAGCTTACTTCAGGAAAATCCGGAGCAATTTCACGCAATGAGCTGCCATACTGCGAGCCATGGGCAATCACCAGGTCATATTCCTGGGAGGCATAATCACGGATCGCGGCGGCGGCGTCATCCACAACAAACATGTTCTCAGAAAATACAAACTGGAAACCTGCCTCACCGCCCATTTCGGTTTGGATGATCTTGACAGCATCGATGATGCTCTGGCTGAAAGCCAGATCATTGATGGCGCTGGGCATAATCATCGCCACCCGGAAAGGCTCGGCGCTCACTGGGGCTTCCGTCTCAACGGGTACAACCGGCGCTTCAGTGGGAGCGGCTGTTGGAGTAGCGCAGGCTGTTGCCAACATTGCAATTAGAACCAGAAAGACGAACATTTTAATACGAGCAGACATCTTCATTCTCCTGTATATGTGAAAATTCGAAATTGGATGGTTATGAACCTTCGAGCAAATAATTATCCGACTGGCACCTCCTCAATTCAAGCTCACGGTCTGATTAAATAACCGCCCATCCAATGCAGTAGATCCTTATGATTCGCGCTCAAAGGTTTTCGAAAGCGCTCGTGGAGGGCGGACACGCTGGACTGCTACTACCAGCGCCAGAATGGTAAGCACATAAGGCATCATCACCGCGAAATCCGACGGAATCTGAATGCCCAGAACCTGAATCCATAGTTGTAAAGCATTGACCATGCTGAAGAGCAGCGCTCCCAATAAGACACCCACGGGACGCCAGCCTCCGAAGTAAACCAGCGCGACAGCGATAAAGCCCTGCCCGCTGGTCATATTCTGTTGAAAGACATTCAACAAGCCGATCGATAGGGAAGCGCCTGCCAGACCGGACAGCGCGCCTCCCTGGATAATCGTGAAATAACGGACTGCAGCCACGTTGACTCCCAAGGAGTCGGCTGCCTGGGGGTTTTCGCCTACAGCACGGATCTTCAGACCTAATGTCGTTTTGTGCAAGATAAACCAGCTTAGCGGAACCAGCAGGTAAGCGATATACACCAACAGTCCTTGCTGGAAGAAAATCTCACCAATTATTGGAATATCAGAAAGAAAGGGAATATGCAATGCCGGGAAACCGCTGACAGTTTCCACTGTCCCCAGCAGCTTTTGGAACAGGAGATCGCTCATGCCCAGACCGAACAAGTAAAAACCAATTCCACTGATGCCTTGCTCAGCCTGCAAATTTACAGTAACAAAAGCCATTGCCAGGCCCATCAATGCCCCCACCACTAGGGCAGCCAGCACACCAAAAAACAGGTTGCCAGTTGTGTAGGTGACATAAAAAGCAGCAAAAGCACCCAGTAACATCTGTCCTTCCACACCCAGGTTTAATACGCCACTGCGTTGACCGAACGTTTCACCGAGCGAGGCATACAGGTACGGGGTTGCCAGGCGAATACCTGAAGCCAGAATTCCAACCAGTACGGTGAGTGAAAAAAAGTTTTCTATCACGATTGCTTCTCCGTCGGAGTGGCGAAAGCTGGCTCTAAGGTTTCTGGCTCTGAGCGGGCAATTTCCAACCGGCGACGGTGTTGCCGCCTGCGCCGCCAGATCTCACTGCTAACGACAAAGACCACTACCAATCCGTTGAGTGCAGTGATAAAAGCCGAAGGCACCTGCATTGCCCGTTGCAAGCTGTTTGCACCTACCAGCAGAGCTCCAAAGACAAAGGATGCCGGGACGGTCCCCAATGGATGTAATTGCCCAAAAAGCGCCGCCACAATCCCATTGAAGCCAGCGCTGCCGGTGAATCCGCTGGCAGAACCATCCGTGATCATACGGTAGTTCAGGCCATACACCTGGATCGCTCCTGCCAGACCTGCAAACGCCCCGCTAAGCAGTAAGGCGATTACAACCTGGCGGCGGACCCGGATGCCGCCATAGCGCGCTGCATCCGGGTTATGCCCCACGGCGCGGATGCGATAGCCCAGGGTGGTGTGAAATAACAGCACATAGACAACAATTGCCAGAATGACAGCAATCAGAACACCTAGATGCAAGCGTGTGGGGACCAGGCGTGGCAAGTGGAAAGCTTGCAGCAAACGCGCAGTTTGGGGTATTTTGGATGCCAGCTCGGCCTGTGATGGATCGATCATGGGGCCGCGCAGGAGATAGTTCATTAGATTTACCGCGATGGCATTCATCATCACAGTACTAAGAATCTCGTTTACCCGGAAATACGCTTTTAGATATCCCGGGATAGCCCCCCAGATGGCCCCACCCAGGAAACCAGTTACCATTGCCATAATAATTACCAGCCAGCCGGGCCAATCGGTGAAGACAAGGCCGATTGTAGTGGCCGCCAGAGCCCCGATGATCATCTGTCCTTCCCCACCAATGTTGATAACACTGGCCCGGAAGGCGATACAAATCCCCAGGCCTACCAGCAGGAGTGGTACTGCTTTTACAGTGGTTTCGGCGATGGCATTCCAGCTTCCGAAAGCACCTTGAAGTAAGGCTGAGTAGGCCTGGATCGGGTTAGCTCCCAGGGCCAGTAACATGATTGCTCCAATTCCCAGGGCAGCCAGACCAGCAAACACCGGTAGGGCAGCATCAATAATTTGTGCAAAGGAAAAATTTGAAGTATTTCTTTTCATCCTATCGTTGCCATACTTGCTTCGGTAAGGTGATCAAAAGCCGATTAATAAAAAACAGGGATTTGAGAGTGGCTCAAATCCCTGTTACGCGCGTTTAGCTCCCCAGATCTTTGCCTCAGCCTGATTCATCAGATACGCCAAGCACAGCCCTTTAAATTTCGTTCGACGAATCAATCCATGATCTGATAACTTATCCGGTGGATAGGGTTTGGCAAGATCTGATTGGCAAACGCAGTGTAATAGATTCAAATTTGTCTCGTTTATCTGATAGCGTTTTTGGGCAATATCTCCAAGATTATAGCAATAATCCAATACGGAGACAAGTTATTTGTCTGACATTTTATCATGACATTTATCACAATCAGATCGACTGCGCTGGTGCAAGCCAACGTGACGAGCAAGTTGCTTTTCGAGTACAATCAGCCTGTGCAACTGTTAAATCAATATTCCTTTGCGATTATCAGCGCGTTACTCCTGGTAACCAGCGCCTTCTTGATCCTCCGGCGTGGCTTTTCCGTCCAGAAAATTCTACTGGTCGGTTTGCTGGCTATTGTATTGCTGGCAGGCTGGAGTTTTTTACGACCTCAACCAGGCACAGATGCCAGCCGCGAACAGATCTTGAGCCAGGTAGGCCGGGGTACTCCCGTCTTGATTGAAATGCAGTCCCCTTATTGAGCCGCTTGTATTGCATTGAAGCCTGTCGTGGATAGGCTCGAAGAGCAATACAGCGGACATCTGGATGTCGTTCGGGTAGATATCCAATCCTCAGCCGGTCGAGCCCTCGCAGGCGAATTTGGTGTGCTGGTCACACCCACCTTCTTGTTTTTTGATGCACAAGGCAAGGAGATCCAGCGTATGGTAGGCAGCCTGGATGAAGAACTGATTGAACGCACCCTGGAAGGCCGCTGATGACGATCAAATCTTTATTGCGCAACCTGCGCCGGCGCTGGTTTTTTCAGTGGTTGTACATCGGTAAACCGCCCTGGGATACAGGCATCACCCCCCCAGAGCTGGTAGCTTTCATCGCATCCAATCCACCCGGGCGCGCCCTGGACCTGGGGTGTGGGACCGGGACCAACGCCATCACCATTGCAAAAGCAGGCTGGGAGGTGACCGGTGTGGACTATATCGGCCCGGCAATTAAAAAGGGACGCAAAAAAGCGCGCCAAGCCGGTGTAGCGGTGGAGTTATATCAGGGGGATGTCACCCATTTAGATAATATTCACGGACCGTTTGATCTGGTGCTGGATATTGGCTGTTTCCACAATCTTGATCGAGCCGGGAAATTAGCCTATGTACAGCAATTAGTCCGATTTCTGGCACCCGATGGAACCTACCTGATGTATGGATTTTATAGCACCAGCGAGCAAGAAAACGCGGGGATAAAACCCAGTGAGCTGGAAATGCTTGCCCAATACTTAGAGTGTATAGAACGAGTTAATGGAGAAGATCGCGGAGCGCGCCCATCAGCCTGGTTTACTTATCGGTTGAAGAATTAATCTATGCGAATCCTATTTTTATTCTTGGATGGAGTCGGCTTAGGCTCTGACAATCCACAATCCAATCCCTTTGTCCAGGCCAATCTACCCTATCTCACGAAGCTGCTGGGTGGGCGGCGTCTCACCGCCAGTGCCTTGAACGACAGCAGGGAACTGGTCACACCGTATGCCACTCTCCTGGCGTTGGACGCTGGTCTGGGGGTAGCAGGTTTGCCTCAATCTGCTACGGGTCAAGCAACCCTGCTGACAGGGATTAATATCCCCCAGGCGATCGGAGAGCATTACGGTCCCAAGCCCAACCCGGCAATCGCCTCGCACCTGCGCAATGGGAATCTATTTAGCCAACTGGTACAGAAAGGCAAGCAAACCAGCTTGCTGAATGCATACCCACCTGGTTATTTTGCGGGCATTGATTCCGGAAAACGGATCTATTCTGCCATTCCTCTGGCAATCACCTCTGCTGGTATAGCATTACTTACCGAACCTGATCTGCGGGCGGGTGCGGCGTTGGCAGCAGATTTCACGGGTGCAGGATGGCAACAGCATCTGAAAATCGATGGCATCCCCCTAATTTCCCCATATCAAGCCGGGGTTAAACTAGCCCAACTTTCCCGGAATTTTGATCTGGCTTTCTTCGAGTATTGGCTGAGCGATATGGGCGGTCACCGTCAGGATATGGAGGCTGCTATCAGTATCCTGGAAACAATAGATGGGGTTTTAGGCGGCTTATTGGAAAGCTGGGATCACCAGGATGGTCTAGCCCAGGATGGGCTAATATTGATCACCTCTGACCATGGCAATCTGGAAGATTTGAGCACCCGCCGTCACACCCACAATCCAGTGCCGGCTTTGCTGATTGGTGATCCAGGTCTCAGGCAGCGCTTTGCTGCAGACCTGCAAGATTTGACGGACATTACCCCTGCAATTTTAGATTTTCTAGGCTAATTCTCTGGGTTATTATGGGGGAAAAATTCGCCATTGCCGTTGCCTGGCGATTGTCTCCAGGGCAGCCTCAGGGTAGACCGCTGCTGGATTCCCTACCATCTCCAGTAAGCGCAAATCAGACACCGAATCAGCGTAAGCAGTACTGGCAGCCAGGTCAATCACTAAATTGTGCTCGGCTAAAGCCTGCTTTGCCAGCTCGGGCTTGGATTCATCGATACACACCGGCTTAAGGCTGCGTCCGGTGTAACGCCCATCTTTCTGTTCCTGGCGTGTCCCAATAGATAGCTCTGCCCCAAGCTCTTGCCCAATACGTTCAATCAAGGGTTGCGGTCCTGAAGAGACCAACATCACCAGGTCGCCAGCCGCCCGATGGGATTCGAGCACAGCGCGCATATCTTGACGCCAATAAGGTGGCAAATACTCACTCACAATCCAATCCCAGATTGCAGTTGAATCTTGAAGGCTCACCCCACGCAGGTACCAGGCTAAATCATTGGCCCAGATCGTGCGAAAGGTGATCTCCGATATCAAACGCGCTCGACGGATGAAATATAACGGGTAATGCAAGATTAGAAACCAGAGATGAGTTCCCCGTTTCATGCGGTGCTGTCTAAAATATGCCAGGTAGCCTTTCCACACACGTGTCGTGGTAAGCGTGCCATCCACATCAAAAAACGCAGCTTTCATACACCCTCATAGAAAAGGGTTCCGGAAGGGCAATTCCGGAACCCCACAGGCCATCCTGAGCTAAATCTGCTCAAGATGTGGGTTGCTGTTCTTTGTGCTGGCGCACCAGCTCGCGGCGTAAGATCTTGCCCACAGTGGTCTTGGGCAATTCTGAGCGGAACTCCACATGCGTTGGCACTTTGAAGACTGCCAGGTGCTCCTTACACCAATCGCGAACTTCCTGTTCGGTGAGAGTTTCACCAGGTTTAACCACCACCCATGCTTTCACCGTCTCGCCCCGGTAGGGATCGGGAATGCCCGCCACGCCAACATCCAGCACTTTGGGATGGGCAATGATCACTTCTTCGACTTCGCGTGGCCAAACCTGGTAGCCACCCGGTTTGATCAGCTCCTTCTTGCGATCCACAATATAGAAATAACCATCTTCATCCATACGCGCAATATCACCTGTGTGCAGCCAACCTTCCCGCAGCGCATTTTCCGTTTCGGTAGGCATATTATGATAGCCTTTAAAAACCTGCGGGCCCTGGACGACCAGCTCACCGATCTCACCCGGTCCTAGAGCAGTCACCTCATCGTCCAGGCTGACAATACGCGCATCCACATCTGGCAATGGTAAACCAATCGAACCCGTGCGATTCTCACCTTTGAGCGGATTACAGTGGGTTGCAGTTGGCGCTTCAGAGAGGCCATAGCCTTCGAAAACCACTCCCCCGGTAAGCGCTTCGAATTTCTCCTTTGTGTCGCGCATCAACGGGGCTGAGCCGGATATGCAGGCTTTGATCGATCCAAGCTGGTACTTTCCCGCCAGCACATCAGGGTGATTGTTAATGGCATTGTACAGGGTAGGCACACCCGGGAAGATGGTGGTCTTATATTTCTGAATGTTACTCAGCACATCCTTCAAGTCGCGCGGGTTGGGCACCATCACCATCGAAGCGCCTGTACGAATGGCAAATAACATTCCAGCCACCATGCCATAGACATGGAACAATGGGATTGCCATTAAAACAACTTCCTTGCCATCTTGAGCATCCTTCATCCAGGAGCGGATTTGCAAGGCGTTGGCAACGAGATTGCGGTGTGAGGCAATCGCCCCTTTGGAAATGCCGGTTGTACCACCGCTGTATTGAAAGAGCGCCGTATCTTCAGCGGTGACTTCAACTTTTGGCCGGTCAGCTGCCGAATGGCGAGAGATCAGGTCCTGCATCCAATGGTCACCCTGCGCTAACTGGACCCGGAATCCACCCTTCTTTTCCTTCGTCAAGGAGAACAGAAAAGCCAGCACAGGAGGTAAGGCTTCTTTGAGGTTGGAAACCACCACAGTGCGAATAGAGGTGTTGGGTTGGGCGGTTTTGATCGTATTATAGAAGTTGCTCATCACAAGCATTACTTCAATCCCCGCATCTTTGACCTGGTGTTCGATCTCCCGCGGGGTGTAAAGCGGGTTGATTGCCACCACAATCGCGCCCAGTTTGAGTATTGCAAAATAAGCTATTACAAATTGCGGGGTGTTGGGCATAAATAATCCAACACGATCGCCTTTCTTTACCCCAAGATCAGCCAAACCCGCCGCCAGACGATCGGTCAGCTCATCCATCTCTCGATAGGTAATCTCTGCTCCCTTAAAAATCGTACAAGGTGTATTCGGATACTTCTTCGCAGATTCAGCTAGTAGCTGAAACAGCGGTATGGGGGGGTATTCGATCTTCTGGGGAACTCCCTGATCGTACCTCCCGAGCCATGGCCTAGCTTCCATTTCCTCCTCCTATATCCTATTCAGTTGGCGAATCGACTCTATGCGGGGAAAGTTGGTGTTTAAAGTATAGATATAATTAAATGAACTGTCAACCTTTTACAGATAAAATTTTGCAGATAAAATTCAGTCGATTTAGATCATTCCATCCTATTCAGCCACGCGCGCAGGTGGAATTCGATCTCGGCAACTGTATTCTCACCGACCA
>CAYXDC010000090.1:0-3941 GCA_964463505.1 uncultured Anaerolineaceae bacterium
TTGATGTTGATGAACGGAATCGTCAATTTGGCAACCACCATCCCCTCCGCGCCGGGATATATTGGGACCTTTGACGCACCAGGGATTGCAGTCCTGGGGGCTTATGGAGTCGAAAAAGCACTGGCAACAGGTTATACCCTGGTATTGCACTTAGCCTTGTGGCTGCCGATTACCTTGTTGGGTGCGTATTACCTGGCGCGAGAGGGGATTCATTGGAGCGAAGATTTGAAGAAGGTTCGGGACGAAGAATGAAGCACATCGCAATCATCGGAGCGGGCGTGGGGGGCATGGCTGCCGCATTTGATTTGGTACGCGCCGGTCACCAAGTGACCATTTTTGAGGCCAGTGATCAGGCTGGTGGGTTGGCGACCGGTTTCAAAGAGCCGCATTGGGATTGGTCGGTGGAAAAGTTTTATCACCACTGGTTTGCCAGCGATCAGCATATGCTGGGTTTGATCGACGAGCTGGGCTGGCGAGACCAGGTAATCTTTCCGCGCCCATATACGGTGATGTATCATGAAGGCAGGTTTTATCCATTTGATTCCATTTTCGCCGCAATCCTCTTCCCAGGCCTGGGCTGGGGGATCAACAAGATCCGTTTTGGCCTGGTAGGGTTGTATTTGCGGCTGACCAATAACTGGCGGGCGCTGGAATCTGAGACAGTGGATGCCTGGATGCGTAAATGGGCCGGTGATAAGGTTTTCGAGCTGATGTGGGAACCACTCCTGATTGGAAAATTCAGTGAGCGCTATGCCAGACAGGTGAATATGGCCTGGATGTGGGCGCGTTTGAAGGCGCGCACCACGCGCCTGGGCACTTTCCAGGGTGGTTTTCAGGCTTTTAATGATCTGTTTGCGGCTCGCTTGCAAGAGTTAGGTGTGCGGATTGAATTCTCCATGCCGGTTCAATCGATTACTCCTGCATCTGGCAAGAAAGTCCAGCTAACCACTGCCCAGGGCGCCCAAATCTTTGATCAATGTCTGGTGACCACCTCCCCGGCCTTGCTGGCGCGCATGGCTCCCGAATTACCTCAAGACTATTTGCATGGGCTGCTAGAACTTAAAAGTATGGGGGCGGTAGTGATGGTATTGGCTCTCAAACAGCGCCTCTCCGACAAAGGTTATTATTGGTACAACATCCCAAAATCGGCCGGATTTCCTTTCCTGGCGGTGGTTGAGCATACCAATTTCCTTAGCCCGGATTATTTTGGCGGCGACCATATCGTTTATGTGGGCGATTATCTAAATACCGACCACCAGTACTTTAAAATGACCGATGCGGAATTGTTGGAAACCTATACATCAGCTCTGCCGCGCATCAACCCTGCATTCACTAAGGATTGGGTGCGTAAAAGCTGGTTGTTCCGCACGAATTACGCCCAGCCAGTGCCACTAGTAAATCATTCCAAAAATATTCCTGCCATCCAAACCCCGCTTCCGGGTCTGTTTTTTGCCAGTATGAGTCAGGTGTATCCGTGGGATCGGGGCACGAATTTTGCAGTCGAAATTGGCCGCAAAGCTGCTCGCTTGATGGAGGCGGGCTCAATTCGCGAGCGTTGAACTGGTTGAGTGTTGTGGGCTTTAACGCCTGAAACGCTTCTGATGCTCGACCATCATGCAGGCATCCATCACGACCATTAACCCGGCCTGCTGGGCGATTTCAGCAGCTCCCTGGTGAACTATACCTTGTTGCATCCACACAGCTCGGGTGCCGATGGCGACCGCTTGTTCCACAAAAGGCGGTACATTCTCGCTGCGTTGAAAGATCAATACTAAATCGACCGCTTCGGGTACTGCCTGTAAATCTGGATACGCTTTTTCACCCAGAGCCTGGTCCAGGCTGGGGTTAATGGGAATAATCCGGTAACCCGCTTGTTGTAAATAGGCTGGCACATAATGCCCGGCTCGCTCCAGGCGTGAGGAGAGGCCGACAACGGCTATCGTCCGGGTATCCTTTAAAATAGCTTCAATCGTGGCTGGGTTTGGTATGTAGTTGGGATCAGTCATGCATGTATTATAGCCCACTGGATCGATATAAGATCTTTTCACAGAGAAGCCATCGTTGGGAATGCTGGATAGGAATGTCGGATCAATGAATCCCGAAGCACTGCATCAATTACTTGCGCCATCCGGCCAAGAGGTCTTGGCTGAAGCAATGTCGCGTTCACCGCGACGGGAAGATTTCTTGCGTCATTTCACTGCCCTGAGTCGCAAATACCCAGCAGAGCTGGCGCGCAGCGCCCTGGAGACAGCCATTCTGCGTCGCGAGGCAGTGCGCAAATTTCCCCAGGCTCAAAAAATGTATTTCACGCGCGAAGCTCTGGAACAGGCTACCGGGGCAGACGTGGCTGCCTACCGCGCCGAGCGCTACCAGCCTTTTCGCTATGCCATTGATCTGGGCTGTTCAATCGGTGGCGATACCTTGGCGTTGGCGCATCACAGGCTCACCCTGGGCGTTGACCTCGATCCATTGCGCCTGCTGCTTGCCAAAGCCAATGCACAGGCTTTGGGCCTGGTCGACCAGACTGGATTTGTTCAGGCTGATCTGTATGCCTGGTTGCCAGCGCGTGCTTCGGCTGACACGGCCCTATTCTTTGATCCAGCCCGGCGCAGCCATGATAAAAGAGCTTTTCATGTGTGGGATTACCAACCTCCACTGGAGGTAGTGAACCGCTGGCGAGCGAATTTCCCGGCTTTGGGTGTGAAGATTTCACCCGGTGTGGATCTGCAAGAGCTGCAACATTATGATGCTGAAGTGGAATTTATTTCGTCAGCAGGCGAATTGAAAGAAGCTGTTTTGTGGTTCGGCCCGCTGAAGACTGCTACCCGGCGCGCGACCTTGCTGCCGGGTCCGTACACCCTGATTGCTGAGGCTCCTGGCGCAGTAGAAAAAATTCCGTTAAGCGAACCGCTGCGCTATATTTATGAGCCAGATCCGGCGATACTCCGGGCCGGGCTGGTACGTCCACTGGGTCGTCAGTTGAATGCGGCTCAGTTGGATGAAGATATCGCCTATTTAACCGCTGCGCAGTACCAGCCTACCCCCTTTGCTCGTGCCTGGGAGGTGGAAACCTGGTTACCCTTCAACCTGAAGCATCTGCGTGACATCTTACGCCAGCGTAAGGTGGGGCGGGTAACGGTTAAGAAACGTGGTTCGCCTCTGGAGCCGCAGGCGCTGGTGCGCGATCTGCGTTTGAAAGGTGAACAGGAGCGAGTGATCTTCCTGACCCATTTTCTAGGCAAACCAATTGTTATCCTGGCAGCTGCTGGGCCCCTGGGTAAATAGCAACGAGCCAGGGATAAGCCTGGCTCGCAATGAATAAAGTATCAACAGCTCAGTCGGTGAAAAGCGGCAGATGCCCCAAAGCAATGATATGCCGCCATTGGGCGCGTTCGCCTTCGGTAAAAATGGCTGCTTCGCGCACCGTCTCAGCGCCTGCTTTTTCCATCAACATGCGCATTCCCTGCAGGGTTGAGCCAGTGCTGATAACATCGTCGAGCAGGATCACGCGCTTACCTTTTAGAAGCTCCTGGTCTTTTTCATCAATGTACAAGGTCTGTGGCTGACCGGTTGTAATTGATAAGGTTTCAGCCATCAGTGCTGCACCCATATAGGGCTTATAGGATTTGCGCAGAACGATATAAGGTTTTTTGGTTTCAACTGCCAGGGCATAAGCCAGTGGGATGCTCTTAGCTTCTGCAGTGACGAGCGCATCATAGTCAATACTGGTAAGTTTTTCTGCTAGAACCTTCGCACACGCCTGTACAAGCTCAGTATCTCCCAGGATATTTAATACAGCAATCTTTACACCGGGGGCAACTTCAAATAATGGCAGGTTGCGTTTGATTCCAGCAACTTCTACAGGATAGGATTCGCGAGTCGGTTTCATGGTATTGCCCTTCCTTATTCTTTTTCTTTAGTTTATCATAAATTCACCTGCA
>CAYXDC010000090.1:4041-12195 GCA_964463505.1 uncultured Anaerolineaceae bacterium
GAGATGCACTGTTGAATGCTTATCGGCGCGGCGTTCAGGTGCGCCTGGTCGTGGAGAGCGATAACCTGGATGAAGTCGAGGTGCAAGAGCTGATCGATGCTGGGATCCCGGTGCTCGGCGACCGGCGAGAAAGCCTGATGCACCACAAGTTTGCTATTATTGACCGGCGCGAAGTCTGGACCGGATCGATGAATTTCTCGGTTGGTGGGGCGTATAAGGATACCAACAATCTGATACGCTTGCAGGATGCCCGGCTGGCGGAGAATTATCAAGTGGAGTTCGATGAAATGTTCGAGGACGATTTGTTCGGCTCTGCGTCCCCGACCAATACGCCCTATCCGGAATTGACCATCGCTGGTAAACGTGTTGAAGTATATTTTTCACCCGATGATGATGTGTTAAATCGACTGGTGGAGCTTGTTGACGAAGCTGATCAGGAGGTGCGCTTTCTGGCCTATTCTTTTACTGCCGACCGCCTGGCGGAAGCACTACTACAGCGCGCTCAAGAGGGGGTGCAAATTAGCGGGGTGTTTGATGAAACCCAGGCCCGTAGCAATACCGGGGGTGAGTTTGAGCGCCTCAAATCCGCTGGTTTAGATGTGCGCCTGGCTGATACACCCAACCTGATGCATCACAAAGTGTTGGTGATCGACCGCCAGATCGTTGTAGTAGGATCGTATAATTACACTCGTAATGCAGAAGAGTTCAATGATGAGAATGTGCTGATTATTTATGATACTGCCCTGGCGGGACAATTTTTACTGGAGTATGCCACCTTATACAACGCAACAGATTAAGGTTTAATCTTGTGTCAAGGTTGAGTCTATGTCCCGTTCGCAAGGGGCAAACACCCATAGTTGCCGGAAAAGGCTGCTTTCTGCTACAATCAACCTGTCCGACTATGGCGAGAGCATAAATCAGGAGGAACCGTGCTGCAAAGGATCGTAATGGGGATCTGGCTGGCTATCTTCTTAGGGGCATGTACCTTGCGTATTGGTTCCCGGGATCAACTACCTGATCAACCTGCGCCGACGACTATTCCCCTGGCGGTTACCGCTGAGCCGGTGCAGAGCCTGGCTCCCCCACAAAACCCGATTGCTCTACCTCCAGGTTTTGTAATCTCGGTGTATGCCCAAGGATTGCGCAACCCACGCATGCTGGCGATAGGCCCGGATGGGCAGCTCTATGTGGCTGAACGCGGCGCGAATCGCATTGTGCGCCTGCCGGATGTTGATGGTAATGGGCTGGCAGATCAAGTGGAGATGGTAGCTGACGATCTGAATTCACCCAGCAGCCTGGCCTTTTACCAGGATGGCTCCTTGTATGTTGGCCTCACAGACAGCATCGTGCGGCTCAGTGATCTGGATACTAATGGGGTCTTTCAGCAGCGAGAAACGGTCATCGATAGCCTGCCCACCCAGGGTCATAATACCCGCACTGTTCTGTTCAGTCCGGATGGATCAAGCCTGTTCGTCTCGATTGGTTCTTCGTGCAATGTATGTGATGAAGATGATCCCCGGAGAGCAGCGATTGTGCGTTACAACCCGGATGGCAGCGGTGAACTAGTATATGCCTCGGGTCTTCGAAATGCGGTCGGGATTACCTTCCGTCCAGGAACTGATGAACTGTGGGCAACCAATAACGGGCGGGATATGCTGGGAGATGACCAGCCGCCCGAGACGATCTATCGGGTGAATTCGGGTGGGGATTACGGATGGCCGCGTTGCCATGCGGGTCGGATTGTCGATCCTGATTTTGGCGCTGACCAAGCCTGTGAGGGGATTGAACAGCCAGTAGTAGAGATCCAGGCGCATTCTGCCCCATTAGGGCTGACCTTCTATACTGGAGATCGTTTTCCGGCTGATTACCAGGGCGATTTATTTGTCGCCTTGCATGGCTCGTGGAACCGCAGTGTGCCGATTGGCTATAAAGTTGTGCGTGTTCCTATGGATGGCACAGCAGCCGGACCAGTCCAGGATTTCGCTACAGGCTGGCTGGTTGACGAGGAAAATTCTTGGGGTCGCCCGGTAGATGTGATCACCGGGGCAGATGGTGCTTTATATATTTCGGATGATGGCGCGGGGGTTATCTATCGTGTCGATTATCTGGGGACTCAATAATCTCAAATAAAAGGATAAGCATATGGATACTCCTGGACAGTTTTATCTTGGACGCATTGTCGATCCTACAACCGGTAAGAGTGGCAGCGAATCATTGATCTATGATTCGGAAGACCTAACCACTCATGCTGTGGTGGTGGGTATGACCGGATCCGGTAAGACCGGTTTGTGTATTGGCATGCTGGAAGAAGCCGCTTTGAGCAAGATCCCGGCATTGATGATTGATCCGAAGGGCGATATTACCAATGCCTTACTGCATTTCCCGAATCTCGCGCCACAGGATTTTCAGCCCTGGATCAATCCCGATCAGGCTCGGCGGGAAGGGAAAACTGTAGAGCAGGCTGCCGAAGAAACCGCGGCGAATTGGCGCAAGGGGTTGGAGGGTTCAGGCATTGGTCCGGAACGGCTGCAAAGGCTTTCCGAGTCGGTGCATTTTGCCATCTATACACCTGGCTCCGATGCGGGCATCCCGGTCAATATCCTGGCATCCCTGAAGGCTCCCCAGATACCCTGGGAGAGCAATCGCGAGATGTTGCGTGAGCAGATATCCAGCACGGTGACTGCCCTGCTGGGATTGGTTGGTTTGAAAGACATCGATCCGGTGCGCTCGCGAGAGCATATCCTGCTGGCTAATATCTTTGAGCATTCCTGGAGCCAGAGGAGCGATTTGAATTTGAGCGAGTTGATCTTGCAGGCCCAGACCCCGCCATTCCAGAAATTAGGTGTTTTTGATGTCAATACCTTCTTTCCGGAGAAGGATCGCTTCAGCCTGGCTATGCTGCTCAATAACATCCTGGCTGCCCCAGCTTTCCAGACCTGGATAGAAGGCCAGCCATTAGATATCCAGCAATTGCTGTATCACTCGGATGGTAAACCGCGCCATAGTGTCTTTTACATCGCTCACCTGAGCGATGAGGAGCGTATGTTTTTTGTTACGCTGCTGTATTCGGCAGTAGAAACCTGGATGCGTTCTCAGACTGGGAGCGGCCAATTGCGCGCCATTGTGTATTTTGACGAGATCTTTGGTTACCTGCCGCCGGTAGCAAACCCTGCTTCGAAGCAAGTTATGCTGCGTATGCTTAAGCAGGCGCGTGCATTTGGGGTAGGGCAGGTACTGGTCACCCAGAATCCGGTCGATGTCGATTACAAGGCGCTCTCCAATGCGGGTAGCTGGTTCATCGGCAAGCTGCAAACGGATCAGGACAAGCAACGTCTGTTAGATGGTCTCTCCAGTGCGGCGGGCGCAGGTATGGACCGCGGTCAATATGATCGCCTGATCACTGGCCTGGGCAAGCGTGTTTTTCTTTTGCATAATGTCCATAATAAGCAACCTCTGCTGTTCTCAACACGCTGGGCAATGAACTACCTGGCCGGACCGCTCACTCGCAATCAAATCCCATCCTTGAACGCCATGGTAGGCGCTACACTTCCGCCTGTCAGTCAGTCCGCCGCATCAGAGACGCATACCGTCGCTGTTTCTCAACAAACTGCACCCGCCTCCACAGCTGGCCTGGCGGCAACATCCAGTGTCGCGACTACGCCTGGCAAGATTGGATCAGTCACTCGTCCTGGGGTACCGGCTGGTTTTCAAGAGTATTTTTTACCGAATAACCAGACCCTCTCACAGGCATTTAACGAGTCCGGGCGTAGTTACCCGGCAAATTTTGCCAGCCAGGGGCTGATCTATAAGCCACTGTTGCTGGCGCAGGCCGGTGTGCGTTTCTTCAATCGAAAATATAACCTGGATACGGAGATTAATCATACTGCCCTGGTGACCGATCCTGACCGGCGTGGGGCTGTGCGCTGGGAGAACCATCTGGCAACCTCGGTTGATCCAGCTTCGCTTGATCGCAGCCCGGCGCCAGACGGTGTGTACGCCTCTCTGGAAGCGCCGCTTTCTGATGCAAAATTGCTCAAGTCCATGCAATCAGACTTTGCCGAGTGGGCCTATCGTAACTCTCAGGTTGCGGTGCGCGCCAATGAGGCATTGAAGGTTTTTGCAGGACCAGAGATTTCTTCAGCGGATTTTCGGACCCTGTGCACAGAAGTGGCGCGCAGTGGACGGGACGCGGAGCTCGAGAAACTGTCCGATCAGTATGATCGTAAGCTGAAAACCTTACAAGATAAACTAACCCGGGAAGAACGCGAATTGGACCAGGATGAAGCAGAGCTCTCCAGCCGTAAAATGGAAGAGCTGGGAAAGCACGCGGATACCTTGTTCAGCTTGTTTGGCAAACGCCGCTCAACCAGCAAAATAACCGGCTCGCTCAGCAAACGCCGCATGACCTCCCAGGCCAAGGCAGACGTGGAAGAGTCGAAGGAGGTTATTGCTGACCTGACCCAGCAGATCGCTGCTTTAGATGCTGAAAAAGGTCAGGCTCTCCAGGAAGTGAATGATCGCTGGGCCGAATTGGTCAATCAGGTTACCGATATCCCCATCACGCCGCTGAAGAAAGATGTTTTAGTGAGTTTGTTCGGTATCGCCTGGCTTCCTTATCATGTTGTCCAGGCTGGCGATGAAAGGTTTGAATTGCCGGGTTATCGCGTCGCGGCAGACTGATATAATGAAACATGATGCTGGTGGGGTAGATCGATCACCCCACCAGCTTGTTTGATGAGGCAGGCATGAAGACCCTTTTTATTTTGCGACATGCCAAATCGAGCTGGGATCAGCCGGACCTGGCCGATATTGACCGACCTTTGAACAAGCGTGGCATGCGGGATGCGCCGCGTATGGGCGAGTGGATGTGCCAGCAAAAGTTGATTCCCGATGTGATTGCCAGCTCACCAGCCAACCGTGCTCGTACCACCGCCCGCCTGGTTGCGGAGGCATGTGCTTACAAAGGCGAAATTACACTGGTTAATGATTTTTACGGCGAAGGCGCGCAGGCTTATCTGCGATGGTTGCGCGACCTGCCGGAACAATACAATACTGTTCTGGTAATAGGTCACAACCCTGATCTTGAGGCACTGCTAACCATACTGACTGGCTTGGAAGAACCACTTCCGACCGCAGCGCTGGCGCAGGTTAAGTTATCCCTGAAGCGCTGGGCGGCGCTGAGCGAATCCCCGGCCGGAAAATTAATTAAGGTATGGCGTCCGAAAGAGTTACCCAAAGAATAAGCGGGAGTTAAGGGATGATGTTCATCTATCCATTAGCGGTGTTACTGGCGGTAGGCTTGTATGGAATCTTTCATTCTGTGACGGCATCGATATGGGCAAAGGCGCGCGCTCGCCATCTGTTAGGAGCAACTGCCGACCGAGTTTACCGCTTGCTCTATAACATATTTTCTGTGGTGACACTGTTGCCGGTGTTGGCCCTTCCCCTGCTCTTACCGGATCGTCCGCTGTATTCTGTGCCCTCACCATGGTCTTTCGTGATGGTAGCTGGACAATTTCTGGCTGTTCTGGCCCTCGCGGTTGGCCTTCTGCACACCGATGTATGGCATTTTCTGGGACTGCGCCAGCTGGTCAGCCAGCCATCTGGCAGCTCGCGCCTGGTTGTAAGTGGCTTCTATCGCTGGGTGCGCCACCCGCTTTACACCGCGGGTTTGGTCTTTCTCTGGTTGATGCCCGCAATGTCGGTAAATTTTTTCGCGCTTAATCTTGGACTGTCGTTTTATCTGGTGGCAGGTGCGCTGGTCGAAGAACGCAAGCTGCTCCTGGAATTTGGGCAGGCCTACCAGGATTACCGCCAGCGTACGCCCATGTTGGTCCCCTGGCGCAGACCTACCTAAGCTAAGTATTTTCTCAGCAACCCCCTCATTTACCCGATAGGCCGGTCATACTAGACTTCCTCACCAAAGCCTAAACCCAATTGATCAGCTACTTTAGCGTTGGCTTGGCGGTAGATCTTGGCATTCTCGCTTAGACCCACATGATGGGCTGCAACTGCCAGAAATAGAACGCATTGTTTAACCACTAAACAGCTATAATATAACTACTTGTATCTTTATAGACTGAATTTACCTATTCATAATTAATCAACCGAATATTGGCGAACGATCTAATTGGCCTCTAGTGATTACCCAGAAGGAGACAACCATGACTAAGATCAAATTATCGCGATCCGCTGCCCTCGTTTTGACGTTTCTGGTCGGCATCTGGCTAGCTTTGGCCTGGCCAGCCGCTCTTCCTGTCAGGGGCGAATCGTCAGGTAAGAGTCTACTAGCTCCCATTGGTAGTGGCTTTACCTATCAGGGTCGGTTGGTAGACAACAACAGCCCTGCCAACGGGAGTTACGATATCCAATTCTTGCTATTCGACGCCGAGGCAGTTGGCGTGCAGATTGGCACAACTGTGACACACAGTGACGTGGCCGTTAGCCAAGGATTTTTCAGCGTCGAGCTTGATTTTGGTGTAGGGGCTTTCGCGGGTGGGGGACGCTGGTTGCAGATTGCCGTCCGACCCGGCAGCAGCACGGGCGCTTACACCACCCTTAGCCCACGCCAAAGGCTCTCTCCGGCGCCGTCCGCCATGTCCTTGCCGAACGTTTTTACAAACGAAGGAATTAATTTTGTCGGCATTGGCCGTGATTTCCGCATCTCCGGCAACGAGGTGTTCGGCATCCGTTACACTGGCGCTCCAGACCAGTATGGTGGGATGTATGTAGAAACATCGGACTCGGGGGGCTGGCCTTTTTACGGGTATGCCACCAACGGTTCCTTCCGCGCCTGGACTTACTATAACGGTACCACCAGCGATTGGGCGCTATACAACGCTGGAATCCGCCTGAAAGTGCCCAATACGGGTGGCCTGCGGATCGGACCTGCCTTAGATTACAGCCTGGTCATCAGCAATACCACTGGCAGTGATGGTATCCGGGTTTTAGACACGGGCGATGATGGAATCCAAATCGGGAGTCCTCCCGACGTTCCCAATTACGGTGTCTACATACCCAGCCCAGGCGTATCAACGTATGGTCTATGGTCAAATACCGCCAACGCATCCGGTGAGTGGGCGCTCTATACTGTAGATAACATCAGCGCCGGTAATGTTACAGCAAGCGCTTATTCGTTGGTCGTGCAGGTAACTGGTGAAGATCCACTCTCACCAGGAGATGTAGTGGCTGTCTCTGGCGTGACTGAACCACTGCCTGGGAGCGCCACCCCTTTGCCGCTCGTGCGCCTGGCCGATGCGATTTCGAATAGCGGCGTGATTGGTGTTGTCGAGAGCCGTATGGTATGGGAAGTCGCTCCTGGTAAAGAATCCGAGGGGGAAATGTCCATGCACAGCGCCGAAGGGCCTGCTCAACCTGGTGAGTATGTCTCGCTGGTCGTCTATGGAGTTGCCCAGGTTAGAGTTGCTCCCACAATCCAGATTGCGCCCGGGGATCGCTTGACCTCCTCCGATCTGGCAGGGTTGGCGCGGCCCTTGATGACGCAGGATGTCAACGGCATGGTGATTGTAGAAGGAGCGCCAGTGATTGGCATCGCCCTATCTGCGCCGGTCGCAGGCCAGGATACCATCCCAGTGTTCGTTACCTTGCGCTAGGAGGCAGCCATGAGGAGAAAAAAGCTCATCTTCCTGGCCGCTGGGTTTTTGTGCCTGGTAGTAATATCGACTACTCTGTCGAGTATCCAGGCTGCCCCAGGTACATTTGCTGCCAGCTATACGATCCCCTGGTGGACCGTAGACAACGGCGGTGGTGCTAGCCAGGGTGGTTCTTATATCCTGAGTGGCACAATTGGCCAACCCGATACGGGGAGTAGTTCCGGAGGTAGTTACCTCCTGAAAAGCGGCTTCTGGAGCGGAAATCTGGATTATATGGATTATTTACCGCTTATACTCCGTTGAAACCTTACCCGGCTCGATTATAATGATTCGATGTATCGAGACGATCGATGCTGGAACTAGGATAATTAATCGTGCCGGAGGACCATGAAGGTCCTCCGGCACAGACCCGCCTGAGTTTTTAAGCTTCACAACCAGCCTCAGTTGGTTGTGTTGATACCAACCAAATACATCCTTCGCCATTTTGCTACTCCGCAAACTGCATCGATGCCACTCTTTTGGTTGTCCATTTCCTTCCTGA
>CAYXDC010000091.1:0-11559 GCA_964463505.1 uncultured Anaerolineaceae bacterium
CTAAAACCTAGACAAAATAGATATAAAATAGTAATGTAGTTGATCACAATAAACACCCTGAGAGTCAGACGTTCAGTCCGATTTCCGGATTATCAATCAACACCTTCACGACTTTATTTACTATCAGGCACACCGTCAGAAAACTGCTACACAAACTCAGCGAGCAAACCCACTTTCACAAGGAGATGAAAATTATGTATAGCAAACGTGTGATGGAACTCATGAACGAGCAGATTAAGCATGAGCTATATTCTGCATATCTATACCTGTCTATGTCTGCTTATTTTGAGGGCGAAAGCCTGCCTGGGTTCGCACATTGGATGCGCGTGCAGGCTGCTGAAGAACAAGAACACGCTATGAAATTCTACGATTTCATCTACGAGCGGGGTGGCAGGGTGCTTCTGCAAGCGATTGACCAGCCACCTGCTGAATTTGAATCGTTACGTGAAGTGTTCAAGCAAACCCTCGAACACGAGAAGAAGGTCACTGGTCTGATCGAGGCGATCTATGCGGCAGCCGTCGAAGACAAGGATTATGCCAGCCAAACATTCTTGAACTGGTTTATTGACGAACAGGTTGAAGAAGAAAAGAACGCAACTGATCTTCTGGAAACCTTGCGCATGGTTGGTGACAAAGGCAGCGCACTGATCATGTTCGATCGTGAGCTGGGACGTCGCGCCGGAGAATAAGCAACCTGCGAAACAACATCAAACGAAACAGGGCTGCTAGTTCGATTTGGCAGCTCTGTTTTGTTATTCAACATATCTTCGGTAGGTTCTTGAAAGGAGAGTAACTAAGGCAAATCAGTCGCCACGATCTTTAAAGCCTGTTTGCGCCGCTCGGTTAAAAACGCCCACACCCCTAATGCCATTGCCACGGCAATCATTCCCACCATGATCTGGAACGTCTCCTGCAAACCTGCAACCTGAGACGCAGGTGGAGCAGCAGTCGCCCCGCCCGAGACCACTCCTCCGGCGCTTGTAAATACGCGCGCCGCCCAAATCGCTCCTAAAATCGCAATCCCGGTAGTCTGGCCCAGAGTGCGGGAAATCGCCAGCATTCCGGAGACGACTCCCAGGCGCTCGCGCGGTGCAGAGCCCATGATAGCGCTGTTATTGGGGGATTGAAAAATCCCCATACCCAGGCCGATCGGCAAGATACGCAGCGCAAACTCCAGGGTAGTTGAGGTCTGAGTCAGCGTGCTCATTGCCAGATAACCAATCACTAAAATCATTAAGCCGACCATCGTAATTAAACGAGTGCCATGCCGGTCTGACAGCACACCTGAAACTGGCGCAGTTAGCCCCAGGGCGACGGGCAGAACCCCCAACAACAAACCTGCCTGACTGGTAGGATAGCCTAGAATATTTTCCAGGTAAAAAGGCATGATCAGGGTCGTCCCGGCAATGACAATGAACGCGAGAAAACCGGTAATTAAATTAATTCGGAACAACACATTTCGAAAAAGACTCAGGTCAATCATCGGTTGGTTGGCATGGATTTCAATCCGCCCGAATAGAGCCAGGAAAACGGCCCAGATTACGAAGAGGCTAGCCACCCGCCAATCACCAAAACCATAATTCTGCCCGGCTGTCAGTGCGAGTAAAAACGCCAGCATGCTTACAAACAGGGTCAGGGCTCCTCCAAAATCAAAATGCTGACCACCTACCGGTTGTGTGGCAGGCACATTGCGCCATACCATCCACATCCCAATCAGACCAACCGGCAAATTCACAAAAAAGATCCAATGCCAGGACAAAGATTGGATAATGATCCCACCCAGAGTCGGACCCAGGACGATTCCCAGCGAGACAACTGCCCCGTTGATTCCCAGCGCTTTGCCACGCTCCTGAACAGGAAATGCTTCGGTGACAATTGCCATACCTAATGCAACAACCATGACTGCGCCAATAGCCTGGAGTACTCGAAAACCGATTAACCAATAAATACCGGGCGCCAATCCACACAGCGCTGAGCCAAGCGTAAAAATGCCAAAACCAGCCAGATAGATATACTTCTTGCCAATCATGTCAGCCAATCGCCCGACACTCAACATCAAGGTCGTAACCGTTAACAAATAGATCAGCACGACCCACTGTACCGTTGAAAAGTTGGTGGCATATTCCTTGACCAAAGTTGGCAATGCAATATTCACAATACTGCTATCAATCGTCCCCAGAAATGTACCCATGGAGACAGTCGCCATTACATGCCATTTTCGCCTAAAATCTGTTTGGGATTCAGGTATGTTTGTGTGCAAAATTACCTCTATGCGTTAAGTTGTAACAGTAAATCCTGAATCCAGCCGAGCTCATCCCGATTGATCGTGTGTCCCATACCCGGATAAAGACTCACTTTCACCGCACCGCCCAGTGCACGCATAATTTCTGCGCTGCTATGCACACGTGCTGATGGAATATGCATATCCATATCACTGCACCCCAAGAACACGGGGGTGCCAAGCAGATTTCCTTGATCAGCGCGTGGTTCATGATCTGCACCAATCAAACCGCCACTCAAAGCAACCACACCTCCCCAACGCCGAGCATTCCTGGCTGCATATTCAAGTGCCAGGCAAGCACCCTGGGAAAAACCCAGCAACACAATTTCATCATAGCGGAAACCTACCTGGTGCGCTTGCTCGACAGCCCTATCAACCAGACGCAACGCAGATGATAGCCAGGGTTCATTGCGGGAGGTGGCTTCAATAAACCGGTATGGGTACCAGCTATGACCTGCTGCCTGGGGAGCGAGATAAGCTACATCCGGCACATCCAACTCATCAGCCAGGGACAAGATGCTGACGGCAGAACTGCCTCGTCCGTGGAGCATGATCACAGCGTTCTGTGCAGCATCCAGGTTTGCACCAGAACTCAGAATAGGCTGATGCTCATGTGGATGCTCATTCAACATGGATTCCATCGAGTAAACCCTGCATAGCAAGTTTTCCAACCGGGTGCGTAAGCCCTGATATTGTAGCGCGAAATAGACCATCGTAGCAGGCATAATGTCCGCTGCGATGGTCTATACAACAAAGTAGATATCTACCAGATTTACCAGCTCCTGAGTGTCCAACTGTAAAGAGACGAGCTGGCTTTGAAAGCGCCGAGCATCTACATCCACATCGGGATACAGTTGGATTTGATCAACTTCAATCTGCACAGCCTCGCCCAAGGCGCGCCGTAGGCCGTAAAGGGTTGTGCGTTGCTATTGCAAAGCTTTTAGGCGCGGCAGGTCTATCCAGAACATCTCCAACCGGTGAGCGCGTTGCACAGGCTGCACATGCACTGCCAGATATTATAATAACGCGTGACTTTTCCGGCGGTTGATGTTGACAACCTTGCCGTCTTGCAAGACCTCTGGAGCTCCGAATAATCGAATAGTCAGCATAATTGAATTATCACATACTTCTTGGATTCAAAAAAACAGGGACTAAGAGTGTCATTGTATTGAAACTCATCCAAAGCACAAAACATATATACTCTGAGAAAACTGCCTGACAATCGAGAAAGTTTTCACTTATCTTATACTCATGATTGGGGTATAATACCTATCATTATTATTCAAATCGGATAATAGGCGCATTAAAATGGGTAAATATACCCAATCCATTTTTGAGGAGGTGCTATCCAGCATAGCAAACCGAGCGCCCCGTAAAAAAACCGTTACTGAACTGAGGAGAGATAACTATGAAAAAAACATTGTTCGTCGGAGCCTTGCTCCTTTTGTTGAGCATCCTGCTGGCGGCATGTAGCACACCAGCCCCTACAGCAGTGGTAACTGAAGCTCCAACCGCAGTGCCCTGCCCTACATGCCCACCAATCCCAGAATGCCCCACCTGCCCAGACCCGGTCGTCAAGGATGTTCCATTCCAGGATGAGTGGGCCAATTCCCCCCATGCTGATGCTGAGTCTGAAGCCTTCATCCACTGGAACGAGGATGATCCGGCTGAAGTACCGGCTAGCTGCGCCAAATGCCACAGCACGCCGGGATATCTGGACTTTGTTGGTGCAGATGGTAGCGCTGCCGGGGCGGTTGACGTAGCCAGCCCAATCGGGACAGTAGTCGAATGTGTTGCCTGCCACAACGCTGCGACTGCTACCAAGACCAGTGTGGTCTTCCCCTCCGGTGTTGAAGTCACCGGGTTGGGCGCCGAAGCACGCTGTATGGAGTGCCACCAGGGTCGCGCATCTTCCGTCCAGGTAAATGCTGCCCTGGAAGAAAATGGGATGACCGAAGATCTGGACACCCCCAATGCAGAGCTGCGTTTTATCAATATCCATTACTTTGCCGCAGCGAGCACTCTCTACGGAACCCAGACCAAGGGTGGTTACGAATATGCCGGTAAAACCTATGATTTCAAGAATGACCATGTCGAAGGTTATGATACCTGCATCGGCTGCCACAATTCTCACACCCTGGAATTGAAGGTTGACGCCTGTGCTACCTGCCATACCGGCGTAGCCAGTGTGGAAGATGTGCGCGCGATCCGTATGCAAGGCTCCCAGGTGGATTATGACGGGGATGGTGATCTCACTGAAGGCATTGCAGCAGAGGTAGATGGTCTGAAAGCCATGCTTTACCAGGCTATTCAAGCCTACGGCACTGAAAAAGCAGGCACAGCGATTGCCTACGACTCCAGCTCCCACCCCTACTTCTTTATCGATGGCAATGCAAATGGAACAGTTGATGAAGACGAACTCAATTCAGACAATGCTTACAATGCCTGGACTGGTCGCCTTCTAAAAGCAGCTTACAATTTCCAAACTGCCAGCAAAGACCCCGGAGCATATGCTCACGGCGGTAAGTACATCATCCAATTGGTGTACGACTCAATCGAAGATCTAAATAGTGTGCTGAGCACGCCTGTCGATCTATCGACCGCCGCTCGCATCGACCACGGCCACTTCGCAGGCTCAGAAGAAGCCTTCCGCCACTGGGATGAAGATGGCGAAGTCGAAGCGGGCTGTGCGAAATGCCACTCAGCGACCGGACTACCGCTGTACCTGGAAGAAGGGGTCAATATCTCGACCCATGTTGCCAATGGCTTGAACTGCAGCACTTGCCACAACAGTCTGGCGGATTACACTTTGTATACGGTGGAAAGCGTCCAGCTGCCCAGCGGCAAGAGCGTAAGCTTTGGCGAGACAGACAATTCAAATATCTGCTTGAATTGTCACCAGGGCCGCGAATCGGTTGTCAGCGTGAATGCAGCCATTGCGCGCAGCGGTGCAACCGGCGATGATGCAGTCACCGAAGGTCTCAACGTACGTAATCCCCATTACTTTGCCGCTGCCGGTACGCTCTTTGGTAGTGAAGCCAGCGGCGCATACGAATACGCAGGCAAAGAATATAATGGGCAGAACCTGCACGCCAACGGCTTCAGCACCTGTATCAACTGCCACAACGCCCATGCACTGGAAAATAACCTGGTTGCATGCGCTGGGTGCCATACCGGTGTGAGCACAGCAGAAGACTTGCAGAATATCCGCATGGATGCAGCCGCCCCGGTCGATTATGACGGAGATGGTGATACCACTGAAGGTGTAGCTAACGAAATCGCTACACTTGAAGAAGCGCTCTATGCAGCCATCCAAGCCTATGCTGCCGATACAGTTGGAACGCCCATCGTATATAATGGTACTGCATATCCATACTTCTTCGTTGACACCAACGCAGATGGTGTGGCGGATGCAGATGAGATGGTGCGTACCAACGGTTACAGCACCTGGACTCCGCGCATGTTGCGGGCTGTCTACAACTTCCTGTGGATCGCCAAAGATCCAGGCGCTTATGCCCACAACGCCGATTATTCCATGCAAGTCCTGTACGACAGCTTGCAGGATATCGGAGGCGGCGGCGCAGTCTCTGGACTAACCCGCCCACCCGTAGCTACACCTGCTCCATAACCGGCTTTTCCTAAAAAAACGAACCGGACACAGCATTGTGCCCGGTTCGTTTTTAATCTCGCCTAATTTCAGCTCGGTTTATGCATCCGATCGTAAGCGTGTTCCACACACCCGACAAAAGCGATCTCCTGCTCCCGCACGCTTGCCACATTGATGGCAATAAATCTGGTTGGTCTCATCCAGGACAGGTTGTGAAGCCGCCGCATCTGCTCTACGCCGTTCACGAGGCTTTGATTTCGCAGGTTGACGCCGACCGGATTGCCAGTACCAAACGCCTCCCCCCACAATGAGCAACACTCCCAGGCCACCCAGAAGCCAGGGTAAATAAGTTTGCACTGGCTCGCTTTGACCAGTGATGGTCTCATCAATAGGCGAACTGGGTTGGACCTGTATATCCATTACACTTAAATCATCATTTGATTTTTCATATGAAATTTTGAGTTCAAAGACTGAACTTCCAAGGTAGGAAATTACATCACCTGAGTAATAGGTCAAGCCATCCGACCGCAGGATGCCGGCTCCAAGGGCAGGATCAATTTGCACATTCGTGGCGCTGAAAGGTTGCTGCACATTGATCAGCAACGAGTCAACCTGGGAATTTCCTGGCCACTGAAAAGTAAAAGTCCGCAGATTGCCATCTTTCTGAAGATTCGGATCGTAGTATTCCAATTGAATATCCGGGGTTGTGGCGGTGAGACTGATATCTGCCCATTGATCGCGGACTGTGCGCTGAAATTGCACGGTAAAAAGTGCCCCATCTGCCTGGCGGACAGCAACTGCATGTGGCTCACCCACATGGGTGGGAATCTGAATGGTCACATTTGCCGGCAAAGATACTTCAGAGGACAGAGTAAGGTGATAAATCACCAGCATTTCAGGTTGATCGAATTCAGGCCAGAGATCAACCTCGACTGTGCTGAACGTGATCGCCTGTTGCGCAGCCGCTGGCATGGTGAAACCCAACAAGATGAGCAGAAGCAATAGTTTGCGAATCATGACGAATCTCCTCAAATCAGGTTGTCCCGATAGCTAAGCGTAGTTGTTGGGCCAGAGCACCAAATAGTGGTGTATAACGCATTTGTTCTTCTCTGGGCCGCGGTAACTGTACCTCAAGATCCAGCATCAACCGCCCAGGACGGTGACTGAGCACCAGCACGCGATCCGCCAAGAACAAAGCCTCGGATATACTGTGTGTCACCATGATAACCGTTTTTTGACGCGCCTGCCAGATACGCAATAACTCTGCTCCCATGCGCTCCCTGGTAAGAGCATCCAGGGCGCCAAATGGCTCATCCATGAGGAGAACCTCTGGATCATGTACCAGAGCACGGGCGATCGCTACACGTTGCGCCATGCCGCCCGAAAGATCACGCGGCAGGCTACTTTCAAATCCCTGCAAGCCTACCAGATCGATCATGGTCTGGGCTTTTGCATTGGCTTGGGCAGGCGCCATACCCTCAATTTCCAACGGCAGAAGTATGTTTTCTAATACCGTGCGCCAGGGCATCAAGTTTATTTTTTGAAATACAACCCCTACATCGCGATTGGGTTGATGGAGTGCCTGGCCCTGATATTGTATCTGCCCATGCGTAACAGGCAACAGGCCTGCTAGAAGGCGAATGAGCGTGCTCTTTCCGCTACCCGAAGGACCTAATAGACACACAAACTGGCGCGGGTAGACCTTAAAAGAAACCCGATCGAGCGCTTGCAAGCCACCGTTATTATTATAAAAGGTCGCGCTCAGGTTATCAACAACCAGGATTGGTTGAGTATCGTCTTGGTGTGTCTGTAGAGGCATCATTCCCCGATAAACTTGTTGGTGAATACTTGCGAGAGGTCCAGTTGGTCATTCAATAACCCCATTTCGAGTAGTACCTCCTGCATATTTTCCCATGCATCAGGCTGGGAATAACCCAGGCGCTCTGCTTTCCAGAACTCAAGCGTAGCCTGCAGCACCTGGCGTTGGATCGAAGCGTTGGCATCCAGGCCCTCGACATATTTTTTACTGATCTCGAATGCTTCATCTGGGTTCGCCAGTGTATCCGATACACCTCGCAGGATCGCAACGATTATCTTTTTCACCAATTCAGGATTGTCCTGGATCGTGGCTTCGTTAGTTATCAGGCCGTTCGATGCCAAGGCCACATAATCCGCTACGCGCAGCGTATCAACTTCGTATCCCTGAGCCGCAAATTGAATTGGCTCATTATTGGCATAAACAACCACAGCATCTTCCTGGTCCACAGCAAGCGCCTCAACCTGGTTATAACCGATAGAATCCAGCGTAACATCTTCTTCTTTCAAACCGCCTGCCTGAAGCAGCGCCCGCAGACCAATATAACTGGCTCCATAAAGCCCCGGTAATCCGATCTTTTTACCTGCCAGGTCTGCTGGAGTGCTCAATCCGACGGCTTTTTTAGCGCTCACCGCCACCGGATACGCATGCCACCAGGTCATCACATACACCACCGGCAGTCCCTGGGCGCGCGCCAGTAAAACCTGTTCGCCCGATGCTACAGAAAAAGATAATTCTCCCGCTCCAACTAAAGCCATGCCATCCGTCTCGGTGCTGTAATCAAATTGGATTTCCAGGCCAGCCTCTGCGAAATAACCCTTGTCCACAGCTACATAAAAAGGCGCATACTGCACATTGGGGATGAAACCCATCGGCAAGCGGACCTTTTGTAATTCCTCCGTCGCTTGCGGTGTATCAGGACTGCTGTTCGTGCTGGTTACACCGGTAGGGCTACTAACCGGGGCGGCGCATGCAACCAACATACTCACGATCAGTAAGAATAAGATGTAATGCTTTTTAATCATTGATTTATTACCTCCGCAGTGATTTATTGAGCAGAAACCAGCGTTTGCTCAGGTTTTTGGCGCCAGGCCAGTATACGCTGTTCCATATACGCCACTGAACTATACAAAAATAGAGCCAGTGCCACCAGAGTAAATACCGCTACAAACACCAGTGCAGTATCATATTGGCCACGCCCACGGTTAATTAGAAAACCCAGGCCGCGATCCGAACCTATAAATTCTCCAATCACCGCTCCAATCACTGAAAGAGTCGCGCCAACGCGCAGCCCGCCCAGAAATACTGGCATAGAAGCGGGTATCTCCAGTTTTGTGAAAGTCTGCCAGCGGTTAGCTTGTAAGGAGCGCATTAAATCACGTAGATCATCCGGCACAGAACGCAAACCAACTACAGTATTGACCAACACCGGGAAGAACACGGTCAGGGCACAAATCAGTACTTTTGCAAGCAGCCCCGCCGGGAACCATATTATCAGCAAGGGTGCAATGGCAATGGTTGGTATAGATTGGGAAGCAATAATGTAAGGAGCCAGCAGTCGCTCCACCGTGGGAGACTTTGCCAGCAAGTAGCCCAGCGCCGAAGCAAAAATCACACCGATGGCAAGCCCAGCAAGTATTTCACTAAGGGTGATCAGTGCGTGACGGAACAGGCTACCATCCTGGATGAGCTGGATAAAGCGTTGCCAGACCAGGATTGGAGATGGTAGGATAAAGGCAGGAAAAGATCCCACCTTCGTGATCAGCCACCACAAACTGATTGCTAAACCAATAGAGATGGGAACCAATATTACATTCGTCCAATTTTGCGGACGAACAGGTGACAATTCTTTTTTATCCATCAGACGATCCATCATCTTAATCAAAAACACCTGCCTGGTTTTTGCTAAACCATGGGGCAGGTGCCAGACAATCCAGTTTTTGCAGCATAATTAAGCCACATATGCGCCCACACACCTGGAACCAAGTGTTCCAGGCAGACGCCTGATCTGGATGTGCAACCTTCTTTCATCCGGACTATACCGTCGGCTCCGGAGTCTCACCGGATCATGCAACGCACCTCAGGAGTGTGCTGCTCGTGGGCTATACCACCGATCGGGAATTGAGCTTTCCCTGCGCAAAACGCTACAGGAGCTCTCACCCTGCCCCGAAGGTTATTTAATTAACTTGTGTAAATTATAACTTACCACTGCAAGCGGGTCAAGCCCGGCACGGGCAGCCCGACACGGGCAGCCCGGCGCTGGCGTTCATCTCAGCAACTGTCAATCCGGTGCAGCAATTGCCCGCTGCAGGGCTGCCACATTATCTTCTACGCTGGATGTTGAATTATATATTCCGGATCCGACTACCAGGATATTAGCACCAGCAGCCACGACCTGATATGCATTATCCGCTTTGATACCACCATCTACTTCGATGGCTACCCTTTCCAGTCCACGCTCGTTCAGCATCCGGCGCAGGCGATTAATCCTGCTGGTGCTGGCCGGAATATATGCCTGTCCGCCAAAGCCAGGGTTAACGCTCATGATCAACACCTGCTCTACTTCAGGCAAGATCTCTTCCAGGCTGCTCAATGGAGTTGCAGGATTTAAGGTCACACCAGGCACTACCCCCAGCTCACGGATCATCTGAATTGTGCGGTGTAAATGTGGACAGGTTTCAACATGCACGGTCAGGTAATCAGCCCCTGCTTGCGCAAATGCTGGGATAAGCAATTCTGGACGCTCGATCATCAAATGGACATCTAAAGGTATTTGCACCTGGTGTGTGATCCCGCGCAAGGATTCCACGACCAGTGGCCCAATGGTCAGGTTTGGTACAAAATGTCCGTCCATCACATCCACATGGATACGGTCTACACCCGCCTGGACTGCTTCCAGGACTTGATCGGCCAGATGACCAAAATCTGCCGAAAGAATCGATGCCGCTATCTCAATGTTCAATATGTTCGCTCCAATAACGTAATTTGATCCACACTAGCCACTATCACCTCTTGAGCCATGTCCAGAAATAGACCATGTTCCACAATTCCAGGGCGACTTTCTAACTGGCGTGCGAGGGCATAAACATCCAAGATGCCCTGAGCAAACCAACAGCGTGCTATAAAATTGTGATTGTCGGTAACCCAGGGACGGTTATTTTCATCGCGCCATATTTCTGCCCGGCAGCCAAGCGTATTCAGCCAGCGCACATGCGCCTCAGCCTCAAAAGGCACAATTTCCACTGGCAGCGGTCCGCGCAAGCCTAATTGGGTTACAAGTTTAGAATCATCTACAATGATCAACAGCTTCCGAGCATGAACTTCAACAATTTTTTCTCGCAACAAGGCTTTGCCAAGGCCTTTGATCAGGTTCAGATCAGGGTCTACCTCGTCAGCGCTGTCCACCGCCAGATCCAACTCTGGCTGATCCTGCAGAGACACCAGAGGGATGCCCCGACGTTGCGCATGTTTAGCTGTGGCATTCGAGGTGGGTACAGCCCGTATTCCCGTCAAGCGTCCGGATTGGATTGCTTCACCCAATAAATCCACAAAGATTGCGCTGGTAGATCCCGTACCTAAACCCAGGCTCATTCCGCTGGATACAGCTTCTAATGCCCGAGTTGCAGCAGCTTTTTTCAGATTCATAACTTGTCGTATAAACTCTAATGAAGAACAAGAATGGCAAGATGGTTTATTTATTGTTTTACCATAGATTTTCAAATCTCGCAGGTAGCGCTTGCAATCCTCTTATTCTTCGGGTATAATTTCGACCGCTAAAAGGGCGCGTAGCTCAGTTGGTCAGAGCGCACGGTTCACATCCGTGAGGTTCGTGGGTTCGAGCCCCTCCGCGCCCAC
>CAYXDC010000092.1:0-11545 GCA_964463505.1 uncultured Anaerolineaceae bacterium
TATTAAAACTCGGCCGTACAGGTTACGGCGCGGTTGTGGGCAGACGATCAACAGCGGTTGGTGGGCTTTGCCTACGTCAACTGCTACCAGAACCTGGTGGATGTTTTCGATGCCACCTGGTTTTCCCCTGAGATTGAAACGAAGCTGGTCGCCTGGGTGGTTGCTGCGCAGCAAAAGCGCAACCTGGCAAACTCTTCTATGCTCTTGGCCCGCTCCATGTATGAGGAGATTCCTGAGCTATATATCCCGGAGGGATTCGTGATCCGCCCCCTGTCGGGCGAAGCCGAGCTCGAAGCCTATGTGGTTCTGCACCGGGCTGCCTTTGGCAGCGAAAATACGACGATTGAGCACCGCCAGGCGATCCTACTCGCCCCGGATTACATACCCGAGCTGGATCTGGTAGCTGTGGCGCCGGGTGGGAAGCTGGCGGCGCTGTGCGTGTGCCAGATCTTCCCGGACGACACACCGCGGGCGGGAGGGATGAAGGAAGGCTGGACCGATCCGGTGGCGACTTACCCGGCTTACCTGCGGCAGGGGCTGGCAAGGCTTTACTGCATTATCGTGTCACTTCAGAAAACATGCAATAAACCTTAAGTGGTGGTGCCACTGTTGCCTAGATAGGTGCTGAGCGGCTCACTTACAAATTTCACCATTCTTATTCATGCTGTTTTTCAAGGAGATGTGCATACTGGATGTGTTCCTGTGCACCAATTGGAGACACATTCGTTAACTGTAAGATTGAGCTGCACATCGAATGCAGGTCCATTGATCGTTTTCACCATGATCCCTTCGATATTGGCTGACTGAATCAGTTCCGATATTTCGGTAGGCTTTTCTTGTTTCAAAACGAGGGATATGTCGGTAGTCAATTCAGCCGGATTCCCGCTAGTCGCAGTCCCTGATATTGATTTTCCACTTGCGTCTTTGATCGTTATCATTACACTTCCCTCTCCTTCCACTGTGAGAAGTGATGTAATGTTGATAATTTCCAAATCCTCAGGGAAATCCCTTATGCCATCTTGATTGACACCATAGATACGAAAACTCACATCTACTTCTTGATTCTCCACCATATCACCACGTGAAGTTTGACACACATCGGTCTCACCACATCTAATATCGCATGTGGTTATCTCGATCCCCGGATCGTATTCAACACCCCCCAGTTCACAGCTATTCATGGCAAAGAGCAAGGCAATTATTGGGAAGAGAACGAGTTTATTTTTCATGTCAGCCTCTTTTCATTATTTATGGTTCTGTACCATAATTTTTTTATGTCGTCAATCGTAGCCAAACGGTTTTCGTTACCTGCTGTTGGGCGTGGACTCGGCTTGAGATGATGATTCCGCTTTGGCGTGGGTAAAAGCCCCATAATGGCGCAGAATCCCAGAAGTCAGGTGTGGTGGGTGTTAGTCGGTCACTGTCTCATTTTCCAAGAACTGTTGTATACGCTGATTGAATGTTTGGGGAGAAATCAGGGCAATTGAATGAGCACCAAGCCCTTTCCTAAATACATGGTATTCAGCATTTGGATAGAGCCGCTTCATTCCATCAAAATACTTCATAACGATATCATCTTCGGCAACGGTGATCAGCATCTTGCCCTTCCACGAAGATAAATCATCTGGATTGAAGTTAAAACTTCTCGCAAAATCAATCATCAGGTCTATGTGGGTTATTAATGCCTCCTTTGTAAGCCTTGATTTCAACTCCTTGAAATAACCTCTGTACCATGCAAGCCATTCGACGGAATCGTGCTGTAAGTCTTCTTTGTCTGGCTTTGCTAAAGCCCTGAATAGCAGTTCAGTCAGAAAAAAAGGCAAGATCCTGAATATCGTGAAATTGTGACGATAATATGAGACTTCCGTGGAAGGGTAAAACTTGTGAGCCAGTATTGCTTTCTCAACCATGGCCGAATAATCCCTTAAGAAGCATTACGCAACGAGTCCGCCTTTGCTATATCCCATCATGTTGACTTTCAGGAGGTTTTCCGCTCTCAAGATTGTAGAAAGTGCATCTGAATACACTTTCATCGTCGCATTCAGCAATATGGGGCACGTGGGTGCTATGATACGGTAGTCCTTTTCAAATTCCACGATTTGATGTATCCACATATCGAAATCGGAATATCCCCCGTGAAGCAGTAATAATGCATCCTTGCCTTTTTCTGAATCAAAGTATTTCCAGGTGATCCCATTCACATGCAGGCTTTTCTGAGAATGGGATTCTTCGAATTCTTTGAGGAACTTTTGCTGGGAACTTGGGATTGTTGAGTAGACTCTTCTTATTCTTGTATTGATCGCTTTCTGATATTTTTTCATCTCCGTTATACTCAACTCAGCGCGCCAGCCCCACTATTTTTGATCCGGATTTATGATACGCTGCAAAATATTAACCGGTCTACATAAATATTATAATATCCTTACCCATTGTAAGATCCTTATAAGGCTACCCCGATGAGCAACCTGACTTCCCGTCCCTACGATCCTTTCGATCTGCAGTCCATGATCGCGCTGTGCCACTCCCTGCGCCAGCAAGGGCAGGTGATTTACCCGATCGCCGCCGACCTGCATGAGGAGCTGGCCGATCCAGCCGTGCAGGTTACGGCGCGGCTGTGGATAGACGATCAACAGCGGCTGGCGGGCTTCGCCTATGTCAGCCGCTACCAGAACCTGGTGGATGCTTTCGACGCCGCCCGGTTCTCCCCTGAGATCGAAAAGGAACTGGTCGCCTGGGCGGTTGCTGCGCAGCAAAAGCGGGAGCTGGCGAGCGGCGAGGCAGGCACGCTGGACGCCAGCTCCCTGGAAACGGACCTGCCCCGGATCGCCTTTTTGGAGCGCCATGGATTCGAGCGCCTGATGGACTCTTCCCTGCTCCTGGCACGCGCCCTGGATGAGCACATCCCTGAGCCGCGGCTCCCGGATGGATTCATGATCCGGCCCCTTTCCGGTGAAGCCAAGCTCGATGCCTATGTGGCTCTGCATCGGACTGCCTTTGGCAGCGAGAATATGACGATAGCATACCGCCAGGCGATCATGCATGCCCCGGATTACATCCCCGAGCTGGACCTGGTGGCTGTGGCGCCGGGTGGGGAGCTGGCGGCTTTGTGCGTCTGCCAGATCTTCCCGGACGACACGGCGCGGGCGGGGGGATTGAAGGAGGGCTGGACCGATCCGGTGTCGACGCATCCAGCTTACCGGCGGCAAGGGCTGGCGCAGGCGCTGATCCTGACGGGGATGCATTTGTTCAGGGAGCGCGGCATCGATACAGCGCTCCTGGGAACCAGCAGCGAGAACGCCGCCATGCTGGCACTGGCTGGCTCGCTCGGGTTTCATACCGCCTCCAATACGTTGTGGTACAGTAAAAAGATCGCCTGATTTTCCCCGGCCGAAAATTGAACGAAACTCAGCTTCTCTCATGTATAATAATAAGCGCATCGAGCCTCGATCCATCCCGGGCCGGTTGCGGCTGAAAACCATCCTGGGAATGGACCGAACTACACTCTAACCGGACCCCAATCGAATGAGAAAACAGAATACGGCTTCGCGCGCCGAGGAGGTTCAGCATGCCAGAGACAAATGAAGGGATCCTGTTTATCGTTGGGGCAGCCTTCTTTTTGATTGGTTTGATCGGGGGCGGGCTGGAGATATCGGCTATTAAAGTGCCGCCGCTGAGTAAAATCCCGCGCTATCTCATGTTTCTGGTGGGTGCTTTTCTGATGGGGGTTGCCCTGGTGCGCTTCATGACGCCCACCGCCGCCTCACCAATCCCTGCGACCGAGATCCCGACTGCGCTGCCTGTCGCAACAGTTGAACAGCCGACCCCCACAGTACCGCCTCCAACTCCCACAGATTTGCCGCTGGAACAGCCGGCGACCCGGATGGGTGGCCGTTCTGCCAGGATCAACGATATCTGGGTCGATTTTGATCTGGTCCAGATGGGAATGGACGGCATGCTGATCCATGTCGACTTTGAGGTGGACGGCCTGGAGGGGGTGCCATGCGGGATTGCAGCCTATTTTTATGATGTGTCGGGCAACTGGTTGATGGACGCCAATGCCAGTTACAATTCTGAAGGCGGGCAGGTGGTTGTATTTCAGGATTTCACGCCTGTCTATCCCAGCGCCGTTTTCGAGGATTTTGAGCTGTTTATGCCCTATGACGAGCTGGATTTGCCGGACGGCGAGTATGAGCTAAAATTTTCGATCCTGATCTGGGAGATGGCAAGCGGCGAAACGATCGAAAGCTGGCCCAGTTATTATGATTTCACCTATTCACAATATTAGCAGCCGTGCAGTATTAAGTGATTGAAAGCGCGGGTAGGTGGCCCTGCCGAATTAGGTCGAGCATTTCCTGTTTGCGCTAATGATGAATACCCTGGACCTGTCGTTGGATAGCCGCTGGCGGGGCTAGCTGTTGCGCCGGATGGGGAGCTGACGGCTTTTTGTGTCTGCCAGATCTTCCCGGACGACATGCCGCATGCTGTGGGTTTAAAAGAGAGCAGGATCCATCCGGTGGCGACTCATCCGGCTTATCGGCGGCTGGAGCTGGCAAGAGCGCTGATCCTGGTGGGGATGCTCAGGGGGCGTGGCATGGATACAGCGCTCCTGGGGACCAGCAGCGAGAATACTGCCATGCTGGCCCTGGCCCATGTACTCGGGTTTCACGCTGTCTCAAATACGCCGTGGTACAGCAAAAAAATCGCCTGAGATGCGCTTGAGTTTCCAAGGTTAAACAGCTATTCGGACTATAATAGTCGCTTCAACAGTTTCTATACTCAAGGAGTACCTTTATGGCCCTCAACCCACTGCAGATCAGAGAAATATTGGACGAAAACCGCGCTCACGAATGTGAAGGCTATGGCATCCACCATGTGTGTGTGCACATTGCTTCGATCGCCGAGCTGCCTTCGCGCTTCGGGCAGTTCCAGGTGGTAGCATTCTGGAATAACCGGGACAGCAAGGAACACGCTGCCTTTGTCCATGGGGATATTACGGGATGTGAGAATGTGCCCGTGCGCATGCATTCCGAATGCCTGACCGGGGATGCGATCGGCTCGCTGCGCTGCGACTGCCGCGATCAACTGGAAACTGCGCTGCGCACGATCGGCCAGATGGAGAATGGCATCCTGCTATATTTGCGCCAGGAAGGGCGCGGCATCGGTTTCACCAATAAAATTCGCGCCTATGGGCTGCAAGATTACGGGTACGATACCGTGGAGGCTAACCTGGCGCTGGGATTTCGCGACGATGAGCGTGATTACAGTGTGGCCGCGCATATGCTGGGCTCACTCAAGGTGAAATCCATCCGTTTGATGACCAATAATCCCAAAAAGATCAATGATCTGACACAATTTGGGATCAAGATCACCGAGCGCATTCCGCTGATTATCCCACCCAACCCCTACAACGAGTTTTATCTGAATACCAAAGCTGAAAAATCAGGCCACTTGTTGAAAGTTGGGCAGCAGGTGCGCTTCTTTGAACAGCTCGACCTGCCGCTGGTGGAAGGGATGACCCTGGATCAAATCGGGGCACTGCACCAGAGTGAATCGGCTGGGGAAGGAGAATAGTCGCATGGGAATTGATCAGCGAGTGGCGGTGATCACCGGCGCGACGGGCGGCCTGGGGCGCGTGGCAGCCCAACAACTGGCGCAGCGCGGGATGCGGCTGGCCCTGGCGGGCTCGAGTGAGGATAAATTGGCAGCTTTGGGGCGGGAGCTCGACCTGCCGCAGGAGCGCTGGTTGGATTATGCAGCGGATTTAACCCAGCCTGCATCCGCCCCGGCGCTGCTGGAGGCGGTGACCGCTAAGTTTGGTCGGGCGGATATCCTCTTACATTTTGTGGGTGGCTGGCTGGGCGGGAAGGCGTTGCCCGAGGTCACATCGGATGAAGTTGCCAGTATGCTGCAGCAGCATCTGTGGTCCACTTTCTACCTGGCGCAGGTGTTTGCCCCGCACATGCTTGTCAACGGCTGGGGCAGGTTGATCGTTATCTCGTCCCCCAATGCAGGCAAACCGCCGGCCAAAGGCGCACCTTACACGATTGGCAAAGCCGCTCAGGAGGCTTTGATGCTGACCCTGGCGGAGGAGCTCAAGCATACCGGCGTCACAGCCAATGTGCTGCGGGTAAAAACGATTGATGTGCAGCATGAACGCCAGCGCCAGCCCTCGCCCGGCAACGCCTCCTGGACAACCCCGGAAGAGATATTAGCGGCTATAATTTACCTGTGCTCCGATGCAGCGCAGCAGGTGAATGGAGTACGCCTGCCATTGTATGGTGGACAGTAGCAAAGACTGGGAAAAGGTATTCGGGGAGGCTTCATGCCAACAAAGACGAGTTACCGCTACATCACTGTTTTAGTCAGTGTGGGCGTGGGCATGGCGATGGCCCTGCTGGGGTTGTTCGCATTGGGGGCCGGCGCCACGCGGGCAGCGGTCAGTACGGTGGGCGTGGACCTGGTAAAAACCGTGGGTACAGTGCCTGAAGTCTGCGCCACCACCAAATCGATTGCTGTGCATCGGGGAACCGAGGTCTTTTATTGTTACGAGATCTCCAATACTGGGGATGAAAACTTGAAATACCACACCCTGGTGGATGACCAGCTCGGATTGCTACTTGAAGATAACATTTTCAATTTTCCGCGTGAGACAACCATACATCATATTGAGAGCACTTTTATCACTGAATCGGTCACCAATACAGCTACTTGGACTTCACTTGATCCCGAAGTGGTCAGCGATACGGATACTGCCACGGTCGCGCTGCTGCCGCCCGAGCTGGAGCTGGTGAAGACGGTGGGTCTGGATCCAAATGCGTGCGCCACGACGGATGCCCTCGACGTGGCGCTTGGGACCGAGGTCACTTACTGCTATACGGTCCACAATACCGGGACCGAAAACCTGATCGAGCACGACCTGGTGGATGATCAGTTGGGGCTCGTCCTGGATAATTTCCCCTACATCTTGGTGCCAGACGCCAGTGCATTCCTGACGATGACAGCCGTAATCAGCGAGTCGGTGACCAACCACGCCACCTGGAGTGCCTTATCGACTTATGGCGGGACGGCCAGCGATGAGGCTACCGCCCGGGTGACGGTGCTGCCTCCTTCGCTGGCCCTGACTAAAACAGTAGGTACGGACGCCAACGCCTGCTCAACAACGGATGCGATCGAAGTTAGGCCTTTTGTGCGGGTGACTTACTGCTATGAGGTGACCAATACCGGGCTGGATCCCCTGGTGGTGCATGATCTGGTGGATGACCGGCTGGGGACTATTCTGACTGACTTTCCTTATGTTTTAGCCCCGTCAGCCAGTGCGTTTTTGACGCAGACGGTGGTAATCAGCGAGTCGGTGATCAATACCGCCACCTGGAGGGCGGATACCGTCGATGGTAGAACGGCCAGCGGGGGCGATACGGCGCAGGTTACTGTGGTGCCGCCCACACTCGAGCTGGTCAAGACAGTTGGGCTCAATCCGGCGGCATGTGCAACCACCGATTCGGTCGACATTGAGGCTGGCGAGGAAGTCACCTATTGTTATGTGGTGCGCAATACCGGTGTGTCGATGCTGGTGACACATAATCTGGTCGATGATGAGCTGGGAACGATCCTGCCGAGCCTCGATTACGACCTGGCGCCAGATGTCTCGGTATTTATCACCCAGACGGTGGTGATCAGCAATTCGGTGATCAATACAGGCACCTGGAGCGCGCTGACGCTGGAAGGGGCAGAAGCCAGCGACTCGGATACCGCCCGGGTGCTGGTCGCCGGCGATCCGCTCTACGATCTGTTCCTGCCCATGCTCAAGCATTAGGCTTAATGAGATCGATGTCAAGCTGATGCTAAAACAGGATTTCAAAGAGTTTATAGGATCATTAAACGATCATCAGGTGTATAGATGGCTAAAGCGGAAATATTTGCCGGGGTGTGTGGGTTCAGTACCAAGGTAGAAGCGCAGAAGAATGACAACGGTGTGCACTTAGAGATCACCAGCGAGTGCGCCGCCATTCAAAAGCTGGCCCAGGAGCTCAGCGAGGTCGAGCCCTTTCAGGAGATCTCCACCCGGCGCGGGATGCCCAGGAGCCTGGAGATGGGGCATAAATACTGCACGCATGCCGCCTGCCCGGTGCCGGTGGGGATCATCAAGGCGGTGGAGATCGCCGCCGGGCTGGCCTTGCCCAAAGACGTGGAGATCAAGCTGACCAAGTAGTACATTGAAAGTCCAGCACATTGCACAAACCTGACAGCCACACCATCCTGTGCGGCTGTTTTGATTCAAACGAATGTTAATCCAAATGGCGCGCAATATTAACTTTTGTGACCACGAAAACCCTCTATAATAAACGGACAAGAATTATCTGAATATTCCAGGAATCCAGTTTCCTGAATGGGAGATTTCAATGGCAGCGACGTACCAATATCTCTTACCTGTGCTTGACAATCGCTCCATGCCGCCGGGCAGCATCATCCCCGAGCTGGGCTACCGGGATTTACGGGCCGCGGTGGGCTGGTTGTGCAATGTCTTCGGATTCAGAGAGCGCCTGCGCATCGGCAGCCACCGCGTGCAGCTGCTCGTCGGGCAGGTCTCGGTAGTGGCTTTCGCTTTACCCGCCCCTGAGCCTGAGGTGGTTGAGACCGCTGAACAGCTCACTCTTCTGCCACCTGCAGCTACCTTTGGGCTGATGGTGCGGGTGGCGGATGTCGATGCGCACTACCGCTTCGTCCAGCAGCGTGGGGCGAGAATCCTGCAGCCGCCCGAGAATTTTCCATTTGGCGAACGCCAGTACACTGTTGAGGACACCGGCGGTTACCGCTGGACATTTTCACAATCTATCACTGATACGCATCCATCCGAGTGGGGGGGAGAGCTGCTGGGAGAATAAGCGGGCTGACTGGAACAACTCCTTTTTTTAATCTAAATTCATCCCTTTGGAGCTTGACTTTTAACCTAAAAGTCTGTATATTATTAGAATATTTGGTCTAAAAAGATCGAATATATCCAATATAAACCATTATGCAGAACCATCGCTGCACGGAGGTACACACCATGCAAGAATTTACCGGTACGGTTAATCCAGAAGGGCTTGAATATACAGGTTGGCAAAAGAAGACTGCGTTGTTCATGATCAGCCAGGGGTTATCCCTGTTTGGCTCGATGCTGGTGCAGTATGCCATCATCTGGTATGTCACGCTTTCGACCCAGTCCGGCGCGGCGCTGACCATCTCGACCCTGGTGGGCTTCTTGCCCCAATTGGTGATCTCTTTATTTGCCGGGGTGTGGGCGGATCGCTACCCGAGAAAATTGCTGATTATCGGCGCAGACCTGCTCACTGCCAGCTCCACCCTGGTCCTGGCGATATTCTTCATGATGGGCTATCAGGAATTGTGGCTGATCTATGTGGTGTCCGGGATTCGCTCTATCGGAGCGGGTATACAGTCGCCGGCGGTCAATGCACTGCTCCCGCAAATTGTCCCACCCGAGCGCCTGGTGAAGGTGAACAGCCTGTTTGGCACAATCCACCCCTTCATCATGATCGTCACGCCGGTTTTGGCCGGGACACTGATGTCTTTCTCGCGCCTGGAGGCGATCTTCTTCATCGACGTCGTCACAGCCCTCCTGGCGGTGAGCTTACTGGTGGTGCTCAAAGTGGCGGTGCACCAGAAAGCCGCCCAGGCCCAGCTGACCGGCTATCTCGACGATTTGAAATCCGGCCTGGTGTACATCGCTGGGAACCGCACCATTCGCACGCTGTTCATCTTCTTTTCGGTGACTTTTTTCCTGGTGACCCCCATAGCTTTTCTCTCCCCCTTGATGGTCACGCGCAGCTTCGGTGACGAAGTGTGGAAGCTGACCGCCAATGAGGTGACCTTCTTTCTGGGTTCGATTGTCGGCGGCGCGATCATGATGGCCTGGGGCGGCTTTAAAAGTCACTTCCGTACCATCGGGTTCGCCTGCATCCTGTGGTCGGTTCTGGTCACCTCAGCCGGTTTATCGACCAATCTGATCGTTTACCTGATCATGATGTTCCTGCTCGGCATCCCCATGCCGATGTTCAATGTGCCGACCACCTCCTTGCTGCAGGAAATTGTCAGCCAGGATATGCAGGGGCGCGTCTTCGGCGTGCAGCAAATGATCATGAGCGCGGTGATGCCTTTGGGAATGTTGGTGTTCGGACCGGTCGCCGATGTGATCTCCATCGAATTACTGCTGGTCATCTCCGGGGCAGGCATGGCGCTCCCCGGATTATGGATCTTCTTCAAGCGTTTGCCGGTGCTGCTGCCTGCCAGCCGGCCCCAGGTTGAACGTGTACAGACGGGTGATTGAGCGCGCATCCGATCGCCAAAACTTGTTCGGGCTTTTCAAGTTCAAAGGAGTACGGATATGCATCTGCTAAACCGAAGGACACAATGGAATGGGGGCGGCTCGCACAGCGCTACGATTGCACGTGCAGTGATGCGCCAGGGGATTGCTATCCCCGAATTGAGAGCCGCGCTGGACGGGCGGGTGATCTCACCAGGGGACGCGGATTACGACGTCGCCCGCAGCCTCTTCTATGGCGGCATGGACCGGCGCCCGGCGGTGATCATTCGCCCTACGGATGCTCCTGAAGTGGCCGCGGTGATCGAGCTGGCGCGCCAGACGGGCTTACCGCTGGCGGTGCGCAGCGGCGGGCACAGTGCGGCCGGTCACAGCGTGGTGGACGATGGCATTGTGCTCGATCTATCGTGCATGAAAGCCCTGGAGTTGGACCTGGAGGGGCGCACTGCCTGGGCGGAGAGCGGCCTGACCGCGGGTGAATACACGGCCGCGGTAGGCGAGCATGGCCTGGTGACTGGATTTGGCGATACCGGCTCGGTGGGGATCGGCGGTATCACGCTGGGCGGCGGGATTGGCTACCTGGTGCGCAGGTACGGCCTGACGATTGATTCCCTGCTGGCGGCAGAAATTGTGACTGCGGATGGTAGCATTTTGCGTGTAGACAATGAGGAGCACCCGGATTTGTTCTGGGCGCTGCGCGGCGGCGGCGGCAATTTTGGCGTCGCCACACGTTTCAAATTCCAGCTGCATGAGTTGGAACAGATTGTGGGCGGTATGCTGGTCCTGCCGGCGACGCCGGAGGTGCTGGCAGGCTTTATGGCGCTGGCAGAGGCGGCAGGGGATGATCTGTCCACCATCGCCAATGTGATGTCTGCGCCGCCCATGCCCTTCCTGCCGCCGGATGTGCACGGCAAACTGATCCTGATGGCGATGATGGTCTATGCCGGGCCGCTCGAGGAGGCGAAACTGGCTCTGGCGCCATTCCGAGCCTTGGCCGCGCCGCTGGCAGATATGCTGCGCCCCATGCGCTATGCAGAAATGTTCCCGGAGGAGGAGGGCGGCTACCACCCGATCGCCGTCGTGGGCCATAATATGTTCATCAAACATGTCGACCAGACTGCTGCGGAAACGATCGTGCGTTATCTGGAGGCATCTGACGCGCCAATGCGCGTGGCGCAGCTGCGCGCCCTGGGCGGTGCGCTAGCGCGCGTGCCAGAAGATGCCACC
>CAYXDC010000093.1:0-10292 GCA_964463505.1 uncultured Anaerolineaceae bacterium
AACCGGCGCAGCCGCAATATGCCACGCCGCGGGGATGATCTGCAGGTACGCCTTGAACTCACCTTCGAAGAATCAGTTTTTGGAGTAGAAAAGGAAATTGAGGTCACCCGTGATGAAATCTGCGCTACCTGCAATGGCAGCGGGGCCGAGCCAGGCACTTCCCCGGTCCGTTGTACCACCTGCAATGGTAGTGGAGAGGTTCGTCAAGTGCGCCAGACAATCCTTGGATCAATGGTTCAGGTAGCCACCTGCCCAACCTGCCGGGGTCAGGGTGAAACCATCACGACACCCTGCCATACCTGCCAGGGGCGCGGATTGGAGCGTAAAACGCGCAAAAAGATCGTTTCCATCCCTGGCGGGGTAGACACCGGAAACCAGATCCGCCTGGCCAGCGAAGGGCAGCCTGGTGTGAATGGCGGCCCAGCCGGCAATCTTTATATTCTCATCCAGGTCAAACCGCATCAATTCTTCCGGCGCCGAGACTTCGATATCCTCCTGGATCTAAATATCAACATTGCCCAGGCTGCTTTGGGGGCAGAAGTCGAGATTCCTACTGTAGATGGGCTGGCCAAATTAAAAATCCCCACCGGCACACAACCTGGCAAAGTCCTTACTTTGCGTTCAAAAGGCATTCCCCATCTGCGTGGTAACGGGCGTGGGGACCAAAAAGTAATCGTCAATGTGGAAGTGCCCACTCGATTAAACGCTGAACAACGCGGCCTGTTCGAGCAGCTTGCCAAGAGCCTGGGGAGCGAGGTCCGCCCACAAGAACGAAGTTTTTTAGACTGGCTTAAAGAAACCCTGGGTGGGTAAAACCTCGATTTCTCCTGCGGCGCATAAATCCTATTTCTGAGGCAGAAATGGACGAAGCAACCTGGCTGGAAGTATCTTTAGTTGTGGATGGCGAGCTGGCGGAAGCTGTGGCCGATGTGTTGGCACGCTATGCGCCTACCGGCGTGGTGATCGAATCGACCAAAGTGATCACCGATTCCGGCGAAAGTGAAGGCTGGGTCGTAGGCCCTCTACGAGTGGCTGCTTACCTGGCAATGGACGATCAAATTGAAGAAACGCGCCGTCGCGTTGAGGAAGCCCTCTTCTACCTGGGAATTATTCGCCCCCTCCCCCCAGCCCAATTCACGCCGATCGTAGAAAAAGATTGGTCCGAAGCCTGGAAACAGCATTATAAGCCGATCGCAATTGGCGAGCGTTTAATGATCGTGCCCGCCTGGATGGAGATCGATACCCAGGGGCGGATTCCAATCCGCATTGACCCAGGTATGGCTTTTGGCACCGGCACACATCCTACCACCCAACTATGCCTGGAAGCGATTGAGACTTGTTTTACAGTGACCCCTGGACCAAAGACAGTGATCGATCTGGGCTGTGGATCAGGCATCCTGGCTGTTGCGGCTATTAAATTAGGCGCCCGGCATGCCCTGGGAGTGGATATTGATGCAGACGCAATCCGCTCCGCCATTAAAAATGCTGAGACAAACGCTGTAAACGCCAATCTGGAGCTTGGTCTGGGCTCGCTGGACGAAATCAAAGCCGGGGCATTCTCGTTACAGGCTGCCCCCTTAGTCCTGGCGAACATCCTGGCGCCTGTCCTGGTGCGATTATTTGATCAAGGTCTGGGTGATCTAGTCAGCCCTGCTGGCAAGTTGATCCTCTCCGGTATCCTGGCCGAACAAACTGAGGAAGTTGCCGGAGCTGCCCGGCGGCATGGTTTTAACCAGATAGAAATCCTTAAGAGCGGCGACTGGGTCGCCCTCACCGTAAAACGCCCGTTGGACTAAATCAAATCAGACAAGCGTGGTATGATTTAGCGCATGACACCCGCAAAATTCTCCAATCAGCAATTAGCCGATACGTTCACTTTGATTGCCAACCTGTTGGAAATCAAAGGGGAAGTGATCTATAAAACCCTGGCTTACCGCAAAGCGGCTGAAAGCCTGGAAAACCTGAGCCAGCCTGCCGCTGATTTCTGGCAGGACGATAAGCTCATGGAGATTCCAGGGGTAGGCAAAGCCATCGCTGAAAAGATAGATGAACTGCTATCAACCGGTAAACTGGGTTTTTTGGATAAGCTGCAAGCCGAGGTTCCTCCCACGCTGGTCGAGATCTTACAGGTGCCAGAAGTTGGCCCCAAGAAAGTAGCATTATTCTGGAAACAGGCTGGGATCACCAGTTTGTCAGAGCTGGAAGCTGCCGCTCGGACAGGTAAATTACGGACCTTACCCGGGATGGGCGAAAAGTCTGAAGCCAAAATTATCGCTGGCATTGAAGCGCTGTCACGGCGCAGCACGCGCGCTCCGCTCGGAAAAGCATGGCCTTTTGCTCAGGAGCTGCTGAAATATCTTGCTGAAGCTCCGGGCGTAACCAAGACTGCGGCGGGTGGCAGTTTGAGGCGGATGCGCTCCACAGTCGGCGATCTGGATTTGGTGGCTGCCGCAGCGGATTCCAAGGCTGTCATGCAAGCCTTTGTCAATCATCCCCAGGTGGCACGCGTGGTCAGCCAGGGTGAGACAAAAGCCAGTGTTGAGTATCATAATAATCTGCGCGCGCAGCTGTGGGTGCACCCTCCCGAACGCTTTGGCACAGCTCTGGCATATGCTACCGGTTCTAAAGATCATAACGTACGCTTACGAGAACTGGCGATTAAGAAAGGTCTGTCCCTGTCTGATCAAGCTTTCCTAAAATCAGATGGCAGCGAGATCTTATGCGCTACTGAAGAAGAAGTTTACGCTACGCTGGGTTTACCCTGGATTCCCCCGGAATTGCGCGAGGATCGCGGCGAGGTTCAGGCTGCCATAGCTGGACGGCTGCCCCGCTTGATCGAAGTTAGGGATATCCGCGCTGAACTCCATTCACACTCCACCTGGAGCGACGGCAAGCTCAGCATCCAGGAAATGGCGCAGGCAGCCCTGGCGCGAAGTTATCGTGTTCTGGCAGTTACCGATCACTCTGGTAGCCTGGGAGTCGCCGGCGGGCTTTCTGCCGATGAACTCATCGAACAACGCCAGGAAATTGACAGCGTTCAAAAGCAAATTGGCGATGCTCTATTGATCTTGCAGGGAACAGAGGTTGAAATTCGAGCGGATGGCAGCCTGGATTACCCGGATGATGTGCTGGCGCAGCTTGATTTGGTGATTGCCTCGCTGCACTCCAGCCTGCGCCAACCCCGCCAGCAAGCCACCGAACGCCTGCTGAATGCGATACGCAACCCCCACGTCGATATTATCGGCCACCCGACCGGCAGGATGATCCCCAACCGAGAAGGAGCTGACCTGGATATGGAAGCTGTCTTTCAGGCGGCTAAAGAACATGGCGTGGTACTGGAAATCAATGCTCACCCAGCCCGTCTGGATCTGGATGATATCCATGCACGCCGGGCGATTGATCTGGGTATCTTGCTTTCAATTAACACCGATGCCCATTCAGCCAGCGATCTGGATTTGCTCCAGTTCGGAGTTGCTACTGCCCGGCGAGGTTGGGTTGAAGCTAAGCAGGTGATCAACACCTGGGATCCCAAACATTTATTAAATTGGCTACAACAACGGGGTTAGACAGCCTTCGTTACTATGTATAAAGTTACCTAAAACGTGATTGTTCTTTTCGGCCTGTATTAAAGTTACGGGCACGCTCGCCAAACACTGAACTTGTGGGGTCATCCTGAGACGCAATCTATGGCGTCGGTTATCAACTCATTTTGACTTATTGTGTAGAAACCAGCTCGCGATCCAAAAACCAGGCTCCTTTCCTTCGTCCAGCATCCACCGGCGCACGATCATAATATAGATCAAATATCCGCCCATCAGTTGTCTGTACACGATAATAATCCAGACCTACACCCCAAGAGCCGCGTCGTTCAGCAGAAGCAGCATGTGCGGGGCGCATATTGCGGGCCATCTTGCCACGCCGGCGATAATCATGCCATTCAGCCAAAGTATCTGAGAGCTCAAAGTGCTCTCCTCGCCAGGTAAAGCGATTCGGACAACCAGGTTTCTTTTCCAATACAGGTGGTCGGTCAAACTCAACTTCAATCGCCTCCTGGATAAACCGCAGCAATTGGTACTCTGCCATCACAAGCCTCCTGAAACTATATTGCTATTGTACTGGATCAGAGCCTAGGGCGTTAGACAGCGGTAAAATTAGCCAAGCTTTGGATGACACATAATGTGAGGAATCATAAGAGCCATGCCCCTTCAAATTGATCGGATCCGCGCCTTATGCTTTGATATCGACGGCACGCTCAGTGATACGGATGATGCGTATGTTCAAAAAGTTGCTCGCTGGCTGCGTCCGGGGCGCGCATTACTATCCGGTAAAGACGAATATCATCTGGCTCGGCGCATGATCATGGCTCTCGAAACGCCTGGGAATTTCCTGCATGGATACGCGGATCGCCTCGGCCTGGATGGGCTGCTGGCGCGTTGGAACGATTATATGATCCATCGCAGCTGGCAACGCTTGAATTCCAAATATATCCTGATGCAGGGTGTACGTGAATTACTGATCGATTTACAACCTCTTTTCCCCCTGGCCATTGTCAGTTCACGTGGGGAATTCACAACCAGAGCATTTCTGGAACAACACGATCTGACCCAATTCTTCCAGGTGATTGTTGCCGGACAGACTGTCCAGCATACCAAACCTTTCCCCGATCCTATTCATTATGCCGCCCGACATATGCGGATCTCACCTGAGAATTGCCTGATGATTGGTGACACCACGGTAGATATCCTGGCTGGTCGAGCAGCCGGGGCCCAAACGGTCGGCGTTTTGTGCGGGTTTGGAGAGCTTGGCGAACTTCAACGAGCAGGAGCCGATTTGATCCTCCCAGAGACGCGCGATCTGGGAAATGCATTGCGAAACACTGTTTCTTAAATCAAAATTAATTGATAAAAAGTTGCGAACGCGTGCCAATTTGTTAAATAGAACATAAAAACTATTGATTAACCTTGATTAATGCGTATAATAGTTTACATGTGCATTAAGATCCGCTGGATCACGGCTGCCCTGGTCTTCATTCTTGCCGCCAGCCTCGCCTGGAAAGGCACTTTTGCCCAGGCCCCAGAAAACGAAGAATATTTCGCTGAAACTGGGCACTGGGTAACGGGGGAATTTTTGAAGACATACCGGAGTGTCTCAGACCCGCTCCGGATTTATGGGCTACCTATTAGCGACATTTTTACCGATTCCACCACGGGTTTACAAATTCAATATTTTGAAAAAGCGCGTTTCGAATTGCATCCAGACGCGCACCCCGATTTGCGCGTCCAACTCTCCAATCTTGGCTACCTGACTTACAAGCCAGGTCCAAAAATCTCGAACCAGGGCCGCACTCAACCTTGCCGTACATACCCTGAGACAGGCTACGCGGTTTGTTTTGATTTCCTCGAGTTTTTTGATGAATATGGCGGGGTAGCTCAATTTGGCTACCCGATCTCGAATCTGGAAGACCGCGATGGGCGGATCGTTCAGTACTTCAACAAAACGCGCTTCGAATGGCGCCCCGAAATGCCTTCCGGACAGCGCGTGGTTGTTTCGGATCTTGGCCGGCGTTATTTTTACATCCGCGGCGAAAGACTGGAGCGTTTAGGCTCCAACCTGGAAAATAATGCCCCCCAGGTCATTCTCAGCCTGCGGACACGCGCTTATCCATTACACGCCATTGCTCCGCAAGTGGGCACGCAAACAATTTTTGTGATTGTCCAGGATCAGAATCTGCGCCCCGTCTCTGGAGCCGCCGTTATTTTGACCTTCAACAATCCAGACGGACAGGCAACGACGCACACCCTGCCGGTCACCAATGCGGCTGGAATTACCCAGTTCACATTTAGCTACACATCCGAGGAACACGGGCTGGCAAAAGTTTGGGTTACCAGCGTGCTAAATAATCTAGAACAGCAGACGGTAACTTCGTTTCGAATTTGGCGCTAGAAATTAGGGTTTCTTAAGCGTTTCTAACAGAGTATGGTATTCCATCGCATTGGGGGGATTGAGCGCTAAAATTGCCTCAATAACCTTAATCGCACCCAACCGATCACCAGTTTGCAGCAACGCGTCCCCAATCGCATCCATTTCTTCAATGGCTTCTCTCCGGCGCCCTGTCTGGCGATATAGTTCTGCCAGCCGGCGCCGTAATGGTATGCGTTCGGGGCTTTCTTCGACCATATTCTTTAGAAAATTTATGGCCTGTTCACGCTGATTATTATTCAGCAAGTATCCTATATAACTGTCCAGCTCTGACAGCGCCAATTGCTCCTGACCCAGTCGAAAATTCAACTCTACCAGGCTGTAGCGGGCGCGTTCATCGCCTGGCTGTTGCGTGCGGATTTGCTCGTAGATACGCAGCGCCTGCCGCCAATCCAGGCTTTGCAGGTCGATATCTGCCATGCGGTGCAAGATTTGCACACGGAAGGTTGAATCCATGCGTGTTTGTTGGGCTAACCGGAGAGCTTCAGTATAGGTCTTGCGAGCCATATCCAGATCAGCCAGATTATAGTAAACATCCGCCAGTTCAAAATACTCTTGAATAGCAGATTCAAGATTGTTTTGGGTGATCAGGTGTTCAATCAACCGGCTGCGTGCGTTCAAATCCATGGGAGCATATTCGATAATCCGGCGATAAATTTCTACAGCACGATGCGGCTCCCCTCTAATAGAATAAGTGCGCGCCACGGTCATTAACTTAGTCGTCGCATCCTGTACCAGGCCCTGCTTGCGGAGCAACTCGCCCATATACGCATGTAACGGTAAATAAGTAGGCGCATATTGAAGGGCAAAGAAGGCCTCCTCCATGGCTGAATGTAGATATCCATTGCGGGCGAGTTTGTAAATACTTCCCAACGACTCAACTACCTGGCTGCTGCGCGCCTCAGTAAGGATTTCTGCAAGTGGCAAAGGCGGGGATTCCTCATCCTGGTTGCCCATCTGGGTGCGCGCCTGGCGCAGGTGTGAACGCCAATCGGGACGGATCAACAATTCGCGGACATTCTCGCATAGCCGGACGAAAAAGTCCGGGTCGGTATGCTGGCGTGTGCTCTCGATCAGCGGATCGTAGAGCTGGCGCAACATATCTGCTTGACCTTCTGGTACCACCTGTGAATCTGCCAATTTCAAGGCTTCCAGATATTCGACCGCTGCATCACCAGATCGGTTCAGCTTGCGCAGAATATCTCCCATCATTAAGCGAGCCCCAATTGCCAGATCAGGATGATTTAGCGCTAACTGCAAATTACGAAGTGCATTATCCAGTTTATCTACCTCAAGGTAGAGATAACCCAGGTCGTAATACGCGGCTGGATGATCCAGTCCGGCATCCACAGCCCGTTGCAATTCTACAGTAGCCTGTGCATTTTGATTGTGGGTCTGTTGATCAACTACCTGGCTGAGATATAGCAAGATTTTCGAGCGGTCCACCGTCTGCTTGCCGCCGCGCCCTTTGCCGCGCATAATATCCCCCACCTCACCACGTCCCGTTTGTTCCTCATCCTCACCACTCTCAAACAGCATGCCTGCCAGTAAAGTCAAGGCTTTTTGGCGCGCCTGTCCGATAGGATCCATGCCACTATCCTGTTGATCAGTGACTTTCGGAGCTTCTAATTGTTTCACTTGAGCCATGCGCAGAGGTGCAGTACCACCACGCGGACGAGTTGGCTTGGGAAGCATTTTGAAATCGCGCAGCATCGCCAAAGCCTGAATTGCATCATCGTGGTTAGGCACGAGCTGGAGAGCTTTATTGACAGAACGCACTGCCTTATCCATATCACCAGAGCCCTGGAACAGGCTGGCAACTGCCAGATACTCAGCAGCAGCCTTATTGGCATCTCCGAGACGCTCATATACCAATGCCAGGCGCGAATGTGCGACAACATTTTCGGGACTCAAAAGCAAAACACGCGACCAATTCTCAATGGCGCGATTTACATCACGGTTCTTAAGATTCAGCTCCGCAGCGCGCAGATACGATTGGATCGCGTGCTCAATATTACCCAGGCGCTCAAAAAGCTGGGCAACTTTCTCCATAGGGACAGGGTCTTCCTGGGCAGCAATGGAAGCACGCTGATAATACCGCAGCGCCTCCTCATAATGCTGGGTCTCATACAAAGCCAGGCCCATACTTATGAGGGCTTTCGGGTGATTGGGCAATTCTTCCAAAGCCTGGCGATAATATGCCGCCGCCTTATCCCACAGCTGATCCCAGGCTGCTGAATGACCCTGGTTCATTGCCTTCTGAAATAACTCTTGATTTCCAGCCATTGATAACTCCTGACGTGTTACCCTATGGATACAATATCGATGCCAGATCGTTAGCCTTCCAGGTCTTGTTAACCGATCACGGTAGTCAGCGCGCCCCAATTCAGGCCATAACGAGCTTCTGTACTAAGCGGAACCTTCAACTCAAAAGCATTCTCCATCGCCCGGCGCACCACTGTTACCGTCTCGTCAATCTCTGTTTGTGGGCACTCCAATACCAGTTCATCATGCACCTGAAGCAGCATGCGACCTTTTAGTCCGGCAGCCACCAGGGCTGGTGGAACATGTAACATGGCAACTTTCATGATGTCCGCTGCTGTGCCCTGGATGGGCGCATTGATTGCCTCACGCTCTTCTCGGTTGCGCAGTGCCTGGTTGGTCTGGTTTTTCAATCCAGGGAAATAACGTCGCCGCCCCATCAGCGTTTCAACATAACCCTGTTCGGCTGCCAGGCGTCTGATCTGGTCCAGATAACCCTTGACGCCAGGAAATTGCTTGAAATATGCTTGCATAAAGTTCTCGGATTCAGCCAGGGTAAGGTCGGTAGCGCGCGTCAAGCCAAATGCGCTCATCCCATAAATCAATCCAAAATTAATGCCTTTCGCCCGGCGACGCTGGTCTTTATTTACTTGATCCAAAGGAATTCCGTACACCGCGGCGGCGGTGGTGGCATGGATATCCTGCCCGGCGCGAAAAGCCTCCAGCATGGCCTGATCATCCGCCATATGGGCCACAATCCTTAATTCCACTTGCGAATAATCCACCGAGAGCAGCAAATTTCCCGGCGCAGCAACGAAAGCATGCCGCACCAGGCGACCCGTTTCTGTACGGATGGGGATATTCTGCAGGTTCGGCTCAGAGGAAGCGATCCGCCCAGTGACCGAACCGGTCTGGTTATAGGAGGTATGCACCCGACCCGTATACGGATTAACCTGGGTTGGTAAAGCATCCACGTAAGTGGATTTTAGCTTGGACAATTCGCGGTGTTCCAACACCCAATCCACCACAGGATGCTTACCGCGCAAAAGTTCCAGGACATCGGCAGCGGTGGAGTAATGCCCACTTGCAGTACGCGCAGTACGGTCAGGGGGTGCAATGCGCAGTTGTTCAAACAGAGCCACAGAAAGCTGCTGAGTTGAGTTTATGTTGAAGCGTTCACCCACTGCATTGAAAACTTGCGCCTCAATTGCGGTTATACGCTGTTCAAGGTCGTTGGACATTTTGGAAAGATATTCCGTATCTAACGATACGCCGGCCATTTCCATATCTGCCAACACAGACACCAGGGGCATTTCAAGATCATTGTATAAGGTCATCCCCTGGCTGGCTTCAAGTTCAGCGCGCAGCTCCGGAACCAGGCGCAGAACAACTTCCGCATCTGCTGCAGCATAAGCCGCTGCAGCTTCAACCGGCACATCCGCCATGCTGATCTGATTTTTACCCTTGCCGATCAGTTCGTCGATGGCAGTCATCTTAATATCTTGACGCACCCAGGCCAGGTTTTTTAGACCCAAATTGCGCGAATCAGGATGGACCACCCACTCGGCAATCATGGTGTCGAAAGCCAAAGGCGTGACGCGCAGACCATAGCGTGCAAACATCATAAAGTCATACTTTATATTATGACCCACTTTTGGAATGGCTGGATCCGTGAGCGCTGGACGAAGCGCCTCCAAAACCTGCTGCAATGGCAGCTGCTCACTGGTCGCATCTCGATGCCCAACCGGGATGTAATAGCCCTCACCCGGTGTAACCGACAGAGAGATTCCTACCATGTCGGCCTTCATTGGGTCCGTGGAGGTAGTTTCGGTATCGAATGAAATTATTTCAGCCTGCCTTAACCGTGCAACCAGTGCTTGAAGGTCAGAAACTGTCTTTACAAGCGCTGTTTGGCAGGAATACCCTGTAGTTACAGGCTGGATCTCTGCAACCCGCTTCGTCTCGGGGAACATTGACAACTGCTGGCTGGCTTGTGATGGGGTCGTTTTGCCATAAAGCTGCAGGACAACATTCAAACGACTCAGCAAGGT
>CAYXDC010000094.1:0-10031 GCA_964463505.1 uncultured Anaerolineaceae bacterium
GGACGAAAAGACTCCCTCTTCTCCACGGAAGCCATTGAATGGGCGGCGGCGCACACTGAGCAAGTCAACCTGCTGGAAAATGAATTTCTCGCCGCCTCCCAGGCTCTGCTCGAGCGTGAAGCCAGTGAGCGCGAAGCCCAGCGCCAGCGCGAGCTGCAGGCCGCCCAACACCTGGCGGAAACGGAGCGCGCCCGTGCCGCCGAGCAAACCCATGCCAGCCAGCGCCTGCGCCAGCGCGCCGTTTTTCTGTCCATCGCCCTGCTCCTGGTCGGCGTGCTGGCCATCACCGCGCTCCTGTTTGGTCAGCGCGCCCTGCATGCCAATCGCCTGGCCAGCTCGCGCGAGTTGGCTGCTGCCGCCATCAGCAATCTTGCCGTCGATCCAGAGCGCAGTGTGTTGCTGGCCTTGTATGCCCTGGACCAGTCCGATACCCTCGAAGCCCGCAACGCCCTGCGCCAGGCGCTCCCCGAGCTGCACGTCCTGCGCGTCATTCCCGCCCACCGCCAATCTCCCGGCGTCGCCTACAGCCCCGATGGCGCCCGTATTACCACCATTGGCGTAGATGGAGATGCCAAAATTTGGGATGCCGCCACCGGTCAGGAACTGCTCAGCCTGTCTTTTACCCCCGAACCGGGCTTGGGTATCGCCTACAGCCCGGATGGAAGCTGGATCGCCACGGTCTCAAACAGCCACCTCATCATCTGGGACGCCGCGCACGGCCAGGCGGCGCTCACCCTCATCGGCAACCTCAGCCAGGGTACAGTCAACCGCGCCAGTTTCAGTCCTGATAGCCGCCGGGTGGCGGTTGCCAACCTGGACGGCTCACCCAGAGTGTGGGATTTATCCACCGGACAGGAGCTGCTGTCTCTGCACGGCCACGCCGCGATCTGCGATGCGATCGCCTTCAGCCCGGATGGGCAGCAAATCGCCACCGGCGACCAATCCGGGGTGATCCAGGTGTGGGATTCCACCAGCGGGCAGGTGTTGCTTTCCTTTGGTCAGGGGGGGGTGATCCATGACCTGGCTTACAGCCCGGATGGCAGCCGCCTGGCGACTGCCAATGAAGATGGCACTCTGGTGATCTGGGAGCCGGCTTCCGGTCAACCACTGCTCAGCCTGCCGCGCCTGCCCGGTATGTACGGCGTGACCTTCCTGCCCAACAGCCTGCGTCTGGTGACCACTCACCAGGATGGGACCGCGAAAGTATGGGACGCAACCACCGGGCAACTATTACTTACGCTTGCCGGGCATGTTAGCACTGTCGTCGATGTCGCCAGCAGCCCGGATGGCGCTCAAATTGCTACTGCTGGCTATGATGGCAGCCTGCGCATCTGGGATGCCGCCCCGGGCCGCGAGCTCACCACCCTCTCCGCCCACACCGACCAGGCCTGGGAAGTGCGCTACAGCCCGGATGGCGTCCGCCTGGCGACAGTTGGCCTGGATGGCTTTGCCCGCCAGTGGGACGCGCGTACAGGTCGGCTCCTGCTGGAGCTGGCTCCAGGAGAACCCCTCAATAGCCTGACCTATAGCCCGGATGGTCGTGCATTGGCTGCCGGCGGGATGGATGGCTCGGTCTTCGTCTGGGATGCGCTGACCGGACAGCCCCTTTTGAGCGCGGCTGCGCACCAGGCGCTGGTCAGCGGGGAAGCCTTCAGCCCGGATGGCAGGTTTCTGGTCAGCGGTTCCTGGGATGGTACACAGAAAGTCTGGCAGCTCAGCACCGGGCAGGTTATTTCTACCTTCACCGGACACACATTGGGTTTTGGCGCGGGGATCACCTTCAGCCCGGATGGGGGTTCGGTCTTCAGCGGCGGCGCGGATGGCTACGCCCGCCAGTGGCAGGCTGCCGGCGCTGAACAGATAAATGAGTTTTCTTCAGAGGGTCGCGAGATCTATGGCCTGGCGCTCAGCCCGGATGGAAGCTTGCTGGCGCTGGGCTTGCAGGATGGCGAGATCGAACTCTGGGATACAGCCAAAAACACCCTTGTGCAGCGTCTCACCGGACATGCCGGGCTGGTTTTCCGCCTGGCCTTCAGCCCGGATGGCACTCGCCTGGCTTCCGCCGCCTTCGACCGCCTGGCCAAAGTCTGGGATGTGCCAAGCGGCGCAGAATTGTTCAGCCTGTACGGCAATCCCAGCAATGTCTTCGGGGTGGCTTTCAGCCCAGATGGGCAGACTCTGGCGACTGTTGGCGCGGATGGCAGCCTGCGCACCTATACCCTGTCCATGGAAACTTTAATCACCCATGCCAAAGCGCGCCTCACCCGCTCCCTGACCGAAGCAGAATGCGAAAAATTCTTGCATACCACGCCCTGCCCGGCACTCCCTCCTTAATCTGGACCTGATCTACCCAATAGACTGAAAATCCACCACCCTCCGACCCTACAGGTTTCCGCAATGCCGCGGCCCATCCCTGCATCCCTTCCCGCGTCAACAATCCGGCAGTCTCGCGCTGCATTAAAACCTGCAGGGTCTTTTCTATCCTGATAACCGAGTTTTGTAAATTCGCTTTTTGAATTTCGCTCGATCTTTGAGTTCAAAACTCGGTTTCTGACAATAAAAGTAGGTGGATCGAGTTGATTATGGTAGGAGATTGACATTGTGTGTAGGTGGAAAATTTATGGCACTTTCAGTTACTGGATAAATTATTAGGACTGTGTTTGTCCATCTTCTTCTTCCGAACTCCCATCTTCGTTCCAATGTTTTCGAACAATCTGATCTAACACAAAATGACCATTAACAATGATAGATTTCGTTTTATCATCTTGGGGGATTTCAAACAATGGTGGGCCACCATCTGTGCCGGGCTTAATCAAAAAATAGAATCCCACCATTGAGTAATACCATATAGTTTTACTTGCTTGTGCAAGTGTCCGTACTGAGAAGAGCGTAGCTGAACCCAGAGCCCCAGGTTTAAATGTTCTTTTATCTGCTGGATAAGGAGAAGTCGCGAGTACACATGCTATATAAGATGGATGAACAGCTTGGCTAGCAGCAATCGTTTCCTCTTGTTGCCAAAGCTTAAAATCATTTATTAAATCCTCTTCAAATCCATGTGTCTTAAAAATTTCTGCAAATTTTATATGAATTTATTCGGTAGTAAAGTGCTTTTTCCATACGTCTTTTGCCTGTTCAAAATTTTCTGCGTCCATGAAATGTTTACGTAAGTCTCTGTCAAAAGTAGTAATTGTGCACACAGCCAGGGTCTCAATTAAAGTGCGTAGTACTGCCCTTGCAGGTAAATCAAGGCCGTACAAGCAAAGTTTTCTAATTGCTATGACTTGTGTACAAGCTGCCCCCGTTAATACCCAAGGCACACGTAAGTCTTCAGTAATTGGCTGATTGTTTTTGGATAATTCAAAATGTAAAGCTACCAGCCAACATATCGCCTGCTCAAGGATCGCGAATCATGGTTGTAAATGAATTAATGCGATATCTTCTGCTTCCTGGCTATATTGATCGAGTAACTTACCAAAATCTGGATCATATACAGCTTTTAGACTTGTATGGGCAGAAGCATATTCCCATAAATCAAAAACTTCTTTTTGTATCCCGGCTGACATATTCTCACCATTCATTGTCCAAGGTTCTTAGTTTTAACTTTGGGATATGTATAGTTATAGTGCTTAAGCCTCGCAGTGACAAGTAAGTTGATAAAGATATTAATAATACTGTACTGCCAAAGTTATCCTTACCAGATGATTTGTTCTGATATTTTATTGTTTGAACCTTTAGTCGGAGGATATCTCTTGCACCACAATAAGTATTATTGGTGCGATAGAACAGTACATCCCAAATTATAGTATATGCTTGGAAATGGTATTGGGCCAGAAGCATTCAATATGAGATTCATCAAGAAAGCGTTGAAAACAGCTCTCCAGCCAATACATGCCTGGTTTTTCTTTTTTTCCCCCATCATTGATAACATACTTCATCCTTTTTTCGTACATATCTGAGGTTCTAATTATCCCGCCACTACCAGCCCCCGCCTCACCCCCAGAAGCACCGCCAGCGTCAGCGCCAGCACCGGCACATTCACCAGCAACAGCGTCTCCCAGCTCGCCAGACTTATCAGGCTGCCCGCCGAAAAGGTCGTCAACGCCTGCGCCCCGAACAGGATGAAATCATTCAGTCCCTGCGCCTTAAAGCGCTCCGCCCGCGTGTACGCTCGCATTAGCAAAACCGTGCCGCCAACAAATACGAAATTCCAGCCTACCCCCAGCAGCACCAGCGCCCACCAGTAGTGCAGCAGGCTCTGGCTTACCAGACCTATCGTCACCGTGCCCGCCAGCGCCAACACTCCCAGGAGCATCAGACGCACCACCCCCAGCCGGTCTATCAGCCACCCGCTGATCAGCGACGGCAGAAACATCGCTACAATATGCGACTGGATCACCAGCGTGATATCGTCCAGGCTAAAGGCGTGCTGCTCCAGATGCAGCGGTGTAGCCGTCATCACCAGGGTCATCACCCCGGCCGCCACCATCGCCGAAAGCACCGCCGTCATAAATAGAGGCTGTATAGCAATCACCCGTATAGGCCGCTGCCCGCCAGCAGCCCCCGCACCTGCGCTCGCCCCGGCCTGGTTTGTGCGCGTTGCGCTCACCACCCCCGCCCCCAGCCAGTACAAAAGCGCCAGGCTCAGGAACGAGCCCACGTACACGCTCTGCGGGATCAGCAGGCTGGTCTGCCGGGCGATCTCCGGCCCGAAGTACCCTGCCAGGATGCCTCCCAGCAGCACGATCGAGACCGCTCGCCCCGCCTCGGCTGCCGGTCCGGCTTCTGCCGCTGCAAAGCGATACTGCTGCCCCACCGCGTTGTTCAGCCCGATCAACACCGCACTCACGCTGAACAGGACAAAATCGCTCGTATAGACTGCCCAGGCAGCCAGCAGCGCTGCCAGCCCGGCCCCCACCGCCGAGGCCTGGAAAAGCCGCTTGCGCCCGATTTTCTCCGCCAGCATATTCGCCGGGATTACTGCCGCAGCCAGCCCCACCACCGACAGGCTCGCCGGCAGCGTGGCCAGCGCCGGGTCCGGCGCCAGCTGCTTGCCCACCAGACCCCCCAGCAGCGCCATCATCGTCGCTCCGCTCATATTCAACGCACTGGCAATGGCTAAAATGGGTACATTCCGGGAAGATATACCAGGGATCATTGCAATACCCCTAAAATGGACTCAACAGTGCCGGAAATGTCTCCGGCACTGTGCAGTGAATGAATTAAAGTAGCTCGCTGGCCCGGCTATCGTGAAGATATCGTCGGCAAGAAAGCCAGATTATTCTGCGGCAGGTAATAGGCAATCCGCAAGCCGCAGATTTGCAATGTGGGGCCCAGCGCATCGGGCCAGCCGATCAGGGTATAGGCATTGGCGATGTTGTTCACCGTCTGAGTGATCTCTGCGCTGACCACAAAGCCATACCCACCCGCAAAGGCATCCGTCGAGCCAACATGCACCAGGTCAGCCGTGCTCACCCCGGGTGCGTAACGCGTGATGTAGCCTTCCACACCGGCTGCCGCGTTAGTATCCCGGTAATATACCCTGAGAAACTTGATGATGGCCTCGTCCGGCAGGATGGCTTCCGTATTCAGGATCAAGCCAGTTCCAACCCCTGCGGTGACATGCGTGCAGCCAACCCCATCATAGGCATACTCAGTCGTCGAAGTCCGCCCGCGCAGGGTGGCCCCGGAAACCGTATAATAGTGAAATATCTGGGTAGGTGCACTGGTGGCGCCCGTTTCATTAGTGCGCTCCACACCCTTCACCGGGTTGTCGTCAGGGGCAATGCCCTGCGGGATGACGAATGGCTCGCCGCTGGCATCCAACCCGTTCTCTGGGATCACAATCCCTGCGTCCAGGTAGCTGTCAAAGCTGGCTTTGGATTCGATTACTTCGCCGCCCGGCTCTGTCGCCGGGATCGAGATCTGGGCCAATACGGCGCCTGTTCCTATCAGCGCCGCGGCTGCGATCAACACCGCTGCGATGCGCAGCCAACTTTGCACTTTCTGTTTTCCCATCTTGTTCTCCTTTGGTTGGTCAGGTGCAACTGATTCAGATAAATTATACCGGATTTAGCCGCCACGCGCGCAAAAAACTGGGCAACCTACCAGGCACAGCATGAGCCAGCTTCCGGTTATATAGATTAGACGTCAATGCCCCTGGTTTTGATCCCAAGCGAGCATATTCCTGCGGGTTTTCAGTTCCTTCTGTCCTTCATCACCAAATTTTCCCTCTACCATTATTGGATAATATAGATATAATATCTCTTTATAAGTAAATCACGCATGTGGTTCGGCCCCCAGGGAGGGAAAATGCACTACCTTCGTGTCGCCAGGGCTCAGTCTGGCCTGATTACTCTTTTGCTCGTTTTCATTTTCATATTCCTGCTAAGCGCTTGCCAGCCAGACGCGGCTGCTACCCCGCAGATAGCTCCCAATACCGCTGACCCGCTCCTGGCTTCCTCCACGCCTGCACCACCCTCAGCCGCCCAGTCTGAGACTGGCGCTGCACAGCCAGGTCCAACCCAGGCCAGCCTGGGACAGGCCAGCCCCACCGCCCAACCGCTTGCCGAAACCCCCACTGAGGTCAGTTCATCTGGATCGAGCTCTACCAGCCCAGGTGGGGTTAGCCCCACCCCGACCGCAGAGCAACCCACCCAGCCAGCCCCCACACAGACCTCACCCACCGCCACAGCCGCCTCCACGGGCTCAGGCTCGGCTGCTTCTTCAACAGCTGCCTGCACCGATAAAGCTGCCTTCTACGGCGATGTGACCATCCCCGACGATACCGGCTTCGAGCAGGGCGTCGGTTTCACCAAAACCTGGCGCTTCCGCAACGAAGGCGACTGCACCTGGGATGAAACCTACGCCATGGTCTTCGCCGGCGGCGAGATCCTCAACGGCCCGCTCAGTGCTCCGCTTTCCATGCGCGTTGCCCCGGGTGAGATCGCCAACCTGTCCATCGACCTGCGCACCCCTGATCGCGGCGGCGTGTTCCGCAGCTACTGGGAGTTCCAGAACCCGCAGGGAGCGCGCTTCGGCACCGGCGCTGGCGGTCATGAACCCTTCTGGGCGCAGGTCATCGTTAGCTGGATGCCGCCGGCTGGCGGAAATTCTGGCGGCTCAGGTAGTGGCTCGGGTGGCAGCGCAGGGGGCAGCTCACCCACCACCCCGCCTGCCACGCCGGCTTCTGGGGGGGGCTCCCCCACTGCCACACCCGAGGCGGGCTCGGGCGGCGGTTCAGGTTCTGGCGCCTCACCAACTCCCTCTCCGACGCCTGATCCCAATGCCGGAAACAGCACTGTCCCCGGCGCGCCTGCCAATTGCCAGGCTAAAGCCAACCCCGGCTTCCTGCAGGTGCTCCTGGGCTTGATCAATCAGGCGCGTGCTGATAACGGCCTCGATCCGGTCTCTCCCTCCGCCCCATTGTACGCCGCGGCAGCCGTCCACTCCGCCGACATGGCCTGCAACAATTTCATCAACCACATCGGCTCGGATGGCTCATCCTGGTACACGCGCATCGCCGCCCAGGGCTACAGCTACTCCACTGCCCTGGAGAATATCGTGGTGGGTAATCCTGATTTTGGCGGCAACGCCCAGTACGCCTATAACTGGTGGATGAACAGCCAGGTGCACCGCGACAATATCCTCAACCCCAAAGTCACCGAGCTCGGCTTGGGCTACGTATACAATCCCGCCAGCGAATACGGCGGCTACTTCACCCTCGTCCTGGCCCGCCCATAAACTGAAAACCGGGATATTTTTGCATAAATAAGATATACTCTATCCACTTATTCGAGCTCAGAGCGGGAGAACAATCCCTATGGCTTGCTCCATTACCATCGACCTGAATACAGCTCAAATGCTTCAGGATACTGCCGGCTCCCCGCCCAGCAGCATCCAGGTCAGCGGCGCAGCCTCCGAGTGCGAAAAAGTCAACGTTTATCTGGTCGGGCTGAATCCCACCACTGAGGTCTCTGCGACCGTGGTCGAAGGTGTTTGGCAGGCCATATTCAACGCCCCCAACGATTTCAATCCAGACGACTTCCCGTGCGGCGTCGCAGACATCAAGATCACCGCCTACTGTACGGATGATCCCGACTGCAAGGTCGATACGGCCATTCCTGTGCTCAATTGCGTCCCGCGCGACTGCCCTCCCCAGGCCACCTGTATCGTCTATCGCGACAATAACCCCAATGACCTGGTTGACCTGGCTGAATGTCTCTCGCCCGGCCTGTACACCGTTGCCGTCATCGACCCCGCCACCCCGGCTGCCTCTTATCTGTGGAGCCTGAACGGGGTATCCCAGCCTGCCGCCAGCGGGAATGGCCTGAACGCATTTGAAATTACCCTGGCCGTCGGCGACGACCCGCAGTCGGTCAGCGTCATTGTGTCCCTGTCTACCTCAGGCGCCGCCTGTCTGCTCTCCACCGCTGCAACCCTGCTGGTGTGCGAAACGCCTGAGCCTGAAGAATGCGACAGTGAGGTTGAGATTCAGGTCAGTCAAATTAACACTCGCTTCCCCGACCTTTCCGGATGCCTCTCCCAGGGCGCTTATACCATCGCTGTCACCTACCCCACCGGGGATGATGTCAGCTACGGCTGGAGCGTGGATAATGATCTGCAACCGGGTGAAACCGGAGCACAATTCAACTATACACTCCTGGCCGGTGAAACTCACACCATCCAGGTAGTCGCCGCTCAAGCCGGCTGCCCGCCTGTCCCTGGCAGTGTCACACTCACCGCCTGCGCCGCCGAGCCCGAATGCGCCGAGGAAGTCGCCTGGCAGGTTGTCGATGGCCACCGCCAGCCTGTGGACTTAAATGACGATTGCCTGCCCCCTGGCAGGTATACTGTCGTCGTTCAGGCGCCTACCGGACCCACTGTTTCCTATCGCTGGATTCTCAACGGTTCGGAGCAGCCTGGCGAGAGCGGCAGCGCCTATTCTGTGGTTCTGGAGGCAGGTGGCAATGCGGAAATCGGTGTTATCGTTCAGCAGTCTGATTGTCCGGAGATCAGCGCCCGCCTGAAATTGACCGGCTGCGAGCCTCCCGACGAGCGCGATTGTCCCGGCCTGGTGAGCCTGGTCGTGCGCGATGCACAGAACAATCCAGTTGACCCGGATGATTGCCAGCAGCCAGGAGTTTATTCGCTACAGGTTACCCAGCCCTCCAGCCCAGGGACTACTTATACCTGGTCCGTCGATGGCCAGGTGCAGGCTGGAGAAACGACCAGCACGCTCCTCGTCTCCCTGGAGGCATCCGATCCGGTCAACGTGGCTGTGAGCGTCACGCCTACTGGCTGCCCGACCCGTCCTGCCGGTACGACTCTGACGCCCTGTCAGGACGATGACGATAATGATGACGAGGTTGTCTTGCCTCCGCCGCCATCCTGGTGCCCTATATTGCTCATCAGCGGTCTGGCAGCCTTTTTCATCGGCCTGGTTTTAATCTGGGCTGGAATGTGCACGGGCAACGTACCCATGGCGGTTGTCGGCGGTGTTCTGGCGGTCGTTGGCATGGCGCTGCTGATCGCCTGGGCTTTTCTCTGCGGAACTAAACGCGGTGGTTGCCGCATATTCGCCCGCCTGCTCCAGATTCTGAGCATCATAACGATTATCTTCGGAATCATCTCTGCGATATTTGGTGTGATTGCCGCGGTTTGTGCGGTGATCACCAGCCCCGGTGTGATCACCGAGATCATTTGCGCCATTCCCGGCGCCTGCGGGCTGGGTGCAGTGATCGATTTTGTCTTATCCGGTTTCCTGACCGCAATCCTGGCCCTGATATTTGTGGAGGTCTGCACTGGCCTGACTTCCTCCGATAACAATTAGCTTCTCACGTTCCAGTCCCCCTCTCACCTGAAAACCGGGTTTTTCGAGCTCGCCTTTTGAGCTCAAAACCTGGTTTTTTCTCACCCAGCAATCAACCCCACCCCCACCACGCACAGCAGCACCCCCGCCCACTGCCACCTGCCCACGCGCTCCTTCAACACCATCCCCGCGTAGTGGCTGCCCGGATACGTGTCCACGATCC
>CAYXDC010000095.1:0-9309 GCA_964463505.1 uncultured Anaerolineaceae bacterium
CCAACTTGGTGCGCGCGCTGCTGGCACAGGGCCAGCGCGTGCGCGCCCTGATCCTGGTGGATGCCGCCATCTATACCGGCGGCGGCACGCCGGCCTTCCTGCAGCCGCTTTTCCAGACCGGCTGGTTTGACCGGGTGGGATTGCTGCTCGCTCGCCAGATCCAGGCCCGGGGGCGCGCTTTCGCCGAATCCGCCTGGCACGACCCCAGCCAGCTCACGCCCGAGATGTGGGCCGGCTACACCCGCCCCCTGCAGGCCGAGAACTGGGACCGCGCCCTGTGGGAGCTGACTAAAGCCAGCCGCCCGCAAAATATCCCCGAGCGCCTGGGAGAGCTCACTCTGCCGGTGTTGGTGATCACTGGCGACGACGACCGCATTGTGCCCACCGCTGATTCAATCCGCCTGGCAAACGCGCTCCCCGATGCCCGGCTGGTGGTGATCCCAAACTGCGGGCATGTGCCCCAGGAAGAATGCCCGCAGGAATTTATCAGCGCAGTCGAAGAATTTTTAAGCGGGCTGGATTAGCCCGTTTGTCAAAGGAGATTTCACATGCCTCAAGTCAAACTGAATACCCCCGCCCCGGATTTCGAGCTAGAGGACTTCCAAGGCCAGAAGATGCGCCTGGCGGATTACCGCGGGCAGAAGAACGTCCTGCTGGTGTTTAACCGCGGCTTTGTCTGACCATTCTGCCGCGCGCATATGGCGCAGTTGCGCCAGGACTACGACCAATTCCAGGCAGCCGGCAGCGAAGTGCTGGTGGTTGGGCCAGAGAATGCCGACGCCTTCCGAAAATACTGGACGGAAAATGAGCTGCCCTTCCGCGGCCTGCCCGACCCTGAACACAGCGTGCTCAAGCTGTACGGGCAGGAAATCAACCTGTTCAAATTTGGGCGCATGCCTGCCCAGGTAGTGATCGACCGGGAGGGGGCAGCGCGCTTTGTGCACTACGGCAAGTCGATGAGCGATATCCCCGAGACGGCAGAAGTGTTGGAGCTGCTGTCAGCGCTGAATGCAGAAACCGCCCAGGCGGCATAACGCCAATATCGAGAAACAGCCCGCTCGCATCTCTTGACCCTTTTCTGGATTAAGGTAGAATTAGGGCCAGCGGGGCGGTGGCGGAATGGCAGACGCAGGGGACTTAAAATCCTCCGATAGAGATATCGTGTGGGTTCAACTCCCACCCGCCCTACTCACGAAACGGGCTGTCTGGAATCAAAACCAGACAGCCCATTTGATTCGCCGGGGCTTCCCTACATTTTGACCGCGGACAGATATTGCAGAATCTCATTGACCGTATTAAGCTTGCCGTAGTCCTTCTCGGGGATATCCACCCCCAGGCGCTCGTGCAGGCCGATCAAGAAGTTGAGATGGTCGAAGGAGTCGATATCCAGGCCTTCGCGCACGTTTTCGTCCAGCTCCAGGTTGTTCGGGTCGGCGCCGGGGGCGACCTTACCCAGCTCTTCCAGGATGATTTGCTTTAGCTCGCTCGTGTTCATAGTTTTTCTACCTCCTGCAGGTTGCGGTTAAACGCTTCGAGGAATATGCCGCCCTTGTGCCCATCCGTGGCGCGGTGGTCGCCCGCCAGGGTGGCTACCAGCACGGGGCGCACGCCCAGCATGCCGTTCTCAGCCCAGGGCTGGTCGATGATCTTCCCCAACCCGACCAGGGCGACCTGGGGCGGGTAGATCACGCCAAACACTTTTTCCACTCCCCGTTCGCCCAGGCTGGTGACGGTGATGGTGGAGTCGGTCAGCTCAGACGAGCGCAGCTTGTTGCCCCGCGTGCGCAAGATCAGGTCGTTCATGGCCTCGCGCAGCTCGTCAAAGGTCTTGGTATCTACATCATGGATGGCGGGGGTGATCAGGCCACCCTGGCGTAGGGCAATGGCAAAGCCGATATGGATGCTCTCGCTGATCTGGTGCGCCCCATCGATCCAGAAACCGTTCAGCTCCGGCACTTCGGTGAGCGCTTTCGCTACCGCTTTGAGCAACACCACCACCGGCAGCAAGCGATCTTTGATGGTACGCTTGGTATTCTCCTCTGCCAGCCAGCGCATGGCGTTGCTCATATCGATGCGCGTCTCCAGGTAGTAGTGTGGGATATCCCGGTTGGCGCGCGACATGGCCGCGGCAATCGCCTGGCGCATAGCAGTCTGGTAATCAGGAGCTTTCTTGGCTTCCGGCGCCGGCGCTGTGGGCGGCGCAGCTTCGACCTTAGGCGGGATCTCGGCCTTAGGTGGTTCTACCACCGGCACCGGCGTAGGTACCGGCTCTGGCGCTGGTGCTGGAGCTGCCTTTTGAGCCTTGGCAGCCGCTTCGATATCAGCGCGCTGGATGGCGCCGCCCGGGCCAGTGCCGTGGATCAAGTTCAAGTCTACGCCCAGATCGGTCGCCATCCTGCGCGCCAGGGGCGAGATGCGCACCGGTCCGGTTGCCACGGGCGCTGCAGCCGGCTGTGCGGCTGGGGCAGCGTCTGGGCCATTCGGTTTAGCAATCTCCACGGTGGGGAGCTCAGCCACCGTGGCAGGCGCTTCTAGGGGTGCTTTGGTTACCTGGTACTCCCCTGGGGCGCAGATCGTCGCCAGCACCTGCCCCACCGGCACCTCCTGGCCTGGTTGGAAGAAGATCTGGTCCAGGATGCCATCCTCGAAAACTTCTACTTCAATGACGCCCTTGGCGGTTTCCACGGCGGCGATGATCTCACCGCGGTGGATGACGTCGCCAGGTTTTTTCATCCATTCAGCCAGGGTGCCGGCGTCCATATCAGCACCCAGGCTGGGCATGCGGAATTCTCCCATCACTGCACCATCTTTCTAACCAGCTCGACAATCTTCTCTGGTTGCGGTAAGGCGGCTTCTTCCATATGGCGAGAGTAGGGCATCGGCACTTCGGCGCTGCACAGGCGCTCCACCGGGCGATCCAGCTCGTAGAAGTGCTGCTCGGTGATGCGGGCGCTGATCTCCGCCGAAAGGCTGCCACTGCGCCAGCCTTCTTCAACGATCAGCACGCGGTGGGTTTTCGCCACCGAGTTAAAGATCGCTTCATTATCCAGCGGGCGCAGCGTGCGCAGATCGATCACTTCGGCATCAATGCCCTCCTGAGCCAGGGTTGCAGCGGCTTTCATGGATTTCGGCAGGCACGAGCCATAGGTGATCAGGGTCACATCGCTGCCGGGGCGGCGCACTTTGGCATGCTCGATATCCACCGGTCCTGGATTGGACGGCACCATCTCCTCCATGTTGTACATCACCTGCTGCTCGAAGATCAGCACCGGGTCAGGGTCTTCGATGGCGGGCCACAGCATACCGCGCATATCTTCCACCGTCCCGGGGGCCAGGATGCGGATCCCGGGGATGTGGGCATACCAGCCTTCCAGGCTGTGGGCGTGCTGCGCGCCCAACTGGCGCCCGGCGCCGGTCGCCATACGGATGACAATTGGCACGTTGAAAATGCCGCCCGACATATGCAAGAAGCTGGCGGCTGTATTCAGGATCTGGTCCAGAGCCAGCAGGCTGAAGTTGACGGTCATGATCTCCACAATCGGGCGCATGCCCCCAAGGCAGGCGCCGATACCGATGCCGGTATAGCCCGACTCGCTGAGCGGGCAATCGCGGATCTTCTCGGGGCCAAACTCGTCAAACAAGCCTTTGCTGACTGCAAAGCAGCCGCCATAGCGGCCCACATCGGCGCCCATCAAGAAGACGCGTTCGTCTTTCAGGATCGCCTCGCGGATCGCCTGGCGCATGCCTTCGCGGTAAGCCATCTTAATCATGCTTTTCTCGCCGATCATGGCTGCCTCCCTTCGGAAACCACATAGCGTGTCAGCTCTTCGACCGGTTCCCAGTGGGCTGCTTCGGCGAAATCTTCCGCTTCCTGGACAATGCCAGCGACTTCTTTCTCAATGGCTGGGATATCGCCTTCTTCCAGCAGACCGCGTTCTTCGAGCACCTGGGTGAACAATTTAATCGGATCACGTTTCTTGGCTTCTTCTACTTCCGCCTTATCGCGGTACAGCTCGGCGTCAAACATGGAGTGTGGCCGGAAGCGGTAGGTGATGGCCTCGATGAAGAAGGGGCCATTGCCAGCACGGATATATTCAGTGGCTTCCTTCGCCAGCGCCTCCACCGCCAGCAGGTCGTTACCATCGACCTGGACCGATTTCATCTTGTAGCTGGCAGCTTTCTCGGCGATATTGGTGTTCGACTCGTGGTAGCGCACAGCGGTGCCCATGCAGTACAGGTTGTTCTCACAGATGAACAGCGCCGGCACTTTCCATAGCACAGCCAAGTTGAGCGCTTCATGGAATTCGCCTTCGGCGACTGCGCCTTCTCCAAAGAAGCAGGCGGTGACATTGGGTTTATTCTGCATTTTATCGGCCAGAGCCAGGCCCACAGCCAGGGGCAGGTGGCTGCACACGATGGCATTCCCGCCGTAGAAGCGCGTGGGACCATCAAACAGGTGCATCGAGCCGCCCCGGCCGCGGGCGCAGCCTTCCAGCTTGCCGTACATCTCGGCCATGATCACATTGGCGCTGACGCCGCGTGCCAGGGCATGCCCATGCTCGCGGTAGGTGGCTACCACGGCGTCTGCAGGGGTTAATGCCTGCATGATGCCTACGGCAATCGATTCTTCGCCAATATACAGGTGCAGAAAACCGCGGATCTTGGCTGCCTGGTACAACTCGGCAGCCTTTTCTTCATAGCGCCGGATCAAGATCATCTGGCGCAGCATGTGGAGCATATGTTGGCGCTCCTCTGCTGTGGTTGGATTGGGTTTGACAGCTTGTTTACTCATCCTGTCGTCTCCAGTGTTGATGTATCGCCCTCGGGCAGCCCCAGCTCACGCGATTTGAGCAGGCGGCGCATGATCTTTCCGCTGCGCGTCTTGGGCAGATATTCAACGAACTCAATCTCTTTAGGGGCCACCGCCGAACCTAGCTTTTTGCGCCCCCAGCCCAGCAGCTCGGTGCGCAATTCATCACAGGGATCGTAGCCGGACTTAAGCGCCACGAAGGCTTTGACCAGCTCGCCGATCACGGGGTCAGGCTTGCCTATCACCCCTGCCTCGGCAACCGAGGGATGCTCCAGCAGGGCGCTCTCGACCTCGAAAGGCCCCACCATGTGCCCGGCGGTCTTGATGATGTCATCGGCGCGGCCAATGAACCAGTAGTAGCCCTCCTCATCGCGCTCCGCCAGGTCGCCGGTGAAATACCAGCCGCCCACGAAGCATTTGTTGTAGCGTTCCGAATCGTTGATGTAACCGCGGAACATGGAGGGCCAGCCAGGCTTGAGTGCTAGCTCGCCTTCCACAGACGGGCGTGTCTCAATCTCCACCTTGCCGTTCTCATCGCGGTGCAGGATGGCGGGGGTGATCCCGGGCAAGGGCTTGCCCATCGAGCCGGGGCGGATGCCCATGCTGTTGTAATTGGAGATCATGATGCCACCGGTTTCGGTCTGCCACCAGTTGTCGTGGATATGCAGGTTCAGCACTTTCTGCCCCCACACCACGGCTTCGGGGTTCAGCGGCTCGCCTACACTGGCACAAAAGCGCAGGTGGCTGAGGTCGTATACTTCGCGGGGTTTGATATCCAGGCGCATCAGCCGGCGGATGGCGGTGGGGGCGGTGTACCAGATGGTCACTTTTTGATCCTGCAGGATCTGGTACCAGCGCTCGGCGTCAAATTCGGCCTCATCCACAATATTGGTGACCCCATGCAGCAGAGGCGCAATCACCCCGTACGAGGTGCCGGTCACCCAGCCCGGGTCCGCCGTGCACCAGAAGATATCCTCGGGGTGCATATCCAGGGCGTATTTGGCGGTCATATAATGCACATAGACCGCCTTGTGCACATGGATGGCGCCCTTGGGCATGCCGGTGGTGCCGCTGGTGAAATGCAGGCAGGACATATCTTCCGGATCGGTGGGTGGAATGGTGAATTCCGGGGAAGCCTGCGCCATCAATTTGGGCAGGGAATATACATTTTCTCCCAGATCTTCTTCTATATCGGCGATTAAGACTGCCTTTAGGGCGGGCAGTCGCCCCCATATTTCCACAATTTTCTTTTTATACTGCTGCTTCGTGGTCACCAGGACCTTGGCTTCGCCGCGCATCAGGCGCTGGTAGATCGGTTCTGGTCCAAAAGCGGAAAAGAGAGGACAAAAGACACTGACATTTTTTAGCGCGCCAAGGGCAGCAATATAAAGCTCGGGGATGCGGCCGGCCAGGACAGCCATCCGGTCGCCTTTTTCCACGCCAAAGGAGCGGAGGACATTGGCAAAACGGTTGGTTTGTTCCTGAAGTTCACCATAGGTGAAATCCATCACCTCGCCGTCTTTGCCCAGCCAGCGCAGCGCCAGCTTATCGCGCAGGGGGCCATTGGCATGCCGGTCCACCGCTTCATGGGCGATGTTGATCCCACCGCCATTGGGGAGGCCGTCGAGCTCGTGATGAATCTGGTCCCAGTTAAATTCTGCATACGTTGTTGGATAGTCCAGCAAATTCGGCAGGACAGACCAGGACTTGGGATCTTTCTCAATCGGTTGGAACTCCATATTTGCCTCCTTTTTGAAGGCCAGTCGCAATGAGTTGATGATTTAAAACAAACTCTGGCGCTTGAGACTCTACACCCAGTCATCGGTGAAGATTACAGGGACGGGGAGAGAACAATGCACCAGCCATATTTACTCCGGGGTGATGAGCACTATCCTGGTTTTGTGGTTCTTGTCTGGATGAGGATGCCGCCACATCGGTTTAAGTTTGCAGCAGCGGTTGATCCCGGTGGAAGAGTTTGAGTCATAGACGCGTGAATAGATTGAGCTTTGGGGCCTCCTTTTCTTGTCTGGTTTTTTTCCGGAATCTGGTTTGTGATTCCTGGCTGTCACCGGGAATTAAATAGCCACAGACACAAGGTCTGCGGCAATGATGTTTAAGAGATGTATCCCGGCCTGCCTCCAAGCACTTTCAATCCGCCTCGAATAGATCCGCGATGAACATCAATTATTTACACTGTGATCATAGCATAATAAGCCACATGACAAATTAGCCCTTTGTCATGTATATCGGGTGACATTCTTCACAATCAGGCAAAATTAATTGTGAAATAATTAACAAGCGGCATTTATGTAACTTAAGTACCAGACAAAATAGATCATATTTGCTAATATTCTGGGGTTAACTTCTCACCTGCCCGGCGAGACGGGCGAGATCATGATCTACGATGACGCCACCCTGAAAGAGATCGAACGCATCCCCGATTTAGTCACCCCCATCGGGAAATTCAATGTTTACAACACGGTGAATGACGTCTACTAAGCCCGCGTCGGGTAACGCCCGTTTTAAGCTCTGCCGGACACCAGACCAAATGGCCTCCTGTTTTTTATGGATGCTGAGCGCGAAGCAGGTATGGTTAAACCTGAGCCAAAAGTAGGGGAATCCCGCATTGGCAGGCTGCGGCTGAGCCATTATCATAGAGGCAAGAAAAATAGATGAAAAATCAACCGGTGTGTGTGCAGACCGCACGCAACCCGGTCAATAACCCCTGAGGAGGTACTTTTATGGCCAAGAATTCGAACTCTGCAACGATGAAAATGGTGACCACGTCCCACGATTTACCCGCTACCACCCGCCAGGAGATGGCGGCGCTGTTAAACACTCAATTGGCGGACACCTTTGACTTGTTCAGCCAGACCAAACAGGCCCACTGGAACGTGAAAGGCATGCAGTTCTATCACCTGCACGAGCTGTACGACGAGCTAGCAGGCTGTGTGCTGGAATGGGTGGACCTGATCGCCGAGCGCGCCGTGATCCTGGGCGGGAGCGCCACCGGCACAGCTCGCATGGCTGCTGCAAACACTCGCCTGGAAGAGTACAGCGCCGGGCCAATCAACAGCCAGGCTAGCGTGGAAGCTCTGGTAAAACGCTACGCCACCCTGGCTGAGAGCACCCGTGAGGCGATTGATACAGCAGACAAAGCCAGTGACGCCGATACCGCCGATCTATTCACCGAGGTCTCGCGCGGCCTGGACAAATCGCTGTGGTTCCTGGAAGCCCACCTGCAGGTAAAATAACCAGCAGAGGAGTCACACTCCCGATAAGCGCAACACCCCCGACATTAAAACCTGGGGGTGTTTTATATCAGGTGTCGGGCAGAAGGCGTGGTGATCAGCAGTTTTCCCCGCTGTCGTCCACATAGCAGGCATCGCTGGCAAACCAGTTCCAGTTCTCCACGGCATAGCGTAGCTCTTCGATATAGGCAGCCACTGCGGACACTCCATTAACCAGGCGCACACCGTTGCGCAGGGCGACGCCAGCCAGGCGCAGGGACTCAGCGCCTGGCAAACACGAATCGTCAGGCAGGCAGATCAGGCGAAAATCCAGGCCCAGCTCGCGCAATTGTGTTTCCAGGTCGTTACAGTCTGCAAAATCCGGCGTGCAGTAAAGCTCCAGCATTCAGGTGTTCTCCGGTCTATATTGTAGGTTTACAAATAACAATTGTCAAGCAAGCCTGTGTAGATGATCAAGACCTTGCATGAGCCGTACGGCGAGTTGGTGGCAGACTTGCTGGATCTGACACGTGAGAGCCCTGCCAGGGTTCGCACTGCTCATGCCTGGCTTGCAAGATCATAAAATATGCGTTATGATCGAAATGTCGTTTCTTCAGATATAGAAGGAGGTAACTATGACGACGAAAAAATTCTGGATCATCTTGAGCTTAGCGCTGGCGGTCAGCGCAATCTGGGTGATCGGCGTGTTGGCGGACACCATCTACCTGCCAGTGATCGTGCGCGATCCCACCCTGACGCCAACCGTAACCCCTACCGCCACCCAGACCCAGTTCCCAACGGTCACACCCACGCCTACGCGCACCACAACCCCAACCCGTACGCCAACCCGCACACCAGGGGTGTATATAGATGACATCAATAACGGCGCCACAACCAGTGACCTGAACGACGAAAATATCATCCTCAGGAATACCAGATCAACCACGGTAGATTTGAGGGACTGGAGAATCACATCCGATTCGGAAGGGGCAGAGGACCTCGATTTTAATATCAGCGTTGCAGGCAATGGAACCATTACAATCTGGTCCAAAGTCGGAACCAACACAAGTACCAATTACTATCTTGGCCGAACATCACCGTTTTGGAACAATAATGGTGACTGCGCCTACCTGCGCGATGATGACCTTGATTTACTAGACGTATTTTGCTATGGCTCTTTAGCCGACAAGATATTCCTGGTGATCCCGTAACCCGTAATCGAGTAGGGGGCGGGGACTAACCGCCCCCTCTCACACCACCGGACATGCG
>CAYXDC010000096.1:0-9172 GCA_964463505.1 uncultured Anaerolineaceae bacterium
TCAGGTATTTGGATAAGTTGGTGGATGAGTTGGCGAAGGGCAGAAAAATGGAGAATATTTTGCGTGGCTCGTAAGGTGTTGTGAAGCTTCATGAAATTGATTTACTTAATGTTGGAGGAACTCAGTCATGAGAAAAGTTATTGTGCTTGAACATATCTCCCTTGATGGTGTCATACAAGCCCCAGGCGGGCCAGACGAAGATACCAGCGGCGGCTTCGCGTATGGCGGGTGGATAGCGCCATATTCCGACGCGATTCTTGGAACGGCCCTGAGAAGGCAGATGAACATGCCGTTCGACCTGTTGTTAGGGCGCAAAACCTTTGATATTTGGGCGCCGTACTGGCCGCAACATGCGGACGCATGGCCTGGCGTCAACGCGGCGACCAAGTACGTCGCCTCGAACACCATGACGTCTGGCGAATGGCAGCCGTCCGTGTTTTTAAACGGAGATATTGCAGAAAAAGTCGCCAAAATCAAGCAACAGCAAGGGCCGGATTTGCACGTTTGGGGAAGTGGTAATCTCATTCAGACGCTTATCAAGCATGATTTGGTCGATACGTTCTGGCTGATGATCTATCCGATAACGTTGGGCGTTGGAAAGCGGTTGTTTGCCGATGGCACGATCCCGATGGCGTTCAAGGTGACGGAAAGCAAAGTCACCCCGAATGGCGTCATTGTCGTGAATTACGAGCGTGCAGGCGCAATCACAACCGGAAGTTGATGAATATTCGCGCCGTGTCGGGCCTCTGAAGGCAGGGCCAGGGTGACACATTTCGTTAATTTATAGCTTCATAGGCACATAGCAAATCTAAGAAAGATAGCCCTGGCCACTCGTCAGGGCTATCTTTCTTTGTTCACGCTAAAACAACAATAACTTTCCTTGCGCGGCAGCACTTTGTTGCGCGCCGCCAGTTCACGAAATTACCTGTGCTTTATCCCCTTCCAGGCGAACCTGATAGGTTACCAGGTTCTGTGTGGCTGGGCCGCGTTTGACTTCCCCGTTGGTTACATCAAAACAGGCTCCATGCCAGGGGCAGGTGATGTTTTGGCCTTCCAACATACCTTCGTGTAACGGTCCGCCCATATGGGTGCAGTTACTCTGCGTGGCATAAAACTGACCATCGACATTGAACACTGCCACCTCTTCCCCTTCGACGATCACCTGCAGCATGCCGCCAACCGGTACATCGGCGATCAGGAATTCGTTGGGTTGCAGAGAGACTGTGGATGCTTCAGGCTGCGGAGCTGGCTCTGCCTGTTCAGGACTGGTCTGTTGGGTGTTTGATTCTGGGCTGCTGACCGGGATCAGCAAAAAGATATCCCCGTCGCGCAACTCAACCGGATACATATCCAGGCGCACGCTGGGGTCCACTAATAATTGGCCGTCCAACAGGTTATAGCGATAGCCGTGCCACGGGCAAACTAGGGTGTCATCTTCCAGGCAGCCGGTGGCTACAGGCCCGCCGCGGTGCAGGCAGTGATTGCGCACGGCGTACCACTGGCCTTTGTGATGGAACACGCCAATCGACAACCCATGGACTTCGATAAGCTTGCGCTCTCCATCTGGGATTTCACTCTCCTTCCCCGCCAGGATTTCCTCTACCCGGCTCGGACGGTTGATCCCTAAACCAAGCTCATACATATCCACTGCGTATTGGCGCATGGTTTCCCAATCGACTTTCAATGACTTTTCTGTGCCTTCAACGGCGTGCTCGGTTTCATAGGCGCGCGCCAGCATTTCCAGGATAACCATCATGAGCATATTCCAGGCGCGGATGGCGCGGTTTTCCAGGTCGGGGTCGTATTCATGCAGTTCCTGGCTCAGAGCGCGGGTGATGGCATGTTGCATGAAACCCACTTGACCGATGACATAGCGCTCGGCGATGTAAATATTGGGGTCAGCGCCATGCGAGGTGTGGGCGCGCCCGACATAATCCACATAGCGAGCATACTCATCATCATACTCGCCCGAGGCGGTACGTCGCCAGAAGTTGGTCAGGTGCAGCATGCGTTTCTGCAGGTAATCCTCATCCAGGCTGCCATCTGGACTGAGAAAGTGTTTGCGAGTTGGTGGATAGCGCAGCAGGTTGGCGTAAAAATCAGCCACAATGGAGGGGATGTGTTTTTCGATGATGATGGCTGCCTGACGGATGGCGCGACCATCCGCGGGGGTGAATCCAACAAACTCCGTCATATGGCGGAAATAGCGCCCGGCGTCTGCCTGCCCGCGCTGAATTTTCTCTTCCAGGCTCTTGGGTTGGTTCATCTTGAAACCGTCCTTTCCTAACAGGGATTCGGAAGTGGCAGCTTAATTAAACGATAAAAAACCTCTTTTTAGGTATCAATTTACTTTACATTGAGTGATACGAAAAGTGATACAACAAAGATTCGTAGTAGGTGTAAAATATTGAAATTCATTTATCCCGCTAACTGCGTAAGTCCTATTACAATTAAGGTTAATGTTATTGGATAGCCAGGAATTGGGGAGCACACACCAGACTACCACCGATCCTGGGTCAATCAACCTCATTAAGGAGCGATTATGCTGGAATCATTTTCCGACCCTCAAACCTGGATCTCCCTGCTCACGTTGGTGGTCCTGGAAATTGTCCTGGGGATAGACAATATCGTCTTTATCTCCATCCTGGCTGGTCGTTTACCCGAACCGCAGGCCCATAAAGCCCGCCAGGTAGGTCTGGCTGCGGCGATGATCACCCGCATCTTGTTACTTCTGACCATAAGCTGGGTGATCAGGCTTACTGCACCCTTATTTTCTATCTTTGAGATGGAGATATCCGGCCGGGACCTGATCATGCTGGCCGGGGGCCTATTCCTGATATACAAGAGCACCCATGAAATTCATAACAAGCTGGAGGGGGAAGAAGAACATCGAACGGTCAAAGCAGCCCCTTCATTCAATAGTGTGATCATCCAGATTGCGACATTGGATATCGTTTTTTCACTTGATTCGGTGATCACCGCGGTTGGGATGGCAAGCCATTTGTGGGTCATGATCGCAGCGGTCATCATTGCGGTGGGAGTCATGATGTGGTCCTCCGATGGGATCAGCGCTTTTGTCAACCAACACCCCACGGTGAAAATGCTGGCGCTGAGCTTCTTGCTATTGATCGGTTTCTCGTTAGTGGTCGAAGCCTTTGAAGTACATATCCCTAAGGGATATATTTACTTCGCCATGGGTTTCTCGATCTTCGTGGAAATGCTGAACCTGAGAGTGCGCACGAAACGGGATCCGGTCCAGTTGCGCCAGACGTTACCAAAAGGAACCAAGGAAACCGGTAAAGCTTAAGCCGGCTACGAGCTACATCAGACAGAATACTAACTCATTTAAACTAACCAGCGGCTGGCGCGCAGTGCAAACCAGCCGCTGGTGATATAGGCGCTGAAGCGATTCAGGGTTGGCCACCTCCGCTGCCTCCGCCGCCCCACATAGGCCGGCCATCTACACTTCGCAAGGTTACCTGCATCTGGTTATCCAGGTTTTCGATGCTCAGAATTTCCAGCCTGCCGTTGGCGTCGGTGAATGCTCGCAGACTCAGCCGGTCGCCTTTCTGGGCCTGGAAGCCTGCATCCTTGGCATAGCGCCAGCCGCGCCCGGCGATATCCATCGTCTCCCCTGAGGTTGAAGTGAACTCAATACCGTTTGAGGTGATCTGGCTGATGAATCCCTCCAGGATGCTTATATCGATTGCAGGGATTGATTCATGTAATGGGGTTTCATCGCCAATCGTTTTCGGATCGATGTGCCCGGCAGATCCTGCCCCGCGCCCTGATGCAGCGCCATTTGCCGAAGCCCCGATCAAGGGCGTGCCAGTTTTCGCCAGGGTGCGGTTCACGCCGCCTACCACCAGGATGGCCACAAAACCGAGGAAGAGTGCTCCGAGGATATATTTGCGCATGACGAATGTGTCCTTTCTGTCCGGTCGGCTTATTCACCGGGTTTACGATTGAGATAGATGGGTGCTGCGCTGAGGTGCCGGTTCAGATTGCCGGACCGGTTGGGTCGCCACTAGCCACATGTTGCGGGTGACTTTGGTAACCCATTTCCAGTGGATAGCAAAGTGCAGTACCGCAGCGCTGGTGAGCACAATGCCTGACCAGGTGTGGATCAAATCCCAGGTGTTCCAGCTAAAGATGACAGTGCTGCCAGGTAGATTCTTATTGCCCGGGAAGAAAAAGAAATACAGGCCACTGATCGCAACCAGGATGAAACTGACCGCGACCAGGACGTTAATCCATAAATTCCAGCGCCCCCGGGCGTTCATGCAGCCACATTGACCGCGTAACTCTTTTATTGTGCGGCGTGTCATTGCCGTGAACCACGACCAATGCAAGATCAGGTGGATCGTTGCTACGGCGACCATCACGATCCCACCCCAGGTATGCAAGTCCTCCCAGGTGTGGCGCTCGAAGATAATTTGTAGCTGGGCCAGGGGATTGCGCCCTCCCTGGTAACCGCCAGAAGGGATATAAAGAAAATAAACACCGCTCAACATAGCGATCAGCGCGCTCAATAGCAGACCTGCGTCAATCAACCAGTTACGACGGGTTAGATTGGAAACTGAGTTTACACCAGACATCATTAACCTCACAGTATGTTTCGTTTAAGTTGTGCAAGTCGTAGGTGACTCACATTTGATTGTGATGATAGCAGTAATTTGTGAATTATTTATGAAGGACATCTGAATGGCTTGTGAAGAATGGAGCAACAGGCTCGTGCAGAAGATGCTCTGGGTCTACGCATGATAGGCGATGACTTGTATAATACCTACGAGTTTTTCAAGCTATATGTAAGCAGCCAGAACCCAGGCGATCTCACCTGGTCGGTGGGGTCGACAGGGGTTCTGGCTAGAAACCCTTGTGAGGCAGGCATGAAAAAATACATCGGATGTGATTTGGGGGGGACGAATGTGCGGGCTGCTGTGGTTGATGTGGAGACCGGAGCGGTTGAGCATGCCACGATGATCCCAACGCTGGCCAGGGAAGGATATATGGCGGTCATCCAGCGTATGTCTGGGCTGATCCTGGGGGTTATTGAGCAAAGTGGTTTACCCAAATCGGAGATTGGCGGGATTGGGATTGGCGTGCCGGGTGTCCTGGATGTTGAGCGGGGCGTGGTTCTCTTCCTGCCAAACCTGGTGGGTCATTGGACGGATGTGCCGCTGAGCAGGCTGGTGAGCGAGCAAACTGGACTGCCCGTAAAATTGATCAATGATGCGCGTTCGATCACCTTCGGTGAATGGAAATTTGGTGCCGGGCAAGGCGTGGATACGATGGCTTGTTTCACCTTGGGGACCGGCGTTGGCGGTGGCCTGGTGATCAATGGACGTTTGCATTTAGGGATAGGCGGGACGGCTGGCGAGCTGGGTCACCAGACGATTGATTTTAACGGCCCCCAGTGCGGCTGCGGTAACCACGGCTGTGTGGAAACCTATGCATCAGGCCCCGCAATTGCGGCCATGGGGATGAAAGCGGTTGCACAGGGCCAGAAAACCCGCATCGCCGAACTGGTTAATTACGACATGAATAAAATCACTCCGGCGATCATCAGCCAGGCTGCTCAAGAAGGCGATCCGATTGCCATCGATATCTACGAGCAGGCAGGCTATGCCCTGGGTGTAGGGATTGCCAATGTGATGGTGATGGTCACACCGCACCGGGTGGTGCTTGCTGGTGGTGTCATTGCGGCCGGTGAGCTGTTACTTGGACCGATCCGGCGTACGGTCCAACAGCGTGTCTTTGTGATGCCGAAGGAACAGGTAGAAATTGTCCCCGCAGCCTTAGGGATCAATTCGGGAATTATTGGCTCGGCTTTGTGGGCATACGAACAACGCACCGTGGTTTAATCTTGATTTGAGTCGGGTAGCTCAGGAGCACTAATTTCATGGCAGAAAGCATCATCATTATTGGGGCGGGGATTGCCGGGCTTGCGGCGGGTTGTTACGCCCAGATGAACGGCTATAAAACGAAGATCTTTGAACTACACGAGCTGCCGGGAGGTTTGTGTACAGCCTGGGAGCGTAAAGGTTATGTATTTGATGGCTGTATCCACTATCTGTTTGGATCAGCGCCCGGACAACCGTTCAATAGGATTTGGCAGGAATTAGGCGCGGTACAGAACCGCCAGATGCTCAACCATACCGAGTTCATGCGCATCGTGGACACGGATGGACGGACATTTATTGGCTATTGCGACCCGGACCGCCTGGAACAGCACATCGCAGAGCTTTCCCCGGTGGACGCTCACCTGGGGCGCGAGCTGGCGGAAGGTATCCGTCAATTTATGCAGTTTGATTTGTCTGCCTTGCAGGAAATCCCCCGCGCTCTGATGGGGCCGGATGATGGACTGGAACTGGGCGTGAAGATGCTGCCATTTGTGCAGCCGCTGGCGAAATGGGGCATGATCTCGGCTGTGGATTACGCAGATCGATTCGAAGACCCATTGTTGCGGCGTGGGATGGGTTTGCTGTTTGCCTGGGATGAGATTCCGATGATGGCGGGGATCTCGCTGCTGGCCTATATGCAGCTTCAGAACGCCGGTTTTCCAGCGGGCGGCTCATTGGAGTTTGCCCGGGCCATTGAGCGCCGGTACCTGGAATTGGGTGGCGAAATCCACTATAAATCCCAGGTCGAAATAATTTTGGTAGAGGATGATCAAGCAGTGGGAATCCGCCTATACAATGATGAAGTACACCGGGCTGATATTGTGATCTCGGCGGCAGATGGGCACGGAACGATCTTCGATATGCTGGGTGGGGAATACGTGGACCGGGGGATTCGTAAAACTTATGCTGGTTATCTGCCGATCCACTCGCAGATCCAGGTTTCGCTTGGAGTGGCGCGGGATTTATCCCGGGAACCGCATTGGGCGACTTATCTGTTGGAAGAACCGGTCCTGATTGCGGGCGAGGAGCGGCATGAGATTGGGGTTAAACATTATTGCTTTGATCCCAGCCTGGCGCCTCAGGGAAAATCGGCGGTGGTGGTCATGCTACGGTCCAATTACGCTTACTGGCAGCGCATCTATGGCCGGCGCCTGTATGATACCGAACAGACCCAGGTGGCGGATATCGTGATTGATCTGTTGGAGCGCTGGTATCCAGGAATCCGCCAGCAGGTTGAGCTGGTGGATGTGGCCACGCCTCTAAGTTACGAACGTTATACGGGCAACTGGATGGGCTCAACCTGCGGCTGGCTGCTGACCAAAGATACCATGCGCATGATGCTGCTGGGGATGGATAAAACCCTGCCCGGGCTGAAGAATTTTTATCTTGCCGGACAGTGGGTGGAGCCAGGCGGCAGCCTGCCCCTGAGCGCCATGTCGGGGCGTAACGCCATCCAATTGATCTGCCATGTAGATAAGCGCCCTTTTGTGACTTCAACTCCGTAGGACAAATTTGAGTTCTTAAGATATACTTGCGCCTGTGCAATTTTTGAGACAAGTTCTAAGCTTTTTGATGTGAGATGATCAAGGATATGAGGCTTTATTACCGCAACACCTGACAGTTAACATTGGGCGTAGTTTTGCGCCCAGGTGATTCCCGGCATATGCCAGGTCGCGGTGGTGAAGTGCCGCGCTCCTGATCCACTCGCGTGCAACCTCCACAACTGTCGCTGGTGTATGCCGGCGGCGGTTGTTTTTTTAATGTCGGGCAGTATGCATTTGATGTCTGCCTGAATAAACTAACCATGGAGGTTGTAAAAATGTTTTCCGAGAACAAGTCAACGGTCATTTTGATCACCAGGCAGGGGATGGGGGATGCAGAACAGCCTCTGCCCATGAAGCTTATCCAAACGTATCTAACCTTTTTGAATGACAGCAACACCTTGCCAGACGTGATCTGTTTTTACACGGCTGGCGTCAAACTGACCGTAGAGGGTTCCCCGATCATCGAATTACTGCGCGCGATTGAAGCCAAAGGTGTGCGCCTGATCCTGTGTGGCACCTGCCTGAATTTCTATGGCCTGACTGAACGGGTGCAGGTAGGGATTGTTGGTGGGATGACCGATATTATCGAGGCTCAGCGCCGGGCAGACAAGGTGATCAGTCTGTAATTAACGTGAGTACGGGATAAGGGACTTCACCAATATCATTTGAGAATACCATAAAAAATGGCTTCATGAACGGGAGTGGAATACGGCATTTTTCCAGGTTCTACCGATTTGAATCCATGAGAGACGCCTGAAGCCGTTGAAGCATTTCAATGAGCTGCTCCTGCTCTTTTTCGTTCAAGGCGTTCAGCCAAACCTTTTGATGTTGGTGAACGATCGGGCGAAACCGGTTAGCGACCTGCCTGCCCGAGTCTGTCAGCTCTACCAATATCATACGCCGGTCGGATAGGTGCGGCTGTCTTTTTACGAACCCTCGCTTTTCAAGCGAGTCAAGCAAACTGGTGACGCTGGCCCGACTGATGATCAACCGGTCTGCGATATTTTTCGGCAATACGGGCGTCTCAGAGTCTGCCAGGATACTGAGGACCAACCCCGTAGCGGGGCTGAGGTCAAAAGGTAGGAGCAAGCTAGTGATGCGTTTTTCAAGCAGATCAGCGGTGAGGACCAGGTTCATGGCGCATTCTGTCGCTTTACCGCTAGAGTCTGGGTAGCGTTTCTCGAAGTCCGGTGCGATCTTGACTGACAAATAGTTAGACATCTTATTATTAGACCCTTGACAAATATAGTTAGAACGCTTATAATTAGAAGTATAACATAAGTTCGATTTTACTGCAAGAGAGGAGTAGAGTGATGGAGATTACAGTTGCTACAAATCAAGCGAAGGTACTGGGCTCAGGGGAAGGGCTGAGGCTCCAATCCGGCCCAGGCCGGGAACTCATTTTCAAAGTCACGGGTGAGGATACTGGGGGTGCATTCGACTATTTCATCGTCCAGGTTGCGCCTAAAGGGGGTCCGCCGCTGCATGTTCACCATAAGCAGGAGGAAACGATTCACGTCCTGAAAGGCCGCTATAAGGTTCGCATCGGCGATGATATTTACTATGTCGATGAAGGCGGTTTTGCTTATATGCCATCAAAACTCCCCCATGCTTTCCTCAACTTAACCGATCAGCCAGGCGAGATTATCGTCGTCTATACCCCAGGTGGTGGGCACAAGTTCTACGAAGAGTTTGGGCCGATATCCCGGATGGGGCCGCCCGATC
>CAYXDC010000097.1:0-4188 GCA_964463505.1 uncultured Anaerolineaceae bacterium
CCCGAAGATGGACAAAACGCAGAAAACCTGTTTGCGAAAGCCGATCAACGCCATTATTTTGCTAAACGGCGCGGGCGCAATTGCCTGGTAAGTGATGATCCCATCAAGCATCCCTTACTCCTGGATACGGAGGCGCGTCTGGTCGAGCGCGATGAACCCCTGCATGTCCTCAGTCGTTTTTTAACACACCTGGCGGACTCACGCAGGGGAATTTTTTCAATTTATGGGGTTGAAGGTTCGGGTCGCCACCGTTTTCTGGGAGAAGTTGGCAAGATAGCCCGTTTGCAAGGCTATGAAGTAATACCATTACACGGTTCAACTGCCTTAAAAAACCGCGCCTTTGGCGACCTGGGAGAAGTTTATAAGAATTGGGATACATTACCTTCACCATCTGAAGGAACGGAGATCTTTCTGGATGCCCTGGTCTCCCTGGTTGAGGAAAAAGGTCGCTCCGGTCTCTTATTCACCATTGATCATCTACATGAAGTTGATTGGCTCACCTTCGAGCTGATACGATCACTCTTATCAAATCCAGCATTGCCAATCCGGATTGGTCTGGCGTTTTCTGCGCCGATAGACCAGAGCCACCGGCTGCACTTACCGGTGGTAAGTGTAATGGAAGCTGTGGAAATGCTGCCCTTGAGCAAGCATGGCGTACAGATTGCCCTGCGCCACATGCTGCAATGGGAAGCGCCGGAAGAGCTCATCGAATGGCTGTATTTACAGACTGGCGGTTTGCCAGGTTATGTCCAGCATGGCGTGGAAGAACTCGTCCAACAGGGTATTTTAGAACGCTACGACAGCGGTTGGGTGATTTCCCGCAACTACCAGATGCTCTCCCTGCGTGAGCGGCTGAATATGCAGGCTACGAATCCGCCCCACAATCTTCCTGGCATGCCGACTACTTTTATCGGTCGGGAACAGGAAATCCAGCATGCCAGGCAGTTACTGCTCAGCAATCGTTTGCTTACCATCACCGGTCCAGGCGGGATCGGGAAAACTCGCCTGTCGGTTCAGCTAGCCACGGAGATCATGCCTCAGTTTCCACAGGGCGTGTATTGGGTACCACTTGCGGGGGTCAGCGTCGATATCATCACCGCCATCACCACCTCGTTGCGCTTCTCCTTTTATTCAGCCGAAGATACCGAGTCCCAGCTGTGCCAATACCTGCGCGAAAAACAAATCTTGCTTGTTTTGGATAATTTTGAACACCTGACCAGTAATGCAGGCCTGTTAGCGCGCATCATGGAGGCCGCCCCGCAAGTAAAGCTGCTGGTCACCTCCCGGCAACGCCTGGCACTGCATGGCGAAAGCCTGCTCGAGCTGAGTGGTTTTGATTATCCAACCCAGTCGGCCCTCTCTCGCATTGAAGGGTATCCAGCCGTTCAATTATTTGTCCACAGCGCCCGGCGTGTGCAAGCGGAGTTTTGCCTGATCGACGCCAACAAACCAGACGTCGTCAGCATCTGCCAGCTTGTCCAGGGCTCGCCATTGGGGATCGAGCTGGCAGCCTCCTGGGTGCGCCTTTTGAGCTGCGCTGAAATCGTTCAGGAGATTACCCGCAATCAAGATTTCCTGGCCACAGATATCCAGGACATGCCAGACCGCCACCGCTCCTTACGTGCGGTTTTTAATCATTCCTGGAATTTACTCACTCCCGAGGAACAAATAGCCCTCGGCAGCCTGTCTGTTTTTCAAGGCGGATTTGGCAGAGCAGCAGCAGCCAAAGTAGCCGACGCATCAATTACGACCCTGATCTCCCTGCTGGACAAATCCCTGTTATATAAAACCGGCGAAGGCAGGTATTCCCTCCACGAAGTACTGGCGGGCTTTGCACGCGAGAAATTGGCGGAAACCCCGCAACGCAGCGCTGCGACCCAGCTGGCGCATTGTAAGTATTTCACTGGCTTCCTCGCTTCTCTGGAGGAGCAATTGCTGGACACGCGCCAGGTTCAGGCGCTGGACAGTATTGAGCATGAAGTGGGTAACCTACGCACTGCCTGGGAATATGCCATCAAACATCAGCTCAACGAGGAAATCGCCCACTCCCTGCACAGCCTATATTATTTTTATAATTTGCGCGGCAGAGCACGTGAAGGCAGCACCCTGTTCAAAAAAGCCGAAGAGGCTTTCACAAATAAAGAAGATGAAACGCATCAACGTCTGGCGGCGCGTTTGAAAGTGCGGCGGGGGGTTTTTGAAACCCGCCTGTCTGAATATGGGTATGCAGTAGATTTATTCACCCACAGCCTGGAAGTCTTTCGCAAGCACGCAGATCAACATGAGCTTGCTTTCACGCTGCTCTCATATGGCAGTACGTTAGCCCAGGTTGGATCTTTTGACCTGTGTCGCAAAGTACTGAACCAGAGCCTAGCGCTGCATATCGAAATCGATCACGCACGCGGGATTGCTTCAACCTTGAACGAGCTGGGAGCCAATGAATACCAACAAGGCAACTACAAGCTCGCCGAACAATTCCACCTGGAAAGCTTAAGGATTTTCCGTGAAATTGTCGATCCCTGGGGTTTGGCCCAAACTTTGAGCGATCTTGGGAATGTGGATGCTGAGCTGGGTAATTATCTGAAGGCACGCCAGTATTATCTGGAAAGCCTGGATCTCAGTGAAAAAATTGGCGCCCGAGCGGGTGTGGCCACAACCTTGAATAATATCGGCGATATCGCCCGCACCAATGGTGAATATCTGGATGCCCAACAATATCTCACCCGCAGCGTAGAGGTTTATTCGGAGCTTGGTGATCGCTATGGTATGTCGGTGGCATTATTAAACCTGGGTGATACAGCCTTGAGACTGGGGCAAACTGCACAGGCGGAGCAATTCGTCCAGCACAGCCTGCGCCTGTGCCATGAAACCGATGACGCCCTGGGTACAGCGTATGCCCAGACCAGCCTGGCAAACCTGGCCATCGCTGCCCGGGAATGGCAAAAAGCAGCCGATCTCCTGGAGCAATCGCTGCAGGTGGGGGCAGCCAACCGTGCCACTCCTCTCCTGCTACAATCGCTCCTGGCAGTTGCCCACCTCTTTACGTATACGGGTAAGCTTGAGTGGTCTCTAGAACTGGTACAATTCATAGTCAATCATCCAGCCACTTTCAAAGCCGACCGGGATGAATCCCAGAAATTAATCACCCTGCTCATGACTCTGGTCACAGAATCACCAGACGGGGATACTCATCCAAGCAGGCTGGTCCATGAGGACAGCTCCGAGCAGACTCTGGTTGAATTCATTTGTTCTCAGGGATTACTAAAAAAACTTGCTTTTGAGGAGACAGGCTAGATCTATGTCCATCCACCCCTTGCGCATATTCTCCGGATCAGCGCACCCTGAATTAGCTACTGAAATTGCACAAATCTTGGGGACTAGCCTGGGAAAATCCAATACACTTCGCTTTCCGGACAGTGAGTATTATGTAACCATCGATGAAGTAGTACGTGACCAGGATATCTTCCTCATCCAGCCCTGTTACAACCCGGTCAATGAAAACCTGATGGAACTTCTGCTCTACCTGGATGCGTTCCGCAGGGCTAGCGTCCATGAAGTCACTGCCGTCATTCCATACTTCCCTTACGCCCGCCAGGATCGCATGTCACGTGGGCGTGAGTCGATCAGCTCGCGTTTGGTAGCCAACCTGCTGGAAACCACGGGCGCCGACCGGGTAATCTATGTGGATATCCACAACCGGGCCATCCAGGGCTTTTTCAACATCCCGGTCGATCCACTCAGCGCCCTGCCCTTGCTGGCCGATTATTTCCGCAAACCCGAATTTGAGCACGCCGCCATCGTCAGCCCGGATGTAGGGCGAGCCGGGATGGCAGGGCGTTATGCAGAGTTCCTAAACCTGCCCCTGGTGGTGATGCACAAACGGCGCACCAATGTGAGCCAGGTCACCACCACACATGTAGTCGGTGATATCCAGGGCCGGCGACCAATCATCATCGATGACCTGATGGCGGGTGGCAGCGTGCTCAAGCAAGTCGATGCGCTGTACGAGCGTGGCGCTGAAGGCGAGGCTTTCTTTGCTATTACACACCCCTTACTCCTGCCGACCGCCATGCAAATCCTTGATCAGGATGAGCGTATCGGCGGACTTGTCTGCACCAATACCATCCCCATCCCACCCGAGAAACTTCATCCCAAGATCAAGGTAATTTCCATCGCCGGTCTGCTCGC
>CAYXDC010000097.1:4288-8914 GCA_964463505.1 uncultured Anaerolineaceae bacterium
CACCCGAGAAACTTCATCCCAAGATCAAGGTAATTTCCATCGCCGGTCTGCTCGCTGATATCATCCACCGGATTCATAAAGGTGTCAGCATCACGGAAAAACTCGTATTTTCATAAAATCATCAGTTTACAGGCTTCCCACGTCTGATGGCAGGCATATTCAGGTCGTACAAAGCCATTCAGGCAGACAAACGACAAAATAATACATGCTTGGCGGTATTTTTTGAGACCAGATTGCATTCTTGACGTAGATCTATACAGACAGGAGTTGTGCAGCTCTGGGGTAACCATCCCACCAGGCGCATAAGTCCTGAGCGATAAACAAATCTATACAGGAGGCAAGAATGGACGAAAAACCTGGGTGCCTGACGGGATTATTAAAAATCTTCGCATTGACCTGGTTGTTTGACTGGTTGCAAGACAATTTTGGTTTTGGGAAAGGATGTTCGTGCACTGGTTTTGGTTGCGGGATTATCCTTTTATTAATTTTTCTGGCTCTGATCTGTTCCACTCTGCTTGGCACAGACTGGTTCCGTCTGGTTTCCAACCTGAGCTCTGTGTTTCTCTAAGAATTCTCTGACCTCCAGCTACATATGCAGGCAATTTAACCTGCCTGTGGTATGATGATCATTAACCGATTTATAAAAATCGGTTAATTTGTTATCTTTTTTTTCGTTAAGGAGAGCTATCATGGTCCACATAATCACAGACACAACCTCGTGCCTGGATCCAGGGATCGCGGAAAAATACCAAATTCCGGTGATCCCCCAGGTGATCAACTTCGGAGAAGAAACCTACTTCGAAGGCCAGCAAATCAGCATCGAAACCTTCATGCAGCGCCTGAAAACCGGTAAAATCATGCCGAAAACGGCCGCGCCACCTCCGGAATTGTTTGTGCGTGAGTTTGAGCGCCTGGTGCCCACCGGCGAGCCCATCCTGTGCATTCATCCATCCGCCGAGGTCAGTGGAACCGTACGCTCAGCCGAAGTGGCTAAGATGGATTTCCCGGACGCCGATATTCGCGTGATAGATACGCGCACCGTCGGTAGTCCCCTGGGAACAATGGTAGAGCTGGCTGCAGGGTGGGCCGCTGCGGGAGATAGCGCTGACAGCATCGTAAATCATTTGCACAGCCTGATCCCGCGCTGCCGGGTGTATTTTCTGGTAGCCACATTGGACTTCCTGGCACGCGGTGGGCGCATTGGTGGCGCGTCTGCCTTGATCGGCAGCCTGTTACAAATTAAACCGATTTTATACCTCAAAGACGGGCGGGTTGAAGTCTTTGAACGCGAGCGCACACATAAAAAAGCTCTTCAGCGGTTGATCGAAATCACTACTCAGCAGATTGATCACGACGGTCATGGCTATCTGACCATCATGCATGCCGGTGTTCCCGAGCAGGGCGCCGAATTAGCCGAAGACCTGTCCAAATTGATCCATCAAAACACGGTAAAAACCTACAATGTCCCACCCGCCATTGTCACTCACGGTGGACCAGGCATCCTGGCAGTAGCATTCTTTGATCCTTTATAAACTGTCTGAGCTCTAATATTTTTTATTTTCACCTGAAACCGCCCGAGAACTCGGGCGGTTTTTTAATCAAATCCTGACTGGCCTGATGCTATAATTTAATTGACTGGTATGACCACTTACCAGTAAAAGAGCCGCATGGACTGGAATCCCCCTCCAAAGCCCGCCAGCTACGCCGAAAATTTGCTGGTTAAATCGATATTAGAAGGGCGTTTCCCTGCCGGAACCTCGCTTCCTGCCGAGCGCGAGCTGGCGCTGATGCTGGGCGTTACCCGCACCACGCTGCGTGAAGCCCTGCAGCGCCTGGCGCGTGACGGCTGGCTCGATATCCAGCAAGGCAAACCCACCCGCATCAAGGATTATCTGCAGGAAGGCAACCTGGCCGTCCTGGGCGCAATTGTCGCCCAGCGTGAGAATCTACCCGCAGATTTCGTGGACAATTTACTTTATGTAAGGTTATTACTGGCTCCCAGTTATACGCGCCTGGCGGTTGAGCGCGCCCACATCCGGGTCAGCGAGGTGTTGAGCGCCTATACAGACCTGGAGGATACGCCAGCCGCTTTTGCAGCAGCCGATTGGCAGTTACACCACCAGTTGTGTATCCTTTCCGGGAATCCAGTTTTCACCTTGATCTTGAATGGTTTCAGCGCCTTCTATCAAGTCATGGCCGAACGCTACTTTGCTGCGCCGCAGGCGCGCCAGATTTCAAAATCATTCTATCTTGATTTGCTGGCTGCGGCTCAACGGGCAGATGGCGCGGCGGCTTATGCCATTGCAGAGCGGGTGATGCGCCTCAGTATCGAGCTCTGGCAGCGTGCTTCTCAAAGTTAGGAGGGAAAAATGCGCAGGTGGAATGGATGGGGAGATTTAAGCACTCATTATCCCTTACCGGTTTCAGCGCTTGCCTTTCTTGAAAGCCGCCTGGGTAGTGGTAAGCCTGCTCCAGATGCAGATTTGGCAACCCTCGTCAGCCAGGTGTCTGTATCGGACCTACCTGCCCATCCCTTGATCTCCTATGGCGCGGAAGATCGTCTGCGGCATGCGCGGGGACAAAGCCTGCCGGACTGGGTTGCACTGCACAGTGGCCAGTTAGGCCCAATTCCTGAGGCAGTCGCCTATCCGAAAACAGATGAAGATGTGCGTCAGTTACTGGAATTTGCGGACCACTACCAGCTCATCGTCATACCTTACGGCGGCGGCACCAGTGTTGTCGGGCACATCAATCTGCTGCCCGGCAGCCCACCCGCCTTGAGCATGGACATGAGCGGCATGAACCGCCTGCTGAGTCTGGATGAAACCAGTCACCTGGCATGCTTCCAGGCAGGTATTTGTGGGCCCGAGTTGGAGAAGTTGCTGGAACAGCACGGTTATACTCTAGGACATTACCCGCAATCCTTCGAGCTTTCCACCCTGGGGGGATGGATCGCCACCCGCTCTTCTGGACAACAATCCTATCATTATGGGCGCATCGAAAATCTATTCGCCGGCGGGCATCTTGAATCACCTGCCGGACCACTCGATCTGCCGGTGGTGCCAGCCAGCGCTGCCGGTCCCGATCTTAAACAGCTCGTCCTGGGCTCGGAAGGGCGCCTGGGTATCATTACCCAGGCCAGCGTGCGCATACGTTCGCTGCCAGAAGTAGATGCCTTTTATGGGGTTTTCTTTCCCGACTGGTCTTCCGGCATCGACGCCGTCCGTCACATCGCCCAGGAACAAGTCCCCGTCTCCATGCTGCGCCTGAGCGACCCCCAGGAAACTGCCACCACCCTGGCTTTATCGGGGAAAGATCGCCTGGTGCATCTGGCGCATGAGGGATTGAAATTTCTGGGGCTGGGCGAAGAACCCTGCCTGCTGGTCTACGGCGTTACGGGCAGCCAGCCTGCCGCCCAAGCCGCCCGCCGCCAGGCTAATGCGATTCTGCGCCGGCATGGCGGCCTGCAAACCGGGCAGACCATCGGGAAAATTTGGCGCAAATCGCGCTTTCTCACCCCCTATTTGCGCAATACGCTGTGGGAACGCGGTTTTGCCATCGACACACTCGAAACTGCGCTCCCCTGGCGCAACATCCCTGAAACCGCCCGGGAAATCAAGGCTGCCATTCAGCAAGCCCAAAATGCAGCCGGTCGCCCGGTATGGGTTTTCGCCCATCTTTCGCATGTCTATACGGATGGCGCCAGCATCTATGTAACCTACGTGGTTCCACTGGAGGACGAGCCAGACGCCACGCTGGAGCGCTGGCAGGCAATGAAAACCGCCGCCAGCCTGGTAATCGTGCGCCATCACGGCACCATCAGCCACCAGCATGGCGTGGGGATCGATCACCGGCCCTATCTGGCAGCCGAAAAAACCCCGCTGGGTATGGGTACCTTGAGCGCACTCGCTCAAGTATATGATCCGGCCGGGATGATGAACCCGGGTAAATGTTTCTGAGAGGTCAGTCATGTGGACAAAAGGTTGGCGCGAGCGTGTCTGGTCTCAGCTTGACCAGCATTGGGATCTGATCGTCATTGGCGGCGGCATCACCGGAGCCGGTATCTTCCGTGAAGCCGCTAAATCCGGCCTGAAAGTCTTGCTGGTTGAACAAAACGACTTCGCCGCAGGCACCTCCAGCCGCTCCTCCAAGCTGGTGCACGGCGGTCTGCGCTACTTGAAAAATGCCCAGGTCAAGCTCACCTATGAATCTGTCCACGAGCGCGAACATTTACTGCGTGATGGCCGCGGGCTGGTCAGCCCGCTGGGTTTTCTGCTGGTCAATTACCAGGGCGACCGCCCGCCAGCCTGGGTGTTTGGGGCTGGCTTGATTTTGTATGATATTCTGGCCAAAAAATGGAGCCACCGCTATTATGACTCGTTCGATATCCTGGAGCTTTGCCCAACACTCAAAGAGGAGCAATTACGCGGCGGCTATCGCTTTTTCGATGCCCAAACGGACGACGCCCGCCTGGTGCTGCGTGTGCTGCGGGAAGGTGTCCAGGCGGGTGGGTACGCCCTGAATTATTCCGCAGTTACACGCCTGCTAAAGACCAGCGACCAGCGCGTATGTGGCATCGTACTGGAAGACCGTGCGGGGCAAGGCTTACCCCAGATGGAGATCAAG
>CAYXDC010000098.1:0-8897 GCA_964463505.1 uncultured Anaerolineaceae bacterium
AAACTTCATAATTAGTTTTCCGGTAGTCTATTACTTATCGAGGTTTTTCCTAAAAAATTTTTTTACTAAATGGTCCTCTGAGATAAAAATACACAAAGGTGAAATAATTTAGGATATACGAAAGTAATCATCTGGGAGTAAATACGACAGATAAGGAGAGGGTCAGAAGACCACCACTCCACCAAATTCCGGTATTGTGGTTGAAGCTAGCTGGTCCTGTGATTCCCAATTAGCGATCACCCTTCATCAGGCTCAGGACAAGCGTTGGCTCGACCAGCAAGGTAGATAAAGCCAACGAAAAACCGGGTGAAATCGAAAATAGGCACTGCCATCACCCAGTTTGTGGCAGCCATTTCGAGGCCTGCGATGGGATGGTCACCAAGTACTAATATACTGCCTCGCAGCGCGTAGCGATGCTGACAGGCAGATGATAATATGGTTCACCTTATTGCCTTTCACCCGAATTAACGCTACAATAAACACACACTGGGGAGGTGGCGCGGATGAATATTGATCGGATCATTCGGGAAATTGAATTGTTCGACGGTCTGAAAGAAACCGAGGTCGACGAGATTACTGCGATCTGCCGAGAGCGTCGCTTACAACCAGGTGAGCTACTGGCCCGCCAGGGGGAGCGCGGCGATGAGATGTATATCATCACCGAAGGTTTCGTGGAAGTTTTGCTGGGCGGGCGGGGTGAGAATCCGCCACGCGTGATCGTCAACCTGGGACCGGGACAAGTCACCGGGGAGATGGCTTTACTGGACCAAGGCCCGCGTTCCGCCACCGTGCGCGCCGTCTCTGACCCAACTATCGTCCAAACTATCCAACGCCAGGCATTCGAGGCCTTGTGCCGCAAGAACACACAAATCGGTTATATTGTTTTGCGCAACCTGGCCCTCGATCTGGTCTTCAAGCTGCGCCACCGTAACCTGGTAGATCGATAGGAGGGCCGATGGCTGTCTATAAGGTGAGCTTTGTCGTCACTGGGACGGATCATCCGGGGGCAATCCGCAACCAGGATCACCAGCCCCAACCGGGCGAGCGAGTGCAGATCGGCGCAGATTGGGTAGAGGTATTGGAAGCGCTGGAGTTAGCCCCGCAACGCGGTGGGTTCCATTATTTCCATGTAACCTGCCGCCTGTTAAGCACAGAGGAACGACCAGATGCTCCTATGAGCACCGGGGGAAGATAAGTAGAACGTACTTTTAAAAGAAAACGTGGGCGGTATTCACTGACCGCCCACGTTTTTTTATTGGTTGATTAATGCTCAGGCGACTTCTGGCTCGATCAGACCATACGTGCCATCACGCCGTCGGTAAAGAATATTTACTTGGCTGGAATTCGCGTTATAGAAGACGAAGAAACTCTCATGCCCCAGCAAGCTCATCTGTTCCAGGGCTTCATTTTCATCCATGGGCACCAACGGGAAGCGTTTGCGGCGCATAATCACGTGCGCTTCTTCATCCGGTTCCTCCTCCACCACTGGCGGCGCGGCCAGATCGGCTACACTGCGCCCATCCCCGCGCCCATGGTTGCGCTTGCCTTTAAAGCGCTCAATACGGCGTTGCATTTTGTCCAGGGCGGTGTCAAAAGCGGTAAAGATATCATCGCCGCGCTCCTCCGAACGCAAGATGAAACCTCGCCCTCGGATGGTGATTTGAGCCACCTGGCGGTCCGAGGCGCTACGGGCGGATTTTACATATGCCAGGTCCACGCGCGCTTCGTCAATACCGGGCAGGTAGCGGTCGAGTTTGGAAACTCTTTTGCCCACATAATCCTTAATGTGGTCCGTCACGTCCATGTTACGGCTGAAGATATCGACTTCGACGGTCATCTACAACCTCCTCAAAGAATCTAGATCGGGCAGATCGTGCGCCCGTTGAACAGTTTGATCAAGCAGCCTCGCCAGGCTGGCTGGGCATATAAACCGCCCGTGCTAGGGTTAGTCCGTACACTGCCTGGGCGCCAGCCCCTAATAGTGCCGCAGCACAAGCATCCAGGGTGGCGCCACTGGTCGCCACATCGTCTACCACCAGTATACTCCTCCCTTCCACCAGATGGGAGTCAGCCTGGAATGCCCCCGCCACATTTTCTCGGCGGGCTGTACGGGAAAGCCCAACTTGCGTGCGGGTCTGGCGGATCTTGTGCAGAGCCTTGGGGCGGTGAGGCAACCCGCAGGCCATGGCGAGGGGTAATGCCAGTAGTGAGGCTTGATTATATCCGCGCTGCTGCTCGCGGGCAACCCCCAGTGGAACAGGAACAACCAGATCTACCTCCCAACCCAGGCTGCGCAACAAGCCAGCCATGGGGCGCGCCAGGATCTCACCCAATGCCAGGTCGCCTTTGTATTTTAGACAGTGGATGGCGCTGCGCACGGGTCCATTGAATTCTGCCCAGGCGCGCAAAGCCTGAAACTGGTAGCCTCCCAGAGGGCAGCTCAGACAAGGTTGATCATTCTCAAGACTTTGACCACAATGGGGACAGAGCGGAGGCTGAAGCAGGCGTACCGTATTCCGGCAGGCTGGGCACAAGCGCTCGCCTGGCTGGCCACAGCCGCCGCACGTCGGCGGATATAGCCAATCCAGGACGGTCCAGGCCAGCTGATTGATACGATATACTGGAGACCCTTGCAATACCGGCAAGGTTGGGGTTGCCTCCCGGTACAAACTGGTTTCAGAGATGTGGTTTATTTTCCAAACGACTACCAACGACATGCAACTGGTCTTGATGCTTTGGGAAAGGTCAGGCTGATCCTAGGAAAGGTCAGACGCCTGACAGACATTAGTTGAAGCCCAAGATGCCGCTCAGGGCAGAATGCATCATCATCAAAACTGCTGGCGTCATCAGGACAATACAAATCGACGGGAAGATCAGCAACGCCATCGGGATCAGCATTTTAATCGGGGCTTTGTGAGCCTCTTCCTCAGCCCGCTGGCGGCGTTTGATGCGCATCTGGTCAGACTGGATGCGCAAGACTTTGGCCATACTCACACCTAACTGCTCGCTCTGGATCACCGCGGCCACAAAACTGGACATTTCTGGCAATCCCAATCGGTCAGCCATGCTGCGCAGCGCTTCACGGCGCAGCTTGCCCAATTGAATCTCGCGCAGCGCCCGACCAAAGGCCATAGAAAGTTCAGTATCCCACTTCTCGTACACTTTTTGCATGGCGCCATCGAAGCCCAACCCGGCTTCCACGCAGATAGTCAACAAATCAAGCGCATCGGGCATGGCTTTGCGGACTGATTTCTGACGCCGGGCAATTTTGGACTGCAATAGCATTTCAGGCAGGAAAAATCCAAACAGGGCTGCCAACGCAACGATTATCAGGCGTCTGCTCCAGGTCCAGGAATTTTCGGAGACAGAAAACACGAAGAACAACCCACCTGCGAGCAGAATGGCAAAGAAGAAACGCGCTAACCAAAAGATGGAGGGATCGAGGCCGCGCGGGTTGCCGGCCAGTTCCAGTTTGTGGGCGGTGGATTGAATGGCATTCTGGGGGGTGAAGCGCGTGGCAAATCGGCCGAAGCTACGCGCCAGTGGAACAACAATACGCTCGCTCAGCGGCTGAGAAAGCTCGATCTCTTCCAGGGAGGCTGCTTCACCGCGCGCAGCAAACTCCGCCAGACGCCCTTGCAGCTTATCCTCATTCCCAGAATCGCGTAAACCGATGACAACGAGAACTATAGCCCCGGTGATGATAATGGCAAGAACTGCTAGTAAGATCCATTCCATAAGACTATCCTTATCCAGCCAGACTCAGACGTCGATCGTAGCAATGCGGGTCATGACAAAATAACCCATTGCGATCATCAATACCCCGATACCAAGGGCAATCATGCCAACAATGCGCGTATCTGGATTGAAGAATTGCATCATATAAGGGCGATTGAGAAACCACAGGGCAGCAGAAATGATCAACGGCATCATCGCCAGGAAGCGCCCAGAGTAGATGACCTGCGAAGTTAGCACGCGTATCTCACCTTTGATGCGTACACGCTCCCGGATTGTGTATGAGATGGTATCCAGAATCTCAGCCAGGTTGCCACCGACTTCGCGCTGCACGTTCATCGCTGCCACAACCAGGTCCAGGTCGTCGCTGGGGATGCGGCGCAGTAAATTTTCCAGGGCTGCTTCCATCGAAATACCGAGCTGCATCTCCTGCACCACCCGGCGAAACTCATCGGCAATTGGTGCGGGCATCTCACGGGATACGGCTTCCATGGCTTGCATAGTTGAATAACCGGCGCGCAGACCATTGACCATCAGGTTCAACATATCTGCCAACTGTTCATTGAATCGTTGCAAGCGTTGGGCTTGTTGGCGTTTGACATACATGCGTGGCAGCATGATGCCGATGATAAAACCAATGATGGCGACAATGATATTGCGCCCGCCAATATACCAGATGAAGGCTGACATCAGCAGCCCAACGAAAATTACAACAATAATATATTCAGCGGTGCGTAATTTTAGATCAGCGCGCGCCAGCTCGCGTGCAATACCCCCGCCCATCTTAGATTTTTCAAGCCGGGCGTTCACCCAGTCGGCGACCGGGGTAGATTTTTCCATTTCCTTTTTGGCGGCTCTGGCTTCATCCGTAACGTAGCGACCCAGGCGTTGCTCGACCAGGGAGCGCTCACTGGTAACGGTGAAGGCCACGCCAACAGCCAGCAGGATTACTGCCAGGCTACCACCGCCGATTAAGATCATCATGATAGGATCCATGCGCTCAAACCTCGCCTAGACTCGCTGCCGAAGTGTACAGAACAGCTTTAATACCTGCGCCGCTCGCCAATACCGAAGATCGAGGCCGGCAGGTGGATACCTGAAGTTTCGATCTTATCAATGAATTTCGGGCGTAAGCCAGTTGGGCGTAAGCGCCCGATGACCTTGCCATTCTCGTACCCCGACTGCTCAAAGACGAAGATATCGGTCATGGTGATAACATCGCCTTCCATGCCGCTGACCTCAGTGATATTCACAATTTTTCGGGTACCATCACGCATACGCTCCTGATGCACTACCAGGTCAATGGCAGAAGAAACCTGTTCCCGGATGGCGCGCACCGGCAAGTCCATACCTGCCATCATGGTCATGGTTTCAACACGCGCCAGGGTGTCGCGTGGACTATTGGAGTGAGCCGTGGTCATCGAACCGTCATGACCGGTATTCATCGCCTGAAGCATATCCACGGCGGCTTCATCACGAATTTCCCCAACGATAATGCGGTCAGGGCGCATACGCAGAGCATTGATCACCAGCTGGCGGATCGTGACCTCACCCCGCCCTTCAATATTGGCCGGGCGCGATTCAAGAGTCACCACATGATCCTGGCGTAACTGCAATTCGGCTGCGTTTTCAATGGTGACAATGCGCTCGTCATCAGGGATGAATTGCGACAAAATATTGAGGAAGGTAGTTTTCCCCGAGCCAGTACCGCCTGAGATGATGATATTCAGGCGTGATTCCACACAAGCTTTCAGAAATTGCAGGGCATCAGGAGTGATCGAGCCAAATTGAATTAACTGCTCGAGTGTCATGGGGTTTTTGAAAAATTTTCGGATGGTCAGAACCGGACCTACCAGCGAAATGGGGGGGATAACCGCATTGACACGCGAGCCATCAGGTAAGCGGGCATCCACATACGGGCTGGATTCATCAATCCGCCGTCCCATGGGTGCCACAATGCGATCGATGATGCGCATGACATGTTCATCGCTCTCGAATGTAATGGGCAGGCGTGTGATCTTGCCAGCCCGTTCGATGTAGATGTTCTTCGAGCCATTGACCATGATTTCGGTGATGCTGTCATCTTCCAGTAGGGGCTGTAAGGGGCCAAAACCCAGGATCTCGGCTGAGATCTGTTCAAACAAACGCTGCCGCTCAGGGCGAGTGAGGACAATATTTTCCTCAGCCAGTACCTGCTCGAATAATTCCTGGATTGTTGTGCGTACTTCGGCATGCCGAGTGAGGTCCATGCCTGGATCCAGCTCCGACAGCAGGCGATTTTGGACGCGGGCTTTTAAATCTAAGTAAGTGTCACGCTGAGCATTAGCCCCGGTAGTGGCCGCCCGGCGGGCTTGCAAGTTCATTAATCGAGAAGCCCCGTCCGCTCCACTGGTTTCTGGTGTGTTTGCGGGTGGGTTTCCCTGTCCTTGTTCGATGCGTTTAAGCAGAGACATTTAACCCCTCCTAATTGGGGGTCAGCGCTTTCCTAATTTCTTACCGTCATTTGCTACTGCTGACTCCGATATTGTGGATAATTCTACCAGGCGCTGGCGGATGGCTTCCGCCAGGCTAAGGAATCCGCGCGATATTGGCTTGGATCGGTCACCCAGCATAAAGGGTATCCCTCGGTTTACTGAAGGGATTACCACACGCTCGTCAAAAGGTAATACGACTGCAATAGGCTGCTTGAAACTTTCACCAACTTTCTCGGGGGTGATACCAATACGTTTATCAAAGCGGTTCATCACAAACAGGATACGCCTACGGTCAATTTGCAGGGCATTCGCCAGATCGAGAAACAAACGACAATTCTTAATTGCGGGGATCTCCTGGGAGGTGAGCAGAATGACCAGATCGCTGCAATCAAGCGCCGAAAGGGTGATATCGTTGAGAGCCGAGTCGGTATCGATCACAATATAGGCAAACATTTGGCGTAGATATTTAAGCACACGAGCAAATTGCTCGCCCGTGATACTTTCGGCATGTTCAGGACGGTCGGGGGCGGTCAGGATTTTTACGCCAGATGCGGCATGCGTGATCATTACTTCATCCACAAATTCGGGATCTAGTTCTTCGGAGCGCGCTCCTAGATCCACAACACTGGTCTTGCTCTGCTCATTCAGGAATACCGCTACATCGCCAAATTGCAGATCCCCATCTACCAGAGCAACAAATGTATCTTCGTTACGCAGACTCATTGCCAGGTTCACTGCCAGTGTGGTGACACCTACGCCACCCTTAGGACTGTAAACAGTGATTATCTTGCCCTGCGAGGCGAGGGAGGGAGCTGTGGCACCACCGCCATCACCCCCACTTGGTAAACGGACACCCATTTTTATGCGTTCATCGCGAGCCATTTTTCCAGCCCGGCGGATCGCCCCGGTGAGCTCATCGATTGCAGGCGGCTTGGTTAAGAAGTCACGCGCCCCTGCCAACATAGCCCTGCGCATATAATTCGGATCACCCTGTACGGAAAGGATTACGATCTGGGTGATTGTATTATTGCGCCGGATCATCTCGGTAGCAGTGATACCGTCCATATCGGGCATGTTAATGTCCATCAAGACGACATCGGGCTTGGTCTCGCGCGATTGTTCTATAGCCTCACGCCCAGAGCGGGCTACACCAATGACTTCTACATCCTTTTCGAATTGCAGAAGCTTGCGTAGATTTTCGCGCGTTTCAGCGATATCATCGACGATCAAAACGCGAATCTTATCTGAGTCGGCCATTCAAATTCCTCCGATGCTGTCTGCAGCTCGGGTTAGGGTTCAGGTGTAACAACACTATCATTGGGTAGGACAGGCTCCACCAAATCATCTACGCGTGGGTCCACACCATAAGGCAGCTTGCTCGGCACAGGAATATTATACTGATCCAACAAGAAAGGAAGTGTTACAGCTTCGGTAAGAACTCGGCTATCATCGCCCGAAGCGCGCAGTGCCAGGTTTAACTCTGCACCCGTGTACATCAGGTAATTCAGGGTGATAGCGTCCTGTGGGGTAACGATCAGAGTGATCACGTCCGGCTTGGGAGGTTCAGGGGCTGGTGTTTCCTCATCTTCGGCAGGCGTTACTTGACCTTCAACAGGTTGAGCGACAGCCACTTCTTCTTCCTCAAATGTTCCCAACTGCAAGACTACCACATCCTGTAGCAACGACTGGCTGACCATGCGCGGGCGGCGGCGCTCCGAGGGCACCAGATAGAAGGTCTGGTCAAGCACCGGGTCCAATTCAGCTCGCCCAACGACCGCCCCGCCGCCGCCGGGTACAGCTACCAGAGAACTGGTATCAATTGCTACAGTTGAGGCGCCGGTGCCTGTGGTAGAACCGGTGCTGCCTTCCACACTTACGGAAGAGCCGCTATCGCCGCCAAATGTGCCCGATCCAGGAGCCACAACGTTAATAGCCTGGTTCGGGAGCAAGGATTGGAATTCCTGATCCAGGTCATTAATCAGCAAGGTGACAATCACATTGACATGATCCCCGGGCTCGAGCGCGTAGGAGACTGCTTTCAGTCGCGTGATCGGAATGGAGATAGCTACCATCCCGCGCGGCACCTGCAGGGCAGCATTAGAACCGGTGGTCGACAGTTGTGCGGCGCTATCCACCAGCATGCCCGTGGTAAGTGGAATGCCAGCTTCCAGGTCAAATCTGGCGCGTCTGCCAAGTACCTCATTCTTGTTGCTGAACATACCCTGCATGGCCAGATCGCGCGGGATTTGTACGACGGACAAAACCGCATCTTCGATCATGTTGCCGCGTGGCACACGCTGGGCAACCACGATCACATCCACCATTTCCACAGGGATTGGGGTTGCTTCCACCACAGAAGTATCGGGCTGGGACATGAATTTCTGGTAAACCACAAACACGGCAACCAGGCCCAGGATCAAAATAAACGCAAGATAAAAGAAAATTCGCCCGCGACGCATGACGGCCTCCGTTTTTAAGATTACAGAATTGGTCTTTGGCGCAAATCTAACCCTTTTTAGGGGTAAAGTCAAGCCAAGCTAACAAAATTACAGGTTGTATTCTCGTGTTCATTTATTAATGCATATTGCGTACCAGGAGAGCATTTTGATTAATGCGCACCAATATGTATAGTCTACCTGATAATATACCTTCAGGCTATACTTCCCAGCACCAACGAGCATCACAAAA
>CAYXDC010000099.1:0-8889 GCA_964463505.1 uncultured Anaerolineaceae bacterium
CGCATCGGGAATATATTCTTTGCCGGACTGCTTACCCTGGTTGGGCGCACACATGTATCAGATAGCGCTAGCGGTATGCGTGTCTTCAAACGCACTGTGCTCGAGCGTATGTATCCCCTGCCAGATGGCTTGAATTTGACACCTGTTATGAGTACACGTGCGATCCATGAGGGAATTTCGATGACTGAAGTTCCGATACCGTATAGCGAACGCCTGGGACGATCTAAGCTGAGCGTTGTGCGTGATGGATCTATTTTCTTGCAGTCAATGATCTGGACCGTGATGGCCTACAATCCAGTTCGCATACTGGGTCTGATCGGCATTGGCGGGGTAGGGATAGCTTTCCTGGTAGGGATGGGTTTGTTGATTGCCCGCCTGAGTGGCATTACTACCCTGGGACCATGGGGTATTGCAGCAGTATTCTGGATGCTCGTATCGGCTGTGGCTGGTATCAGCATTTTTGCGTTGGGAACCACGTTCAACTACCTGGTTACCCTTTTTTATCAGCAGCCGATTCGCCAGGGGTTATTTGGAAAACCCATCTTCACCCCCTCTTTAGATCACCATTTTGGCTGGATGGGTCTGGTTGGGACTCTCGTTGGTTTGGTCCTGGGGATTATTACAGTCATCTTGGGTATACAGGGCTGGGAAATTTCCCGGCTGTGGTTATACTTACTGGGTAGTGCGATGTTCATTCTTGTGGGTGTCCAACTGGCTGTGTATTGGATTCTGATGCGGGTTTTAGAAGAACTTAGTCAGCGCGAGCTTCTTATCAATAAAGATCTTGGTCTGGAACCTGTAATCTAGAGTAGGTAGATCAGGTGTCAAGAAAACACCTGAATAAGTTAGGAGTATTGTGATGAGCGAAGATCAGATTAAGGAAAATATGGGTAGCCGTACGTTGCCCAAAATGCGCATGGTGAATTTTCCCAACGCAGATGAAATCGTACGCCAGGGTTTGATGAGCGCCAATCGATCACCCGATGCCGTGGATATCATGTTGGTCAATCCACCGACCCCTGATGGCGCATACTGGATCCGTACCCAACATCGTGTAGGGCGGCGAACTCGTGAAAACATGATCTGGCCTCAGGTATCTTTGGCCCAAATGGCAGCATTGCTCCATCCGGCGTATAAGGTAAAGGTTGTGGATTGTAATGCTGAGCGCATGGGCTGGCCAGAGTTTACAAAACTGCTGGATAAATATCAGCCGCGCTATTACCTCACCCAGGTAACTGCCCCTACGCTTGAAAATGATATGTACGGTTGTTTTCTGGCTCATGCACGAGGAGCGAAAACGATCGCTTTTGGAACCCATGTCACTCCTATTCCCCGCGAAAGTATGCGTCCATACCCCAGCTTGGATTTTGTGCTGGTAGGTGAGCCTGACCTGACGATCCGCGATCTATTGGATCACCTGGATAATAAGTTTGATGAGCGTTCACCAGAAATTCAACACATTTTTGCCAACCATGATCCGCATTACCAGCCTTCATTAAATGAGGATGGCTCTGTGGATATGCATGGCATCAAAGGGCTGGCTTGGCGTAAAGATAGCGAAGTCATCATGAATATGCCGCGTCCATTTGTGGCCGATCTAGATGATTTACCAATTCCCATGCACGAGCTGCTGCCTCTGGATAAATATCGGATGCCCCTGATCAAGGGACCGTTTACCTTCCTTTTGTCTTCACGGGGCTGTCCTGCCGGGTGTACATACTGTATTAAGCACGTAAGTTACCAATACACCACTCGTTTACGCTCGCCCAAGCTGATCATGGAAGAAATGTGGCGCTTGAAAGAGCTTGGCATAAACAATATCCATATGTATTCGGATTTGTTTACCGTCAATCGCGATCAGGTGATGGATCTTTGCCAGAGGATGATCGACGAAAAGATCAATATCAAGTGGACAAGCAACAGTCGGGTAGACTATGTTGACGAAGAAATGCTGGCTATGATGGGGAAAGCTGGCAACCACCTGATATCCTGGGGCATTGAAAGCGGCAACGAACAAATTCTCAAGCACGCACGCAAAGGCGCATACCCCGATAAAGCTGAGCGGGCGCTGGCTTGGGCTCACAAGGCTGGCATTAAGAACTGGGGTTACTTTATTATTGGCCTACCTGGTGAAACAGAAGCCACAATTCGTGAAACAATCAATTTTGCGAAAAAACTGCCCCTCGATATCGCTTTATTCCATGTGGCTGCTCCGTATCCTGGCACACCATTTTTCTTTGAAGTGGTTGAAAAGGGTTGGTTTAGACCCGGTACGCGCTGGGAGCAGGTCGATATGGATAAAGGCACAGTCCTGGATTATCCGGACCTACCTGCAGAAAAACTACTCTACTGGCAGAAACGCGCTTTCCGGGAATGGGCTTTCCGTCCTGGCCCGATGCTTACTTACCTCAAGATGCTGGCCTCCGATTGGTCCACGGTGAAATCTGCACTTTCTGTTGGGCTGGAACACCTCAGCTGGGCAACCACTGATACGGGAGCCCCGGTCACAGGAGAGCTGGCATCAAACTTAGGTGTCAAATTACGTGATTAAGGATTGGATAGCCACTCGCCAGGATCATCATGAAGTGGCTTACAACGATCACATATTCATTCTAATTGCCTGGGTCAGTGGGGTGGTGGTATGGTTTAACCAGCAGATCGGAGTCTGGTTCGTACTTCTAGCTCTGCTGACCTGGGTTTTTCGGTTTTTCGTAACCAAGAGTTTTATTCACAAGGGACTGATTAATATACCGGTTGCGATTTTCCTGCTGACGGCGATGGTGGGGGTGTGGGCTGCGTATGACCAGCAAGCTGCTTTTCATAAATTTCTGATCCTCCTGGCAGGCATCATCATTTACTTTGCCATGTCTGGAAGTAACCCCAATGCTCGCTCCTGGTCGTACGGTTTAATCAGTATTACCGCTGCTTTGCTGGCAGTTTATTTTCTCTTATCGCATAACTGGAACAGCCAGCCTGCCGATTTTGAGATAGTAAACCGGATCGGGTTGAGCTGGATGAAGAACCGGGTTGATCTGCGAACCATATTTGATAACGCCAATATTCCTGCTGGAATCCTGGCAGTCTTGCTACCTATTATTATGATTTACATCTGGCAGGCCAATACAAACAAGCATTCAATAGAACGCGCGATTGGATTGATTAGCTTGCTGCTGGTAGGGCTGGCATTGTTCATGAGCAGCTCTCGTGCAGTATGGTTTAGTCTTTCTGTTGGACTGGGTGTGTGGGGCTGGTGGGTGTTGTCGAAGAAGGCGCCTGACAATCAAAAATGGACTTCGAAGCAACTGTTTTTGTCTGGCGTGGTGCTGGCGATTGCTATTGGTATTTTTCTCATGATCAGCTTTTCGACCCAAATATTTATTCTCCTTCAAGCAATGCCTGGAGCAGCTAGCGCAGATTCACGGGCGGGGCTATTTAGCAATGCGACCGACTTAGTCCCTGATTTCTGGTTGATCGGTGGGGGACTGCAATCCTTTGCCGGTCTGTATTCGCAATATATTTTGGATATTCCATTCTTATATTTTCGCTACGCTCATAATTTATACCTTGACCTGATTATAGAACAGGGGTTGTTGGCCCTGCTATCCTTCATAGCAATTTTTGGCTTAACTATTTTTTATCTGATGCGAGGAATCTTAGATCCTGCGATGTCTGGAGCACAACAGAATCTTTATCTGGGTTTGCTGGCGGCTGCGATTGTACTGCTTGGGCACGGCTTGTTCGACGACGCTCTCTATGGCATACGTGGCACGCCTTTCGTGTTTGTAATCCCAGGCTTAGTCACGGGCCAGGCTTTTGCTCCGAGCAATGAGCTGGCTCATGCACAAGGCTTAACCACAACCACCAGCGTGCGCTCAAAGGCGAGTGCTTGGATAGTTCCCGTCCTGGTCTTACTTTTCGGTATAAGCTTATTTGTGATCTCAAATATTCGCGCTGCTGCACAGGCAAACCTAGGCGCTGTGGAGATGGCGAAGTTAGAATTGACCAACTATCCTTGTGAGAATTGGATTGAAGGGCGCTCTATGAACAGTCTGATGTGCTCATCGAATCAATTCCAAGCAGCGCTTGCAAATAATCCCCGCCAACGAACAGCCAATCATCGCATGGGGTTAATAGCTATGGACCGCGGTGATTACGCTAGCGCTATTAAATATCTGGAGACTGCACACCAGGTTGATCCAACACATTTTGGTATTCGCAAGGAGTTGGGGTATGCGTATGTCTGGTCGGGGGATTTTGAAAGCGCCTATCCATTAATCAGCAATCTTCCTGAAGCTGCTTCTGAGATGGAGGGTTACCGCTGGTGGTGGAATCAACAAGGCAATATTTCCCTGGCTGCTAATGCCGACCATATGCTTAACTACTTGCAGTCAAGTAAACAATGACGATTGGGAAAGACAAAATGCAAATTAATCATTCATGGTTCCTTCGTATCCTATCAGTCTCATTGTTAATAATTATCGTCACATCTCAGTTTCCATCGACGATCAGCATGGCGCAAACCCCATCGCCGGGGTGGGAAGATCCTATTAATGTCTCGCTAACTGGAGGAACCACTCAACCAGCATTTGCAATTGATTCTCTGGATAATCTACACGTCTTTTGGAATGATATCTATGCAGCAGATCAGGGGTCTGCACAATGGGATAGTCAGGAATGGACATCTTCTACTGGATTATCGTTTAACTTTGCTCCTGCCTCCCCACAAATATTAAGTGATCAGGAAGGTTATTTACATGCTTTCTGGATTGATACCTTAGGTGCTCTGTCTTATAGTCGCGTATTTGCCCAGGACTCGGATAACCCAATCGCCTGGACCTCCCCGCTTAAATTGGCTCTAGATGGTATGACCTTCCATGCTGCGATTGGGAATAATGGCCGGCTTTATGTGGCATATCTACTTGGGTTATCAACAGATGCCGCCCCATCTGGAGTTTATACGCGTGCTTATGATCCAGCCGGTGCAGGTTGGGGAGCTGTAACACCGATTTTTCAATCACAGTATTTTCGGGGCTTGACGTCCGTCAATGCTCATTTGCATATATCAGTCGCCAGAGGCGCTAATCCGGATGCGGTTTTTGTTGCCTGGGATGATGCTCCCCAACAACGCGTGTATCTATCTAAATCTTTAGATGATGGAGTCACCTGGTCAGAGCCATTTGAAATAGATGGCCCACGCCCTGGAGAAATTCCTCCTGGCCCATTTAATATACAGACGATTGCGTACGATAGTAACTTGCTTGTTTTATGGCAAAGCGGATTGCAGAGTTCGTTTGATTGTACGCAGAATTACCAGTTCTCGGGCGATCTGGGCGAGACCTGGCAGGATGCTTCCCAAATGTTTGTGAATTTTGTGGGTTGTCCGCAATCAAATCAGTTGTTTTTTGGCGCAGATGATCTTATTTTCATGCTGACAAAAATCCAGGAGACCAGTTACCTTGTGGCATGGGATGGAGATTCGTGGAGCAGTCCTCAATCACAGCAAATATTGGATAGTTTTTCCGATCCTGTTTCTTATAATCTGGTAAAACTTGAAGGTTTGCGAGCAGCCATAAACTCCCAGGATGAATTATTTGTTGTTGGTTCTGACACAATTGGTAATGGAGATACCTGGCTGCTTTCCAGATCACTAGGATCAAGAGCTGATTGGTTTCCATCTGAAACAGCATGGACCAAACCGCAGGTCATGGTTACAACAGATTTGAATATAGATAACCTTCAAGTCATATCCGATCAAGACGGCACATTTAGCGCCATCTGGCATGAGGAAGATTTAGCACAGGGCAGAGAATTTATAAACATTACCCAATTTGATGGAGTAACTTGGAGTGATCCGGTTGAAATGGTCAAATCACCCGACAAAAATATCGGTGATTTATCTGTATTCTCTGCACCGGATGGCAAGCTTTATGTGGTCTGGAATGGCAAAACAACCGGTGAAATCTATTTTGTTTGGGCAAATGCCAATAAATCGATCAGTCCTTTTGAGTGGTCTGATCCAATTGCATTATCTTTAGGAGACAGAGTTACCTCCCCTTCGTTATCAGGGGGCATTAACGGCGAGCTGCTTCTCGCTTATGCTGTCCCTATAAATGAAAACCGCGGTATTTATTTTGTCCGGTCTGCTGATCAGGGTGAAACCTGGTCTGAACCGCAGCTGATTTTCAATGCTTCCCAAAGTGGTTGGGAAATGGTCGGACAGCCGCACCTGGTCCAGATTGATACTGATGTTTACCACGTTATGTGGACGAAGAACTCGATCCTTGAGGACGGTGCCGTAACGGGATTGTATGCTGCAACATCGCGCGATAATGGATTAACCTGGGAAGAGCCACAGGAAATTGTGGATCACACCATCCAATCCAGCTGGTTAGAGCAGAGTTCAGGAATTCTGCATCGTTTGTGGGAGGGTGATAAGATCAACAATCCTGGCATCTGGCACGATGTATCTACTGATGCTGGCACTACATGGCAGCGTTCGATACCCATCTCGGTTTTAGGCGAGATTGGTGAAGCTACGGCTTCAACGGACTCGGCTGGGCATGTTCATTTATTTCAATCTTATCGTTCAGATCTTGATCAGCGAATGATCTTGCACTTTTGGTGGGATGGTCGACAATGGCACTCTAGCGATGCTATCACGTACGAGTCACAAGCAGGATCGATTGCCCACGAAGTAGCCGCTACAGTTAATAACCAGGGCAAGATCATGGTTCTGGCGCTCACCCGAAATATTGACCCTCTTTCCGAATTAATTTATCAAGAACTTAGTTATAGTACTCGCCTTCTTGAAGCTGCGTTGGTGGAAGTCAATCCGCCTGTTCAAACAGTTGAGGCAGTTGAAACAGCTCAACCCGTATTAGTCGCCTCCCCTACAGTCACCTCCCAGGAAACAGCAAGCGCAGTCATTGCTACAGCCACTCCGAATGCGCCAGGAATCAACTTGAATGGATCTGAACCTCCATCCACGAGTGCCAATCTCACCATCATTATCGGGGCGATCGCATCCGCCCTGGTTATTCTTCTCGGGTTTGTGTTCGTATATAAAAAGGTTAGATGAAACGCCATTATCCTGCAATCCGAGGGATAGCCATTTTTTTGGTCATCTTGCATCATGCCATCGTGCTTGGCACGTCCATCCCGATTGAATGGGGCTATAACCGTGCCCAGGGTTTGGGCGGCGATGCCTTGACGGTTGTCAGCCTGTTCGGCTGGGTAGCAGTGCCCATATTTTTATTTATCTCTGGCAGCTTTTATGCCTACGCCGCCCGTGGGGAACCGCCTCAGATCAGCTTTAAGATCGTCAAAACAAACCTGATCGGCATCCTGTGGCCGTATCTAATATGGTCACTGGTCTATTATCTGGTAGAGTGGATCGGGGTTGGGACCAGCTTTTCAATCTGGGCGACCATTAAAAATCTGCTTACAGGCTATCCATATAATTTTGTACCACTGATCGTATTTTACATTCTGGTGTCACCGATCTTGATCAAGCTGGCCCAGCGTATTGGGTGGTTATCGTTACTAGGAGTAATTAGCGCTTACCAGCTCTTTCTGATACTTAAAGTGGACAGTATACAATATGGGCTGCTCATGCCTGGTTGGACGGATAACCTGGTGGTGCCGGTTCTATCCCGTACAATGGCAGACTGGGGGATATATTTTCCGCTGGGTTTATATCTGGCTCTGAACACAAAAAAGGCGACCCCGATACTCGAACGGACGAAATGGCTGTTTATCGTTTTCGGATTGATCGCCTTTGGGCTTACGGCTGGGCATGCTCTGAGGTTCATTAAGTTTCCATTATCCAGGCACATATTCCCCTTGATGTTGGTGTTTGCCGTTCCGGTATTGCGCCGGGAGTGGATCCCTGCCCGAAGGTTTTTTGAGGCCGTGGGCAAGCATGCCTACGGTTTATACCTCACCCATTTGGTGATGATAAATATCTTTTTGCTTTCCATGAGAGCAATTTTCCCCTGGCTGCTGGCGCAACCCTATATTATTCATCTGAGCATATTTTTGGTGGCCTTATTTGTGCCCCTTTGGCTCATTAATTGGATCAACCGTTCCCGTTTATCCCGGTTATCCCCCTACCTGTTTGGTTAAGAACCTGCCGAGCCATCCTCTGCGTGGAGGATAGCTCGGCGTTGTTTCATCTTCTATATTGCAATCGTGCGCGGGGCGACGTTTGTCTCCGATAGTGCTCTAGTCGTCTGGTGTAAAAAAATTTTCCGCCGTACCTCCGTCAGCTCGCAGCGCCAGGCTAAGCTTTTGGATATAGTAAAGATCACCACGTTCAAACGCTGGGGCATCAACGAACTGGACTAACTCGTCAAAGGGTGCTTGCTGGATTAGTGCTTTCGCAGTAAACATAGCCCAGGAATTATATAGATTGGACATAGCTCCCTCACCGATCACGCCCTCATAGCGAGTTACGAACCAATAGGGAGCCACGTATTCATATTCAGATACAGCCTCATTCACTTTGGCTGAGATATTTTGACGGAAGTAGTCTGCTAACTCTGGCACCAGGTAAATGAAATTACGGGCAATATCCAGATGCTTGCGATAGCTGAAGTTATCTACTCCCCAATATGAGTCTTTTGAGAATGACTGCCAGCGCAGGTTCAGTAATCGGTCAAGTTCAGAAGTTACCTGGCTTCGTAACTGGCTGTCCTGTTGAGACATCCCTGCCAGATCTTGTAAATTCAGAAATCCAATATAGCCCGTCATGTATGCATTATGTTCATAGGGGCGCTGTAAGAAATAATCAGCGACAGGCAGATCGGGAACAGGAACCTGAATACTGCTTTTCGCCAGATTGTAGGCAGTCAGAGCGTCCCCCGGTACGATCTGGGCATATTTCCACAG
>CAYXDC010000100.1:0-8815 GCA_964463505.1 uncultured Anaerolineaceae bacterium
CAGGTCATGGAGAAAGTCGCCAGCCCCTGCAGCCCTTCCAGCTCTTCGAGCAGCAGCCCATCCACGCGCTCATAGGAGCCCAGCCGGTACACCGCCGCCGAGACGGTGACATCCCGGGGGACGCCGGAATTGTGGATCCACAGATCGGCTTGCACCAGGGCGCCGGCGTCGTAGGTGGCGGCATCGGTATCCAGCAGGGTGATGCTTGTATCCGAGAGGCTGGTCTCGATACTGAAGGTGTACTGGGTGTAGAACTCGTGCTGGGTGGTGGCGGAATTATAGATGAAGGGGTACAGGCGCAGGTAGAGCGTGGCGCTGCCGTCCAGCTCCTGATGCACGCCCCAATCGAAGGGGGTGACTGGGAACCATTCGGCGATCTCGGGATAATCGGAGGCTGTTGCCAGTGTGGAGCCAGCTTCGCGCGGATCGAACAGCGGCAGCACCAGCCCCTGGCCGGTTTGCAGGCCGCTGCGGGAATCAAGGTGCACCGACTGGACTTTCACACCGGGTTCCAGGGGCAGATCGACCTGGTAGGTGGGGACGAGGGGGTGGCCGGGCATGAGCACGAAAAAGCTGTGCCCGGGCGGGTTGGCGCCATCCGGGATGGTGACCAGGTCGCCTTCTTCGAATTCGCCCGTGCTGACGGTGAAAGCCGGCACCGTGATGGTCTGGGTGAGCGTGTCTGCTGCGGAGATGGCAATGTTTTGCTGGACGGTATCCAGGGCGGCAGCTGAGCTCAGGCCCAGGTCGCCGCCGTATTCGGGATCGCCAAAGATATGATACTCAGCAGTCCAGATGTCTTCGTAGAAGCCGGTGGCCCAGTTCCCGTAATCGAAACCGCCGATATCGCGCTTGACGGATTTCACCACCGGACCGAAGGCGTCGCCGGGGTCAAAGCGGTTGTAGATGGAGCCGGCGACGGATTTATTGACGCAGCACCAGCTCACTTCGGTGGAGCCCAGGTACAGCCCGGCGCCTTTTTGTAGAAACTCTTCTGCCATCCCGTTCAAGTCGGTATAGTCGCCCGTCAGGCAGGAGGAAGCATAGACCAGCGGATTGGTCAAGCCGAACGGGTCGACATAAGGCCACAGGTCCGAGGAACAGAGATCATCCATGCAGGCACTGTTACCGTGCCCAACGAGATGGATGAAATCGCTGCCCGGGGCCAGGGAAAAGAATGCGGTAACTGCCTCCGCCACGCTATCGTAATCGGGGGTATGCATTTCGTCGACAAGCACGCCGTGATCATCCAGCTTATCCTGGACCATATTACGCTCGGAGGCGAAATCGATATTGGCGCTGCCGCCGTCGCGAGTCTCCGGGAAACCGCTCATGATCAAGGCGCTGGTCCAGTCGAAGTCATAGCCGGTGGTGCCGCGATAGACACCGGTGATGGTGCGAATGGGGATCAGCAGCTCATAGGCGTTATTGCCCACAATGCGCCCCACGTTCAACTCGGGGTCAATGGTATTGGAAGAGGTGTCTGCGTAATAGACATCGGTGGGATTGATGGTTTCTGCGTCGATGAAAGCTTCGATATACCAGGGAGGATCGAAATAGCGGCTGTGAGCCGGGATGATGGGCAGCTCGCCCACCAGCAGCAGGTAGCCATTGGAAAGCCAGTGATCAGCCACACCATCACTGCCGAGCATGCCATCGCCCCAGAATTCGAGGGTATTGTCTACCGCATCGGGGCCGGGGTTGGCAACCAGGTAGCCCAGGATGCCGTTTTTCACCGTAGCCAGGTCCGCCATGCCGGAGAGCAGGGCATTGACATTATCCGCGGATGGGTCATGGTAGAACAGGTTGTGAGGGTTGGTGACGATCAGGTAATCCGAGTTCTGGCGGGCGTTATTCACGGCGGTGCGAAGGGATTCCCCGGTGCTGGTCACCGGGGCGGGCAGGCTGCGATGGATGGTGAGATCCGCGGTGCCCACATAATAGTCCACGTGCATGGAATCCGCGCCGATAGCGTACAGCCCCAGGTCCAAATCCGGGTACAGGGCGGGCACGAATTTATATTCTACCGTCAGGCTGGCGCCGGGCGCCAGGGTGTAGTAGGTGCGCCCCGACTGGAACAGGTCAACCTGGACGGAAGTGCGTTTAGTCGGTTCATCGTAGGTGCTGGCAACGGTATAAGTGGAGGTAGTTTTATGGATGGGCTGAAAGCCAACCAGGTTATCGGCAAGCGTATCGAGGTTGGCGGTCAAAGTGCCGATATTGCGGATGGTAAAGCTGTTGGTGAAGACCGGGCTACTGTGGGTGAGGGTGCGGTCAATGGACAGGTTGGTGGTGCCGGTCTGGATGCCGATATCCAGCCTGCGGAGGGTGGAGGTCTCGCCGGCGTAGGCGATGACCAGCAATTCGTAGGTACCGGCAGACAAGCCGGCGATATTCCAGGTGCAGTCGTGATATAAATCGCCATCGTAATCGGGGGTGGCAGTACATTTTAGAGCGCTATTGATATAAAACTCGACCCTGTCAACGCTCTCTTCGGTTTCAACGCAGCCCAGGTACTCGCCGCCGGGGCCGGGCACGTGCGCAAAGCGGCAGTCTTCTTCAAACTGGCTGGCATAGGCGTTCAACGGGATTGACTGACCAGCCGGGACGGGGATGGAGGTGGCGTAATAGATATAGCCCGGGTTGGGCGTTAAAATCTCCAGCTCGCCATCGAAGGGATCAGCGGGGGGACGAAAGTCAAATTCCTGGTAAAACTCATTACCAAACCGGTCAAAGGCGCGCATGCCGATGAGGTGGTCGTCGAAAAATGTCTCATCCGGCAGGTGCAAAAAGCCCTGGAAGAGATCCATGCTGAGGGGAATGGTGCCGGTGACAACTCCGGCAGGCGGGAACGCCATACCGAACAAGGCGCCATCCAGGGAGAATTCGAGGCGCTCAATGCCCTGATCGTCACTGACGGGGACCGTGAAGCGATAGCCAACAAAATCACCGGGCAGGCGTTCCGTGGTAAGCTCTCCAATGGAAGGCTTGCTCCCGTCAGAGGCAGGCAGGGTGCGAAAATAGCCCGGCTCGCTGCGAGCCTGGTTGCCGTACACGTCGGTGGATATAGCCTGGTACTGGTAGGTGGTATCAGGCTGCAAACCGGCTAGCTCGACATCGTGCTGATTAACCAGTGCCGTTTCCTGGGCCACCATACCCAAGCGACCAACCACGGTGTCGTAGGCAACCGTGCTGTCGCTGTCTTCTTCGGTGAACCAGCCGACGGTCGCTGAGGTAGCGGTGATGCTGTAAACATAGGGTCCCTGGACAATCTCGGGCGGCTCTGTGTCGCAACGCCAGGTTTCGGTGTGGTCGTTGTTGTCTTCCTTTACTTCAAGCACCTGATCGGTGATGTCTGTCCCTACAATGATCTGATCTTCAGCGCCGGTGCAGGCGTACGAGTAGGCGAAGCAAGCTGTCAGGCGTCCGTCGATCGGTAAACCACTAGAAAGAGTTTCGGTGATCACGGTCTGGTCGACTCTTAACCCGCTGACGCCGAGTGATTTGGTCTCGGCGGCGCCGATGTTGTGGATCTGGTAGCAGACCTGGTTCTGCAGGTTGGTCCACACATCGGTGACGATCAGGTCGGGCAGGTCGTCCTGGGGGGCAGCGGGGAGAGGATGAATGCTGCTGGCGCTGACCGAGCTGGTGAGCAGAATGGCCAGCAGAAAGGGAATCAAAAACAGGAATTTCCGGCGGGCGGAAATCCCGAAAAGTGGGTGATATCGGTTTTGCATGGCAGGCCTCCTGTTGAAAACCTGAACCAATCCCTATCAATGATTATAGAGAAGAAATGGGCCAATGAGCATTAATAAATTACAGGGGATAAAAGACTGGATGAGGCAGATATATAGATACTGTATAATATTAATCTAATTCTCACCTATTTATCTTGACAAATGCTATACAAATGGTAAACTATATATACGTTTGGTAGACAATATCTTTACAAGTGGAAGGGAACAGGAACATGCGACATATTTTTTCTCGGATGGTAATGGTTTTGACTTTGATTGCCCTGGTTGGTGGGGCGTTGGCGTTGGATGCCAATAAGGCTCTGGCGGCAACCGACACGTTCGATATATCGGTTTATCATGGGATCAACGGGCGCAGCCTGGGGCTCTCGAAGGAACTGCCGGTGATCGCTGAAGTCTATAAAGACGGGGCGAAACTGGCTGATATCCCATTGAGTTTTATGGATCGTTTTTCCACAAGCCTGCCGGCTGGTAATTACCTGATCAAAGTATGGTCGGTCGAGTTGGACGCTTATGTGGACAGCATGACTGTTGGTCCAGTTGACCTGCCCGCAGGCGTCGATGTGCGTGCGAAGGCTCAGCTCAGCGCCGACAAGACCCCGATTATCAATGTACGTGTGAAGGGTGGCGAGACAGCTCCTCAGCCTGAAACCTTCAATGTAGCGGTATACCATGGCATCAATGGGCGCAGCCTGGGTCTCTCTCGCGAACTACCTGTGATCGCTGAAGTTTACAAAGATGGCGCACAGATCGCCCAAATCCCGTTGAGCTTCAAGGATCGTTTCACCGCAGATCTGATGCCCGGCAGCTACGAGATCAAAGTCTGGTCGGTTGAGCTAGGCGCTTATGTGGACAGCATGACTGTAGGCCCGGTTGACCTGCCTGCAGGGATCAACCTGATCCTGCGAGCTCAGCTGATGGATGGTACACCAGTGCTGAATGTGAAGATCAAATAACTGTAAGTGCAAGGATCGTAGTATCGGTAGTACTTAGTGGTATAGGATAGGCAAGTCAATTGAATCTGGGTAGAAAGCTCGGGGCTGCCGGAAGATGGCCAGCCCCGAGCTGATTTAAATGAAAAGAAAGCGGAGCCAGCACCTGAGCTAGCGTGGATAGCGAGCAGAGCTTTCCAATCTGAGACTGCACCAAGGGCGCATGCCATGCACCACTATTGGAGGGGTGTTGTTCGCCGTCACAACATGCGGGAATATCTGCGTAGCCCCGAGGCATGCCTCGGGGCTACATGGGGGAGGGAAATGCCCGGCGAGTCAGGGAGTTAAGCCGGAATTGAATAAGGCCAGCGGCAGGTGGAGCTCATGGTTATACAGGATGAAGCCGGCTTCCAGCAGATCATCCAGAATGGTTTGCTCAGCAAGCGTCAGAGCGGCAGCGGGATCGGCGCTGGCATCAAAGACGGAGGTCAGGGCGCTGTCCATGGGATCCCAGTAATATTCCACGGTCGGCAGGACGGTGAAGACGACACTGCCTGCCAGGATCTGCTGGATGTGCAGCAGCATGGGGTCGCTGATGGGTAACCCTTCGACGGCGGGGATATGTTTCACCGCCAGCTTGGCCTGTTGCGCATCAGGAGAGAGCATATACTCCATGAAGGCCCAACTGGCAGCCCGGACAGCGTCGGGATAATGCGGATTCAGGTACAGCATCTCCGCCTGCACATAACCAGCCAGCGGGGTGGGCCAGGCATCCACCGCCAGGTCTGCACCCAGCTCGGTCTGTAAAGTGGTCAGATTCCAGCTACCATCGAGCAAGAAGCAGCTCTCACCGGTGATGAAGGCGTCCAAATCCAAAGGCGAGTCGTAGACGGCCGGCCCGGCGTCATCGAAAGAATCGAGCAGCGCCAACCAATGCACGCCTTCAGCGGTATTGAAGGCCGGAAATCCATAGGCATCCAACACCCGCCCACCCAGGCTATACAGGTGTGGGGAGCTATAGAAAAAGCCGCGCTCCAACCAGGCGGGTTTGCTACTGGATTGGGCGGCGGCGACCAACCCGGCATACGTGGTGGGGGCTGCTGCTACCAGGGATTTATTGCGATAGAGCAGGGTGCCGCGGATATTGTGGGAGAGACCGATCAGGCCAACCTGGTAGTGCATGGGCGCCAGGGCGACTGGCAACAGGCTGTCCAGCAGGGCCGGGGTTGCGTAGGGGGTCAGGTCTGCGATATGACCCGAGCTGAACAGCTCCAGGACCTGTTCGCTGCGCGAGGCAACCACGATGTTGGGACCCTCACCGGCAGCGGTTGCCAGTGTATACAGGTCCATGATTTCGGCCGGATCCCGATACTGGGCTTCCACCTGGATAGTGGGGTTGGCAGCTTCGAAGCTGGTGATGATTGAATCGAGGACCGCCATCTCGGCAGCATTGAAAGGGGTCCAGATGGTGATGTCTGTAGTAGGAAGGTTGGGACTGGCGGGTGTAAGTGGGGCGGCCTGGACGGCGGCGGGCAGAGCCAGGCACAGGCACAGCAGCAAAGCTGCAAATTTTCCGACAGGGGCGCGTGACATGCTATCCTCCTTATAATATGGATCAAGCAGAAACTGGATTGCGCCGCGGACGCAGGTTAGGCTGTGGGGTTTTGGGTGTGCGTACGGGAGATTGAATCTAATTTGAGTATATTGAAATTAATCAGGCAATGCAAGTGGCAATCTGCTGGCTGGAGGGAAAAGGCGAGGGACAGGAGCAGCGTTTTGCTAATCCTTGTGGCAGATAAAAACTAAATTGAAAGAAAAATATCGCCAGCCGTTAATATTTAAATACCAGGAATCGTTCTTGGTTAAGGTTAGCTCACCCAGGAAATTAATTTTGGCAAAGCCTGACTTCTCGAAGATTTGATACCAGGTTTTGGGTGAGGGGGTAAATTTGTGTGTCCGATCAAAAAAGTTGCTGAGTTTGGTTGATAGACTTCCGATTAATCCAAAATTGTTGGGTACGGAGCCGATTAAAATCCCTTCGTGTTTGAGCGCCTGGTACAGATTTTCAACCGAGTGTTGGGGGCTATCGAGGTGTTCTAGGATGTTGAAAACAGAAATGATGTCGTATGAATTTTGGGGCAATTTTGTGTTGCTGATATCTGCAGTTCTGGCCTTGTGGCCCCTGGATAAAACCGATTCGACTGCGTAATCGGACACATCGATGCCCTCAGTTTTGTAATATTTTTCAGCCACATGCAAAAATTCCCCGACTCCGCACCCAACGTCAAGAAGCTGACCCTTGGTCTTGAGCTTTCTGATGGTATCTACCCTTAAAATATTTCTTTGTGATCCAAATTTTTGTTTATACAAAAGACTGCTGAAATATTCTTTGTCGTAGTTTTTTCTGAATATTCTCAAGGGATTTACCTTTTGAGGTCAGTGATTTCCTGGTTGATTTGAATCCGGGTTGCCCAGAAGATGCGGGCTGGTTAGTAATTGGTCCGTGTCAATCAGTTCGACGGGTATATTCCTCGGTCTTACTCTATGACTAATGTTACCATAATTGTCGCATCAGTTACTGGAGAGGTAGGGAAGACCGAAGACGGAGAAGTGGGAGACAGATGAACTGCAGAGGGCGCATGCCATGCAGCCTTACCACCGGGAGGCTGTTCGCCACCGCAACATGCGGGAATATCGGCGTAGCCCCGAGGCATGCCTCGGGGCTACAGGAGGGAAGGGAATTTAGTGGTGAACTAAAGCAGGCAGATAGATCGATAGCAGGGGCTCCAGGGTAGCCTCTGGGGTGTAAGTGACGTTGTCGCTGCGGTCGGTGAGGACGAGGCGGTAATAATATACCTCGCCACTATCCAGGCCGGGCAAGCTGAATTCATGCGTGTACTGGTACAGGTCATCAACCTGGTTGTAAGGATAGCTGCCAGAGGTCAGGCCGTATTGGATCTCAGCAGTAGTGTATTCGGCAGTGGTGACGGAGACCACCAGGCTGCTACCTGAGGGGCTTGATGAGATATCGACAATGGAGGGAGCGGTGGTATCTCCAATCATTTCTACCGGGTAGCCGAGGGTTAAGGTGTTACTTTTATTGGCGTGATCGATCACGAAACGATCTTCCACCAGGTTTATTGCTGAGAGAAATCCGGAAGGAAGGGCAGATAAGAATAAGGTATTGCTGGCGTTAGCGTGATCGATGATAAAACGTTCAGCAATATTGCTGATTAATGATCCAAGATCCACTGAGACAGTGAGAGAAAGAGTATTCGTGGCATCAGCATTTTGAATGATGAACACATTTGGCTCTCCGCGAACCGCGATTTCCGGAGCGGCGCGGAATAAAAGGCTTAAAAAAAGCAACCCAGTGGAGAGGAGGATTAGTTTTCTCTTCATCGTTAGGGCTCCGTGAAAGTGATAACCAATACACCTTGGTCGTCAACAGCGAATGTGTGGGTGGTATCCGGAGGAAGTTGGGCAGCAGAGATGGTTCCGTAACAAGCGCCGTCAGCTGCGTAAGTTTTAGCCAATGAGATACTATCGAGGCTCATATTATTGTAATACCCTTGAGCTGCAAATCCTCTTTCGTAATATGCATTGGTAGATGGGATATTAATCGTGAATGAATTGCCATCCGATTCATGTTCATAGACAAATAAAATATTCTCAGCATTCGGATAGCGAAAATCGTAATAATTAATAATGTTAGTGGGCACACCGGATGCACTGGCAACAATGCTCACTATTGATGCAAGATTGGTAGAAGTAATATCTGCTTCTTTGATGCGAATAATTTTTGAAGTTGGGTCTTGGCGAAAATAATATGCCAAAATCCAGCCATTCACATGAACAAAGGCATGCGCATCGTAATTCTCGGAGTAATTGGGTAAATCTACTGAGCCAATGATGTAATCGCTGGTCTGATCTTCAATCACTCGGAAGGATGTAGCGGCATTTGCCAGGTTTATCGGAAAGCCTGAATCGATCCAGGCACTGATGCCGGCTTCTTCATCCAGCCGGTCGGCGATTTCCTGAGGAACATCGGCGCGGGCGGACTGCATGAAGGCCGGGCGGGAGAGGGTGAGCTTTTGATTTGGTCCTGAAGCAAGCTGGTTTTGGGGG
>CAYXDC010000101.1:0-8786 GCA_964463505.1 uncultured Anaerolineaceae bacterium
GTGAAATTTTAGACCACTTACGTAACCACTTGCCTCAGCGTGAAGATCGGCTGTTGATTTGGTCGTCTCCAGAGTACACAGGGATTCCCCGGCTTCAATATGCTGCCCTGGTTGTACATGCAGGGCAGCTAACAGCGCTTCTGGTTCATTTGGATTAAGCAGGGGGATAGTGACAGGAATGGGTGAGTTCATCCGTGGTTAGCTCCGCTGGTCCAGTTATACCATTCTTTTGACAGCCTGAATGATTGCGGCAGTATCTGGCAATGTCTTCGCCTCCAGTGGACCGCTGGCTGGGATAGGGGTATCCAGGGCAGCCAGACGCTGGCTGGCGAGCAAGCGCGACCCGAGAATTGAAGCTGTTTGGGCAATGATCTCAGCACCCCAGCCTAGAGCTCCTGTACCTTCCTCAACAGCCAGCAGCCGGCCCGTACGCTGTGCTGAAGATAAAATTGGCTCAGTAGCAAAGGGCGCCAATTGAGTAGGGAGTACCAGCTCGACGAAAATCTCAAGTTCGTACGCCAGATATTGCATAGCTTGGCGTGCCAGGTGACCCATATATCCATAGGCGGCAACGGTTAGCTGTGCAGGTGGTGCGCCGCGAATATTCAAGGTGTATGCAGGGGCATAGCTTTTTGCATCCAGTGCAGGTGTCAAGGCTGGTGCAGGGTAGGTTTCCTGGATTTCAAAATCGGCCAGCTCAGCTGCCTCAGGGATATGACACAAGTAGAGCAGTTTATTCTCGATGAACAGGACCGGATCATCATCTTCCAGGATTGCATTAAGTAATAACTCGCCAGGGTTGCCAAGATCGCAGGGAGCGAGCACGCGCAGGCCGGCTGTGCCGAGGAAGTGCTTCTCAAGGCTTTGGCTGTGGGTGGGGCCATAGCCGCGCCGCCCGCCCATGGGAGTGCGCACCACCAGCGGAACATGCACCTGATCATTGTACATCCAGCGGAATTTGGCGGCATGATTGATGAGTTGGTCGGCGGTCAGGGTTAGGAAATCGCCGAACATGATCTCCACCACAGGACGTAAGCCACGCAAGGCCATGCCACTGGCTATACCAACCAGAGCCGCCTCCGAGATCGGGCTGGTCAGCACGCGCTCGGGAAAAGCGGTAGAAAGGCCACGCGCAACCTTGAATGCTCCGCCGTAGGGATCCAGCAAGTCTTCGCCCAACAGGTAAACACCTGTATAGCGCTGTATGGCTGTATGCAAAGCGAGGTTGAGGGATTCCAGAACGGTGGTCATAAGGGCAAACCCTGTTCCTGGGGTGGATCGGGTAATGAATCTGCCAGGGCTTTTTGGAAGGCAGCTGCAATTTCCGCGCTGGCTGCTGAGCTTATCTGAGCAGCTTGCAGCGGTTCCAACCGGGCTGCGTGAATAAGCAATGGATCGCGCCGGGTTTTCATGGCCGAGATCGTTTCTGCGAGCCGGGTATCATCGCCTTTGGAGTGTGGCCCAAAGCGGTAGGTGTGCAAGATCAATGCGCGCGGGCTTTGTGTACGACGTACTTCGCCGACCAGCTGTCCGGCAAGAGTCTGGATATCCTCAACATCACTGCTGTCCAGCTCAGAAGTTGGAATACCAAAGGCGCTAAAGCGCGCTGCCATGCTGCCTGCCACTGCCAGCTCCACCGGGGTAGTTTGGGCGATGCGATTGTTTTCCAAAATATACAATACCGGCGCGCTCCATAAGCTGGCCAGGTTCATGGTTTCATAGAGCACCCCTTCTCCCAGAGTGCCATCACCCAGAAAGACGAAAACCACAGCTGGATGTCCCTGGAGCTTCTCAGCCAGGGCCATGCCAGTGGCGACCGGAGCAATCCCGCCCTGGATGCCATTGGAGAAAAAATTGCGCCATTGCAAATGTTGTGATCCACCACGCCCGCCACACACACCGGTAGATTTGCCCATTAATTCTGCGAACAGTGCATATGGGCTTCCACCGTAGGCCAGGAAATGGCCATGGCAGCGGTGATTGCTGAAGACAATATCCTGGGGCAGGCAATGACTGAGCACACCCACAGCGTTGGCCTCTTGTCCCAGGTAAGTGTGTGTGGTACCGAAAAATACCCCGCGCGGGAAATTTTCCAGGACGGTTTCTTCAAAGTAACGGATACGGCTTAATGCCTGGTAGAGAGCCAGTGGATCTGGTATGGTATTGGTCATGACCTTTCAGGCTGCTCCATCGATGTGCCCATAAATTCCTCGGCAGTAGCTTGTCCGGGCTGGCTGATACCTTCCCGGCGCAAGACTTTCCACAAAGTCTGTAGCAGGATCTTAAGATCTAAGGCGAAGCTCTGGTGGTCGACATACCAGACATCCAGGCGAAATTTATCTTCCCAGCTCAGAGCGTTGCGCCCATTGATCTGCGCCCAGCCAGTGATGCCTGGTAACACTTCATGACGGCGGGCTTGTTCCGGGCTGTAGCGCTCCAGATATTGCATGAGCAGCGGCCGCGGACCAACCAGGCTCATCTCACCCCGTAACACATTGATCAATTCTGGAATTTCATCCAGGCTGGTGGCGCGCAAGAAGCGTCCCAGGGAGGTAAGGCGTTCTTCATCGGGAAGCAACTGTCCTTGGGAATCGCGATCATCGCTCATCGAGCGGAATTTGATGATCTCAAAGGGTTGTCCATGATAACCTGGCCGGCATTGCCGAAAGAATACTGGGCGACCCAGCCGCACTGCGATCAGTAAATACAGCGCCAGTAAAAACGGAGAAAGCAGAAACAATCCTAGCCCTGACAGCAGCAGATCGAGCAAGCGTTTAGAAAATGGAATACCGGCAGGAAATAGAGCCATGCTTTATCCAGGTTGTAATTGGTGCGCATTGCGATAGACAGCCAAACGCTCCAGGATTTCGAACAGGCGCGCCGGCCAATCGGGGAGTGTATTCAATGGGATCCATAAAGCAGTTTTACCCTGCCGTACGGACTGCCCCAGCTCAGGTAAGCGTTCGGGAAGCTCTCCATCGGGGAAGCGCAGCACAAGCTGGCCGTTTTCCGAGCTGATCGAAGCCAGTCCAGCTTCGTCTGCCAGCAGCTTAATCTTAAGCTGGTAGAGCAAGTTGCGCACCATTTCGGGTGGTTCTCCAAAACGGTCGATAAATTCAGCCTCCAGGGCATCCACTTCTAAATTAGTTTGTAAAGTAGCCATGCGCCGGTAGAGCCCGAGCCGGATCGTTTTGTCGGGGATATAATCTGCGGGCAAGCTGATCGGGATGGGTAATTCCACGCTGGCAGTTGTCAGTGGACTTTCCAGCTCTTCCACAGCAGCCACAGATTTCAATCCGCGCTCGCCGCGCAATCGCCGCACGGCTGCCGAGAGCAGGCGCGTATACAGATGAAAACCAACTGCCGCGATTTGCCCGTGCTGGCGAGTGCCCAGGATATCGCCTGCTCCACGTATTTCCAGGTCGCGCATGGCGATCGAAAAGCCTGCCCCGAGCTGGGTATTCTCGGCGATGGTCTCGAGGCGTTGGCGCCCGTCCAGGGTGGGTAGCTTGCGATTATGGCGGAAGAAGTAAGCATAAGCGCGTTGCGCCCCACGCCCGACGCGCCCGCGTAGCTGGTAGAGCTGCGCCAGGCCGAAAGTATCTGCGCGGTCAACGATCAATGTGTTGGCGCTGGGGATGTCCAGGCCAGATTCGATAATAGAGGTACTGAGCAAGATATCGATCTCACCGCGAGTGAACTCATCCATGCGTATAGAAAGCTCATGTTCGGCCATCTGTCCATGGGCGATGCCGATGCGCGCTTCAGGCACCAGCTTGTGCAAGTGACTGGCCATCGCTTCAATGGTTTGCACCCGGTTGTGTACGAAAAAGACCTGGCCCCCGCGTTCGATCTCGCGCAAGATGGCCTGGCGCGCCAGACGCGGCGAGTATGGTCCTACATGGGTGACGATGGGCAGACGTTCCTGGGGCGGTGTATTGATCGTAGAAATATCGCGCACCCCGCTGAGCGCCATGTAAAGTGTGCGCGGGATGGGCGTCGCCGTCAGGGTGAGCACATCAATTTCGGTACGCAGCTTTTTTAAGCTCTCTTTATGGGTAACCCCAAAGCGTTGTTCCTCGTCGATAATCAGCAGACCCAAATCTTTGAAATCAACATCCGCTGAGAACAGACGATGTGTACCGATCAGGATATCGATCCCGCCAGCTTGTAAGCGTTTGAGGATGCGGCGCTGTTCCTGGGGTGTGCGAAAACGCGATAGCATTTCAACCGTTACCGGGAAGGCTGTCAGGCGTTGCAGAAAAGTGTTGTAATGCTGCTGGGCTAACACCGTGGTCGGGACCAGCATAGCCACTTGTTTGCCATCCATTACTGCTTTGAATGCAGCGCGCAGCGCTACTTCGGTTTTACCGTAACCCACATCTCCGCAGATCAGGCGATCCATAGGACGCCGGTTCTCCATATCACTCTTAACTTCACCCAAAACGCGCACCTGATCGTCAGTTTCAATATATGGGAAGCTGGTCTCCAGCTCCTTCTGCCAGGGTGTATCCGGGCTAAACCTATACCCTTCGACTATATTGCGCGTGGCATACAAATCCAAAAGCTCTTCTGCAATTTCCTGGACAGCTTCTTTGACGTGTGCTTTGACTGTACGCCATTCTGTACCGCCGAGTCGGGTAGGGGTTGGTGGGCGATTATCTGGGCCGACATAACGCGTAAGGCGGTCTACCTGGTGCACTGGCACAAATAACTGAGCCTGATCGGCGTATTCGATGCACATATATTCGCGTTCGATACCTTCAACGGTGCGGCGTACTAATCCTTCGAAACGTCCAATGCCATGATCGGCGTGCACGACCCAGTCCCCAGGCTGTAGATCGGAATAGGCTGCCTCGGGTGAGGTCGCGGTTGGGCGGTGCCGGCGACGTGGTTCGGGCCGTCGCCAGCCAAAAATTTCTCCATCAGTCAGCAGATTGACAATCTGCCCGCCGGGAGAAGTGAAGATCCAGCCCTCCCCCAGGCTATTTTCGATGAATTCGGGCTGCGTCGCTCCGTTCACGGCGGTAGTGTGAGTTTCGTTCCACAACTCGCTGAGACGAGCAGATTGGCGCGAGACAATCACCTGGCCTTCGCCACTTAAATAGCGCTCCACCATGTGGTCGATCAGTGGTTTCAACCGTCCGCCAAAGCGTGGTCCTGGAACGAAGAGGTCGCCCGGTGTGTGGTTATCTTCTCCATCGAGGGGCTCGCTAATTGCCCCCATCCCCAGCTCGAGTATAAAATGCCGGTTCAGGGAATCTTGCAGCTCAGACCAACTTAGATAGGGGACTGGAAAATCTGCTGGAAGGATGCCATCGTTGACATAATCACGGCGCAAGCTGACAGCTTGTTCCTCGATCTCCTGAACCAAATCTTCGAGCGCCAGTGAGTTGTCAATCATGACCAGTGTATTGCGCGGTAAATAATCAAGTAAGCTGGCCGGTGTGGTATGTAACAGCGGTAGGTGATATTCGCTATACTCCAGCAGCGCGTTCCCGTATTCCCCACTCGGCTCATGCATCGGCGCCAGGTATTCACGGGCTGGGGTGATCAACAAGCGTTCAGGTGCGGCGACCTCGGCTTGCAGGGCATGGCTATGTTTGAAAGTGATTTGCGTAGCCGGATCGAAACGCCGGAGAGTATCGATCTCATCCCCAAAGAAATCGAGCCGGGCTGGGAAAGAATCGGCTGCGGGCCAGATATCCAGGATGCCACCACGGCGGGTGAATTGACCGGGGCCAATCACGGTATTGACTGGCTCGTAGCCCAGGCTTACTAACTGGCGGGCAATTTCTTCCGGATGGTGATTCTGTCCCCGGCGTAATGTGCGCGTGGCTTTGAGAAAATCGCGACGGGGAATGGTTCGCGTCATCAAGCCGCGCGCAGGCACCAGGAGGATAGGTGGTGTGGGGCTGGCAGGTGCACCGGGGATATGATAAGCTGCCAGGGTGGTCAGGGCAGTCAGGCGTTCGCGGCGTGTATGCTCGCCCCAGGCTGCATTTTCATAAAACAACGGCGTGGGTTCGGGGAAGAACAGGCGTACAGCCTGCGGGGCCCACAGGCTGAGTTCTTCGTACATTGCCAGAGCGCGGTCAGTACGGTCAGTCAGGAATACCAGCGGGCGCTCTAATTCACCATGCAGAGCAGCCAGAAATGGCAGGCGTGCTGCTCTGCGCAGCCCCAGTGCAGCCAGTCTCTGCCCGGCGCGCAGGTCTTCGATGATCGGTTGAAAGCTCTGGCCAATCAGCTCGACCAGTTTACTCAGCGCCATTCCCGGCTCCATTCCCATTAAAGCGATTCATGGCTGTCTCGAGTCCATCGGTGACGAAGAGTAAGACTGCATCGGCAGCGCGTTCCAAAGCTGCCGATACTACAGGTTGTTGTATGCTGGAAAAATCCTGCAATACGTAAGCTGCGGCTGGCATCTTGCCAGGTGGACGATCAATGCCCAACCGCAGGCGTGGGAATTCCTGAGTCCCCAAACGCTCAATAATGGAAGCCATCCCTTTTTGACCAGCCGAGCCGCCCCCTGGGCGCAAGCGTAAGCTTCCTAAAGGAAGATCGACATCATCGTATGCTACCAGCAATTGCGAATTGGGGATTTTGTAATAGCGCAGCAAGGTGCCTACGGGTTGCCCGGATAGGTTCATGTAGGCTTGAGGTTTTGCCAGGACAATCCGCTTTCCGGCATGCTCAGTTTTAGCGACCAGGGCTTGCGATTCCAGGCGCGCAAATGTGACCCCCAGGCGCTCCGCCAGATGGTCCAGAAGCATAAAGCCCATGTTATGGCGGTTGCCGCGGTATTCGCGTCCGGGATTGCCCAGCCCCACTATTAAATAGGGAATTGTAGATATTTCCCCGGCCTCCGCCTGGGGATCAGGGGTGCTTTTTAGCTTATCAAACAGCGACTCCAGAATATTGGAGAGTGAATGGTCCCTGGGTTTCAACCTATGGCCTCGTTCTTTTTTTGAGCAGGACTCTGATACTGCGATAGATGCCCATCAAGCTAAAAAGAGCTACCACACCCAATGCACCGCGTCCCAGGTTGCTGATTAGATCTTGCGGCCCGATGACTGCCGGATTGGGGGGTACGGCAGTAGCAGTAGGTGGGATGGGCGTTAATGTGGGCGCTGGTGTGACGGTTGGCTCTGGTGTATTGCCTGGCAAGAGTGTGGGGGATGGAGTGGGTGTCTCGGTTTCCACCGGCGTGTAATTACGCACGCGCAGGCCCGTAACACTTGCGATTTGTTGTTGCCCGTTCGCCAGGCGCACCACCAGACGCAACTGGTATTCTCCGTCCGTGATGGTAGTGGTGTCCCATTGCATCAGGGGGCTATTTTCCACAGCGATCTGGCTTTCAGCAATCAAGAACCAGGTTCCTGTTGGATCATTGGCATAAGCGAAAGAAAGCTCAGCGCTGGCAAAGCCAGGAATAGCGCTGTTTCCCGTAATGGCGATTACCCCTTGCAAAGCCTGCCCGGCGAAGGGCGTGCTGATGGATACCGTCGGAGACTCGTTGGGAGGCGGGGTGCCAGTCTCCCCGGAGGGGCTGGGGGTAAGCGCCTGCGCCTGGGCGGAAGCTGCCCCGGTAAGCAGGATCAGGATAAGTAAGGATAAGGAAGTCATCCGTTGAAGCATGGCAATCGACTAGTTTAACATAGAACCAGCCAGCTGTGGGCATATTTTCCCCGATTTGCCGCTAAATGCTGGTGTTCAGCGTTTGAGATGGTATGGCACGTCGATAATTACCCGCTGATAACCCTTCTCCCGGCGATTATAAAGCAGCGCGTTTTTAATCATCCAGGAGGTCTGATTGTGGAGTAATGCGTGCCACCAGCGCGCCGGCACAAATTCGGGCAAAACAATCATTGCCATCTGCCCGTCATTGTGTTGGCGATCGGTCTCATCCAGGAATTGAAGCAAAGGCTCTATGATCGAGCGGTATGGTGATGGAAGAACGACCAGGGGTACGTCTGGGAACCAGCGCTTCCACATTTCCTGTACATTCTTGCTGGCACCTGGCTCGAGCTCAATATAAACACCCGTGACCTGCCGGGAAATGGACTGGGTGAACAGCACCGCATCGATCATGCCACGATGGACGCCTGAAACCGGTATCACGGCGCGCATGGGTCCAGCTGGTTTGAGGCTGGGTGGCAATCCGCGTAAGGATAATTGGGCTGATACAGTTCGATAATGGGCGCGAATTTTGAGAAAGATGATCACCAGGGTTGGAATCACCAAGATAGTGAGCCAGGCTCCTTGGTTAAATTTGCTGATAGCGACCACCAACAAAGTTGTCCCGGTGGCTAATGCGCCAGCCCCATTGGCTGCGGCTTTGATTTGCCAGTTAGGCCCGCGCTCGCGCAGCCAGTGGACAACCATACTGCTTTGGGAAAGCGTGAAGGCCATAAAGGCGCCAATTGCGAATAGTGGCACAAGGGCATGTGTATCACCTTGAAATGCAATGATTAATCCGGCTGTGCCAGCTGCAAGAATGAGGATGCCGTTTGAAAAAACTAGCCGATCTCCCAGATTACCGAGTTGGCGCGGTATAAAACCATCTTTTGCAAGAAAGGAGGCTACACGTGGAAAGTCAGCAAAACTGGTATTGGCGGCAACGGCCAGAATGAGCATCGTGCTGGCCTGAATCAGAATATACAGAGGCCCACTACCGAGTAGCCGCCTGGCAAGCGCCGAAAGAATGGTCTCTTGGGGTCCAGGAACAACTGCCAGCCCCTGAATCAGGCTGATACTACCTACAAACAGGGTGAACATTAAAA
>CAYXDC010000102.1:0-8730 GCA_964463505.1 uncultured Anaerolineaceae bacterium
CCCTGGGTATTGGCGGTAGTGGTGGTGGGATTGCCCCACGTACGGGTTTTGAAAGCCACCACATTTTCGCCTTTTTGTTCCCATTGGCTGAAAGAGTAGCTTGCCTCTTCACCAGCTTGCGGAGCAACGATATCATGACCACGAAAGCGCGGTTCGATCCCAGCTACAGTTCCCCCTGAAATTTTCAACTCCACGTCCCAATCCGCATTCTCATTTTTTTCACCCCATCCCAACTCCAGATATACTTTACAACGACCTTGCCATCCAGTACCTACGGTCTCGTCCTCCGGGATACTCCAACGCTGCAGCACCCGATTATTGTAGATAAGCTCTACGACATCGATGGCATCGCCCGCTTCGACAGCAATGTCTACCTGCCGCTCAACTGTTTGCTTCAGCAAGCCGCCCATCGGCTGTCCATTAAGGGAATATGCCAATGCTATCCGATCTCCAGTAAGTGCATAAGTGCGCCGGGCTTTGAGCGCCTCCCAAATGCCATCACGGGTCAACGAAGTCGCCCATACACCAGCTCGTCCATGACCATAACTGCCAGGATGTGCGCTGTGATGGTCGGTTGAGCCGATTACTCCAGCAATCATGCCCTGCGAAAGTCCGTACTGGTATGTACTGCGACCGTCACGTGGTCCCATGGTGTGCAAAAAGGGGTAGCCAGTCCGGTCGCTCTCCGACGCGCCATGCATGGACATGATTTCCACCACCGGTGAAAACTCTGGATCAAAAGTTCCCCAGTTGATGCCCCGGTAACCTGTCTTATAACCGATATGGTGGGGTATGAGCATACCTTCCACGCCTTGCTGGTATAGCCTGCGAAGTTCGGAACGCATCCCTTCCAGTGTGGGCGCACGCAGTACTTCGCCCTGTGATCCATTGAAAAGGATATGATGATCGCCATATTCCATAGAATGCCATTCAAAACCTAGAAAAGTAACAAAGTTTCCAGAATCATTTTGAGCCTCTACCACCTGCTGAAAGTGTTCCCATTCCTCACGTGTGCGGGCGAAACCTTGAAGATGATACTCCACTGTCTTTTCCAGGCGCGCTTCATGTTCCGGGATATCCGGCCAATGGGCATGCACAGTTACAGCTACAAAGTCCAGTTGTAAACGAGCATTGCGGAACGAGTCCTCTACTGAACCGTGGCCGTAACCAATATTGCAGTGGTTATGAAGATCGCCATAATATGGTTGCATCCCATTAAATGCGGTGAGTTTCATGCGAAGGTACCTTTCAGGAGTATGTAATGGTTCGGTTAGTGACTAGAGAATGGCTTGATGTACTGGATTTGCCCAGTTTCAGCGGCGCGGTATGCAGCCAGCACCATCGTTAACGACATTCTACTCTCATCCAGTGTGGCAATGGGTGGTTTTCCTGTGAGCAGACACTCTAGAAAATAGTTAGGGCCACCGTGGTGAAATTCAGGTTTCTGGAATTCTGGTATGAGCGAAGAGCCCTGCCAGCCACGGCTAGCCTCATCTTGTTGGAAAAAGCGCAGGAATGGCGGCTGAGCGAGCTCTTTAGAAGCCATATCTACTCCAGATAAAATTATCGTGCCACGTTTCCCAAAGATCTGCACTGATTCATCAGCTCCAACAAAGGTGTTACTGGTGGCAATCTCTGCCAATTTTCCATCCGCATATTTATAAATTACCATGGCGCTATCATCAACGGGCAAGCCAAGGGCTGTATTGGATGTCATAGCAATAACAGATTGCGGATATCCCAGCAACCTGAGTAAGAAATCAGCTGCATGGATGCCCTCGTCGATTAGAGCACCTCCCCCCGAGAGTTGCGGTTGGCTGTACCAAATCTGTGAGGCTTGATCCCCTAAGTCTAGCAAGTGGTGGTTACCGTGACGTACCCGGACCATGACAATCTCACCAATCTCTCCAGACTTGACGAGCTGCACGAGCTCATCATTGACGGGATCATAACGCTTGGGAAAGTTCTGCATGAATGTCACCCCGGTCTCCTGCACCACCCGGGAGATCCGATCTGCTTCTTCCAGATTTGTTGCCAAAGGCTTTTCAAGCAGAATATGAACCCCGGCGTGTGCAGCACGTTCGACGAGGTCGGCATGTTTTACGGTTTCAGAAGTAATTCCAACTGCATCGCAGGAAGCTAGAAGAGCATCCAAATCTTCCCAGTAGGAGGTATTGAAACGCGCTGCCGCAACCTGCCCTCGTACCGGATCGTCGTCCCAAATTCCAATCATTTCAGCCATTGGCGAATCTAGGATCGCCTGGGCCCAGAAATTTGCGTGGAAGTGTGCAAAACTAAGAATAGCAAAGCGCAGAGGTATATTCATGGTTGTTCGACCTCAACCCAGGCACCGCTATCCGCCGAGCGGTAGATAGCTTCGGTCACCAAGATGGAGATCAAACCATCTTGAGCAGATCTATCGGATGGGACCTCGCCAGAAAGCATCTGCAAAAAATGGTTGTGCTGGCGCAGACCAGAATCTTGGCTAGTTAAGTCGGGGGTAAACCAACCGGAATGCCCAAGATATTGGGGAGCATATATTGCCAGCCGGCCTCGTTCAGTACGTAGCCAAGCCGAACCTTTCTCACCATAAATCTCCATGCGAAATCGGTCAGTCCCTGCTACTTCGTTGTAAATCGCCTCATGGTTCCCAATCATCCCATCTGCGAAACGGTAGGTGATCAACGCCAGGTCTTCGTTGTCCGGCTTTACAACCGAGCCGTCCGCAAGCACGACTTCGTGTTTCGTCTGAGCCAGGGTTGCTCGCACGGCCACGATATCACCAAATAGAAAGCGCAGCAGGTCAATGCCGTGCACACCTAGCTGCATGACTACACCTCCACCCACATTCTCCTTTTTATAAAACCAGGATGCCCATTTGGCGCCCGCGGTGGCATTGCGCTGTCTCACGGAGAAGATACGGCCGAGGAAGTTTTCGTTCAGCAATTCTTGGGTGCGCTCCACTTCCTCAAAATAGCGGTGCATAAAACTGACGTACAGCGGCACGCCGGCCTGGCGCGCCGCAGCGATAATCTCACGACACTCGGTCGAATTACGCGCCATCGGCTTCTGTAAATATATAGCTTTGCCGGCCTGGGCGGCTTGGATAGCTAAGTCGCGGTGCGTGAAGTCAGGTGTAAGGATCAGGACTGCGTCAATATCCTGTCGATCGAGCACCTCCCGGTAGTCACCAGTTGCATTTGCAATTTCATAAGGCTTGGCTTTGGTTAGAGCACTTTCTTCCGTAATGCTGGAAATGATCACAATCTCCCCACCAGCTGCTTGTAAACCCTGGATATGGTAGTCGCTGATGAAGCCCGCTCCAATGATGCCAATTCTGGTGCGATCACCTATCATATTCGCTCCCTAAGTGCTCTTGTTTCAGCGTCGGTGCAGGGGATACATGACAACCCTGCACCGACGAGTATTTCGTACCATCCTGTAAGTTACCAAGGATGTTGACTTACGGCTGCCACTTACCTTCGATCTTTACCCGAGTGGGATCATATTCTTCTACATATCCCGTGTACGTGTAATCTAGAGGATCAATCTGCTGGTCAATGCGGCCTGCGTTGAACAGAAACTCAGTATACTCCTGCATATCGCGCAAGTACTCCTCATCGAAAACATTTACAAAGGAATAGTCATCCCACAAGGCTTGATTTTGCTCGACCGGTTGATCCATAAACTCAGAAATCATCTGGACAACCTCTTCGCGGTTGGCAGGGTCATTGACATAGTCCTGAGCTCTCAGCAACACCTGAGCCATAGCGTAAGAAGCATTGGGGTTTTGGCGAATGAACTCCTCAGAAGCAACCCACAGCGAACGAGTGAAAGACACCTGTACAGATGAACCTTCGTCCCAAGGGAAGTAACTCGTACGCCCATCATGCAGGATCTTGGCATCCACATTGGGATCCTGTTCAGCCAAGTATGGCCACGGATTCCAAACAATGAACGCCTGGATCTCATTCGTTATCAAAGATGCCAACTCCTCAGGTGGGGGTAAGTTGACAACCTGGAATTGGTTGATGTCCAAGCTATAAGCCTCGGCAATATTGTTCAAGACAGCCGAAGCCGTTGAGCCTTCCTGCAAACCAATACGGATATTGTATAGATCTTCTGGTTGCTCGATCTGAGCGTCTGTGCGTGCCACAAACTTTTCTATATACGCCAGGGTATTGGTTCCGATGACCACAATCGGTAGGCCATTATGGCGCATGCTGATAGGTGGTACATTGCCGGGAGTCCAAAGGTGGATCTCACCAGCAGCGAGAGCCTCCCCCGCTAATGCACCTGAGGAAAATGTCGCGGTCTCCACACTCTTAAAACCAGCTTCCTCGAACCAGCCTTTTTGGATCGCCACAATGTGCGGGGCAAAGACAGGATCCACACCGAATCCAAATTTCAGGGTGTCAATCTCCAACTCAGGTGGCGGCGCGGTCGTTTCGGTAGGAGCAGCTGGGGCTTCAGTTGGTTCTGCAGGAGCTTGAGTGGGTTCTGCAGCAGCTTGGGTAGGTTCTGCCGCGGCTTGAGTGGGTTCGGCAGGTGCTTGGGTAGGTTCAGTTGTAGCAGCAGGTTGACAAGCAGTCAGCAACACAACCAGGACTATCAAGACAGTCAAAATCGGTTTCAGAGCATGCATTCTAGCCTTCATAGGATGTTCAGCCTCCTTACTGTGATCTAGTAACTCAAAAATTGTTGAAATGGAAGGGATTTCTCTTGTTTTTATGTCGATACACTCTCCTTTTCTTCATCTCGCTTAAAATCTAAGAAGGAAGTAGATCTGAGGAAGTGCCTAACGCCAAGTGGCTTGCTCTACATTGCAGTGTGATCAAGATCATTTAACTACCCGGTTGTGTGCTGAAATGCCACTTTAACTGATGTTTTAGAATAAAGCGGTAAATCAGATTATCCGTAAGCAGGTTCAACAAACCAATCAATAAGATACCATAAACAATAATGCTGATTTCTCCCTGCTCGCGAGCATTCATAATCATGTAGCCCAAGCCTGTCTTAGCTGCCAGCATCTCCGCAGCAACCAAGGAGCCAAAGCTCAAGCTCCATCCCACACGGATTCCTGTGGCTATATCTGGCAAGGATGCCGGTAAGGCAATTTTCCAAAGCAATCGCAAACCTTGCAAACCCATTGTTTGTCCTACCCGTAGTAAGTCAGGATCGATGCTCAACATGCCTTTATAGGCATTGGTAACAACAGGGAAAAAGGCGGCCAGGAAAATGATAAAGATTTTTGAGCTCTCACCCAAGCCAAACCAGATCAAGGCTAGCGAGATCCATGCCAGAGGAGGAATGGGGCGCAGAAGTTCGATGGGTGTCCATACGATTTTGCCCAGCCAGCGGTACCAGCCAGATACAACACCGACAAATATTCCTATCCCTGCCCCAATCGCGAATCCAAAAATCACACGTGTCAAGCTGGCACGCACATGCTCCATTAGCTCGGTTAGCGACACACGCTCGAAAGCTGCCTGAGCAACCTGATAAGGGCTTGGGAAAATACTTGGATTGATCAGCTGTAATGACGTGATCATCTGCCAAGCAAGCAAAACGATCAATACTCCCAACCAAGAAATCCATAGGTTGCGTGAGAAGGTTTTATCTTTCACCGCTCAACCTCTTCAAGGCCTGTGGCCCAAGGCAAAAGTAGCTTCTCCAACAGGTCAAGCCCTTTAGCTAGGGCAAAACCAAACAAGGCCATGAAGAACATGCCAACCATGGAAGCATCACTGCGATAAAAAGTACGCGCCTCCTGGATCAAAGCGCCTAAACCCTCAATCGTGCCAATCATTTCAACCGCCACAATGACCAGAAATGCCAGCCCTAAAGCGACCTTCATTCCGGCAAAGATGCGTGGAAGGCTGGCAGGCAGCACAACCCGAGTAAATATTTGGGAAGGAGATGTTCCAAGAATTTGAGCGGCGCGAATATAGTTTGGGTCGACCTGTTTTACACCGTCGATAACGCTAGTCAGAACGACCCAGAAGACAGCATAGGTGATCAGGAAAACACGAGTTAACTCACCTACTCCAAACCAGGCGACAGCGAGGGGTAAAAGGCTGATCGTCGCCACTGAGCGGGCGAAAGTAATCACCGGACGGGCCATCTGTTCAAGCAATGTACTCCGCCCAATGATTAGCCCGATTGGGATTGCCAAAGTAACACCTACAATGTAACCTTTGAGGATGCGTAATACTGTGGCTTGGACGTGCACCCAAGCTGTGATCCCGCGCGGAAAGCCAACCGTGACCAGGGTCCAAAGAGTTTGAGCCAGCTTAGAAGGCATAGGGAAGCTGCGCGCGGACAACAATTCCAGACGCACAGCTAGCTCCCACAAAAGCAATATTGCCACGACAGAGGCAATGCCTATTGCCCAATCAGGCCAGGCCAATATCGTCAAACGGCGCGTAAGCCGGTCAGAAGATGGCGTTATGGATCTTTTCATAGTCTTCCATAAAGCGCTGGGAGGAACGCTGTCGTGGTCGAGGCATATCTACCTGCATTTCCATGCGTATACGGCCAGGGTGTGGACTTAAAACGATGATCCGATCCGATAAGTACAGGGCCTCAAAGATACTGTGGGTGATAAAGACAACTGTCTTCTTGCGTGCCTCCCAGATTCGGAGAAGCTCATCCTGCATCTCGGCCCGAGTCAGTTCGTCAAGTGCGCCAAATGGTTCGTCCATTAAAAGGATATCAGGATCTACAGCCAGGGCGCGAGCAATAGCCACCCGCTGGCCCATGCCACCAGAGAGCTCGCGTGGATATTTGTGCTCAAATCCAGTTAGGTGGACCAACTCGATTAGCTCCTGGGCCAGCAGCTGGCGTTCGTTTTTTGGCATGTTTTGGCTCTGAGGTCCAAACTCAATATTCTGAACTGCAGTCAGCCAAGGAAAGAGAGCAGCGTTCTGAAATACCATCCCTCGGTCAGGGCCAGGCCCCTTGACTGCCTCGCCGTTGACCAGAACATCTCCAGTAGAAGGTCGAAGCAACCCAGCGATCATATTAAGCAGAGTGGTCTTTCCACAGCCGCTACGCCCAACAATCGAAACGAACTCATTCGGGTAGATAGATAAGTTAATTTTTGAAAGAGCTAGACCTCGTTCCTCAGCATCGGCCTGGAATTGCTTCGTAACGTTGCGAATAGCGATTTTTTCGATCCCAAGACTGTTGTTAGATACTGATGGAGCCATATTCATGAATCTTTCCTATGAACAATCCCAGAAAACTTGATTTGCTTTGCCAGTTGCTCTCTACATCGATCGACTAATCTTCCAGTAAGTGTTCATATTCATTAAGGTCAATTGCCACACAATCATTACATAGGATATGGATTGGGTCACCAGAACGAATTCTTGGCAAACGGATAAAAAGGTTTTAACCGTTTTTCTCCTGGGTATGTGTTGTTATGGGCGAAGACTACGATACTTTCCTAACTATATAATAGTCACTAGTTGCTAATACAATCTGAGCGATACCGCCCATAACAGCACCCCGCCGGCCCAGCTGGGATACGACTACCTTTGGAGTAATAGGTAGCACACCAGCAATCCGCTCCTGAACAGCAGGAATTAACAGATCAGCTGATTTAGCAACACCACCACCAATGACGATTAGTTCAGGATCTATTATCGTACTCAGGTTAAGGATCGTAAGTGAGAGATTGTCGACAGTCTCGTCAATCAAGTGCTTGGCCCAATCGATATTTTGACGTGCAGCATCAAACACATTTTCGGAAGTCAATTTGGATAATTGATCAGAAGGAAACTTACCCTGTAACAGGGCGCGTGCCCGGTTGGCAATGCCGGTACCCGAGATTATGCTTTCCATTGCCCCAAACTGGCTATAACTGTGATGAAGATCTTCGCGTGTGGAAAGCAAATAACCAACTTCACCTGCAGACTCATTGTGACCGCGCAGCAAGGCCCCGTCCATAATAATACCTGATCCAAGGCCTGTGCCAATGGCTAATAGAACCATATTCTGGGTGCCCTGTCCGGCGCCAAACCAATGTTCTCCCAGGGCAGCCAGATTGACGTCATTTTCAACGATCACGGGTAGATGGAATTCATTCTCAAGGAATGCTTTCAGAGAGAAGTCCCGCCAGTTCAGACTGGGTGCCCAACGAACCATTCCAGTACGCGATTCGGTCACACCGGGTGCACCGACAGCAATGCCTCGTAGAGTCTGCGCATCCCGACGCGGCGTGTTTACAAGTACCTTTATCATCTCAAGCAGCAGTTTATAGCTGTCTTCGCCGGTGGTGGCATGATTATCAACAGTGACTTCATGCAGGATTTCACCACCTATGTTGGCCAAGGCTCCAAACATATTGGTGCCGCCAAGATCGATTCCGATCACGGCATGTCCATCCTTGTAATATTCCAATAAGTCCCGACGTCGACCTAACCCACCCTCGCTCTCGCCTGTGTACCGAACCATTCCTTTTTCAACCAACTCGTCAACGATACGCATAACTGTCGGCTGGCTAAGACCGAGGATGCGGGCAATTTTCGATCGGGCAATCGGGCTACTTCTACGGAAAAGATCCAGGACCGCAGAGCGATTGACACTGCGCATTTGGGTTGAATTGATTGGCCGGGGCAGGTATGTATTTGTCATGGTCAAAACAAATGAATTTATTACTTTCTGTAAGTAACTGTTTCCATAGTACAGGATTTTAAATCGAGTGTCAAGTACTCATTTTTTCGA
>CAYXDC010000103.1:0-5612 GCA_964463505.1 uncultured Anaerolineaceae bacterium
GGAATGGTAGATGCTATTGCCCAGAAACAGGTTGATCTCGAAATCCGGCAGTTAATGCGGCGCGGGATATTCGATTCCGAAGAAATCGATCATCTCCGTGAAGAATTGGAATATCAATCTGGTTTGACGCTGCCATTTTGGCAGCGTCATTTACGTTATACATTTAAAGCTCTAACCCTGGATTGGGGAGAGGTTGCTGATCGCAGAAAATTCAGTATTTATTTGCAAAATCGCTCTGGGGATATCGTTAAAACTGAAGACAGCCGGACAATCATTCTCTCAAAATTACCGAATTCGCTGTTGTTATCGGGTACGGCTTATCTGTTGTTGGTATTGATCAGTCTACCTCTGGCGCTTTACCTCAGTCAGCGTGAAGGAACCAGGTTTGACCGATTGATTAGCCTCCTCACCCCAATCTCATCTGTCCCCAGTTGGGTGATCGGAGTGCTTCTGGTCATGTTCTTTGCGGTTGAGGTCAGATTATTCCCTGTAGCGAAAATGTATGACGGCTTACCGCCAACGACCAGGTGGGAAACGATCCGGGTGGTTGGGTATCATATGATTTTACCGGTGACCGCGATTATCTTGAGCCTGGCTTTCCAGCTTATTTATAATTGGCGTACATATTTAATGATCTATTCTGATGAAGACTATGTAGAGCTGGCAAAGGCCAAAGGACTCAAGCGTGCAGCACTCGAATCGCGCTATATCCTGCGTCCTGGGCTTCCCTATCTATTGACGGGTTTTACACTTACTTTAGTTGGGTTCTGGCAATCCATTACCGCCTTAGAATTTTTCTTTCAATGGCCTGGGATCGGTAAACTATATGTGGACGCTCTTCCCAACTTTCACGGCGAAAATATGTACCCGGGTGAAATGAGCCTGGTGATTGGAATAGTAGTTCTTTTTGCCTATTTGTTAGGGCTTACAGTCTTCCTGTTGGATATTGCTTATGTGATCATAGATCCTCGTCTGCGCGTGGACGGGCGGGCGCAAACATCCCAGTTGTCCCCAGCCCAAATCCGAAGCAGATCGATCCGGCATCTTCGAGAGCTTTTCAAGCCAAAACCAAGACCACAGCCCTTACTTTCCACAACTAAGGATAGTAGAAAAGTTGCGCACGACCCCCGCAGAATACAACACCTAATCCCCGGCCTGAAATATGGTTGTCAGGACGCATACCGGGGTTTGAAGCGTGTGTTTGTGGAGATTTGGCGTTCTCCTGCTGCAGTCGTTGGTCTGGTCGTGGTTTCTGGATTGGTTTTAGGATCAATCTTTGTAGCCGTATTCCTTCCTTATAAAACAATTGGCAGGCAGTGGGCAACTTCAACCCTTTCCAGCAATCCATCTACGGCAAAATTGGCTTTGCCAGAATGGGTGAACTGGTTTAGGAGTGAAGATCTTCCTTCAACGATCATCCTAGATACACAAAATGATCGATCTTTTAAGAGGGTGACATATGACCCTGCTGGATTGCCTCAGGTGCAGATCGATTTTAATTTTGATTATCCATATCTGGATTTCCCCAGCGAGACTGTGATTTATTTGACTTCTGAATATATCAGTAAAATACCGTTTGCGACCCTTAGCTGGTTTACCCCCGATGGGAGGGAGTTCCAGTTGAAGAATACACGGGTTGCTGCAGACCAAACATATTCATTCAATGATAGTATTTCATCGCGTCGAATCTTAGAGGAATATAAAACATGGCAGAAATGGTTTGTTCCCACAGGAAATTTTTCAACTCCGCCATTTTATCTTTTGTTTGCTGATCCCCAGTCCGAAGAGCCGCAGGCTTTGCCTGGTGAATATACATTGCGAATCACTGGTACTCTGTTTGAGGAAACTGGGGATCTGGATGCTCAGTTGGTCGTATTTGGGTTGGTTGAGGGCTGGGCGGGAACGGATAATCTGCGCCGTGATTTAGGCGTTCCCCTATTGTGGGGGCTTCCTTTTGCATTGATGATTGGCGGGATTGGCGCGGTTGTAACGACACTGGCATCCCTCATCATCGCTGCCGCTGGCGTATGGCTGGGGGGCTGGGTGGATGGTTTGATTCAACGTGTGATTGAAGCGAACCTGATCTTGCCAGTCATCGCGATTGGTGTATTATTTTATGCTTTCTATGGTTTTAACTTATGGCTTGTTTTGGGATTTCTGATCTTGTTAAATATTTTTGGCAGCCCAACAAAATCGTTCCGGGCGGCGCTACTACAGGTGAAGGAATCAAGTTATATAGAAGCAGCTCGCGCTTATGGGGCTGGTAATTTCCGGATAATTCGCCATTACCTGATTCCGCGCATCATGCCTGTTGTCATCCCCCAAATTGTTACCCTGATTCCCAACTTTGTGTTTCTTGAAGCCACCCTGGCAATCTTAAACATTTACGACCCGCGCTACCCAACCTGGGGCAATGTGATCTACTCTGCCCTGCGATATGGGGCAGCCTATGGCTCCCGATTTTGGGTACTGGAACCGATCGCGCTATTATTGCTAACTGGCGTGGCGTTTGTATTATTGGGTTTTGCGTTAAATCGAATTTTCAATACCCGCCTGACCAATGTATAAGTAATATAGCCGCGGACAAGTTTCAGGATAGGTTTAGGCTCTTAAATACTGGGGCGAGGCCGGATGATGTACTTCCCTTAATCCGCGCTAATCGCTACCACGGTTGATTTCACCTGTGCTCGCTTCCAGTTCATTAAACTCTCCCCCGAGAAAATCAGCAAAGCCACCCATATAATCCCAAAGCCCACCATCTGAGCGGGGCTGAATGGCTCTTTGTATAGCAACACTCCCACCAGGAATTGGCAGGTGGGGGCCAGGTATTGTAGCAGGCCTAACATCCACAGGGGTATGCTGCGCGCAGCCACGCCGTAGAGCAGCAATGGCACCGCGGTCACGATACCAACCAGCACCAGCAATAGATTATTTTCCCAGGTGGTGTGTAAAAATACACCTTGCCCAGAGAATTCTAGCGCCAGCAGGTAGCCCAAAGCCGGCAGAGAGAGCAGCAGGGTTTCTAAAGTCAACCCGTTTAATGAGCCCAGCGGGGCTACCTTTTTGATCAAGCCATAAAAGCCGAAGGAAAAAGCCAGGCTTAAAGCGATCCACGGCAGGCGTCCATACTGTAAGGTCAGATACAGAACTCCCAGGGTTGCCAGGCCGACTGGTAGCCACTGTAACGGCCGCGGGCGTTCGCCTAGAAAGATTACCCCTAATGCAACACTGAGTAGAGGGTTGATGAAATACCCCAGGCTAGTTTCTACTACCTGTCCTGCGTTTACCCCATAAATGTAGATCCACCAATTGGCTGCTAACAGCAGGGCAGACAGGCTGTAAATGCCCAGCAGGCGCGGCTGGCGCAAAGCCTGGCGTAAAGGCGTCCATTGCTGGCGTAGCGTGATTAACACCATCAGCAAGATCAGCGACCAGATTACGCGGTGGAACATGATCTCCACGGCAGGCACAGCCTGCAGGAGCTTGAAATATACGGGGATAAATCCCCAGATAAGATAGGCGCCAAGGCCGGATAAAATACCGCGATTCACAGGGACTCCTTAATTCCACCAATCTTACCACCGATGGCGTGGCTACTAAGGGTTTTCAGGAGGTCTTTTTCAGACAGTGGGGCAAAGCTCGTTGAAAGTAAAGAAAATGAGTTGGCGATGAGAGTTTGTGATAATTGTCACAAATAATCGTGAAATAAATCACAATATAGCGAATCCATACTGCTGCTGTGTTATGATGAACACAGACAACAACGCTGGAAATCTGGCGCATCCAAAACTTATTGAGGAGATAGTAATACCATGATCAGCACTACAATTTTCCCCGGACGTTATACGCAGGGCGCTGGCGCGCTGGCAACCCTGGGTGAAGAAGTTGCCCGTTTTGGTCGCAAGGCCTTTGTGATTTGTGATCCATTTGTCGTGGATAGCCTGCTCCCAAAATTTCAGGCAGCTTTGCAAAAGGCTGTACAGGCGCAAGTAGTAGGGTTTAAGGGTGAATGTTCCGATGAAGAGATTGAGCGACTGAGTGACGAAGCCCGCAAGGCTGGCTGTGATGTGATTGTTGGGATTGGTGGCGGCAAGACCCTGGATACCGCCAAAGCAGTTGCCTACACCCTGAAAGCTCCCATAGCGGTGGTACCTACCATTGCTTCCACTGACGCCCCATGCAGCGCCCTCTCCGTGATTTATACCCCCGAAGGGGCCTTCAAGCGCTATTTGTTTTTGCCATCCAATCCCAATCTGGTGTTGGTGGATACACAGGTCGTTGCCAATGCACCTGCACGCTTCCTGGTGTCTGGGATGGGGGATGCTCTGGCAACCTGGTTTGAAGCCGAATCCTGCCGCCAGGGTTACCGTGGCAATATGACTGGTAATCTAGGCTCCATGACTGCTTATGCCCTGGCGCGCCTATGCTACGACACCTTGATCGAATATGGCGCGCTGGCCAAAGCCGCCTGCGAGCGTGGAGCGGTTGTTCCTGCGTTGGAGCGGGTGGTCGAAGCCAACACCTTATTGAGCGGGTTGGGCTTCGAGAGTGGCGGTCTGGCAGCGTCCCATGCTATCCATAATGGCCTTACCGTGCTGGAGCAGACACATGCTTATTTCCATGGTGAAAAGGTCGCAATTGGCACGCTGGCGTCTCTGTTTCTCACCGATAAAGAACCTGAGCTAATCGACGAAGTCTACAGCTTCTGTGAAGAGGTAGGCTTGCCCACCACCCTGGCTGAGATTGGCCTGGATGAAGTTGGCGATGCGGAGCTGATGCAGGTAGCAGAAGCGGCCTGCGCCGCAGGTGAAACCATCCACAATGAGTCGATACCGGTTACCCCGCAGCGAGTTTTTTGGGCGCTAAAAGCGGCAGATGCTGAAGGTCACCGCCGTCTGGGATTTTAATCTGCACGCAAACTGACTGCGTGCGTGTGCATTACCCATGCATTCGTGGGTCAAGATGACCGAATATGTAATTGGGCCGGCCTGGAATTCTCCAGGCTGGCCCGTTGGTTAGCCAGATGAGCTGGATCTGCTGTCAATAAGGGGATTTTCTTGAGTTCAAACAGTTATAATCCATCTTGAGCCACGCGGCCGAATATGATCTGCTGGTGGTACTCGTCTGCCAGGAGCATGCCGGATAGTTGCGGGATACACGGCCCAGGAGGATCTGGTTTTCGTGAATTTGCATCATGCACCACCCCATAATTCGAGTCCAGCCTATCAACTGATCGTGACGGACCTGGATGGTACCCTGCTGGATTCGCATGGACGCATCACGCAGCCAGTCGCCGATGCAATTCGGGAGGCTACAGCGGCCGGGATTGAAGTGATTGTAGCCTCCGGGCGCAACCGCCCGGCTGTAGAGCCGGTCTTGCAAGAGCTTGGTTTGAACACCCCACATATTGGCACTGGCGGTGCTTATTTAAGCCATCCTGACGGTCGCTTGCTTTTTCACGAGCCAGTTCCAGCCTTATATATTCCCGAGATTGTCGAAACAATCCGCCGCTATGGCCTGGGGATGGGGTTCTTTGAAGTGGAAGCCACCTATCTGGAAGGCCCACCAGATAGGGTGCAATGGATGCTGCAACACTATAGCTCTCCCGGCAC
>CAYXDC010000103.1:5712-8567 GCA_964463505.1 uncultured Anaerolineaceae bacterium
GAGCTGGGGCAGGTAGATGTTGCGGTGTGCATTGGCCTGCCGCCCAATATCCTGGCAGCCGCAGCCACTTCGGTCGAGATCGGCATCGACGAGCTGGAAATCGCCCATGCATTAGAGCCTTTTTCCGTGACAGCAGCCAAAACGGTCCCTGTAAAGGTGCCGGCTGAAGCTGAATTTGTCCTGGAAGGTACGATCTATAATGACCGGCGTCATGCAGAGGGCCCCTTCGTTGATTTAACCGAAACTCAGGATGTGGTGCGCCAGGAGCCGGTGATGGTTGTCAAAACCATCACCCACCGCCGGGATGCGATCTGGCATGCCTTGCTGCCGGGCGGTCTGGAGCACAAGCTGCTGATGGGGATGCCACGCGAACCTACCATCTTCAAAAAGGTCAATGAAGTCGTGCGCTGCCTGGATGTAAACGTGAATCCAGGTGGCTGCTCCTGGCTGCATGCCATCGTGAAAATTGACAAACAATACCCGGAGGATGGCATACGCGCCATCCAGGCTGCCTTCGCCGGACATCGCTCCTGCAAACACGTGTTTGTGGTGGATGACGATATCGATATCTACGATCCGCTCCAGGTGGAGTGGGCTATGGCAACCCGTTTCCAGGGTGATCGCGACCTGGTGATGATCTCCGGTGAGACAGGCTCCAGCCTGGACCCCAGCGCATCTCCTGGCAATTATCGCACAACCAAGCTGGGTTTCGACCTGACTCGCCCTCTGGAAAGTGCAGGTAAAGGCTTCAACAAGGTGGCTTATCCAGAGGTGGATTTGGATCGATTCTTGAGGCCAGGATGAGCGATGAGACGCTGGTCTTAAACGAAGCTGAACAGGATATGCTGGAGGGAGGCTGCGGACGGGCAGCCCGAAAAGCCATGCAGATCCTGGTTGCCCTGGGCAGGATTTATGGCGCCCGGCGTATGATCCCGGTCAGCTCTGTACAGATTGCCGGGGTCAGCTATGCCAACCTGGGTGAGGCTGGCTTGCAATTCCTGGACGAAATGACAGCCGGGGAAGGACGCTGCCGGGTATTGACCACGCTTAATCCAGCCGGTATGGACATCGAGAACTGGCAGGCTCTGGGCATCGATGCCGAGTTTGCTCACCAGCAGCAGCGCGTGATCGAAGCTTTTCAGCGCATGGGCGTGGTGACTACCTGTACCTGCACACCCTATCTGTCTGGGAATCTGCCGCATTTTGGCGAGCATATCGCCTGGGCTGAGAGCAGCGCGGTATGCTTTGCCAACTCGGTGATCGGGGCGCGCACCAACCGGGAGGGTGGCCCCAGCGCCCTGGCAGCCGCCTTGACTGGTGTGACCCCCGAATATGGCTACCATCTGGACCATGAACGCCAGCCCACCCTCGGCGTAGAAGTACGCGCCAGCCTGGAGCGCGACTCGGGTGGCAGCGCCACTCAGGAATTCGGTGCCCTGGGCAAGTTGATCGGTGAACGACTGCAAGCCCTGGGCTTGCGGCCTGTGCCGTATATTCGCGGTGTGCCTCAGGCCTCACTGGAAGAGCTCAAGTCTTTCTGCGCCAGCCTGGCGACTTTTGGGGGCGCGGCGTTATTCCATATGGCTGGCATTACCCCAGAAGCGAATACTTTTGGTGCGCCTACTTTGACTTATGAGGTAACCCGGGCGGACCTGGATGAAGCGCGTGCTGCACTCAGTGACGTGGAGACAGGAGCAGCCGATTTTGTCAGCCTGGGCTGCCCGCACCTCTCCATCCGTGAGATTGCCCGCCTGGCAGAGCTGTTGGTAGGCCAGCGTGTGACCAAAGAATTCTGGATCACTACCGCACGTCCTGTGAAACAAATCGCCGATCAAATGGGCTATTCGGCGGTCATCGAAGCCAGCGGCGCTAAATTCGCCGTGGATACCTGCTGCGTGGTGGCCCCGATTGAAGGTCGTTTCAAGCTGCTGGCGACGGATTCAGCCAAAGCCTGCTATTATGCCTATGCTAAAAACCATTTCAAAACCCGTTTATTGCCTTTCGATGAGGTTGTGAGGGAGGCGCTGCGTTGAAACTACAGGGACGGCAGATCTACCCGGGCCTGGTGAGCGGCCAGGCATTGGTAACTAAGATGGGGATTTCTTTCTTCGGCGGCGTGGACCCTGAGACGGGCGTTATTGTCGAGCGCGGCCACGAGCTGGAAGGACAGTCTATCCAGGGGAAAATTCTGGTTTTCCCAACCGGCAAAGGCTCAACGGTTGGCTCTTATACATTGTATCGTCTCAAGCATGCCGGAATGGCTCCTGCAGCAATCATCAATGCCCGCTGCGAGACGATTACGGCGGTTGGCTGCATTATTGCGGAAATCCCTTGCGTGGACCAGATAGATATTACCCACATCCCAGATGCCAGCCTGGTTCATGTGCATGCTGAGCAAGGGCTGGTCTGGATTGGCGAGCCTGATGGGTAAGTTGGCTTGCGGTGATCGGAATCAAGCTTTAAACACAAAGACCCCTTCCAGCTCGGGAAGGGGTCTTTGCTTAAGATATAAACCTAGCGATTGGTGGGCTCTACCAGCTCAGGGGCCACACGCAGCAGTGGTGCGAGAGCTGACAGATCTTCGAAGTTCCAGGACTCAGTGGTATGGCACTTGGAGCACTGCCCGCGCGGGTGGCCGGCCGGGCGAGCATGGCACGCCTTGCAGTCTGAGAAGTTGGTGTGATCGAAGTTGACCTCATACCAGTTGCTGGTGTTGTGGCAATTGCCGCACGCCCCGGTCCAGTGTCCTTCCGGCGTATCAGCTTCATGGCAGGACGAACAGTTGGTATCAACAGGGTGGACAAAAGCCGCATCGGCCCAATCGGTGGTGTTATGGCATTCGCTGCACACCCCGG
>CAYXDC010000104.1:0-8527 GCA_964463505.1 uncultured Anaerolineaceae bacterium
TACCAGGGCATATCTTATGTAGCGCAGTATATACGGCAATAGGCTTTCGCCACGCGGAAAGACTGCCCCCAGACCAAACCACAATACCGCAACCCCCATTACACCCAGAATAAAGCGTACCAATCGTTTCCAAGCCAGGCCACGCGGGCTGAAACCACCATGACGATTGATCCACAGACTACCGGCTGCCAGACCAAATAAGGCGCCGGCATTGGTTATTAAGCCAGACATCGCCATCGGATCCGGGGGATCGCCGCCAGAGGGGTTTGAGGTAGCATTTGCTAACCATTCTGCTGGCATCTGCCAGTCAGCATTCAAGACACGGGCAATAAAGCCTATCCCCAGCAGTATCAAGGAGCCTACAAAGACGGTCACAATCTGTTTCGTAAATGTCTGTCGTTTCAACCATTGTAGGGCAGGTTTTTCTAGGAGGATTAGCAACCAGAGCAGTAGAGCGCCAATCAGCCAGCCAGCCAAAACATCGCTGATAAAATGCACGCCTAATAAGACGCGGGAGACGCCGATTAGAAAAATTATTAGCATTACCAAAATCAGGATTGCAGGTTGGCGGCTGGAGGCTGCCAGAGCGCCCCAGAAAACAGTTGCGTGCTGGGCATGCCCGGAGGGTAGACCAAAGGAGCTTTCTGTGCGGAACGCCAGAATTTGCGGGTCGATCCAGTAGGGACGTGGTTGAGCGAAAAACAGCTTCAACGCGTAGTTCAAACCCCCACTGATCATCAGGTAGAGACCTACCCGTAATCCAATTGTGGTGCTGAAGCTCCAATAAATGACCGGGGCTACGAATAGGAAGAATTCTTCATCACCCAGGCGAGTGATCGCTTCAGCCGCACCTGCCAGCCCGCCGGCTATCGCTTGAAAAGCCAGCATCCAATTGACTTGCTCTAATAACAGGATATCTAGCATATCTCCTCCTCGGTTGTTGCGCTGAGAATATCCGGCTGAGCCAGATGGCTGCCCTGTGCAGCCGGCGAGAAAAACCAGATGGCAATCACGGATATCGTGATCAAAACCAGGCTGACGATGTACATGCTGGGTGGCGAAAATTGGTAGAATACCCCTGCCAGGAAAGCTGCCAGGATCACCGCTATTGAGCCGACTGTCTCGGTAACCCCATAAGTAAATCCAATATTGGATGGGTGCACCAGATGGGTGGTTTGAGCGACCATCAATGAACGCGCAATCTTAAAACCACCCAGGAGAAAATATGCCATACCAAACCAGAATAGGCTGTTACCCTGCCAGAGCAGGAAGGCAAAGACGCCCATTGCCAGTTGCCCGATCACAATTCCCCGACGAGGTTCCAGGCGCCCAACCAGAAGGCTTAGCAGGAAAACCCCGATCCCCATAAACGAGGCTAATCTTCCGATGACTTCGATCGAAAGACCTATTTCATTGCGCAGATAATTCTGCGAGAGTGGTTGCGGCAGGTGCAGGGCCAGGACTGTGAAAAATAGGACCCCCAGATATGTCAGTAAGCGCCTGTCTTTCAATACACTCAAGCGTGTATGGCTAGGCAGGCGTGCTTCCACCGGTTGCGGCTTGATAAATGCGATCACAAGAGCTGCTATCACAAAGATACCCGCCGCATAATAAAAAATTATCCGCAGACCATATTGCTCACCCAGCATGCCGCCCAACCAGGGACCAATCACCATCCCCAGATTGAAGCTAACTGAAACGATCATAATAGCCTGTCCGACGCTTAGCTTGCCGCGTGCCGCGGTGGCATAGGAATAGAGCGGCGACATAACGAAGAAAGTCATTCCGTACAAGAACAGACCGATCACGAATGTGTTCAAGGTATTGGCCAGCGCCATAAAGCTGGCGGCGAAAATTCCTAATCCCCAGGAGAGCCAGATTAATGGGCGGCGCCCGATTTTGTCCGCCATATAACCAGCAGGAATATGGGCTATTGCCATGGCTGCGCTAAAACCGCTTAAGATGGCGCCGATCTCCACAGGGTTGGCGCCTAACTCTTGCAAGTAGAGTGGTTGCAAGAACAGGAACATGCCTTCCCCGATACCCCATATGAACATCGAAACTGCAAGCAGGATCAGGTTGATTTTCATACACTTGTATTGACGACCGCTTCAATAAAGTGAATCACACGCTCGAAGACAATCTGCCGTGGGGGCTCACGTACCACCACATGCCCGCTGTTTTCCACCCAGAACATTTCTTTTTGCTGGCTGCCCAGATGCTGGAAAATCTGAGGCATATTATCGGGCAAAACCCCGCGATCATCCTTGGAATGCACCAATAGCGTGGGAGCCTTTACGCTGGGCAGCACACTGCGCAAGACCTCTAGCAGGTCGCGGAGCTCTGCCACAGAACGCGTGGGATAGGTAGGATAATCGACATGGTCAAGGGCAGCCTGCGGATAGTGCCAATCTGGCTCACCTTTGTCAATATTTGGCTTGAAGTAGTGCAATAACTCGAGATACTGCATGCGCCAATCCGGGCGTAGAGCATAAGGGGTGGAGATTCCCACCACACCAGCCAGAGGATAAGCAGGCTGGTATGCTTGCGAGGCCAGGATCAGCGAAAGCACGCCACCCATCGATAAACCCATGGCAAAGATGCTCGGAGGTGTATGGTTATCATTGTGTGGCTCAACACACAGGTAGCTTTCCAGTAGACGGTAGCCTTCTTCCACCGAAGCCAGCCAGTCTGGCCAGCGAGTGCGCAGCATATCTTCTGGCCTGGTTGCGTGCCCTGCCAACCGCACACCGATTACTGTATGCCCATCGTGCGCAAGATATTCTCCCATCCAACGCATTTCCTTGGGCGAACCGGTAAAGCCATGCACCAGTAAACATCCGACAGGATGCTGTGCTTTACCATTTGGGTTGCCGGGGAAGAAAAATGGCTCGGCGGTTGGAATGAGGCGTGGGGCAGGCGTGGTTGGCATTGGTTTTCTTATCCGATCTGCTGGAGCTGGCGTGGCAGATCGCTAAGCGACTCTGCCCCCCGGTCTGTGATCACCATATCATCTTCAATGCGCACGCCATTTTTACCGGGTAAGTAGATTCCTGGTTCGATCGTGAAAGTCATGCCAGGTTCGAGGACCAATGCATTGCCACTGCGGATATAAGGAGGTTCGTGAGTTTCCATGCCCAGTCCGTGACCTGTGCGGTGAATAAAAAATTCTCCATAGCCAGCTTTTTCGATCACCTGGCGCGCAGCCTGGTCCACACTGCCCGCACTCACGCCAGGTGCAGCGATTTCCCGAGCAACAGCATTGGCTTCACACACAACTTCAACTATATGGGTAAGTTCAGGATCGACATCACCGATGGCAAAGGTGCGCGTCAGATCGGAGAAATAACCATTCGTGCTGGCACCCCAGTCAATGACCAGTAGATCACCAGGGACGAGCAGACGATTGGTAGGTGTGGCGTGTGGGTTGGCTCCATTTGGTCCTGCGGAAACGATCGGGTTAAAGGGTAGCTCAGCATCCGATCCATTGCGATATATCTGCATGGTCAGCTCAGCCGCGATCTCCCGCTCACTCATTCCTGGCTTAATTACGCTCAAGGTTGCCAGGACGGCTTTTTGGGCAATTTGCACAGCTGCACGCATCTGCTCTATCTCGTAGGCGTCTTTTTGCATGCGCAAACGTGCCAGGATGGTATCGGCTGCCTCAAACAATGTTTCACCGCCAGCCGCCTGTAGCAGGCTTAATTCCAAAAAGCGCATTCGACCGGACTCTACACCCACCTTGCGACGTTTCAGGACTGCTGCCAGCATAGCCTGGCGGAACACATCTGGCCAGGTGTCTGGGTCCTCATTATAAGGAAATGCTTGCACTGGAAATGGCAGCAAGTCGATTTTGCCTGCTTCTAATTCGGGTAATACCAGCACTGGCGGGCTATGGGGAACAAAGAGCAACACAACTGGACGTTCGCTCAGATGGAAGTTTAAGCCGGTCAGATAGGTGAGCGTTGGGCCAGGGTTCAGGGCCAACGCCTCTAGACCTTCCTGGTTGAGCAACATAGCCAGCCTGGCCTGTCGGGTGAGCAGTCGTTCAGTAGCGGGAAGATTGTTCATGGTGAAACCTCGCCGGTAAGATTTGTTGATTGATATGGAATTCTAAGCCGATTATAGCCTGATCCACACTGGGCTGGTAGCCTGGATAGGAAATACCAACTCTCCCCATTTCTAGTAAAAGCCTCGTGAATTAAAGGCATGATAGAATTAGTGATCAGGCTTGTAGTTTCCGCTAAAGGTCATCAAGATGTACGAATTGCCTCTATTTCCGCTGAATACGGTCTTATTCCCGGGGACGCCTCTGCAGCTGCACATCTTTGAAGAGCGTTACAAACAGATGATCGGGGAATGCATCGCCCAGGAAAAACCGTTCGGGGTGGTATTGATCCGCCAGGGGGTCGAAGCTCTGGGTACTCTGGCGGACCCGCACCGTATTGGTTGTTCAGCGAATATTATTGATGTTCAGCGTCTCGATAATGGGCATTTGAACATCACTGCGGTTGGCAAAGACCGCTTCCGGATTCTTACCCTGAATAACCAATCGCAGCCCTATCTTCTGGGCATGGTTGATAATTATCCCATTGTGGAACAAGCTCCGGAGACCCTGCAACCTCTTGCCGAGCGATTGTTAGCTCGCCTGGATCGTTATCTGCGTTTATTGGTGGATGCGGGCATGATTGAATTAGATCCAAGTCATCTGCCGGACAACCCTCTGTTGTTGGCGTACCTCGCTGCAGCGTTGCTGCAGGTCCCGCCGATCCAAAAACAACAATTACTTTCTATTCATGATGCCCAAAGCTTAATGGATCGTCTGACAAACATTTATAATCGGGAAGTGGCTCTCGCCCGCCGGCTCTTAACGGACAGCGGAAGTCAACAAGGCTTATTCTCATTGAATTAACCCTGTGTCCTGTATTGAAAATTATATATAGGAAAATTGAGCGCCAGCTCCATCTAGAGGATAGTTACTAAGTAATGAAGGTTATTCGCATTGAACCACAACATGGACAGGAATCTGTTTGGGATTATCCTCGGCCTCCGCGCCTGGAATTGACCTCTCGTCATATCCAAATTGTATTTCATCAAGTTTTACTGTCTGAGACCTTTTCTGCTTACCGGGTGTTGGAAACCAGTCATCCACCGGTTTACTATATTCCACCAGCAGACATCCAGATGGCTTATTTAAAACCGTCCCTTGGAGCGTCTTTCTGTGAATGGAAAGGCAGCGCCAACTACTATGATGTCCAGATTGGTGATAAGTTCGCACACCGAGCAGCCTGGTACTACCCAGATCCAACCCCGGCGTTTGCCGCCATCCGGAATTATGTGGCATTTTATGCCGGGAGGATGGATTTGTGCACCGTCGATGGGGAGCAGGTCATTCCCCAACCAGGTGCTTTTTACGGTGGCTGGATCACCAAAGATGTTGTGGGTCCGTTCAAAGGTGAACCTGGCACACTGGGGTGGTAATCATCCCCGGCGCCATAAAATTGTTGATTTCGGGAGGTTAACATGACACTACCATCGGAAACCGAATTGATCCTTCCGGATATGCCTCGCTTGCGCCCCAGGTTGAGCATGCTGGAGCGGGACGACTGCCTGAAGATCCATCAAGCGTCGCTCAAGATTCTGCACCATACCGGGGTGGAGGTCTTTAGCGATCAAGGGCTGGAGCTTTTACAGGCCGCAGGCGCCGCCGTCGATGGCAAGCGCGTGCGGTTCCCGCCCTCCCTGGTGGAATGGGCGTTGGCTTCAGCGCCTGGACCGTTTACTTTATATCAGCGTGGTAGCCGCGAAGCGGCATTTCACCTGGATGGTACCCAGGTTGTGTTTGGACCGGGCTCGGATACCCTGAATTATCTGGATCCACGCACGGACCAGCGGCGTCCATTTTTGCTGGCAGATATCGCCGACTGCATGCGCGTCTGCGACGCCTTGCCTGAAATCAGCTTTGTGATGTCGGTGGGCGTGCCCGAAGACGCCCCTCCAGAGCGTTATTATCGCTATCAGTTCGCTACAATGCTGCGCAATACATCCAAGCCTACCGTCTTTGTGTGCAACGACCTGGCCGATATCCAGGCCATCGGGGCTATGGCCGCAGCCGTTGCGGGAGGTTGGGAGAAGCTGAAGCAATATCCCACTCTGCTGCTCTATTCCGAGCCCAGCACGCCTTTGCAACATTCTATTGAGGCGACTGAAAAAACTCTCTTCTGCGCAGAAAAATCAATTCCGGTTACCCACTCACCTGCGCCGATGATGGGCGGCACTGCCCCCATCACTTTAGCTGGAGCGGTGGCGCTGGGCAATGCTGAGATGCTCAGTGGGCTGGTGATGCACCAGCTCAAGAACCCCGGAGCTCCTTTTCTATATGGTCATGGCGTCCATCACATGGATATGCGCGAAATGATCAGTGTCTATGGCGCTCCCGAATTTCAGCTGGCGCGCGTCATGGCAGCCGAGATGGGCCGCTTCTATGGTTTACCGGTATGGGGTTATGCAGCCCACAGCGACAGTAAAGCGATTGATGGGCAGGCAGCGGCTGACGCCCAATTCTCAGTCCTGGTAGCCTTACTGGCACGCACTAACCTTAATCACGATGTGGGCTATCTGGATGCCGGCCTCACTAACTCCCCGGAGATGATGGTTCTGGCAAATGAAATCATTTCCCAAAGTCGGGCTTTTGTGGAAGGTGTGCGCCTGGACCCCGAATACCTGGCTCTAGATGTGATTGATCGGGTTGGTCCAGGCGGCGAATTTATGAGCGATGAGCACACCCTCGCCCACTGGCGCGAACTGTGGATGCCCAAACTATTTGATCGCTCACGATTGGCGCGTTGGGAAGCGCGCGGCAGTAAAAATATTAATACTCGCATGAAAGAAGCAACACTGGCGATCATTGATAACCACCATCCACAACCTTTACCACTTGAGATTGATCAGACTATCGAAGGTATTCTGAATAGCTAAACACTGAGCTCGGAGATCACCGAAAATCATGTCTGAGACAATATCACCTGAACCTCAAGAAACGATTGTCACCAGTGTGTGTGGTATCTGCCCGGCGGGCTGTGGGGTGAACGTTTACCTGACCGATGGGGTGATCACCCGCATCGCGCCGCTTAAAGATCATCCACAGGGCCTGGTCTGCCCACGCGGGATGTGCACTCCAGAAATTGTGTACTCTCCAGACCGGGTGCTTTATCCTCAGCGGAGGGTTGGCCCGCGTGGTTCCGGTCAATTTGAACGGATTACCTGGGACCAGGCTTATGATATCTGGATCGAAGGCTTGAACCGCATCGCTCAGCAGTTTGGCCCGGAAGCGGTCTGTGTCTATACTGGGCGCGGTAACTTTGAGTTTGGCCTGAACGAGCACTTTGCGCCGAGCGGTCCAGTGGAATCTTCTGCCAATGCAGTCCTCTTCCCATGGGGCTCGCCTAATACCACGGGTGTAGGCTCCCTATGTTATGTATCTTATGGGATGGTGGCTTCCAAGGCTTGTTTTGGTGATTATCAACGCAACATCAGCGAAGATGTCGATCAGGCAGATTTGATCTTGATCTGGGGCGATAATCCGATCACCGATTCTTCCCCCATTAACCTAAAGCGACTCAAAGCTGCCAAACGGCGTGGCGCCCGCCTGATTGCGATCGATCACCGCCGGAGTGAAACGGTCCAATCCACTCACTGTGAGTGGGTGGGTATCCGGCCGGGTACGGATGGGGCACTGGCTTTAGGCGCGCTGCATGTGGTGATTGCTGAGGACCTGTACGATCACGATTTCGTGGAAAAATGGGTGCTGGGGTTTGAAGAACTTAAAGCTTATGTGCGCGACTTCACTCCCGATAAAGTAGAGGCAATCACCCGTGTGCCAGCAGATACGGTGCGCGACCTTGCGCGCTCAATTGCCCGGGCCAAAGGCTGCTCGATTCTCACCTATACTGGTTTGGAGTATTCCAACACCGGTCTGCAGGCCATCCGCGCAGTATGGATTTTGCAGGCTCTCACAGGGCATTTTGATGCGCCTGGAGGTAAAGTGGTCAGGATGCACGAGCGCCTGCGGTTAAACCGCCTGACAACCGACCCGCCTGAAAATGCTCCACTTCCCATCGGCGCTCGGGAATTCCCTATCTATTATGAGCTGCGCAACGAGGCCCATGGGGCGATGCTGCCCAAGGCCATCCTGGAAGATGATCCCTACCCATTAAGAGGCTTGATTGTGGCTGGATCGTCGATCCTTACTTCCTGGCCCAACCCGGACCTGTGGCGCAAGGCTTTTAGCAAGCTGGATCTGCTGGTCGTGATCAATCGCTTCCCCACAGCCGACAGTCAGTACGCCGACCTGCTGCTGCCTGCCACGACCATGTTTGAGATTGAGTCCTATATGATCTATGATGGGCTCGTGCAGCTGCGCCAACGGGTTATTCCTCCCGTGGGCGAGGCGCGCAATGATTATCTGATCTTTGCTGAGCTGGCTCAGCGACTGGGTTACGGCGAGCGCTGGCCTCAAACCGAGACG
>CAYXDC010000105.1:0-5985 GCA_964463505.1 uncultured Anaerolineaceae bacterium
CGCTTTTTGAATCAAAAGGCACCAAGTTTTCCCTGAACTGGATCCCACTGGGCGGCTTTGTGCGCCCAAAGGGAGAAAATGATCCCACTATCCCCGGTGGCCTGGCCTCCGCCAGCCCGTGGGTGCGCCTGGGAGTCCTGTTTGCTGGCCCGGCAATCAACTTGTTAACCGGGGTTGTACTGGCTGTACTGCTCTTCTACACAATTGGCGAGCCAATTCTTGACCGGGTGCGCGTGGATGCCGTCGCCGCCAATTCCCCCGCTGAACAAGCTGGATTGCTTACTGGCGATATCATTACCGAGGTCGATGGGGTTAAGATCGACAGCCTGACCGCCTTGCAAGATACCATCCAGACACGCCTGGACCAACCTACAACAATTGTCATCGATCGCAACGGTGAAGAGATCAGCACAACCCTGACACCACGCTCAAACCCACCTGACAATGAAGGCGCAATAGGCATCATGCTCGGCAATCCTACACGCCCCATTCCAATCACCACCGCCCTGACGCGGGGTGTTGAAGCTTCTTTTGAATACGGGCGAGCAGTTCTGGCACTACCGATGAGATTAATCCAGGGAGAAACTTCCGAGGATGAAGGGCGTGGTTTTGTCGGCTATAAGGGTATGTTTGATATTTACCAGCAAATTCGCAACCCGATCTATTTCTTCATGGCAGTCTCATTCTCTCTGGGATTACTTAATCTCTTTCCTATCCCTGCCCTGGATGGTGGACGCATCCTGCTCACTTTGCCGGAGATCATCTTTAAGCGCCGCATTCCCGCCCAATATGAAAACATGATTCACCTGGTTGGATTCGCGGTCTTAATAATCCTGTTGATATACATCAATATCCAGGATTTTGTAAATCCAGTCGTTTTACCGTAGATAAACATGGCCAAGCCCAAACTTCCCCAACGTCCAGCGGAGATCCCGTTCCAACAGGTTCTGGATGCTCTACTGGATTCCGAGACTCCTTTCCCGACCCGCTTACTTTACCGGCTCTCGGACCTGAGCCGCGCTGACCTGGCTGCCCTGGAGCAATCCTGGCCCCAGACGCCTGCCTGGCGTCGTCAGGCATTGCTAGAGGATATTGAAACGCTGGGGGAGGCTGATCACCTGCTCGCTTTTGAAGCCGTAGCGCAGTTTGCATTGCAAGATCAGCAAGCCGGGGTGCGCCTACCGGCGGTGCGTATACTTAGCGAGTACGAAGATCCATCCTTTGCCATCAAATTTATTGAGCTGGCAAAATCTGATCCAGATGCTGAAGTGCGCGCCGCTGCAACAGCAGCCCTGGGATATTATGTCTATCTGGGCGAGCTGGAAGAACTGGATCCAGGTAAAAAAGATGAGGTTGAAGGCTTTTTGCTCGAGATCTATCGCAGCGACCAGCCTGAACTCATTCGCCGCCGAGCGCTTGAGTCACTGGGATATACCAGCCGGGAAGCTGTGCAACCACTGATCAAACAAGCTTACACGGCAGGGAACAGGGATTGGACCGCCACAGCCCTGTTTGCCATGGGCCGTTCGGCCAACGAAATCTGGCTTCCACAGGTGCTTGAGTCGCTGGATAGCCTGCTCCCAGTGATCCGCGCTGAGGCTGCCCGTGCAGCCGGGGAGTTGGAGGCTCATTCCACCGTGCCACGCCTATTGGAGTTGTTGGACGACCCTGACGAAGATGTCATGACAGCCGCCATCTGGTCGCTCTCCCAGTTAGGTGGTGAAGGGGTTGGTAATGCACTGGTTAAGGTCCTCAAGCGCACGGAAGATGAGGAACTGGCCGAATGGATCGACTCGGCCCTCGAAAACCTGGCCTTCACAGAAGGCGTTCAGGCTTTCGAAATGCTGGAATTATCCGATGATGAGCTCGAGGATGAAGACGATGAGTTCGAAGATATCGATGAAGACGACATCGAAGATATAGGTGATGATTTCCTTGAGGGTTTCGCTGATGATCACCTCGATGAATTCGATGAAGAAGACGAAGAATTCTAAGCTCACCGGATGTTATTGAGATCAAAACCTACCAACCTGCTTCCGATATTTATCGAACCCGGAGCAGGTTGTTTTTTGTCCGGGGTTTAACAAATTCACTTGTCCGGCAGGAATCTTGCAATCAGATAGGCTGTGAGCAGTTCTACTCTCACGCTGATTCAAATTGCCGCCCCTCAACCCGGTCAGATTGACTCGGCAGAGGGCAACTTTTGGAGGCTGACATGCACAGCCATAAGCATATTCATGGGTACAGCGTCTGGCTCCTGATCCTGATCATCAATAGCCTACTATTCTTTCCACACACCAACGCCCTGGCCCAGGCGGTTGTTACGAATTCCAGTGTTGAATACCAATTTGGTAAAGAAATAACCTTCCAGGCGGTCGTCCAATCCCCCCAACCAATCGCCCAGGCTTTTGTCCTGTTTGGGACAGGGGGCGAGGGACAAACCAGCTCGGCTGAGACCCTGGTAAGCGCCCATGATGAGACGGCCTACCAGCTAAGCTATACACACTCGCTCGCCAACCGGCCCCTGCGCGCCTTTGCGGAAGTAGATTACCGCTTTCAGGTACGCCTGCAAAACGGGGAGGAATTCACCAGCCCGCAGTTTTCGTTCATCTATACCGATAATCGGGTGGAATGGCAAAACCTGGAGAAAGCGCCCTTCAATATCTCCTGGTATTCTCAGGATGACATCGCCTTTGGAGATAATGCGCTGCAAACTGCGGATTCCGGGCTGAAGAAAATTCAAAGCTTGCTACCCATCCAAACCCCCAAAAATATCGACATCTATATCTATCCAAATGCCACCACCTTGCAGGAGGCCCTAGTACTAAGCGGGCAGAACTGGGTTGCCGGTCATGCCGATCCCGACCTGGGAGTGATGCTGGCAGCCATCCCATCTCGTCCAGAGCAGTTGTTGCTGATGGAGCAGATCATCCCACACGAGATGATGCACATCCTGCTTTACGAAACTCTGGGCGAGGGCTACCACAATCAGCCCACCTGGTTGGTGGAAGGCCTGGCTTCTATCGCCGAGTTATACCCCAACCCGGATTACCAGATCTTGTTGAATAACGCCTTGGAGCGTGATACTCTCTTAAGCATGGAGAGCCTATGCGCTGCTTTCCCGCGCGATGCCTCCAGCGCCTTACTGGCCTACGCCCAGTCTGCCTCCTTTACTCGCTACCTGCACCAGCAGTTCGGCGCTTCGGGAGTGGACCGCTTAATGCAGGGATATAGCGATGGCCTGGAGTGCTCGCGCGGCGTGGAGATTGCCATGGGCAGCAGCTTAAACCAGCTTGAACGCCAGTGGCGGGAAGATGTACTGGGAGAGGATCGATCAGGCACCGCCGTCCAGAACCTGCTTCCTTGGTTGGTGGTGGCTCTGGTAGTGCTGATCGCCCCGGCTGGACTGGTTCTCAGTCGCCTGGTACGGAAGCCAACCACAATGAAAGCTACAACAAAAAGGTAAGAGCATGGAAGAAAAACAAAACACCCGCCTGCATGCTATCGTCGAAGGCGGAGTCCAGGGGGTGGGGTTTCGCTTTTTCGTCCAGGATACCGCCAACCTGCTGGGGCTGAGCGGCTGGGTGCGCAATCGCTGGGATGGGACGGTGGAAGTGCTGGTCGAAGGTGAGCGTGGCCGCCTGGAGCAGCTTCTAACCGCCTTACGACGCGGCCCGCGCTCTGCACAGGTGATGGGGGTGAATTTCACCTGGCAAGATTACAGTGGAGAATTTTCCGGATTTAGAGTCAGGCAAACGAGCAGTTAATTTCGTTAACTAAACCCCAAGCCTCTTTCCTTCAACGACACAAATCGCCCGCGCCCGATCACCACATGTAGAGTCCCAGGCGTGGAAGGCGCGTGCGCGGGCGCTCGTTCTCGTCGAGATCGCGGATGCGGTAAGTGGCAATGTTGGATTCTTTCATGCTGGTCACATCCTGGCGTGTCTTTCTGCGGTTGGCTTGAAATTCAGGTACTGAGACGTTTATACATCAGGATGGCAAAAAGAACAAGAAAGCTAACATTTGCGTAAAATATGGGCGCTTTTGGTCGGAATGGTCTTCCGTGCTATAATCACAGCCAACGGAGTGCGCTATGAGCTTTGATCCCACCCAGCTAAGCAATGTTTTTTTGATCCTCACCGCCTGGAGCGGAGCCTTCCTGGCAGCCTTCTGGTTAAGCCTGATCATCTGGACTTATCGTGACATCCGTTCGCGGGCGCGCGACCCATTGGCGCGCATCCTGGCAGTATTGGTGGTCGCAGTGTTATTTCTACCTGGGTTAGTGGTGTATTTGATCTTACGCCCGCCGCGCACCCTGGAAGAAGACTACCAGCACACCCTGGAAGAAGAGGCCCTGCTACAGTCCATTGAAGATATTGCTCTTTGCCCCGGCTGCGGGCGGCGGGTTAAAGATAATTGGATGGTCTGCCCGAATTGCCATACACGCCTGAAAAAACCTTGCCATCACTGCGGCAAGCTGATGGACCTGCCCTGGAACCTGTGCCCCTTCTGCGGTACGCCTGCTCCAGGCATGCGCCGCGAAGGGCTTACTCTGGATGAAGCCCTGCGCCCGCTACCAGTGAGTGAAGAGGACGAATTAGAAGCAGCCCCGGAAACAGCATCTCTGAGCGAAACCAGCCAGGAAGATGAAGAGATCGCAGATTTCAGTGCAGAAGCCGAGGCAGACAGCCCGGCTGATTAGAACAGCCTGGCTAATTAGAACAGCCCTGGCTTTAAAACGAACAGGGTGCGCCTGATTGGGTGCACCCTGTCTTAGTTAATGTTGAAAATTTAGCGGCGGATAGCGTCCCAGCCGGCATATTTGGCGGTATCGCCCAGCTCTTCTTCGATGCGCAGAAGCTGGTTATACTTCGCCACGCGGTCCGAGCGTGCCGGGGCGCCGGTTTTGATTTGACCCATGTTCAGCGCCACAGCCAGGTCGGCAATGGTGGAGTCTTCCGTCTCGCCGGAGCGATGGGAAGTCACAGCCCGCCAACCCGCGCGGTGGCAGATTTCGACAGCTTCGATGGTTTCGGTCAGGCTGCCGATCTGGTTGAGCTTCACCAGCAGTGCATTAGCAGCTTTCTCACGGATACCGCGGCGCACACGCTCCGGGTTCGTGACCAGCAGGTCATCGCCTACGATTTGCACGCGGTCGCCCATCTCGCTCACCATCAGCTTCCAGCCATCCCAGTCATCCTGCGCCAAACCGTCTTCGATGGAAACAATGGGATACTGGTCTACCCAGCTTTTCCAGAAGGCAACCATTTGCTCACTGGTCAGCTTTTTGCCTTCTTTGCGCAGATTGTACAGACCGTCTTCATAAAACTCGGAAGCTGCCGGGTCAAGGGCAATCGCCACCTGCTCGCCAGCCTTGTAGCCAGCCTTCTCAATGGCTTCGAGAATCACTTCCACGGCCTCTGCATTCGCTTTCAGCGCCGGGGCATACCCGCCCTCATCACCCACCAGGGTGGTATAACCACGCCCTTTGAGCACGCCTTTTAGAGCATGGTAGATCTCCGCCCCCCAGCGCAAGCCCTCAGCGAAGGATTCGGCGCCGAATGGCATGACCATGAATTCCTGGGCGTCGGTGGACTGCCAGGCGGTATGCGCACCGCCGTTGAGGATGTTCATCATCGGCACAGGCAGCACATGGGCATACACCCCACCAATGTAGCGGTAGAGCGGAAGAGAAAGGCTGTTGGCGGCAGCCTTGGCGACTGCCAGGCTGGTACCCAGAATTGCATTGGCGCCCAATTTCGATTTATTGGGGGTGCCATCCAGCTCCAGCAGCATCATATCGACCGCTTTTTGCTCAACAGCATCCCAGCCGATCAAAGCATCAGCAATCTCTTCATTGACATGATCTACCGCCTGGGTGACGCCTTTGCCCAGGAAACGGCCTTTATCGCCATCGCGCAGTTCCAGAGCTTCATGCACGCCGGTAGACGCCCCAGATGGGACCGCCGCCCGCCCCCAGGTGCC
>CAYXDC010000105.1:6085-8006 GCA_964463505.1 uncultured Anaerolineaceae bacterium
GGTCGCTTTGGGCGGGAAAGAAATTCGGGGTGAAATTGTGTAGCCACCATGAAGGGGTGATCTTCAATTTCAGCAATTTCTACCAATCGCCCATCTGGAGAGAGGCCCGAAAAACGCATCCCGGCTTTGCCCAGCGATTCCCGGTAGGCATTATTAAGTTCGAAGCGATGGCGGTGGCGTTCCTGAACTTGCGGCACGTCATAGGCTTCGGCCGCCAGGGTACCCGGTTGCAAGATACAAGGATACAAGCCCAGGCGCATCGTTCCACCCATATCAGCAATCTCACGCTGGTCAGGCATCAGGTCAATCACCGGGTGAGCCGTTGAACGATCGAACTCGGATGAATTCACATCTTCTGTATCCAGTACATGACGGGCAAACTCGATGACCATCAATTGCATGCCCAGGCAGAGACCCAGATAAGGCACTTTATTCTCGCGCGCATAACGAATCGCCTGTATTTTTCCCTCAATACCGCGACTACCAAACCCACCTGGAACCAACACTCCATCGGCGTTGCGTACCAGATCCCAGCCTTTGCCTTTTTCCAGCTCCACAGAATGAACCCATGCAATATCTACATCTACACCCAGGGCAAGGGCAGCATGATGGAGGGCTTCGCGTACGCTCATATAGGCATCATGCAATTCTACATACTTTCCTACCAGGGCAATGTTGATCTTGGGCTTTTCGCGCCCGATCTCCGCTACCAGGCGTTTCCAGGCTGTCCAGTCGGGGGTACGGCGGGCTTCCAACCCCAGGCGCGCCAGCATGTAATCCCCCAGGCCCAGTTCTTCTAGCTGCAATGGGATGCGGAATAAATTATCAGCAGTCACCATGGGCACTACTGCCCTGCGATCCACATCACAAAACAGGGCAATTTTTTCGCGCAGATCATCTTTAACCGGGTGGTCCGAGCGCGCCACAATCATATCTGGTGAAATACCAATCGAGCGCAGCTCGCGCACCGAGTGTTGGGTGGGCTTGGTTTTTAATTCTGCCGTGGCCCCGATATGCGGCAGCCACGTGACATGCACATACACAGTATTCTCGCGGCCCACGTCGCTGCGCATCTGGCGAAGAGCTTCCAGGAAAGGCAAGCTTTCAATATCACCTACCGTCCCGCCCACTTCCACCAGCACAATTTCTGCGCCGGTAGTTTTCGATACCAACCCAATCCTGCGTTTGATTTCATTGGTAATATGGGGAATCACCTGAATCGTCCCGCCCAGATAATCGCCGCGGCGTTCCTTGCTGATCACCTCAGCGTAAACCTGTCCGGTGGTCACGTTGCATACCCGGTTCAGGCTGATGTCAATAAAACGCTCATAATGTCCCAGGTCCAGGTCCGTTTCAGCGCCATCATCCAGCACATACACTTCACCATGCTGGTAAGGGCTCATCGTGCCGGGGTCGACATTGATATACGGATCCAGCTTTTGCACTGCAACAGCATAGCCTCTTTCCTTCAACAACAGACCCAGTGCAGCTGCTGTCACCCCCTTCCCCACGGAGCTAACCACGCCACCCGTAAAAAAGATATATTTCGTCGTCATGCCATTCTCCTTACCATCCATTCTGCGCTGTCATGGTTTGTCGCCAGTAGGGCGTAATTTCCAGCAATAAAGGCAGTGGGGAGGTCGTTGATCTGCGACCTCCCCACCAAATTTAGCTTCTTCAAGAACCGTTGATTGTACATCATTTAACCAACCAAACGTGCCAGGCTCTCCGCAGCCCGGCGCATTTCCAGAAAGATCAAACCCAGCTTGGCGCCTTCGCGTGCCAGGGCAGTCAGGACGGCTTCTTCACCAACCGCGGTAAGAATAACATAACCCGTATTTCCCCGGATATACACCTGCTCCAGGCTGCCGCGCCCCAATTCTTTGGCGATGCGCTCACCCAGGCTCAACATGGCTGCCGA
>CAYXDC010000106.1:0-7063 GCA_964463505.1 uncultured Anaerolineaceae bacterium
CAAAATGTGAAAAATATGCTTGACATGCGCCATTATTAATGCTATTTTAATATCTGATATTCTGAATACAAGATAACCCCCTACGGAGTACAGTTCCAGATGAGCCCGGTGTATTGGCGGATTTCAGTTGCTGAAGGTGTCGCTGAAGAGCTGCGCAGTATGATCCTTACTGGACGTCTCAAGCCGGGTGATTTCCTCGAGCCACAAAAAGCGCTGGCTGAGCGCTTTGGTGTTGGACTATCCAGTGTTCGGGAAGCGATTAAGCTCCTTTCAGCCGTAGGGCTGGTCGAATCGCACCCCGGGAAAGGTACCTGGGTGCGCGAGACCGCGCTAAGCACCCTTTTCTCTCCCGATGAAGTAAAAGGCCGGTTGGGAGCCCTAAATGCACGCCAGGTATATGAAGCACGCATGGTTGTTGAAGCAGCCCTCACTCGTTTTGCTGCTGAACGTGCAACTCCCGATGATGTACGTTCAATCTGGAGAGCCTTTGAAGATACGAAAACTGCTGTGGATGATGATGCCTTTCTACAGGCTGATCTGGAATTTCACCTGGCTATTGCCCGCGCCGGGCACAACACCCTGCTGGAGGAGTTCTACCATCTTTCACGCCGGCTGCTCACCGAGGTCATTATCGAGGTGATCAAACTCCCCCACGTTAAAGAAGAATCTATACCCCTGCAAGAAGATATTGCCCGAGCGATTGCCGATCATAATGTTGAACAGGCTGTAGAAGCTGAGCTAGCTCACATACATTATGTTGACCGAATGTTGACGAAGTATACTTAGGCCTTTTGGACGCCTGTGTAAGCGCCCTATATATCCAAGTCGCCTTGTCGATAACAATCGGAAGGGGATCCATCAATTTTTTCAAGGAGATAGGTCATGAAACATAAGCTGTTTTCCACTATTCTAGCAATTGTTTTGCTCCTGACACTGCTATCTGGCTGCGCTCAAACCGCTTCACCACCAGCTACAACCCAAACTGATCAGGCTGAACAACCGACCGCTCAGCAAGTCGAAGAAGAAGCTAAAGTGCTCAAGTTAGGTGTACTGGCGCCTTTCACAGGACCAAGTTCACGGGTCGGTGAAGAGTTTCAAGGCGCAGTCACCATGGCATTTGACAAGGTCAACTGGGAGATATGTGGCTACAAGATTGAGCCGTTCTGGATTGATGGTGAATCGGATCCCGAGAAGGCTACCCGTGCCTACGAAGCAGCTGTGACCCGTGACAAGATCCAGGTCGGCTTGCTCAACTGGGATGCCTCGGAGGTGATATCGGTCATGGAGCTGGCAGCCAAGTACAAAATCCCGCACTTTTTTGCCATGGGTACCAGCGAGGATATCGATATCCGCTTCAACTCAGATCCCAAGTATGGTTATTGGATGGGCAAAGGCTGGCCTACCCCCTCCAAGCTGACTATTAACTACGTAACCGCTGTGGAAGATGCCATTGCCAATGGTTTATGGTCGCCAGCAGCCAAGCAGGTTGTCCTGTATGGCAATGATGACGAGTGGAGCCGTGGTTTTACCAAGGCTATTGGTAAGCAACTCCAGGATGCTGGTTGGGAGATTGTCGGGGAGGAATATGTTCCCGTAGGCGAGACCGACTTTTATCCTATGCTCACCAAAATCAAATCCCTGAATGCCCCCCTCATGGCCGGAACCATGGATGATGCCGCCGGCTTCCCCGCAATGATTAAGCAGGCGCGTGAAGTTGGGATTGAAAGCCTGATCATTGCCGATGGTCTCGGCTGGGTTGGCGAATGGTATAACATGACCGGAGAAGCTGCTGATTTTGTCATTGACCAAATCCCTGGCTGGACGACACCTGAAGCAATCGCTTTCAGAGATGAGTTCACCGCACGCTGGGGCATCGAACCCAGCCCATCTTCAGCAGGATTGGCTTATGACGAGACAAATTTCTTCATCAAAGTCCTCCAAGAAACCTGTAATGATAAAGGCGATCTCAGCAGCGAATTAATTTTCCAGACCGGTCAGGAAAAGATGTGGACCGGACAGCTCACTTACACAGATGGCATTTTGATGTCGGAATATAAATTCAGCCCTGATACCTTACCCGATATGCTGGTTGGTAAGGGAGCGTTTGTGTTTCCGGTCATCCAGTACTTTGGCGGGGTGGGAAAAACCGTCTGGCCTGATGAGATCAAAGAGCAGGAAGTGCAGATTCCTGAATATGCCAAGTAGATATTATGTTGCTTGAGATTGAAGGCGTCACCAAGAAGTTTGGCGGCCTGACCGCTCTGGATCAGGTAAACCTTCAGGTCGAAGAGGGCGAAATTGTCGGCGTGATCGGTCCCAATGGCGCTGGCAAGAGTACTCTGCTGAATATAATTGCAGGGGTGTACCGCCCAACAATTGGGAGTGTACGCTTTCAAGGTGAGAAGATATCTGGTTTGAGTCCAGATCGCATTTGCCAGCGGGGGATCGCCCGTACTTTTCAGATCCCCCGCCCTTTTTCACGCATGAGTGTTTTAGAGAATATCCTGGTAGCCACCAGTTTTGGGATGCATAGAGCTGGTTCTGGCAAACAATCCAAGCAAGTCACTGTCCAACAAGCAGCTTTAGAGGCATTGGAATTTGCTGCTTTTCCTTTGCCGGTTGAAACGCCGGCGTCATCCCTGAATACAGCCCAATTGCGCCGCCTGGATCTGGCTCGGGCATTGGCTATCCACCCGCGGCTGTTGCTCCTCGATGAAACTGCCGCAGGACTGACTCCCACTGAGCTCACTGAGTTACAGCGTCTAATCTTCAAAATCCGCGACCAGGGTACCACTGTTTTGATCGTGGAGCACCTGATGCGCCTGATCATGCAATTGTGTGACCGCATCATGGTTCTCCAGTACGGAGTGAAAATTGCTGAGGGTTCCCCAGTTCAGATTGCTGGGGATGAAAAAGTGGCAGTCGCCTATCTGGGTGGAGATCAGCTGCTTACCGAAGCCTGAACCAACTCATTGATCCACGCTCACCCACCAATTCGATGGGTTGTGGAGGTGAGCTGGTGGAAATGTTGAGGAGTCACTATTGCTATCAGTCACGAATCTCCAGGCTGGATATGGTCAGCTCCAGGTGATATGGGACCTTTCGCTGGTTGTCGAACAGGGTGAGTTTGTAGCCTTGATCGGAGCCAATGGTGCAGGCAAGACCACAACCCTGCGTGCTATTGCCGGGTTGATCCCGAAGCAGAGTGGCAATGTGACTTTCATGGGCCAGCCTATAACCGGCCTGGCGCCCCATATGATCAGCCGCGCAGGGTTGGTATTCATTACTGAGGAGCTCAACCTGTTTGAAGCCATGACTGTGGGAGATAATTTGCTATTGGGAGCTTATAGCACTGCCGATAAAAAAAAGACCAACCAAAATCTGGAGCTGGTCTTCGATCTGTTTCCAATCTTGAAGGACCGTCAAAAACAACTTGCAGGCACACTCAGTGGCGGTGAGCGGCGCATGCTTGCAATTGGGCGCGGTATGATGGCGGATCCGCGCCTGTTAATGGTGGATGAACCATCTCTGGGTTTAGCACCAAGAGTTGTGATCGACGTGTTCAAAGCCCTGAAAGCCTTACATAAAATTGGAGTCACTCTGTTATTGGTTGAACAGAATGTCAACCTCACGTTGCAGATCGCTGATAAGGCTTATGTGATGGAGCAAGGCAGGATCATACTGGAGGGTGGCAGCGCCGAATTGCTAAAGAATGAATATCTGAGTGAATCCTATCTGGGGCTGCGTTAAGGTGCTAACGGAGTGAAGTAACCTATGGATCCATCTACCACTGCCAATTTACTGCTAACAGGTTTGCTGCGCGGCGGTTTGTATGCATTAATGGCCGTTGGACTGGCGCTGGTTTTCGGCGTCATGAACATCTGCCACTTTGCGCATGGCGAATACTATGTGTTAGGCGCCTATGCCGCATATTTTGCTTACGTTACTTATGGACTGGATCCGATTGCCTCTATCATCATCGCTGCTATGCTCAGTTTCCTGGCTGGAGTTGTCACTGATAAGCTGCTTTTCAGTCCTTTACGTAAGCGCTCAAAAGGTGACTGGGTAGTTAATGCATTTTTACTGACCGCTGGTCTCTCGGTTGTTCTGCAAAACGTCTACCGGCAGGTTTTTGGTATGCGCTATCGCGGCATCACGCAGTACTGGAACGCTTCAATCAAACTGTTGGGGATGAATGTCTCAGCTGACAGGGTGATAGCGTTCTGCATAGCTTTGCTGGCTATTGCAGCCTTGTGGGTCTTCCTCCAGAAAACTCGCCCAGGCAGGGCTATCAGAGCTGTATCTCAGGATGAACAGGGCGCTGTGCTGCTTGGTATCAACCTGGATAGCATCCACACCTTGACCTTTGCCTTGGGGAGTATGCTGGCGGGCTTGGGAGGCGCCAGTTTGCTTTCACTCAGCCCAGCTTATCCTTTTGGAGGGAATAAGCCGCTCATCGCTTCGTGGTTTGTAGTCACTATAGCTGGTCTGGGCAATGTGCAGGGAGCCATCATCGGCGGTTTGATTGTAGGATTGTTTGAGAGCGTTTCATATTTCTATCTTGGTCAAGGTTGGCAGGATGTTGCCAGTCTTGGCTTGCTAATATTGCTTTTGCTTTTTAAACCCACTGGTTTGTTTGGCACACAGATCAAGAGTGTTTGGGAGCGCTAAGCCTATGCAACAATCCAGTGGGACTATTCAGACAGATCACACCCATAGTGCCCTACCACTAATAGAAAAACTCAAATCACTTGGGCTATCGCTACCGCTATTAATCTGCCTCACCCTGTTAGGTTTGGCTCCTCTCTTTATTCAGGATGAATATATTCTACGCTTGTTGGTAATCAGCCTGTATTTTGGCAGCCAGGCTTTAACCTTCGACTTCACTGGTGGATACATCAATGCCGTCAATTTCGGCTTTGCAGCTTTTGCGGGGCTGGGGGCTTATGCTGCAGCTTTGGTCGCGATCCACACAGGATTAGGCGCCTGGGCAGGCTTGCTGATGGGAGCCCTGATCACCGGACTGGTCGGTTTTTTTACTGGTCTGCTGACCCTGAGACTGCGGGGTATCTATGTCTCGCTGATGTCCTGGTTTGTAGGTATGACCCTGATGGCCCTGGCAACTGCTCTTGAGGATGTGACACGTGGGGCGCGCGGGCTGATAGTACCGCCGATTTATGAGAATGCTACTACCACGGTTTATTTTTATATTTTGTTTTGCATTTTCCTGGTAGTTTTTGTCATCCTGAGATTAATCATTCATTCCCGAATAGGGCTGGCCTTCCGAGCGATTGGCCAGAATTTTGAGGCTGCTCAGGCCTCGGGGGTCAATCCTACCCGCTATAAACTGCTCAACTTTACCATTTCCAGTGCCTGCGCCGGATTATTTGGAGGTTTTTATGCTCATTACGTAGGCATCATTACCCCTGATGTAATGAATATGGGTTACACCATGGAAATTATGGCGCTCGCGTTTATAGGAGGATCGGGTAGCTTATTGGGAGGAGTATTCGCAGCTTTCTTACTGATCCCGATATTTGATTCCCTCAAATACCTGATGGATTACCGCTTGATTCTGTATGGATTGTTACTCATCCTGGTGATGATTTTTTATCCTGCAGGTCTGGCTGGTTTATACCAAACGGTCATCCAAAAAATTAAACTGGCGATTAAAAAACAAAGGCCAGCATCATGAAATCATACCTTCCACCCAGTTTGCTTCGACGCGCTTAACAGACCCATCTAAAGAAAAAAACCAAATGGCGCAATGCAAAATCATAGCTGAAGGTTTTCGTTTTCCCGAGGGGCCTTGCTGGTCCGAACGGGACGGGCATTTGTACTTCACCGACTGGCTGGGCAATAATATCCTGACATGGGATGGTAGCCAGGTTAGGCATGTCTTTTCTCCTAACCCTGGCAGTGGTCCAAGCGGGTTAGGTTTGTCCCCGGAGGGCAACATTTGGCTCAGCCTGTACGATGCCCGCAAGCTGGCGCTTTACAGCCCCCAGGGCAAACTGCTCTATGAAGTCAATGAATACCGAGGTAATTCATTCCGTGGTGTCTGTGACTTGGCTGTTGACACAAACGGGGGAGTCTATTTTACCGACAGTGGCGACTTTGAAGATGATTGGCGGTATGGACGGCCGGTTGGTTCCGTCTACTATCTAACGCCCTCTAGAGAGCTACACTGTGTAGATACTGGTCTGCGCTTCCCTAATGGTATTGCTATCACCCCAGATCGAACGCGCCTGTACGTTAACGAGCACCGCTTCAACCGTACGATTATGTATGACATACTGGAAGGTGAGCGTTTTGGACCAAGGAAGGATTTCTATATCTATGACGAAAAGTGTCTGCTCGAGCCTGAGTTCACTTTTGAGCTCGGTCCAGATGGTGCTTGCCTTGATAACAATGGCAGTATCTGGATCGCTCATTACGGTGGAGGAAAACTCGTTCAGACAAGATCGAATGGCGAGCTTGCGAGCGTAGTACATTTACCGCATGGCCGTAAACCTACCAATCTCACCTATTGCATTCAAGACAATAAACTTTATGCAACGGAGGCAGAGTTCGGGCAGCTGTATCAAATTGAATTTTGAGGAATTTGTGTATTTTTCACATACTGCAGGTTGGGGCCAACAGGAATTAATGAGGTGATAGCGATCGGTATAAAAAATTCAGGGCACGCTGCTGAAAAATAATTCCAGGCCAGCGCGCCCTGAATATTGCTCACAATTACCAGGTCTGGATTCAGAATGGACCCAAGATCAGCATGGAGAGATCAACCTTTGTGCCTTCTTCGATAAGATCAATATAAGGCCAGTGACGCCATTAGCCACCTAATACGAAGAATTCGAGTGCGAGATCTCCAGATCGTTCACGCGCATAAATAGTGGCACGACGAGTGCGGTTGGGTTGCGTGCCCCATAGCTCCGGGAGGTGTTGTACGGAGCAGTGGCTTGCGATAGCCATTCGACCTTGTCGCCGAAGACATCCAGTACGCTCTGCGTGATGCGCACGTTGTATGGGATGGCGACTGAGCCGTCTTGCTTCAGCAGCAGCG
>CAYXDC010000107.1:0-7030 GCA_964463505.1 uncultured Anaerolineaceae bacterium
CGATAACGATCGAAGTTCCGATAACCAGTGGCACAGAGACACGTTGAAAATCAGGCACATTAGGAGAATTGAATAGTACCAGAGACCCAACGATCAGCGATCCAACTCCGGCGGCGGTCAACGCGCCATGTGTGGGGGCTTTAATGTCAAGAATAAATAACACAAACGCGACGATAAGGAATAACAGACCGAACCAGTTCACTGGCAGGAATCCCAGCCCATAAACGGCTAAAGCCAGACAAACCACGCCAATGAATCCAGCTACCCAGCCGCCTGGACTGGAAATTTCGATAAGGATAGCCTGGACGCCAATCGCCAGGAGCAGGAAAGTAATATTAGGGTTGGCCAGGGTGACGAGAAGTTGTTCAATCAAGGTTAGACCGATAGGCCTTGGAGTAGCCTGGCGGGTATTCAGGTTGCGTTCGCCAATAGCTGCGGTCACTGTAAATCCATCGAGCTGCTTTAATAAATCATCGAGGTCAGTGGCAATGAAATCAATCAGGCCCACTGTCAGAGCTTCCTGGGCAGTGACAGCAATAGCTGAATCTATGGTTGCTTCTGCCAATTGAACCGCCTCTGGCCCGCGCTTTTCAGCATAATTGCGCACGATGGCTTTCATCATATTCTTGGCTTTGGCTTGCGCGGTTTCATCCAAATCTGTACCTTCTCCACTAATGGGGCTTGCGGCGCCGATGGTTGTATCGGGCGCCATAGCGGCGGCATGGGCTGCGACGGTGATTATGGTCCCGGCACTGCCTGCCATAGCATTCGCGGGCGATACATAAACTACCACAGGGACCTGGCTGCTGCGGATCGCGCTTACCATGCGGTTCATTACGTCCAGCGCGCCGCCAGGGGTATTTAACTGCAAGATCACCACTTCTGCCTGGCGCAAGGCAGCAGTCTGTAATCCACGCTCGAGATATTCCGCATACGCCGGGCTTATTGCCCCTTCGATCGTAAGAATGGCTGCTTCAGGGTTGTTGGTTTGAGCCGCGCTATTGCTGAACAGGCTTGAACTGATAAACAGCAATAGGATGACGATGAAAATTGCTTTTAATTGGTTTGGCATGCCCAGGTCTCCAAATATTCGTAACTTATTATATCTGGTTTCCATAGCAAGTCGGTCGAGCCCCCATGCTCCCAAACCCTTTGCCAGTAAAAGCCTTATCTGAGACATTTGATTAGCCTGTCAATGCCAGGTAAAGCGTGCGTATGCTCAGCAGAATGATCAGTGTGCCTACCAGGAGCATCAACTGGTGGACGGGTAGCTTCTTTGTTACGATAGCAGCCAGTGGCGCAGCAATGGCTCCACCGATTAACAAGCCCAGGATAATCTTCCAGTATTCGCTGAATTGGAGCGAGAAAACGAAAACGACCGATTGGGCGAAAGTAACGAAGAATTCAGAAAAATTGACTGAGCCAATGGTCAAGCGCGGGTTATTGCCACGCGCCACCAGTGTGGTCGTAACGATCGGCCCCCAACCGCCGCCGCCAATGGCATCAAAAAAACCTCCAATGATACCCAGGATGCTGAGATGGCTGACTACCTTCTGCTCAATATGGGTTTTGCTCAGACCTTTCACCAGGATAATAACACCCATGATGAGCAAGTATGCTGAGATGAACGGTTTGAGGATATCGCCAGGTATGTTGGTAAGTATATATGCACCTACTACAGCCCCCAGCATGCCGGGGAGCAGCAGGCTCTTGATCAGTTTCGTGTCCAGATTGCCCAACCGCCAGTGCGAAACGCCGGAAATTGCTGTGGTGACAACCTCTGCCATATGCACACTGGCGCTGGCTGCTGCAGGGGGTACACCGATTCCAAGCAGAAATGAGTTTGAACTGACACCATACGCCATACCCAGCGCACCATCAATAGTTTGGGCAATAAAACCAACCAGGATAAAGATGAATATGCTTATATTAGTGTCCATGGTTTCTCCTTAAGCGACCAAGCAAAACATTGGTATTCCAGGGTCATTGCTTCTGCCTTTATAGCTCTGTAAGGTGGCAAATGTCTATAATGAAAGTAGTTGCACGGGATCTTTATAAGATCTCCTGTTGCACAATAGTATATTATGTCTACTTTTTTAGTATACTTTTGGCGCCAAAAAGATCGGCTACATCAGCAGCACATTTTTTCACCTGTATCTTTAGCTAACCTTGGGGTCCAGGTACTCCTCCAGCATCATGATAGGACTCTAGCAGAGCCTGAGCAAGATCAACACGCTCAGCTACATCTGCCAACGAGGTCTGATCGAGAATATTGGCAATTGCATTGCGAACGTCTAGCATCACCAGACGCAAACCACAGGTTCGCTCATCCGGACAGCCACAAGGTTCGTATGCCCATTGACTGACGCAGCGGATCGGCGCCAGCGGCCCATCCAAAATGCGCACGATATGCCCCAGTGTGATCTCAGCGGGTGGCTTTGCCAGATAATAGCCGCCTCCTACACCCATCTTGCTGTTGAGTAGCCCCGCATTTTTTAGGGTGAGTAAAATCTGCTCTAAAAATTTAGCAGGGATGTTTTGGCGTTCAGCGATGTCTTTAATTTGAATGATGCCGCTGCCCTCATCCCAGGTAGCAAGGTCAATCATGGCGCGCAGACCATACTCACCTCGTTTTGAAAGTCTCATGAAGCCTCGATGTATGACTGAAATGATAGACTATATAGCCTATTGGTAGAATACCGGAAAACATAGCCCCTGTCAAGTAGTTTTTGGACCAAATTCAGGTTTTTGGCTTCCCCAAGTAAGTTATAACAACATTTACTTGACACTACCTATTGGTAGGATATAATTCGTATATCTATTATGAAATTACTCTTAATTTAATATTATTTAAAACAGGGAGGGTAATCCATGTACCGTCCGAACTTGATCGGACAAACCCTGGGGGGACGCTATCGCTTGGATGATATTATTGGCCAAGGGGGCATGTCGGCTGTATATAAAGCTTATGATCCAAACCTGAAGCGTGTGGTGGCAATCAAAATGATCCACCCCCACCTGGCTGAGGATCCCAAGTTTGTATTCCGATTCGAGGAAGAAGCCGCGGCTGTTGCCCAACTTCGACATGCGAACATTGTGCAGGTGTTCGACTTCAATCACGATGACAACTTGTATTATATGGTGCAGGAGTTCGTGGCTGGTGAGACGTTGCAACAGCGGCTGCGTCGCTTGAATAAGAGTAACCGGCGTATGCCCCTGGATGAATCTATTGGATATATCACCAATATTTGTAATGCCTCCGGCTATGCTCATGCTCGTGGACTTGTGCATCGTGATATTAAGCCCGCTAATATTATGATCGATATCCATGGTCAGGCAATCTTGATGGATTTCGGGATTGTCAAGATCATTGGTGGAGAGAAACATACAGCCACAGGTGCTGTTGTCGGTACAGCCCTTTATCTGCCCCCAGAATTGATCCGCGGTGAAATACCAGACTCGCGTTCCGATCAATATTCTCTGGCAGTCACGCTTTTTGAATGTGTTACGGGTCGCCCGCCATTCGAAGCCGACTCAGCGATGACCTTGATGATGATGCATCTCAATGATCCATTGCCCGATTTACACCAATTACGGCCCGACGTTCCGGCGAATCTTATTGCAGTCATCGAAAAAGCTCTTTCTAAAAACCGTGAAGAGCGCTATGCCTCCATGGCGGAGTTTGCCGGCGCGCTGAGAAATGTTTTGGCTACTCTGACCAACCATACACCCGCAGCTACTTTGGCTGATCAACCTGGAGCACTGGCAGCGGATCCAATGTCAGTACGTGGTGGCTTAGCCGGAGGAGTACCTCCTCAGACGACCACGGTTGAGAAATCATTCAGTAAGCCATCTGAATCAACTCGTGTGGAAGGATTTTCACCGGGTGTGCCGTCACGAGGCGATCAGGATGGGGTTGCGAACATACTTCCCGGCCCTCCGGATGTAGCCATACCGAAGCCATCTTCGCCGAACCTTGCGTTGTGGGGTGGCATCGCTGGCGTAATCCTTATTGTTCTCATTCTGATATTTTTCATGGTGCGCGGCAGATCTACACCACCTCCAGCGGCGCTCATTCCAACATCGGCCCTTACCACCCCTACCCAGCTGGCACAGGTGGTTGCCCCAACCAGTATTGCGACAGCGACACAAACGCCAACGATTACGCTGACTCCTCAGCCAACATTAACCCCCACGATTACTTTGTCTCCCACACCAACTATTCCTGTTGGTGTACCTTATTCCCGGATCAATGCTATCACGATCAACGATCGCGGTTTTTACCTTGTAGATTATGAGACATTTGAGTACACCGAAATTCTCCCCGGGCAGCATGTGCATTTCTTCTTCAATACCGTAACCCAGGAACAAGCCGGTCACCCAGGTAACGGTCCCTGGATTTTATATGGAGGGCCGCGCCCGTTTGAAAGGTATAACACGGCTGACCGGCCCGCAGCTGCCACCCAGTTATGCATCCGGGTAGCTAACGCTGACCATAGTATTCAGCTCAATTCAGGCAATTGCTTCACGTTGCCAGATGTGAATGCAGCAGTGCCAATTATGGATCTTAATTGCCTGGCAGGACCTGGCCCAATATATCCTGTTTTGAGCCAGCTTAGCGCTGGCCAGGTATTCCAGGTCACTGGTATCTCTTTGGATGAAGCCTGGTGGACTATAGATAGTCCGAAAAGTCCGGGCCAATCTTGTTGGCTGCCACGCGGGAACTCGAACTTCTCCGGTGATCTGAGCACCCTCCCCCCTGCGGAAGTTCCTCCAACACCTGAGGGTAGCTTGGTGACCATGTCTGTTCAAATATCCCGTATCACGATAGATACTCAAGGTCGCTACGTTGTGGAATTTAATACCGGTGGTTTCACTCCGTCCTTGCCTGGCACGCACATCCATTTCTTCTTTGATATATTTTCTTCTGAGCAGGTGAGTGCGACCGGTGGAGGGAATCGTTTGATGTATGGCGGGGTTTCTCCCTTCACTGGTTATGCTGAGGTTGATAGGCCACAGAACGCCACGCAACTTTGCGCGCTGGTAGCTAATCCAGATCATTCAGTCATCACGGATAGTGGGAATTGCATCCCTCTACCTTAAGTTACAGAAGGGTGCTCCATGGAACATAATTTGGGAAAATTGGTCCTTCCTCGGATGGTGGTCCTGAGCAGGAATACGAGCTTGGCAAATCGCGGATAACCCTGGGGCGTTCGACCACCACTGATATTACTATCTCGGATAGCCGGGTATCACGTAATCACGCCCGTCTGGAGTGTAGCCTGGCAGGGTGCGTCCTGGTTGACCTTGGCTCATCGAATGGTGCTCGGTTAATGACCAGCGCGTCCAGAGAATACTGCTACACCCAGGTGATTTGATTTCATTAGGTGGCTGCCGGTTTCGCTATGAAGTAGCCGCGCTGACCGAAGAAGCTGGTATGGCCGTGATTAATGGAGAAGCTGATCTGGATCAGGCTCTTGATCGAGAGGTGTTGCCATTTGGTATCAATGATACCAGCCAGCCGCGCCTGGTAGTGTTAACCCCGCGTAGAACCTGGGAAGTCCCTTTGCATGATGTCGATTTGCTTAGTATCGGTCGAACCGCTGCAAACCAACTGACCCTGGAACACCCTCAAGTCTCTCGTTATCATGCTGAAGTACAACATAGGGCTGGTGCCTACGTTTTGCGCGATTTGGATTCACCGAATGGGACCTGGTATGGTGAAACACGTGTAGACCAACTCGTTTTGCAGGAGGGCGACGAGTTCAAGATCGGTGATGCTACGATTATCTTTAAGAGTGGATTTGAAGAAGAATCACTCACGATGGCAGATGCCAGTATGCCAAAAGGGGCCGCCCGAAGGATTGTAGTTTTCGTGCCTGGTCTGATGGGCAGCGAGCTGTGGCGTGGTAATGAGCGAGTATTCCCTAACATCAGGACCCTGTTCACCAATTCTGAAAGTATGCTTTATCCCGTGCCCTTGGAATCACGCAAAATAGTGGATGAAGTAGTCATAGTCCCAAACTTGATCAAGCTGGACCAGTATAACCGGTTGGGAGACTATCTTGTTGAAGAGCTGGGTTACCAACGAGGGGTTGACTTCTTTGAATTTCCCTATGACTGGCGTCAGGATGTGCGCACTTCGGCGCGCCAATTATCGGCGCTGATAGAAAGTCATCCGCGCACCCAACCTCTGATACTCATTGGTCACAGTTTGGGTACTATGGTCAGCCGCTACTATATTGTACGTCAGGGTGGAAAATCCCGCGTGGAAAGAGTGATCTTGATGGGCGGACCGCACCGTGGAATGATCAAGGCTCTCACCAGCATGCTCGATGCGCCGGAAGTGCTGCCATTCGGTATCATGGGCGAGCGTCTACGCCAGGTAAGTATGACTTTCCCATCCAGTTACCAGATCCTTCCTACGTATGCATTGCAGGTGGATGCTAATGGCAATAAAGTAAATTTTTTTGAAGATGAAAGCTGGTTGCCTGAACAATACCGCCCGCTGTTGTGCGCTGGGCGAGAGTTCCGTCGTGAGTTGGGCGTGCGTTCCAGCATACCGGCAATTTCTATCTTTGGGTATGGTTTAAAGACAATTGCTAACCTTACGATCCATAAGAATAATGCCGGAACGATCAAGAAGATTGACTATCGGATAGAACCGAGTGGCGACTCAACGATCCTTGAATTTAGCACGGTACTGGAGGGCAGCGAGATCCACCCTGTGCAGCAGTACCATGGTTCGTTATTCGTCGATAACGATGTCAAGATGCGTTTGAAGATGGAGTGAACGCGGCCATTTGTTGGCTGAGTGTTAATGATCTTCGGTAATGTGGTAAAATTCCCATCGCTCAAAATTGATACTGCGCGGGCGTCGCCAAGTGGTAAGGCATCAGCCTTCCAAGCTGACATTCACGGGTTCGAATCCCGTCGCCCGCTCTGTGTGTTAAATCGGGCCCGTAGCTCAGTGGCAGAGCGGACGGCTCATAACCGTTTGGTCGTAGGTTCGAAACCTACCGGGCCCACA
>CAYXDC010000108.1:0-7026 GCA_964463505.1 uncultured Anaerolineaceae bacterium
GACTTCCGAGCCATCGGGGTTGGTCCAAAAGAGTGGGCCGCCGGAATCGCCGAAACAGGTGCCGTCATTGTCCAGCTGCTGCACCTGGGAGGTATGGATCCAGGTCGGCAAGAGCGACGAGAACTCGGTGTAGCCGAATTGGCGCTTGTCCTCGTAATAGATCTCCGGCGGGGGAAAGCTCAGTGAGCCGCCATAACCCACTGCGGTGAGCATGGCGCGCGTCGTGCCCACCTTAAGCAGGTCCTGGTCGTTCAGGTCATCCACAAATCCAGCCGTGGGCAGGCTGGCAGGGGGTATACCAACCACTGGCTCAGCCAGCACCAACAGCGCCACATCATGGAAATCTTTACCGCCCCACTGGAATTCGGGGTGCGTGATGACTTGCTCGACATCCAGCAGCGTTTCTGGGGTCAGCGCGTAGGCGTCGAAATTGACCCACACCCTTTGGACGCCGTAGTCCTCGTACAGCCCGTCGGTGCAGTGCGAGGCGGTGATGAAGACGCGTTCATGGATCAATGTGCCGGTGCACCACTGCCAGGGGCCGTAGTCGGGCCAATCCACGACCATGGCGCCGACAAAGGGATGCGCTGTATCCGGCTCGCCGAAGGTGATCGCCATGGCGGGCACAACCCAGACCACCATCACGAAGGTGATCACCAGGGCCAGAATCAAGATTATCGCCAGAAATTGCTTCATCGTTTCCTCCTAACGGGTAAAACAGAGGATATTTGTGTAATTTGCTATAAGTAGTTTAATAAATCGGGCTCTCAACCAGCGAATTACTTGAGTAAAACGCCTGGCATCATGTTAGGTTTGGTTATGTTTCTTTTGGCGTTTTACTTACTTGCGGTCAGGTAGTCAGTACGGGATGCAGGTGCGAAGCTATGCCTGGATGCAGAATCGTTGTTAACTATATGACGCAAATCGAACCTTATGGATACTTAAAGTTGATGAAGGATCAGCATAAAAATGGAGCAGGCGTATCAACTTGCTCCGCGTTATAATAGCAATAGGGTGAAATACGTTCCTCACAGCCTGAAATATTCATCATTTCTGACAATAGGCGCAACCAGACCCTAAAACTTAATAGACAGCAGTCCAAATCTGGAAAGGAAGTTGTGATGAGCAAAAATTTTATGTTACCGGTTTTAAATCTCCTGGCAGTTATTGGAACCATTATCGTGAACGGGCTGGCCAATGCCCTGCCGCTTAATGGGCAAAATACTGGCGATATTTCGGATCGTTTTGTGGTGTATTTCACCCCCGCCGGGTATGTCTTTTCGATCTGGGGGCTGATCTTCCTGGCGCTGGTAGCCTTTGGGTTGTACCAGGTTTTACCGGCGCAATGGGGCAATAAACGCCTGCAGCGCATCGGCGGCTGGTTTCTGCTGAGTAGTCTGGCGAATGTGGCCTGGTTGTTCCTCTGGCATTATGAGTTCTTCATCTGGACTGTGCCAGTGATGCTGGTGCTCTTGCTCTCGCTGATTGTGATCTACCAGCGCCTGCAAATTGGGCGGGTCAAAACCAGAGCCGTTGAAAAATGGACCGTGGACGTACCGTTCAGCCTGTACCTGGGCTGGATCACCGTGGCAACCATCGCCAATATCACCTCGATCCTGTATTTGCTCAAGTGGGATGGCTGGGGTATCAGCCCTGAGCTGTGGACTGCGATCATGCTGGGGGCGGGTGTGATCATCGCCGCGCTGGTGGGCAAGACGCGCGGCGATATTGCATACTTGTTGGTGATCATCTGGGCCATCGTGGGCATCGCCGTCAAGCATCCGGGCGTGCCGCTGGTTTCTCTGGGGGCATGGGTGGCTGCCGGATTGGTGGCGCTGGTGCTGGTGGCAGTTGTATTAGGGGCGGGCCGGCGCTCCGCCACGCTTCAGCCTGCTGTCAAATAACGAGCGGTCTGGTTGATAAGCTGATCGGTGTATTGTGGAGGTGCTTTAATGGATTTTCTAGAAATACTCAAAATCATCGCTGCGCTGGGAACGGTTGCCACCGGCTTACTGGCGTTTTTCAAACCGGACGCCGCCTATGGATTCACCGGTTTAACGGCCAATGGCGTGCGCGGCGTGTCGGAAATGCGCTCGATTTTTGGCGGCCTGTTCATCGCCCTGGGGTTGCTGCCTTTCTTTCTGGGCGAGCCAGCTTATCTGGTGCTGGGCTACAGTTATTTGGGCATTGCTGTGGCGCGGGCCATTTCGATCGTTATCGACAAATCCTATGCCCAATCGAATCTGATCAGCCTGGTGGTTGAAATTGTTTTCGGTGTGATCTTAATCTTATAGGAGTAGCGATGAGCGTGCGAATTGTTACCGACAGTACCTGTGATCTACCCCCTGAGACAATTGCACAGTATGGGATCCTGGTGGCGCCGCTGTATATTAATGTTGGCAAACAGGGATATCTGGATGGCGTGGATATCACCCGCAAGGAGTTTTACGAGAGATTACCCAGTTTCCCGGTGCATCCCACGACAGCCGCGCCTTCCCCGAATAAATTTCGGGCGCTTTACGATAGCCTGGCAGATGAAAGCGCCAGCCATGTGCTCTCAATCCATATCAGCCAGGCGCTGAGCGCGGTGGTGGATGTGGCGCGCGTGGCGGCAAGGGAGACCAAATCCGTGGCGGTGACGGTGCTGGATGGCGGGCAATTAAGCCTGGGGACGGGCTTTCTGGTGGAGACCGCCGCGAAACTGGCCGCGGCGGGCAAGCAGGTGGGAGAAATCCTGGGCGTGCTGCAGGACCAGATCAAGCGCACGCATGTCTTCGCCGCCCTGGATACCCTGGAATTCTTGAAGCGCAGCGGGCGCATGAACGGCGTGATAGCCGGGTTGGGCTCCCTGCTGCAGATTAAGCCGATCTTGACCATGCACGATGGCAAGCCGGGCGCTGAGCGCGTGCGCACGCATGCCAGGGCGATCGAGCGCGTGATCGAGATGCTGCGCCAGTTGGGCGCTATCGAGCGCGTGGCGCTGGTGCATACCAATGCGCCGGCTTATGTGGCGGAGCTGCGCCAGAAAGCCAGCCATTTGTTGCCTGCCGGCGAAATCCTGACCGAGGACATCACCCCGGTGATAGGGGCGCATATCGGGCCGGGGGCAGCGGGCTTTGCCGTCATCAAAGCCAGGAGCTAAGGCTGACGTATGCAGTTAGAAACACGGCTCGGGCTGGTCACCATCCGCCCGGCAGAGCTGGCTGACGCCGAGAATTTCCAGGCGCTGCGCCTGCAAGCCTTGCGCGATCACCCCGATGCCTTCAGCGCCGATTATGCGTTCAATGCCTCCCAGCCGATCGCCTATTGGGAGCAGCGCCTGAGCGACCCGAGCAATAAGGGCATGATCTTCTTCGCTGAAAGCCAGCCCGGTCTGGTCGGTATGTGCGGGGTGCGGCGTGAGAACTCACCGGCTACCCAACACAGCGCCACCGTCTGGGGGGTGTTTGTGTTAGAGCAGTGGCGCGGCTTGCACATCGCTGAAAACCTGATCCAGCAGTGTGTGGGCTGGGCGAGTGCAAATGAGGTGAGCAGCCTGCGGCTGGGGGTGGTTACCACCAATAGCAGCGCGGTGCGTTGCTACCGGCGCTGCGGATTTATCGTCTATGGGGTTGAGCCGCAGTCGATTTCTGTCAATGACCGGATGTACGATGAGTTTTTGATGGTGCGGTATGTCTGAAAAACTTCATTTTTTTGAAGATGTTAATTCACAGAAATCATGTGGGTGTCAGTGATACAATTAATCTAACTGTTCAAATAAGGCTTGCTGGAGTAATAAACGTGAATCAGTCGATTTCTCACGATCGCAAAGAAGAATCATTGGAAGCGAAAGCCCGCTGGTACCAATCATTGACGATGGAAGAACGGGCTGATTTACTTTGTGAATTTACCGATTTACTCCTGTCCTTAAATCCTCAGATCGTAGAAAAAAAAGATGCTCAACCAATTGAAGGACGTATTCGCGTCATTACAAAGCAATAATGTCCGCTACCTGGTCATTGGTGGAATTGCAGCTGTCCTGTATGGTGTTCCCCGGGCAACTTTTGATTTAGATCTTCTTATTGAGGCCACTTCGGAAAATGCTCAAAACCTGATCGATGCCCTATTAGAAGCTAATCTTGGGACAGCTTCTCTGACGACAGCGAATGACTTACTCGCCCACGAGATAACAATTTTTCAAGATCGGGTCCGGATCGATGTTCAAACACACACTCCAGGGATCGAATTCGAGAGCGCCTGGATGAGGCGTATGGAGATGTTATACAAGGGGCAATTAATGCAGGTTGTTTCAAAGAATGATTTGATCGTTTCAAAAATAGCTTCTGGGCGTAAAGTCGATCTTGAAGATGTAAGATTGTTAACGCTTGGTGACAGTGCTCCTGAGTGATTTTTTGCCATAATCACTCTATAGGATGATTTAACCATTCTTCCCTCGTAATTTCCAGGTAAGTCTCGCCCGCCTCGAGATACTCCGGGTGAGGTCTGGCACTGAAACCTAATCTGGCATATAACGCCCAGGCCTTGTGGTTGTCGGGATGGGGATCCACATAAACCCGATCTGCTTTGCCATCCTCAAAAGCCATGCCAATTGCAAAAGCTAAGGCCTGGCAGGCGATGCCTTTGCTCTGGGCCGCAGGCAGTAGCTTAATGTCGAGCATCCCACCATTGTGGGAATCAATCGCATAAAAAATCTCCCTATAATATGCATGATCCAGGGTATAGATCGAGTAGTGGCAGCAGATGGGCTTCTGGATGGCTCTCTTGAACCACTTTTGCTGATCATCAAGCGACACCCCCAGCCCATCCGGGTAGCCGACGTACTTCATCACCACGCCGTTATTTACCAAGGTGAGGATATTCTCCAAATCGTCTACCGAGGTTTCTTTGATCACAATCTGCATCGAGGAAGCCATTTTCGCCTGTTCCAGGTCTGATCAGAATTTATAGCTGGTCGATCAGCCAGGCATAGATCGCATACGCCTCGACAATCTGGTCCACCGCGCATCTTTCGTCGCGCATGTGGGCGAGCTTGGGATCGCCAGGCCCAAAACCAATGGTGGGAATCCCCCGGCTGACGGTCGCCACGGCATTGGTGCTGAAATCCCAGTGCTCGTATTTCTGTAGGGTGTGTCCATATACTCCGGCGTAGGCGGCGCTGAGAGCCTGCGCCAGCGGGTGTTCCAGGGGGATCTCCCAGGCCATATGCAGCGGCTGGTAGTTTAGCATCTCTCCCGTCCACGTCATGCGCAGCAGGGCTCCGATCTCCCAGGTGGCACGTTTGCCGGTGATGATGCGTTCCATTTCGTCCCGTACCGTCTGCTCGGTTTCACCAAGCGCCAGCCTGCGGTCTAGGTAAATTTCGCAGGCTGAGGGAACGGCATTCAACGAGACGCCGGTGCTGGATATCTGCGCCAGGACGAGCGTGCCGTGCTGGGTACCTTCCCGCATCAGCGCCTGGTTGGTCTGCTCGACGCGCTGGATGATCTCCGCCATCTCATAAACGGCATTCTGGCCTTTCTCCGGCGCGGAGCCGTGGGCGGAGATGCCCTGGGTCCTGACGATTAACTGGGCTTTACCTTTGTGTCCGGTGATGATGGTGTTGCTCGACGGCTCGCAGATCACGGCATAATCCGGGTGTAGGCTGCCTTCTGCGAGGGCGTGCTGGAGGCCTTCGCCATCGCAATCTTCTTCGGCGACCGTGCCGGTAACGTAGACGGTCTTTCCGTTCAGCAGGCCCTGATTTTTGGCAATCGCGGCTGCATAGATGGAAGCGGCCAGGCCGGATTTCATATCCACGGAACCGCGCCCCCACACATAGCCGTCCCTGATCTCGCCGCTGAAAGGCGGCGCGGACCACAGCTCTGCATCGTTGACCGCCACTGTGTCGGTGTGAGAATCGAACAGGATCACCCGCTCGCCTTCGCCCACGCGCCCCACCACATTCCCGTAGCGGTCGATCTTCACATCGTCAAAGCCCAACGCCTTCATCTGCTCAGCGACAAGGCGCGCCGCCGGCCCTTCCTGACCGCTATAACTCTGGGTGCGGATCAGCGCCTGGGTGAATGCCAGCAGGTCGTTCGTTACTTCTTGCCCGTGGATGATCAAGTTGTGCATCGTATGATTGATCCTATCAGCGTGTTGTTTAATGCAAAAAGGCACAGAACCAGGTTCGGCGCCTTTATGCGTGAGGTGGAGATGTCGGGAATCGAACCCGAGTCCGAAAGAATCTTCCCGCGAACGTCTACGAGCGTAGCCGGTTGAGGTTTGTCGCCGAGAGCACCACAAGCGGCAAAGATGCTTCTCTGGCCAGCCGCTGGAGCCCGAAAGCCCCTCTTTCGCACGGTTAGCGGCATGAGGTGCGGCACTTCAGCATTGTTTCGCCCGCTCCCACGACCGGCTGAAGGACGGTGCGGGCGGACGCGGCTCTATTTAGAGCCGGCTGGTTCTGTCACTCGCTTATGCAGCGAGGGGCATAGCAGCGTAGGAAGTGCGATTGGCACTTGTTTTTTGCGCTGGTTTAACGAGATCGGCGCCTCTCGGCTCGCAGTTCGGGGCCAGCCTCTCCCGTCGAAGCCTATCATCCCCGAGTAATTGCATTATAGCACGAGATTGTTAACAAGGCATATGATATGTGATCGTTCCAAAGCTGGTAGAAGCACGGTTAAATGGTTGTGAGGCAGTCCGACAACCGCCCCACAACCTACGAACAAAGAGGCACACTGACATGCGCCTGAACCTGATTCTACCAAAAGTTGAGCCGACCGAATTTGAATTCCCAAAGCAATGCCCGCAGAAAGGATGCCTGGGAATGCGATTTCTCCCACGGCAGGAAGTGAGGTAGAAGATTGTGGATGCACAGCACCCCGAGGTAACGGCCTGGGAGATGTGAGTGCAAGCAATGCGGGTATGTATTCCGGGTATACCCGGAGAGGGCAGTCAGAAGCAAATATCGTAACGAGTCAATGGTATGGCAGTGATGATGTATATCCTGGGATTGAGTTACGGAGCTGCAGAAATCGTATTGAA
>CAYXDC010000109.1:0-6891 GCA_964463505.1 uncultured Anaerolineaceae bacterium
AATGATGCCAGTGATGGATGGCGTGGCTGCTACCCGGGCGATCAAAAAGCAGAACCCTGGGATCCAGATCATTGCATTAACCAGTTTCCAGGAAGACGAACTGGTGCAAAATGCGCTCAAAGCCGGGGCAGTGGGGTATCTGATGAAAAATGTCACCGCCCGGGAACTGGCAGCAGCTATCCGCGCTGCTAAAGAAGGCAAGATCACCCTTTCACCGGAAGCTGCCCAGGCGCTGGTACGCGCGACCCAGCAGGCGCAAGAGACCGAGACTTTAACCGAACGAGAGCGAGAAGTGCTGCGGTTGATGGTGGACGGGCTAAATAATGCTGAAATTGCTGAAAGACTGGTAGTCAGCCTTTCGACGGTGAAATATCATATCAGCAATATTTTGATGAAGCTGGGAGTAGATAACCGGGTCGCTGCAGTGACCACAGCCATCCAAAAAAGATTAGTATAAGGACTAATCCTGTCCACTTGACCAGTGGCAACATCACCCATGGAGGGGGTCAACCTGGAGGGATAAGTTGTACACTATAAGTGAAAGTGAGACAGTGAATGATCAGCAGAAAATATCAGAATGACCAAGATCAATGGCGCATCCGTAAGTTCTTACAGGAAGTGTTCCTGAAGAATGGACGCCACGAGTTCAGCTGGCCAGTCTACCGGTGGGATTATTGGTGCTGGCATGTGAATGCCAATCTCTTTCACTTTGACCTGAGCGCGGCGATTTTCCTCTGGCAGGATGATCAGGGGAGGCCGATCAGCATGCTCAACCCTGACAGCCCCGGAGAGGTTTTCATACAGGTTGATCCCGATTTCCGCTCAACGGAGCTTGAAGTTGAGATGATGGCGATGGCGGAAATGCAATATGCACTGACCCAGCCGGATGGGAGGCAAAAGCTGACCATCTGGTGCCCGATAGGCGATGAATTGCGGAAGGATCTCCTGACACGACGTGGATACACTCGCCAACCGGGGAAGGAATACCAACACCGGCGAAAAAACACCCAGGCGATTCCTGAGGCACCGATACCACAGGGTTATAAAATCCGACCCCTCGAGGGTGAAGATGAACTCCCCGCCCGGAGCTGGGTATCCTGGAAGGCATTCCACCCGGATGAACCGGATAGCACGTACAAGGGATGGGAATGGTATCGCAATGTGCAGTGTGCCCCGCTATACCGGCGCGACCTGGACCTGGTAGCAGTAGCACCAGATAGCGAGCTGGCGGCTTTCTGCACCGTTTGGTTTGACGAGGCAACTGCCAGCGCAGCCTTTGAGCCGGTAGGGACCCACCCTGCTCACCAACGGCGCGGGCTGGGCAAAGCGCTGATGGTAGAAGGGCTACGGCGCGCCCATGCTTTAGGCGCAACTTTGGTCACGGTTGGTTCTTACTCCGAAGAAGCAGGAGCGCTGTATGATTCGGTCGGTTTTTCGGAGTATGATGTGAACGAACCCTGGGTAAAGAATTGGTGATACGACTTATCCGGGGCAATTAGGTTTTATTGGCGACCGTTTTGGCGTTGATCAGCGACAGAGTTCGATTTGCACTTCAGGGACCTAACTGGTGGCAAGGAAAAACGCCCATTGGGCTAACATCATCAAGCCAACAAAACCCCCATAAATTCCAGGCAGATTCATGTTGTCTACCTCATAGTATGTCTGTAATATCTCCAGGGCATTGCCTAATAAGCTATATTCAGGAACATGGCGACAAAGGCTATATTCATCAAGGCGTGAACTACGATGAAGTATGGCAACAGGCGAGGTCGCCAGTACAATCCCAGACCGGTCACAAAGGCAAACGGGATGAACATCAAACCCCGCCAGGCGATGAAGCGGGTGTAGAATAATAATGGAACGGCGATGTGCTGTAGGCCAAGCATCAGGGCGGGGAAGGAAATCGCCAGCCATTTATTGAGACCTTGGGCTTCGAGGCGCGGGGTAATGTAGCCAAAGTAAGTGGGCAGCTCAGTTATTCCCTGCCCAACAGGGAAAAGTAGAATGGCGGCATAGACAGCCCATACCGGCAAGGGGCGTACGATCAAATCCAGCGTGGCTTCGGAGCTACCGAACAAGGCTTGCCCCAGCCAGATATTTGGAAAATATGAAAATGGCGCGACGAGGATCGTTAATCCAATAAGAGCGAGCAGATCGCCCAGGAGGGTAGAGCGGTTGATGCAGAACAAATCCCAATAGCGCTTACCCTCAGCGGTAAAAATTCGGATGAGCAAAATCAGGCAAATCAGATCTGCCAGAGCGACGGTCAACGGCCACCAGTTAGCACCTTGCTCCCAGGCTGACGAGGAACCAACCAGAAAAAAACCGAGGGTAAAAAAAGCCTGGGTAACGAGAAAAAGGGCAGTGCGGACAAACAACATGCGCCAGGGAGTGTTGTTGGAGGGCATTGATGATTTCCTTTCCGGCTTGCTTAAATCCATTTTTATATGACCACCTCTTCTCACGCGAGGTATATGAGGAGAGGTGGTTAAGAATTTTTCAGTAAAAGACGCTGCCAATTGGCTTAGCGTTGGGTCTGCGCCAATACTGTGTCGACCATTACCTGAACAAAGCGATCCGATTCGGAAACCCAGGGAGTATGACCGGAGTGCTCAAACCAGACGATCTCTTTATGGGGAGCCTCCAGGACCTCAAAGTACTCTTCAACCAGGCTCGTGGGTGCATTGATATCGTGGCGGCCAATCAAAAAGTAGACTGGCACGGCGATGTTTGTCGCCTGCGTACGAAAATCTATATCCCAGAGCTGTGGATACACAATCCCCAATGTATCCAACACACCGCGGAACCAATTTAATTTGTCAAATAGACCATATTCAGGCGCAGCCAGGTCGCGGAAAGTGTTGGCCCCGTTATCGGTAATTGCCGGATTGCTGTTCATGTAGCTGAAGGTGTCCATTAAATAGGCAGCCTGTTTCCAGGCAACGCCGTCACCATAATATGGCGGTGGGCCTTGCTGGGTAAGTTTGTCAACTCGGGCAGTGTCACCGCGTTCCTGGGCCCAATGGAGGGCGAAGTCATAACATAGTAGGTCATTTTCAAGGAAAGCAACCATCTGACCGGTGCCGATGAAAGCATGGAAATCCTCGGGGTACTGTTGGACAAGCATTATTCCCAGGGCGCTACCCCATGATTCGCCCAAAACATAGATCTTGTCCTGCCCAAAGCGCTGGCGCAGGAGCTGGACCAGCCCGTGGGCATCGGCAATGTAACGCTTGGGGGTAAGAGAAGCGCGACCGGCCACATCGAAGGATTTGCCTGCACCGGGCTGATCCCAATTGACGACTACAAAATGCTGCTCCAGCCCTGCCAGTGCATACCGGGCAGTGGCAAGCTGGCTGCCGCCAGGACCTCCAGCCAGAAAGAGGAGGACTGGGGCCTGGCTATCCTGCCCCCGGATCGTAAGCCATTGCTCACTACCATTCAGGTTCACCTTCTCGAGAGAGGCGATACTACCTGCCAAAGAATCTCCTTGAGAATTGGTGATGGGGGGCGTCATGGCGTAGTACTGCGAGGCGACTACAGCCAGGATGCCCACTACCAGAGTCCCTATAATTGAGATTGCGGTCGCATGGATAGCAGGTTTGAGACGAAAGAATAAGATGAGCAATGCCAGGTCGGTTGCTGTCAGCGGAAGCCACACCCATAAGGGGACCGCTGTTGCTATGGGTAAAAGCACGACCGCCAGGCATAATACCAGGCATAGGATGAACGCCAGCAAGCGACCCAAGAAAGCAAGAAAACGGTTCATTTCCAGCCTCACACAAACAAGCGGGGCATTAACCAACCTAGCCCTACAGTATAGATGATATGCAAAATCAGGAATTCAACAAAGCCACGCATCTTGAAAACTACGGCAGCCAGCACGGTTAAGACAATTGCTACGCCAATTGCCAGGAGCAGAAACGTGGTTTGGGCGGTATCGGGGGAACGGGTCAGCGAGGAGCGATAGATGAAATAAGAGATCGGGCCAAATAGCAGCGGGATGAAGGCGCCAAAGAATATTATATTCCCCTGGCGAACTGCGGTTAATCCTTTGGCTGTAATATCCGCCATCGGTGACATCTTGTCTGCGCGAATATAGGTGATGATGGCAGAGATAACCCCCAACGCGAGCATGATTCCAATCACTACATAAAGGTTTTTGTTCATCGGATTATCCTTCGGTTTGATTTTACGCCTGGAGGTTTTTCCCTGGTGATAGCACCAGTATATGCGGACAATCTTCCGATCTTGCTGGTCAATGGTTGATTATTCGACCTGTCCAGCTGACCAGTCCCAAAATTAATGCAAGCAATATTGAAAAGGAGTGAAATATGGAATTTACATTAATTCGCGGACATCCTGAGCAGGACAATTGTTACCACCAGATTTAGCAGGGTGATCAGGACAAATGGCACCACAGTACAAGGGTGGTTTGGAATTTCATTTTATCTTCTGAAATACCGGCTAAAACAAGATGATCACCAGATTCATAGCTGCATGTAACAATACTGGCGGATAGATGCTATCCGTCTGAGCCCGCGCATAACCATACACAACCCCCCAAATCGTCGCATTGAGCATTTGAATGGCTACAAACAAGGCAGGTACACCGGCAAAAATGTTATTGACATGTAATAAACCAAAGGCGATACCGCTGAACCAAACAGCCAGATGTTTACTGGTAGCCTCAGGATGAATTTTCTGCATGGCAATGAGAAGCAGGCCAAAGACAAGCCCACGCCAGAATGTTTCTTCGAGCACCGGGACCGTAATAACCTCAGTCACAAGCCATTGATTGGCGCTATAGGGTGTTGTGGTGTGAGTAAGCCAGAGATATGCTGCGATCAATCCGCAATTAGCAAGCAGCATAATTATCAACATGCGCCAGTGTTGGTTGATTTTACCAATCTGGAAGCCCATCCAGCGCGGACGCCACAAGACCAGGGGAATTAATAACGCAAGCAGGTGTAAGCGCGAAACAATGCCCCATAATGTGGCAAGCCAGCCCGAGACGCCAACATTTGGAAAACGTGCATCTGTATATTTGAAATAGGCATTATCAACGACCATGAAGACAGCGCTGAAGGCTATTAAGGCCACGGCGATTAAAATTGTGTAGCGTAGCGCCCCTGGATTATTCAAAGAGGTGTTTGGGGGAAGTTCTGAATTTATCATTTGATTTCTAGCCTCCAGGGGTGATCGAGCCCATGACAAGGAAAGCAAAGATCACAACATCCTGCAAGAAGTGCATCCACCAGGCCCAGAACAGGCCGCGGGTCTCTAACATGGCTTTCCCTAATAGCCAGCCATTGAATGTAGCCAAAACAATCCCGATCCAGCCATACGGGATGCCATAAAAATGGGCGATGCCGAAATAGAGTGCGCTCATATACCAGGCTTGATGCATACCAGCAGGCGCTTCCAGGGTGGCCAGCATGGGAGCGCGCAGGGTCATTTCCTCATTGAAGGCGTTCATGGCAGCAAAAAGCAGGATCGCTGGAAGAGCCGGGATGATTTTGGTGAACAAGGCCGGCGACGGGCGGCTGACCAGCCAGGCAATCACACCCATCCCTAAAGCAATGTAGACACTATACTGACCGCCAAAAGACCACCACGGATCCGGCTTGGGAAAGCCCATCCATTTGACCGGGGTGATCGGCGCAGAGAGATCGCCGGGAGTCAGGAAAAACTGCTTACGATGATAGCCTAATACCGCCAGCGCCAAGATGACGATGAGAGTGACCGCAAGCTTGCCAAACTGCTGAGGCTGCAAGATGCTCACAAAATTGCCACCGCCGAGAAAGCTCTGAAATCCGGGCAGAGTGAAGCTGATGCGAGCAGTGATTTCAGAGGCAGCGAAGATCACCAACCAGAAGACAATGAAATTGCGCAAGGGGCGCAGCGGCTGCCAGATCATGGCCAACGCCCATAAAACTGCTAAAACGCCTAGGCGCAGCCAGTTGAGCCAGGGTGGGACGTACAGGCCGGTCTCATTCAGCAATATTTCCGGCAGGATGCTGGCAAACAGGGTGATCCCCCAGGCTATCAGAACAACGAGACGAGAATATGTGAGCTTTGTTTCAGGATGCACGGTGGTTGCCTCCTCGCTAAAACCTGGCTCGACCAAACTTAGGCTCTGATGCATGGAGAGCCTATCATTGCTACAAGCTTAAACCGACTTTGCCACAGGTATATCCGCCAAGAGGAGAAGGTTGACCTGGTCACTTGGATAGTTTTAACAAATGTCCCTGCCGACGAAGTAATTCGCTGGTTGAGAGCCCGATTTGTTAAGCTGCTATTAGCGAATTACATACTGGTCAACTGGACAGGGGGAAATACCGACTTCAGTTGGATGCACGCTTAATAGATTTTGGATATATTCAGAAGGGTATGTTCCAAAGATTGCTAGGAGAAAATGGCATGTCCTATTTTGCAAATACTGCTCAATCGCACCTGTTCCGCCGAGCACTTTGCTTATTCCGGATGACTTTCCGGAGAGGCTTGCTTAAACGCGTGTGGGCGCGGCTGTGCCACAACCCCGAACGCTTACTTGAGCTCGATGAAACGCTTTGCTGCAATGATATCCAAGGCAGCTATTATGCCGGGCAGAGGGCGGTTGAAATTGGGCTTATCCGGGGTACAGAAAGCAAGGTTGATGAGTTCGACGTGGATTTCCACCCTATAAAAGAAACGAGCTGCAGTCGGTGGCTGAATGTGGCACTGGAGCGGCTGGGCGGGCGTGACCTGCCGCCAGTCGAGCTGCTCGAAGTCGATGGGGTTTACTATGTGCGCGATGGGCATCACCGCATCTCTGTAGCGCGCAGTCTGGGCGAATCATACATCGATGCTGAAATCGTGCGTATGCACCTGGAGCGGAGGGTGATGTAG
>CAYXDC010000110.1:0-6797 GCA_964463505.1 uncultured Anaerolineaceae bacterium
CTTTACGGCGTGGGGGTTAAGGTCGGGGGAGGTCCTGAACCCAGATCCATCAGCAGCACCCAGCCGATCACATCTCCACTTTCACGCTGGTATTCGACCAGGACGCACTCCCGGTTGAAATCATCAAAACGTCTATCAGATGGCAGGAAGCGCACCACACCGCCGGACCTAACTCTCCCGACAGCGCTGAAACCTTCGTAACAGCCACTGCGCGCCCAGATATCCCGTTGAGCGATGCTGGATAATGGCAGCGGGGTCAGGCTGGGCTCCAATGTTGGTGTGATGGTGGGGGTCAGCGTTGTGGTGGCGGTGGGCGTGATTGTAGTGGTGGGCGTCATCGTAACGGTTGGTGTGGCGGTAGGAGTCAGTGAAAAAATATAAGCCCGGTAACGATTGATCCCCAAATTGATCAGAATCACCACCAGGATGACTCCAACCAGTGCAATCCCCGCTCGGACCCCAGTCAATTTCCAGTAGTAGCTGCGCAAGCTGCGCTTTATACGGCTGACACCGGGGTCAATCGGGTAGCGTTTCATCACCTCTGCGCTCAGATTGGCAGCTTCTGACGGCCAGTTGGGGTGATTCTCATAGGCTCTGGCGGCTGCCTGTAGATCGTTGTCGAATTTCTGGATATCACGCAGCAGTCTATTAATATCGTTTTGCAGGCGATCCAGGCTTTCATCAACACCGGCCAGATTGCGTATCTGGTCCAGGTTTTGTTTGGCCTGCTGAGCGAGGTAGAGGGCTTCTTCCAAAGTCGGGGCGATTTCAGCCTGTTTTTTTAACGATCGTGTCTGCTCTGTTAATGGTTCAACCACCCGGGGAACGACCGTTTTAAATCGCTCGATCAGTCTCTCAAATGCAGGATTGTGCCCATACTGCGCGATCAGGCTGTCCAGGCTGGACTTTGCCTGCGATACTGCCTGCGGATCAACGGTTGCATGTGTCAGCGTTTCGTAGATCGAGCGCAGGGTTTCTTTTACCTGACGGAATTCTTTAGCTTTGTCGGCGTATTTCGGCAGCCCGGTAGGGCGGACAGCTGCTTCGACCTTTTCGATCGCCGCGTCGATCTGCCCTTCATCAAATTGAACCAGGCCTTCTTCATAAACATTTTCAGCGTCGATATTTTCTTGCAGTTTTTGGGCAAATTCCTGCCCTTCCTGCCAGCGTTGAATGCCCAGATCTCGCATAGTAGCCTGGGCTTTTTCCAGGAGCGCCAGAGCATCTGTATAGCGACCGACCCTGGCGGCGGATTGCGCTTTACCATAGGCTGAGGCAGCATCTGCCGGCAGGGCAACCACCGGTATATAGCCGGTTCGCAAGTAATTTTCAGCTTCAGAACGGTGCTGCCTGGCGCGCTCCCAATTGGGCTCAAGCTGGAGCACTCGATCGAATATCTGGATTGCTTCTGCGTACCGGCCACTGTAAAATAATTTCTCAGCCACTTCAATCTGTTGTTCCGCCATTGGATTGTGCTCGTGCACACTTTCCTGGACAGGGGGCGGTTCAACTCCAGAGGCAGCTTGCTTGCCAGACGAGGCTGCTGCTGATGCAGACGCTGCTTGTGCTTGCGTGTCTGACTGCTCGTTGGCTTCGCTCACGCCGGCTTGCTTTTCTATGTCCCCGATTAATTCCTTGCGGGCGTCCTGCAGCCTTGCACGTTGATCCGGTGTCAGCGATTGATAATCGTCAGAGTCGATAAATTCTTCGATCTCTAATAGTAGATTACGAATTTCAACCAGGCTGACTGCATCTTGCTGACGTAGATTTTTAATTTGATTTTCGATGGAATCGAATGGGTTCATGTTTATATCCATACGAGTATTATCACCTATTCTGATAAATGCTCGCTTAGAATCTCGAGATTATTTGAAGATACGCTTTTGCAGTATCTATAGCAAAAATATGGGTGCGTTTACAGTTGGCTGCACCAAACTTCCCATTGCTTTGTTTTATACAGGAGCGGGCATCTGATCAAATAACTCTGCCAGATCAGAACGCAGGTCTTTCACCTGAGTATATCCCTGGTTAAGCACCTGCTCCAGGATTTCTTTGACCCGATTGGGCAAACGCTCATCATCGTATGTCCAGTTAACCTCATAATTGGCAGAAGCCTGTTCAATTTCATCCGGGCGGTTAGGGCCTAAGGGTAATGCGCCAGGAGCCGGGCGCCCGGTCAGGATGTGGTGCAGAGCCCTGGCGCCAAACTGTACCAGATCGAACTGTCGCTCCGGCTCGGTCAGGCCTTCAGCGTGTCGCTTGGCAATATTCCAGTCGATTGAGATGACCCCATGCGATTGAGGATCCCAGTAGTAATGCAGGATTTTGTGATCGCGATAAACAATATTGCGGTCATGCGCATTTTGCAGGATATCACAGATTTGAATGGATAAGAGCAGGCTTGTGCGCAGCGGCAAAAACCAGCCGTGGGTGGTGCCTGCATCACAGTATTTCAACAAATTTTGATCCTGGTTACGCAGCTCTAGCGCCAGGTACGGCACCCAATTCTGGCTCAGGTAACGATCCATGGATGAAAGATAGTTTTGAACCTGTTCTGCTCCGAAGCGAACAACCTGACCGTTCAGGTGCGCCGCAGAGAGATGGCGATCTTCGGCTGGTAATTGAGCACCTTCTTCCAGGCGTAAATAACCACACTCAACCAGAGGGGTGACCCCTGGTATATCCCTGAGCACGGAAAGGATCTGGGCTTCTTCTCGAAATAATGGCAAGGCGTAATCCACACGGTCGGGACGCATTACCTTGATTGCATAAGGCTGATCCTTATTCGCTCGATTGCGGAGCGTGCCGAAAAACACTCTAGCAGATGATCCGCGGGCTTCAGGCACCCAGGTGTCGAGAGGTTCGCCCAGGGCTACTTCCTGGCCCGCGCCTAATTTGGCTTCCCGGCTTCCCACAATGATAGACTGTGGGAGTGTTGTATCTGTGTCGCGCTCGAGTGTCAACAGGCGGCTGTGCGGCAGGGAAAGTATCTCCCGTGACTTGAATTCATTTAGCCAGGGAATATCGGTGGCGATTTCCGGGTGATCCATGATCAGATCAGCTGATTTAAAGCCTTTCCGCAGCCTGCGCAAAGCATCGAGGATGGCGTCCAGCCAATTTGCCGGTCCTACTCGATTCCGCAGCCTCCGCCCCGCCAGCTCAGTTGACGAGAGATAATCATAAAATGGCTCATCCTTCGAAGCGCCATTGCGCACGGTAGCCAGCCAGGAGCTGGCCTGGGCAATCGCCTGTTCGGCGGATAAAAGTCGCCAGCGATCTGGATCCCAGAGCAGGATTCTGCGCAGCGCCTTTCGGGCAGATTCAAAATCTCGGTGCTCCCAGGCATTCAGGGCAATTTCCGCCTGAGCCTGAGACTGGTTGAGCGCCACCTGGATATTATGGCGAGAATCCGGTAAAACCGATTCAATCTCATCTATTAGCCCATCCAGATCATGATATCCAATACCGGAATTGGGCGGAGCTGGCTCGCGTTCCTTCCATTTTTTAACCACTTCGTGATCGAATATCTTCAGCAAGTTACCCAGATTCTGAGATTGTGAGCCAGTTTGAGGAATTTCTTCATAACCAGGCCGAGAATTCTTTTCGCCGTTTTCCAGTACCAGCGCTTGTAGGGTGTAATACAGCCGGGTGATGGCCCCGCGCGGCGGGAGTACATTCTGATCCAACTTTAAATGAACGCGCCGGACACTGCGGCTGATGCTCTCCCACCATTCCGGTATTGGGTCATTCCCGATGGCGGCGAATAAATCCCAGAGCAGTGCCGGCCATTCATCCACCACGCCAGAAGCCAGGGCGCCAGGCAGCGCTGCCTGGAGTGCTGCGGATAGAGATGCACTGGACTGCTGCGCCAGCCCGGCAATTTCACTTAATAAAGACCATTTCTCGGATGAAGCAGAGGCTAGATTTCCCGCCCGTTGGCATATTTTTTGAAAGGCTTCTAATTGATGATCCGCAGCCAGTTGTAACGCGACCCTGGCATAGAAATTTGTCGCTCGGGCTGAATCTGGCAGCTCTCCATATGCGACCAGTAGATGCTGTAACTCATCACTCCGGGAAAGTTCCTGCGTTCCTGGCCTGGAGGTGTCATAGAGCTGATTTATGGTTTCGCGTAGATCCTGGAGTTGCGCCAGCACTTCGTCGTTGAGAGAAACCAATCTCTCTTTAAGCGGCTTGATGCCCTCTGTATAGGCATTGCCAGGTGTAATTACTTTCGGCCAATTCAGTTTTTCCAACAGTAGAGGGTTTGCTTCAGATATAAACTCGCCCATTGCCTGAATAAACTGATAATGGTCACCGACCTTGGAGTGATGGCGGTCCCTGGTCGACCCATCCGCTTCCAAGAAAAAACCGTTACCCCAATCGATGACGGTTAGACAAGCTTTCTGAGGATCCCAAAATAAATGATCCGGCTTGATATCATTCCAGATCAGGCCATGTCGCTTTTCATTGTTATCCCAAACTTCACTGGTGTGGATCGTTTCGAGCATGTTAATCACTGCCAGCAGTGAGCGGATGAGTAGCTGGTCTGGAAGCTGACTGAACTTGGCCATACTTTGAAGGAAATCCAAATAAGCGAAGTTATCGCTTGTGCGGAATTGTTCCAACAAACCAAAATGGGTGACCTGAGCCAGAGATTTAAGGTCGAACCCACCAGCTCTCTCGATCACAATAAAATAGTTCTCGCCAAAACCGTCCTCTGTTGTACTCTGGTCAATTAATCCAGGGAATGCCAGACCTGTACCTGCGCCTGGGAAGGTAATTTTGCCAAGCGCTTTTAGCAGGCTTGCTTCGGTCTGGATTTGAGATGCCTGGCGCAATACATCACTGATAAAAGCACTCTTTCGAGGACGTTTTAATATAGCCTGCCTGCCCTTTAAAAGTGTCTCAACCCGGTATACTTCGCCGGCATCGCCTTCGCCCAGTTTTTCAACCAGGTCCCATTTAAATTTTTTTCCGCTAACAATCTGACCTAAACTCATTGATTTATACTCTTGGGGTAGTCAACCCTCAGGCTAAATTTCCTAATAGTTTACCCTACATTCCGAAATATGCTTATACAGCCATACATCAGGACGATCTGATTGGTCTTTAACTGTATGACAATCAGGTGACATTTGTCACTAAGCAGACTTGCATGTCATGCCTATAATATATTCAGGTATTCGAATATGAAAATACAAAAACCCACCACCCAAATTGCAGAATTGTTTAAAGCGCTCAGCCAGCCAACGCGGGTTGAGATCCTGCTCGCTATTGGCAGTGGAGAAGCGTGTGTATGTCACCTGGAGGCGGTTTTAAAAATGCGCCAGGCCTACATTTCTCAACACTTAATGGCTTTGCGCCAGGCCGGTATCCTGGAAACACGTCGCGATGGTCGCTATATCTATTACAGCCTGACAGACCCTGCTCTGATGGGTCTTGTCCGTCTGGCGGCGGAAGCACTGGACATCCCCGCCAGGAAGATTGTTTTTGCATCTGGCGGCGGCCCTAGTACTGAATGTGGCTGCCCCGATTGTGAAACAACGCCTCCCAGTAGCCTGGCTCAACTTAAAGTCTAGGTACTTTTAAACACCCACTTGGTATTGGAGAATCTTTATGGATATTCCTGTATTATTAATGAGACTATTTCAGGGTGGGACCGGGAACCTGGCAGCCTATCTGGCAGCGCATGTGTTGCTGTGTCTCTTACCCGCTTTTTATATCGCCGGGGCGATGACAGCCCTGATCCCTAAAGACACAGTAACGCGCTTCCTGGGACGTAATACACCGAAGTTCATTTCCTACCCTGCGGCAGCCCTGGCCGGCTCGGTGCTGGCGGTGTGCTCCTGCACGATCGTACCGCTCTTTGCCGGGATCTATAAAAAAGGCGCCGGGATAGGGCCGGCCATCACCTTCCTGTTCTTTGCGCCCGCAGCCAATATCCTCGCGCTGGTGTACACAGGTGGGGTGATTGGCCCCGACCTGGCTTTTGCTCGCTTGTTCCTCTCCCTGGCTTTTGGCATCGGTATTGGCCTGATCATGGCTTTAATTTTCCGCAAAGATGACCAGGTGCATGACAAAAGCACCGACGCCATGTTTGCTGCCCAGAACGCCCAGGGCATGAAGAAAGCCGCCCTGGCTTTTCTGTTGGTGCTGGTCATCCTGCTGCTGGCGGGCACGCTCAAGATATCCCTGCTGACCGATGCATATGCTCAGACCAGCCTGCCCATCTCAGGTGTGGCAGAATTCCAGGCCGGTTTAGATCGCCTGGTGCCTTATGATGCTTCCAAAGGTGAAGAAGGCGTCTCGGTGCAAGGTGTGGTCTTGATTACTCTGTTGGCGCTGATCGGGGTAACTTCCTGGAAAGGCTTCGAGAATATCCATGAAGGCTTCAACCGTTGGGCAGGCATCGCACTGGGTCTGACGGCGCTCACCCTGGCGGTCGCCTCTCTGGGGGTGCAAGCCACTCCTGCAGGCCTGCTTGTTTCCGTGCCCGGCAAGTTTATCGCCGTATTGCTGGCATTGGGAATCCTGTTTTGGCTCGGTCGATACCACCTTTCTGAAGATGAATTGCGGGACTTCTTGTGGGAATCCTGGCGCTTTGTCAAGCAGATCTTCCCCTTGCTGGTCGCGGGTGTATTTTTAGTAGGTGTAATTCGCGTGCTAATCCGCCCCGAATGGATCCAGACCCTGGCAGGCAGTAATACTATCCTGGGGAATATGGCAGGGGTCTTGTTCGGGGTGTTCATGTACTTCCCCACCCTGGTGGAAGTGCCCATCGCCAAAATGTTCCTCAG
>CAYXDC010000111.1:0-6778 GCA_964463505.1 uncultured Anaerolineaceae bacterium
AGATGGCGAGAATAAGCTAACAAATCCGTTAATACTGTCTGAATTATCGGAAATTTAACCTATTATTAAAAAAACCAGGTGAGTGTAGTTGTATAATCCAATTGTCAGTTTGGTGAAAGTTATAACAAACAGATAATAAACACTTAACAATTACTTAAGCTGGCTTGACTTATTAGTTGCATTCAGGTATGATATTTTAAGTATTTGGTGATATTTGTCTTAATTATTACCTTAATAATTTGAGCAATTGAACGAGAGTGAATGAGGTATTCTTATCTATTGTGGTTGTACCACTGGCTCTAACTTCGGGGAACCAGCTCGATCAATCTACTCGGTTTTGCTGGGAAGTTGGTCGGTGAAAATCCAGTGTTCGCACTGGTATAAGGCGATGAAGAATTGGAGGGTAACAAAACCCAGCTGTTTTCGTTCTAAAAATTGTAGCCTATAAACTCTGTCGTTGAAATTGCGGTGCTAATAAGTGGTTTGACAAAATCGGACAATACTGATAGCATCACTCGGGTTTTTCCCTGGTAAATTTATCTAGGAGACTTCTTGGACTGACAGAGCTCTGATCGATCAGTAGCTGGGTGGAACAGTAGAAAACGAACCACAGTAACATACAGATTATTTACGAACACTCTTGAATTGCTCCCATAACATCGTGATGCCATGACAGAGGTAGATGAAATTGTTTCATCGTGGAACGCAAGTTAGCTCACAAGCGGACCGGGTGTTAATTGGAGGATTTATTAATGCAATCAACAGCACCAATTATTGACTCATTACTGCAGACACCTCAAGCAGTCAGGATAAGGAAAGCGTCTATAGCGGTACCGCGTCGCTGGCAGTGGCGCCTTTTTCTGCTTTCGCTGGTGCTTAACGATATCCTGATGACAGGCTTTGCATTTCGGCTGGCATACATTCTCCGCTTCGAGTTGGGACTTGAAATTTTTTATGGCGAAAGTATTCCATCGACCGTCTTTTACCAGAATTTAGTGATCGTTTTACTTCCGGTATGGCTGTTTATATTTGCAAGCATCGGCACATACAACCGGCGCTACTTATTAGGCGGCACCCGCGAGTACGCCCTGATTTTTAACGGTGCAACACTGGGAATGTTTTCTTTGATTGCTGCAGGCTTCTTGCTCCCTGAATTGATTTTTGCCCGCGGCTGGTTGATTATGGCTTGGGGTTTTTCATTCTTTTTTGTCGCCCTGGGCAGATTCACTTTGCGGCGAGTGATTTACTCCCTACGCCAATTTGGTTACTTTTTATCTCCGGCAGTTATTGTAGGAGCAAATGATGAAGGATTCTCTCTTGCCCAACAATTAGTGAGTTGGCGTGCGTCCGGCTTGCATATTATGGGCTTTGTGGACAAGAAATTCCCTGCAGGAACACTGCTGACGAAGGATCTCTATGCTTTAGGTACAGTTGAGCAACTACCCGCTATCGTAAATAGATACCAGGTAGAGGAGATCATATTGTCAACCAGTGCTTTTACGACTAGAGATAGTTTGTTGGAAATTTTCAAAGCCTATGGGGTTGCCAGCGGTATTAATGTTCGTATGTCCTCGGGGTTATATGAAATTATTACCACAGGTTTGACTGTCAAAGAATTCGCCAATGTACCTCTGGTCGGGATCAACCAGGTGCGTCTGTCTGGTACCGATCGACTTATGAAAAGTGTAATGGATTATGTGTTTACCATCCCTGGGCTGATCATACTTTCGCCCTTGCTGGCTGCTATAGCAATTGCGGTTAAGCTGGACTCTCCTGGACCGGTGTTCCACAGGCGGAAGGTCCTGGGCGTGAATGGACGTGAGTTTTACGCATGGAAATTTAGAACCATGATCGTAGATGGCGATAAGCTCATTGAGGCCAATCCACAGTTAAAGGCTGAGCTGGAAGCCAATTACAAACTCAAGAATGATCCGCGCATCACCCGATTGGGCCACTTTCTGCGCAAGACCAGTCTTGATGAACTGCCTCAGTTATTCAATGTGATCACGGGGGATATGTCTCTCGTGGGGCCGCGTATGATTACTTGCCCAGAGCTTGGTAAATATGACCAGTGGGATATTAACCTGCTGACGGTCCGACCGGGAATCACGGGTTTGTGGCAGGTGAGCGGGCGCTCGGATGTCAGTTACGAGCAACGTGTTAGCTACGATATGTTCTACGTGCGTAATTGGAGCATCTGGTTGGATCTGCAGCTGCTGTTCCAAACCATTCCAGCCGTACTCAAGAAGCGTGGCGCTTACTAGGCTGGTTGTTCGATGTTGCCATAGGTCTCTTTCAGGAGTAGCAGGATGAAAATTTTGGTTACAGGTGGCGCAGGATTTATCGGATCGAATGTGGTCGATCTGTTGCTGGCGAATGGTATGGAAGTTGTAATCTTAGATGACTTGTCTACTGGACGAGCATTAAACTTGAACCCAGGCGCTAAGTTTATTCAAATGGACATTCGCAGTCCAGAGGTTGCTTCAGTCTTCGAAGCGGAGCGTCCTGATTTTGTCAATCACCATGCGGCTCAAATGGATGTTCGCCGCTCGATTGTTGAGCCACTTTTCGATGCCAGTGTAAACATTTTAGGCTCGATCAATCTTCTGGAGAACGCGCGCCGTTTTGGGGTAAAACGCTTTGTGTATATTTCCACAGGGGGGGCAGTTTATGGTGAGCCGGTTTATTTGCCCTGTGACGAAGAGCATCCCATCAATCCGATTTGTCAGTACGGGGCCAGCAAGCATACGGTTGAACATTACCTGTATATGTATCATCAGAATTATGGCCTGGAATATACTGTCATCCGCTATCCCAATGTTTATGGCCCACGCCAGGATCCGCATGGAGAGGCTGGGGTAGTTGCCATTTTCACCGGTCAGATGCTGAAAGGTGAACAGGTTCGCATCAATGGAGACGGAGAGCAGGAGCGCGACTTTGTGCACGTCCATGACTGCGCTCGGGCGAACTTATTGGCAGTTACTGTACCGCATGAAAGTGGTATCTTCAACCTGGGATCAGGAAAAGGCACCACGATCAATCAAATCTATCGGGCTCTGAAAGATATTACCCATTATCCATTGGATGCTACTCATCGGCCCGCGATACTGGGTGAAACCAGCAAGATCTATTTGGATGCAACGAAAGCTCGCCGTATCTTTGGCTGGGAGCCAACACTGGATTTGTATGCCGGATTATCCAACACCGTCGACTATTTCAACAAAGCGGAGCGTGTTATTTGATCATTATCCAGACTCCTCTGCGCATCAGCTTCTTTGGAGGCGGCACTGATTTCGCGTCTTTTTATCGCGAGGAGGGCGGGCTTGTGCTCTCTTCAGCAATTGATAAATATATCTTTGTCACCGTAAAACCGCGCTTTGATCACAAGCTGCGTGTAGGTTATACGATGACTGAGATGGCTGATCAAATCGATGAGATTCACCATGAACTCATCCGTGAATCATTGCGCAAGACGGGCGTTGAGCAGGGTGTCGAGATCACCACCATGGGTGATATTCCATCTGCTGGATCTGGTCTGGGCTCATCGAGCACAGTAACTGTTGGCGCACTGCACGCGCTCTACACTTTGCTGGGTGAGATTGTTCCTGCCAGGCAATTAGCAAAGGAAGCCTGTGAGATAGAAATAGATGTATTAGGAAAGCCGATTGGAATTCAGGACCAATATATTGCGGCGTATGGTGGGTTGCGCCTGCTCGAAATCTCCCCGCAGGGCGAAGTCAGCCCGCAGCGGATTGAGCTTGATCCAAGTGTTTCACGCACCTTAAATGAAAATCTGCTCTTGTTTTATACAGGTATTTCCCGCAAATCGGCGCGCATTTTGAGCGAACAGCAGAATAATATTCAGGACCGGTTGTTGGTTTTACGAGAGATGAAACAGATGGCAAATATCGCAACGGAGGCGTTGCGCTCATGCAACCTGGACGATTTTGGACGTTTGTTAGATGAGAGCTGGCAATTAAAGAAGAAGTTAGCTAGTCAGATTAGTAACAGCACAATTGATGATCTTTACACCAAAGCCCGCAAGGCGGGTGCAATAGGCGGCAAGATCACAGGCGCGGGCGGGGGAGGCTTTTTACTACTATACTGCCCGCACGAATATCAGAACGCGGTGCGCGAGACCCTTGAGCCACTTCAAGAGCTTCCTTTTGGTCTGGAGCATGACGGCTCGAAAGTAATCTTTAATTATCACCGGTAAATTAGCGTTTAGGTAAGAGAGGTATCTGGCATGGATAGCGTACGTCTATATATTAAAGGATTGCAGAACACCCTCGATCAGCTTCCTGAAGATCAGATAAATCAGGTGATTGATCTGTTGCATGCTGCCAGGTTGGAACGACGTCAGGTTTTCATTATGGGAAATGGTGGCAGCGCCTCAACTGCCTCGCACTTTGTTTGTGATTTAGGAAAAAACACACGCCAGTCTGAATTGCCAAATTTTAAGGCAATCGGTCTGACAGACAACATGGCGATCTTCTCTGCCCTGGCGAATGATGAAGGATATGACAGTGTGTTTGCGCAGCAACTGACCAGCTTTGTTCAACCTGGGGATATTGTTATTGGGATCTCCGCCAGTGGGAAATCCCCGAATGTATTACGAGCTATCGAAGTCGCCAATCGCGCGGGGGCATTAACCGTAGGATTTACTGGGTTTGACGGGGGGCTGCTGGGTGAGATGGTCCAGATTCATATCCATGTTCCAAGCGATTCTATTGAGCATGTGGAAGATATCCACCTGGCGTTAGAGCATATGATCTCACAGGCCCTGCGCGAGCGGGCGTACGCTCAAGGATTGGCTGTAGATTCCCAGCAGGTTAGCCAAATGACGCGCCTGGATTGTTGATTGGTGAATAATTATTCAGGGACTTGACTACGAATATCCGGCAAAGAATTAAGTGCACTGGCTAAATCGTCAGCAATCCAATATGGTTTTTGTAGCGCAGCCGGGTTCAAACGGGCTTGGACAATACCACGGCCCGTTTTGACCATAATGAGGTTACTGATGCCAGCCGCCTGCCCAGCAAGTAGATCGCTCTGGGCGTCCCCGATCATGATGGAGTGCAGTAGATCGATGGAGAGTTCCTGGGCGGCGCGCAGAAGCAAACCGGGTTTGGGTTTTCGGCACTCACACTGCTCTTCTGGAGCATGTGGGCACATATAAACACTATCGATGCGCCCGCCGGCAAGTTCGATTGTTTGTACAATGCGCTGATTAAGTTCTTCCGCTGCCGCCAGACTGATAATCCCTCGTCCGATAGCAGACTGGTTGGTCACGATCACAATCCGGAGCGGCAATGCGGCTGCCAGGCTTAGTGCGGCAAGAGCAGAAGGGAAGAAAACAACATCTTCCCAGACGCGCACATAATTATCGCGATTTTCAATGATGACACCATCGCGGTCGAGAAATAATGCGGGCAACATGCCTTTCATTATAATGGTTTATGGCTAATCTAAGCCAACTCGACCGGACATATTGAGACCTGCTCCAGAGTCTTGCCCGATAATACATATGATCCGCTAATGTCGGAAGGGCGGAGCATACCCGGAAACAAATTCTCCAATGCTTGCACAACTCAGATTATATATTCTCCGTCAGGCTTCTGGCTTCGGCCGTTATATCCTCGAACAACTTCTTTACGCCGTGTTCGGTTGGGTTCCCACTATTGTCGGGATTGGCCTGCGTGGAATTTTCTATCGCCTGATCCTGCGTATGAATGGGTGGGCCGCAATTGAGAACGGTGTGCGCTTGCGCTTTGCAGATCAAATTAAGTTAGGTGCAGGAGCTTATCTGGATCAGGGAGTCTACTTACATGCCTGCCCAAATGGAATCGAGATTGGTGCGAATACCCTGGTGATGCACGGAGCAGTCTTGCATGTGTACAATTTCCGTGATCTACCGCACGCCGGAATACGAATTGGGCGCGATAGCCTGGTGGGGGAATATTCGGTGATCCGCGGGCAAGGTGGGGTAGTCATTGGAGACCGTGTCTATACGTCTCCATTCACGCAAATTATTGCGGTCAATCATGTATTTTCTGATCCCCAGCGACCATTTGTCGAGCAGGGTATTACAGCTGAGGGGATTGTGATTGAAGATGATGTCTGGTTGGGGGCCGGCGCAATCATCACAGATGGAGTGCGTGTAGGTAAAGGAGCGGTTGTGGCTGCTGGGGCCGTGGTGACTCAGGATGTTCCCGCCCATACAGTCGTTGCGGGGGTGCCGGCAAAACCAATCAAGACCATTGATGGCACTTTAAAAGAGCGCTCTACCAGGCAAGTTTATTTGGATGTAAAAGAGGCGAATTTATGATCATGTTATCTGTGGTAATACCTGCATATAATGAAGAAGACGGCATTTCCGAGATCGTCCAGCGCGTTCTCGCTGTAAAAGACGATCTGATAAAAGCCGGAGTGGCTGATCTGGAACTATTGGTGGTCGATGACGGCTCGCGTGACAAAACTGCTGAAATTGCCGGCCAGATTGAGGGGGTGCGCCTGATTCGCCATCCCATAAACAAGGGCTATGGTGCAGCCTTGAAAACCGGGTTTTCACAGGCTCAGGGGGAATTAATCGGTTTTATGGATGCGGACGGTACTTATCCCCCAGAATATTTTCCTGCCTTATGCAAGGCGGCCATGAATGGCGCGGATCTGGTGATTGGATCGCGCATGGCAGGCGCGGATAGCAAAATGCCCGTGACACGCCGCATCGGGAATATATTCTTTGCCGGACTGCTTACCCTGGTTGGGCGCACACATG
>CAYXDC010000112.1:0-3770 GCA_964463505.1 uncultured Anaerolineaceae bacterium
GCCCCCGGCGGGAATATAAACTATGTTACCGGTCATGCCGTTTTTGAAGCAACTCACGGTACCGCTCCAAAGTATGCCGATAAAGACGTCGTCAATCCTGGCTCTGTGATCCTGTCTGGTGAGATGATGTTGCGTTATATGGGCTGGCACGAGGCTGCGGATCGAATTCTAAAGGGCATGGAAGGCGCTATTGCTGCGAAAACGGTGACTTATGATTTCCATCGTTTGATGGAAGGCGCTATTCTGCTTAAGACATCGGAATTTGGTGACGCGATCATAAGCCACATGAACGATTGATGCGGCTTGCGGATTGTTAAACGTTACAGGGCTGTCTGAATTTTGCACCCAGACAGCCCTGTTTTTATTAAGGTGTGGTTCTGCTACTTGCGGCGCGTCAGGGCGCCGGGGTTGTAGTCTCGGCTGGGGCAGCTTCGCTGGTTGTGCTGAGTGCAGCAGCCTCTGCCGCGGTATTAGGCGCGCCACCCATAACCCACCGTTCGTAAATCTCTATATATTCGGGTTTGAGTGCTTTTGTAGGTGGCATAGGACCACCCGCCTCAATATCCTCGCGATGCAGCATCCGTATGGTGTTGTTACCCAGATCGCCGGCGATGATATTCGGCGCATTGTCGCCTGAAGTCATGATTTCTTCGTAGGTGCGCATCAGGTAATTGTTGTTTTCCTTGTTAGGCCGATGACAGGAGACACAAAAACGTTTTACGATGGGTTCGATATGAACCTCATAGGAAGGCACCTCACCAGGCTTAAGAGCGGGGATTGCTGATGCAGCTGCTACTTCTGCTGGAAGTTCGGCTCGATCATCCCAGGTATAGCGCATGAAATTTACCAGTGCAGTAATATCGCCGCGTGAAAGCTCACCGCCATAAGCCAGACCAAACGGCGGCATCCCTAGGCCAGGCTGCCCATAATCAACGATGTTGTATAGCGTGTCATCGGTAAAGGTATACATGATGTCAGAATGGTTGATCGGGTCCAGGACTACCCCTTCCAGGCCTTCTACGCCGATGATCTCGCCGCCTTCGCCCTCTGCGCCGTGACATTCAACACACTGGACCGAATAGACATCCTGTCCGATGATAATTTGGTCACTCAGGGTAGATGCCAGGGCGACCTCTTCTTGGGGAGGTGTTGAAGCCACTGCCAGGATCGTAAGCGCTACCATACCGATCACCACCAGGCTCATAAATCCGATCGCGAACTTACGCTTGGACCAGTGGCGTGAGCGGTTGCGGTCAAAGAATGGTAACAAAAAGAGTGCTAAAACTGCTAAACCAGGAATGATCGTGGTCCCAACCCATTCGATTTGCCCCGGAAAATACTTGAGCATTTCGAACAGGAACAGGAAATACCACTCTGGGCGTGGAATATAGGATGAATCGGATGGGTCGGCAGGCGGCTCGTTGGCTACACCTACAAATATCGCTAATCCGACCAGAAGCACGAAGATGCCAAATGACACCAGCATGTCTTTAAAAATGATGTCTGGAAAAAACTTAACCCCATGTTGTTTCTCTTTGGCATATTTCTCATGATAGGCTTGTTTGTAGTCTTCGCTCATCACTGTGCTCCTGATCCTTAATCTTCCTGCTTTGGAACCGAGCTGATGCCCAGGCGTATGATCAGATACATATGGACGCCGATCAGCAGAACGATTGCAGCGGGCAGCCACCAGATGTGAACTGAGAAGAATCGCGCCAGGGTCACTCCGCTCAGGTCAGTCCCACCGCGCAGAACACTGGTGATGAATGGCCCTATGAACGGGGCGGTACCTGGAATTTCAGTGCCCACGGTGGTTGCCCAGTAGGCACGTTGATTCCAGGGCAGTAAATACCCTGTAAAGCCCATGCCCAGTGTGCAGAGCAACAAGCCTGCACCGGTTAGCCAGGTGAGCTCGCGTGGGTATTTATAGGAAGCAAAGAAAAAAGTTCGCAGCATGTGAAAAAATACGACAATTACCATTAAGGTTGCGCCCCAGTGGTGAATCCCACGGATCAACCAGCCAAAGGCGACCCCATTCATGATGTACTGGATACTGTCATATGCGTGATCGGGGGAAGGAACATAATAGACAGTTAGAAAAATTCCCGTGGCAGCTTGCATGACAAACAAAAACAGGCTCGCACTGCCCAGGGTGTAAAACCAGTTTACCTTAGGAACCTTGCGGTCCAGCACGGTATTATAAATCGTCTGCAAGCCCAGTCGTTCATCCAGCCAGGTGTAAAGTTTTTCCATGAATTATCCCTCGATGAAATGGATGGAAAGGACCCCTTCTTCAACTTTTGTTTCATAGATATTCAGAGGGCGAGGGGGAGGGCCGCCCACAACTTCTCCGTCCGGATCAAATTGGCCGTCATGGCAGGGGCAGAAGTAGATCTGGTTGTCAGGCTGCCAGGTCACCCGGCAACTCAGGTGGGTACACATATTATTATATACTTTGGCTTGCCCGTCACCCTGGTTCACAACATATACGCCATAACTGTTAACGGTCTTTTCCCAGCCGTTAATTTTGGTGCGCGTAAAGTTGAACAGGGTTGGGGTGTCAACCGGATAGTTCTCGAGAGGACCTAGCGGGATCCAGGCTTCAGCCGTACTGCCTTTCAAAGCTGGCGAGATCAGGTAACCAATGGTTGGTAGGGTGATAAATCCACCGATGATGGTGCCTATGACTGCCACGACCGATTTGACAAAGTCGCGGCGTTGCAACTCGTGCGATTTTGCCACACAGACCTCCTTTAGTTTTGGTTTATCCTACACCTGTGCTGCCTTAGTTTTCCTGCCTCACCTGATGGCTTTACACAGGTCTAACGTGCCCACCCTATTTTAGATGAAAAAGGGAGGTTTGATAAGTATAGATGATGTAATTAATATAGGATAATCGTCACTTTCCCAAGATGACGTTTCAATGGAATAATAAATATTGCCGCTTGACAGTCAGCCGCGATATACTTATGTATATTAAGCCTGGACAATATTATTGTCAGTGAATATCGGCTCCACAAAGGTCGCCAAAGACTACATCTATTATATCTTGTTCAAGGAGGCAAACCATGGGTTTGGATCGCAAAGTTGGCTTCACGGCTGGCCTCAAGTATCAAGGCGGAGGACCCATGCTGGCCTGGATACTCCATCGTATCTCAGGCCTGGGGATGTTGTTTTTTGTTGGCCTGCATGTGCTGGCATCCTTCTTTACCCAGCAATTCGGCAGCGATTGGGCGATTGCTGTCAACACAATCTATGAATCCTTCTGGTTCCAGATCTTCGTAATTTTCTTTGTGCTATTTCATGCGCTGAACGGTCTCAGGATCATAATCCTGGACTTGCGCCCAGAGCTGCTGCAATACCAGCGCGAGGCGATCTGGTTGCAATGGGCGGTGTTTATTCCGCTCTATGGCTTGACTGTCTTTTTGATTATCCAACTAGGGCTTTCGGGCGGTTAAACCAGGAGGAGATGCAATGCGCGGCAAAGTTGTTCAACCCGGTTTTAACTTCGAATATTTGATGTGGATTTTTACCCGTATTTCAGGCCTGGCGATGATCATCCTGGCGCTGGTTGGATTGATTGCTGCATTTTCTTACGGCGCACGCAACCAGATGGATATCGGCACGCTCATGCGCTGGACATTTTTCCCCAATCCCAATCACGTGGTTAGCAGCGAGATCCCTGATCTGGAGCCAAATTGGGCAAACGCATTCTGGCAGGTGATGCAGATGTTAGTTGCGGTTTTTGGGGTTACTCATGGCGCTAACGG
>CAYXDC010000112.1:3870-6766 GCA_964463505.1 uncultured Anaerolineaceae bacterium
GGCAGGTGATGCAGATGTTAGTTGCGGTTTTTGGGGTTACTCATGGCGCTAACGGCCTGCGGGTTGTTGTAGAAGATTATATTCGCCCATCATTCTGGCAGCCGTTCTTGCGCGGATTGATTTTTTTGCTGTGGCTGTTTTTGTTGATTGTAGCCATTTATGTCATCCTGGCCTCTTAGTCCTAGGAACACGGCCAACCCCAAGGAGGTTCAAGGAGAAACTGTATGAATAAGCATCAATTCGATGTTGTCGTAATTGGAGCAGGTGGCGCCGGTTTGATGGCTGCCCTGTATGCTTCACGTACAGCAAAAACTGCTGTCTTGAGCAAGTTGTATCCAACCCGCTCGCATACAGGCACCGCTCAAGGTGGGGTGGGCGCGGCGCTCGGAAATACAGAAGAGGATCATCCTGAGTGGCACACCTATGACACCGTAAAAGGCAGTGATTATTTAGGCGATCAGGATGCCATTGAGTTTATGTGCAGTGAAGCAGTTCCTGCTGTCTATGAGTTAGAGCATATGGGGCTACCCTTCTCGCGCAACGCGGATGGGACCATTGCCCAACGGCCATTTGGAGGGCATACCAATAACGTAACTGGCAAGCCTGTCCAGAGAGCCTGCTATGCCGCAGACCGTACCGGTCACATGATTTTGCAAACCCTATATCAGCAATGCATAAAAAATAAAGTGAACTTCTATGATGAGTTTCAGGTTGTGGATGTACTCATCAACGAGGGCGTGGCGGTTGGGGTAGTGGCGATTGAGTTGGCGACCGGCGAATTTCATACCTTTCACGCCAAAGCGGTGATTTTTGCTACTGGTGGGCATGGGCGCATCTGGGAAATTACCTCCAACGCCTATGCTTATACCGGAGATGGGATCGCGATCACGCTGCGGCGTGGTATTCCTGCCCAAGATATGGAATTTTTCCAGTTCCATCCCACCGGAATTTACCGCCTGGGCATTCTGATCACCGAGGGTGTGCGGGGTGAAGGTGGCGTGTTGATCAATGATCAGGGTGAACGCTTCATGCCCAATTATGCGCCCACCGTCAAGGACCTGGCCTCACGGGATGTAATCAGCCGGGCGATGTACCTGGAAATGCAGGCAGGGCGCGGGATTGGCGGCAAACGCTATCTTTACCTCGACGTGCGACCGGAATCAGTCAATAAATATGCTGCTCTTGACGGGCGCAAGCGCCTAGATGGCTCACCTTATGTAGTGACCGCTGAAGAAATTCTTTCCAAACTGCCTGATATTGTTGACTTTTGTCGCACATATCTGGGCGTTGATCCGATCAGCCAGCCGATGCCGATCCAGCCTACAGCACACTATGCGATGGGTGGTATTCCAACCAACAAATTTGGGCAAGTTGTGATCGATGAAAATAACACCGTCTTGCCTGGAATGTTTGCTGCTGGGGAAGTTGCCTGTGTCTCTGTGCATGGCGCAAACCGCCTGGGTACTAACTCCTTGCTTGATTTGCTGGTTTTTGGTAAACATGCTGGTTTAAACGCAGCTGCATATGCCAATGAGGCTGCGTTCGCCAATCTGCCGGCGGATGCTACCGATTTTTCCAGAGCACAATTCGATCATTTGCTCCAGGTACAAGGCGATGAGCGCCCGATCCAAATTTCCACCGAGATGAGGTCGGTCATGTTCGACCATGTAGGTGTCTTTCGCACTGCAGAAGGTATGCAACAAGCCCTTGACAAAATTATTGAGCTAAAGCAACGCTTTCAGAAAGTTCGCGTGGAAGATCATGGCAAGATCTTTAACACCGATCTGTTGGCGACATGGGAGCTTGGAAATTTGCTGGACCTGGCAGAAGTAACCACGGTCAGCGCTTTAGCCCGCACAGAGAGCCGCGGCGCCCATGCTCGGGATGATTTTTCCAAGCGTGACGATGTGAACTGGTTAAAACATACTCTGGCTTGGACCAGCGATGGCCCGATTAAGTTAAGCTATAAACCGGTCGTCATCACCAAATACCAACCCAAGGAAAGAGTGTACTAGAAAGGACCGCAACGATGCAGGTAACCCTCAAGGTCTTTCGCTATAATCCTGAGCAGGATAAAAAACCCTATTTCGCAACATATCAGGTGGATGCGGACCCAACCGACCGTGTGCTGGACTTGCTGGAGTATGTCAAGGGGCATATTGACGGTACACTGTCTTTTCGACGTTCTTGCGCCCATGGTATTTGCGGGTCGGATGCCATGCGCATCAATGGGCGTAATTACCTGGCTTGTAAAGTCCTGGTTAAAGATTTGGGCAGCAGCTCCCTCACCATCGAGCCGATCCTGGGTCTGAGTGTGATCAAGGATATGATTGTGGATATGGAGCCTTTCTTCGAGCATTTCCGCTCGGTGATGCCCTATTTCATCAATACTGACCCGGAGCCGGCCAAAGAGCGCTTACAATCACCCGAAGAACGGGCACGCTTTGATGATACAACCAAGTGCATCCTGTGCGCCGCTTGCACTACCTCCTGCCCATCGTTCTGGTCCAACGATCAATATGTTGGTCCTGCAGCCATCGTCAATGCCCACCGTTTTATCTTTGATAGTCGTGATCAAGGGGCAACCGAAAGGCTGCAGATATTAAACAATCAATTTGGGGTTTATCGCTGCCACACAATTTTCAATTGTACAGTGGCTTGCCCGCGCGAGATCGAAATCACCAAAGCCATCGGTGAGGTGAAAAAGGCAATTGCCACCGGGCGCGTGGATTAGCAACAATCTACCTGTAAATCCCCGCTGCAGGACAGCGGGGATTTTTTTACTGAATATAGTAATTAGCAACTGACTGATTGCTTGATAAGGAAATGTTATAATCGTAATGTTGCCCCAGTAGCTCAAAGGATAGAGCGAGGCTCTCCTAAGGCCGAGGTTGTG
>CAYXDC010000113.1:0-6674 GCA_964463505.1 uncultured Anaerolineaceae bacterium
CCAAAGATCTCACCAGAAACGGTCGCTCTCATCCGCAGGATGGCAAAAGAGAATCGCTTATGGGGTGCGGAGCGGATTCGGGGTGAACTGCTCAAGCTCGGGATCAGGGTGTGTAAACGAACTGTCCAGAAATACTTGCCAACAGTAAGGGAAGCACCATCTTCGAGCCAGACATGGGCGACTTTCGTGAAGAATCATGTCGCGGACATTTGGGCTTGCGACTTTACCGTGGTCTATGATTGGCTTTTCCGACCGTGGCATATCTTTGTCATCATGGAGCTCAAAACTCGGCGGATCGTGCATTCCACCGTTACTACATCCCCGACAGATGAATGGACCGCACAGCAGCTGCGCGAAGCAACACCCTGGGGCCAGGGTCCGAAGTACCTCCTTCACGATCGCGACAGCAAATACGCTCCGCATTTTTCGGCTGTGGCCATAGGTTCAGGCATCCAAGAGCTGAGAACGCCTGTAAGGTGCAAATATTCCATCCATCAAAATTGCAGCGTAAATTATCGTATTTACCCCAAAATTTTTACCGAAGAAATTATCTGGATGAGAAAAGTAGCCAGCACAGGTAAACGACCTGCGCGCCGAAGCCCTCGTCCGCTCCATGGCCGTGGCAAGCAAGAACCGTATCGGTGTTGCCGACCATCCTGCCCAAGCGAAGACCTTGCGCAACACGGTAATAAAGGGTGCTATCAGCTATGCCTGGAAACTGGGCAAGGCAGCCCGCGAAGCTCGCGCCGCCGGTCAGCCGGTCTCTCCCCTCATCGCCGAGCTAGGCGGCGGGCGCATCCTCTTTAATGGTGCAGTCTCCCGCTTCGCCTACCAGACCGTGGAAGGATTCACCGTCGGCGACGTGTACATCCAGGATCAGGATGCATACCAGGGAAGCGAATACCATATCTGGTTCAAGAATGAGCACATGATCGCCTGGCGCGATGGAGCAGTGGATGTGACCGTGCCGGATTTAATCATCGTGTTTGACGACGTAAGCGGCGAACCCGTGATCAACCCGTATTTCAAAGATGGGCAGCTTATAACGGTAACCGGCCTTCCCTCGGCCCCCGAATGGCGCACACCCCGCGGCCTGCACGAATTCGGTCCCCGCCATTTTGGCTATGATTTTGAATTCAAGGCGGTGGAGGGTTAATCTACCCCACAATCACCAACTCCTCCGCCACCTCTCCCCGCCAAATCCGTATTGAATTATCCGTAATTCCCGTTAGGTGTACCTGCGCAATGTTAAATTTGCTTAAAATAGGGGAATATGATATACCATTAATCTGACTATTTTTGTCTATTAAAACGCGTTCCTCGCGCCAATCGGATTTCCACCTGGTGGGATATATGACCGATTCGATTGAAACCGAATTGGAGAGATTGCGAACCGCCCTGGAGGGGCTGCAGGTGCAACGCAGCTTACTGGGGGAGGCAGTGGTAATCCCTGCGCTGCAAAGCCTGCAGGAAAAAATCTCTACCCTCGAGGCCCAAATCAGTGCTCAACCTGCGGCCAATATCGAACGGCGCATCGTCACGATCTTATTTACCGACATCGTTGGTTCCACAGCCCTGGCTGAAAAGATGGACCCAGAAGAGTGGCGTGAGGTGGTGGCTGGCGTGCACGCAATGGTAGGCCAGAACATCGAGCAGCGTCAGGGCGCGGTTTTACAATACCTGGGGGATGGATTGCTGGCGCTCTTTGGAGCGCACACCTCCAGAGAATACGATAGCGAAAATGCCATCCTGGCCGCGCTCGACATCCAGGCAGGCCTATCAGAACTGAAGAACGACCTGCCTCTGCAGATGCGCACCGGCATCCACACCGGCCTGGTGGTGGTGGGTGAACTGGGCTCGTCAAGCAAACGCGAGGTGACCGCCACCGGCGATGCCATGAACCTGGCAGCGCGCCTGCAATCCGCTGCGCCTCCGGGAGGAGTGCTGATTTCCCAGGACACGTATCGCTATGTGTGCGGTATGTTCGGATTGACACCCCAGGAGCCGATGCATTTCAAAGGGAAAAGCGAGCCCATCCAAACCTATTTGGTACGGCGCGCCCGCCCACGCCAATTTCGTACCGTGACGCGTGGGGTGACCGGCATCGTGACGCGCACCATTGGCCGTGATGCGGAAATAGAGCGTCTGAAAACCGGTTACCAGAAATCAATGGAAGGTAACCAGCAAGTGTGGACGCAGCTGCTAGGCGAAGCCGGCCTGGGAAAAAGCCGCCTGCTCGGGGAAATGTTAGATTTTATAGCCCAACAACCAGTGGCTTTGGGGGCCTTGCGTGGGCGCGCCTATCAAGGTGATGAATACCAGGCCTTTTCTCTCATCCGCCGCATGTGGTTCGATCTTTTTCAGATCGCCGAAGATACCCCTCTGGGAGAGGCGGAACGTTTGTGGGAAGAAAGCTTCCTGGCAGTCCGCGACCCTGGCGGCTTTGAAGAGGCCGCTCACATCCTGGGCGTGCTGGTGGGCCTGCCATTCAAAGACAGCCCTTATATTGGGGCTATGCGCCAGGATCCAGCCCAAGTGCGCGGGCGCGCTTTCGTGGTGAGCCGCGAGCTGTTGGCTGATCTGCGCGCCAGCCGTCCAGTGATCATCTTACTCGAAGACCTCCAGTGGGTCGACTCAGCCTCTTGGGATTATCTGGTGGAAGTGGTGCTGGACCGCAGCGCCAGCAAGCATGGCTTACTGGTGATCGCCACTGCCCGCCCGGATTGGAACCCTCCCCAGGGGCTGTTGGAGCATTCCGCCTTCGAGCAAATTGACCTGCTCAGCCTGCCAGAGAGTGCCTGTCACGAGCTGGTATTGGAGCTACTGCAGCGCGTGAAAGGTGTCCCTGCTGATTTGGTGGGCATGATCGTGGAGCGTTCGGAAGGTGTGCCGTATTTTGCAGAGGAGATGGTAAACTGGTTCCTGGATCGCGGCATCATCGATGCTGGCGGAGAAGTATGGCGTTTCAACCCCCAGCGACTGCAGGAGACGCCTCTACCGGTTACCCTGCAGCATTTGCTGCTCACTCGACTGGGTTCCCTGGCTGAATCTGAGCGCCTGGCTTTGCAGCGCGGTTCGATTTATGGACGCAATTTCTGGGAAGACGGGTTGCGAGCATTGGGCATCCGTGCCCCTGGCGAGGTGCTTCCGCATCTCCAGCAACTCAATTTGATCCACCAACAATCCGCATCCACCTTAGCCAATGAAACCGAGTGGAGCTTCCAACAAAATCTGCTACGTGACGTAACCTATGAAAGCGTGCTCAAGAGTGAACGCAAACGCTTGCACCGAGCTGCCGGGATCTGGTTGGAGCAGCAAGCACGCTTGGCAGAGCGTCTGAATGAGTTTGCGGGTGTGCTCGGCGAGCATGCCGAACGCGCTGGCGAATGGCGTACTGCAGCCCTGTTGTATCTACGTGCAGGCGAGTATGCCAAAGAACGTTACGCGTTGCCGGAGGCGCGCCACTTCCTGGACCGCGCCGTCGAATTCCTGCCACCCGAACATACGGAACAACGCTGGCAGGCCCTGCTGGCACGCAGCTTCGTGCTGGGCATCTTAAGCGATGCCCCAAATCGCCAGGCGGACATCGCTGATCTGCTGGCGCTGGCCCAGGAAATGGGCGACACCCTGCACCTGGCAGAGGCATATTTCCACCAGGGTTCGTATTTCCACAGCATTGGTGATGACCAGCCAGCCCTGCAGGCGTTCGATTCTGCCTTGCAAGCTGCTCAGCGCTCCGACAGCAGCAAACTGTGGGCTTCTGTGCTAGGCCTCAAGACGGTATGTCTGACTCGCCTGGGAGATCTCGACGCCGCCGCCCTGACGGCTGAAGAAATGCTTTCGTTGGAGCAAGAGCTGATAGACCCTGCTACACGAGCCAGAGTTTACATCAACATTTCCATTTATTATCTTATGGTGGGCGATCTTGCCCGCGCTATCCAGATCTTGAAACAGCAGATCGAAATCCAACACCGTGAGAAAGATCGGGCAGCCGAAGCTATTGGACTGGCAAACCTGGGATACGCATATGTGCAATTGGGCCAGTATGGGCTCGGCTGCGTGGCTCTGGAGCAATCCCTTGAGGTAGGCCAATCAATTGGAGCGCAGCGCTCGAATGCTTACAACCGCCTGAATTTGGGCCTGGCTTACTGCCGTCTGGGCAATCTGCAAGTCGCGCATCAGATACTAGAACAATCATTGACACAATTGCGCGATGTGGGCGATGAGTATGGGGGCGCTATCGGCCTGGCTTACCTGGGCCTCAATCTGGAGCAATGCCAGGATTCAGAGCGAGCACTATACTATTTTGATGAGGCTCGTCAGATGCTAAACGCCAAAAATATGCCTGCTTATGCTCTGGAAGCTACCGCCGGGTTGGCGCGCTGCGCACTGGCTCTGAGAGACCCGGCTATGGCGCAAGAATACGCAACAGAGGTCTGGAGCTACCTTAACCAGCACGGCGTCCAGGGTATGGAATTCCCGATTTTAGCCTATTTGACCTGCGTCCAGGTTTTTGAAGCGCTGAGTATGAGCGAAGAATCGCAAGCTGCGCTTAAGACCGGATATCAGGAGTTAATGCAACGTGCAGAACGCATCAGCGATCTGGAGTGGAGCAAGTCTTACCTTACCCAGGTGCCCGAACACCGCACGATCATAGCATTGTGGTCGGCGCATCAGCATGGATCGGATTGAAATGGAACCGTCTGTAAACCTTTAATTTCCGCTTTGAGTGGATCACAAAGCAACTCGAATTTGTGCTCTTTGTGGTTGGATCGTAATCCAGCAAACTCCTGATTAACCTACTCGTCCTAAATGGAGGTATGAAATGGCAACACTGAAAACAATCGACCGGTCAGAAGAACCAACCGGTAGACCTGCCACGTTGAAGAACCAGGCAGCCAGCGAATTTACATTCGAAGCCGGCGGGCAAACGCACGTTAAAGTAAAGGTCTTACAGGGATTCAAGACAGCCTCCAAACCGATCGGCATCGATCTGGCTGGTGATAAAGACTTTACCCCGGACCGTGTTGTGATTAACCTGTTGATGAAGACCCAAAACGGCGTGGCGGCTACCTACTTCTCGACACCTTTCGAACTGCGTGTGCTCTACACAGCAGAAGATGTGAGAAAAGCTGGTGGCAGTGATAAGCTAAAGTTGGCCTACTGGAACAAGAACCGCTGGAATATCTTGACCGCGGCTGAGCATAAATTCCAGGTTGAAAACGGCAACATGCTCTTCGCCGAGCTTTCGAGCTGGCCTGCCGACCCCCCGATTGCCGTGGGACATTGACGTCATTATGGGAGCTGCCCTGCTCAAGCGTATCCCTTTGTTTGCATCCCTGCCAGTCAGTGAATTGGAGCGCCTGGCGCACACGCTACGCCGCCAGCATCTAGATGAAGGAGAATTCCTCTTGCGGGAAGGGGAAAGGGGCCGCGCGATGTACATCTTGCTGGAAGGCCAGGTCGAGATCCTTTAAAACGCTGGCACGGCAGACCAGCGCATTTTGGGCAACCATCAGCAAGGGGCACTGCTGGGTGAGATGAGCCTGTTCAGCCAGGATGAGTGCAGCACAGCCAGTGTGCGCGCCCTCACCCCACTGATACTGTTCGAACTCACTCGGGTGGAGTTCAATGACTTGTTGCACCGCCAACCGGACCTGCTTATGCCCTGGTTGGCATAATCATTGAGCGCTTGGAGCAATCTGAAAACACCACCATCCAGGATCTGTGGGAGAAGAGCCGCCAATTGACACAGGCTTACCAGGAGCTTCAAGCCGCTCAGGCGCAGATCATCGAGAAAGAGAGGCTGGAGCACTGACAGGAGCAGACCGCAGGCCAGTGCCATCCGCAGGCAGGCTTGCAGGGAGGTTGGCTGGAATTGAGCTTTCATCGGGGGTTTTCCTCCTGAATGACTATCTCTCCACGTTCGCCGCAGCGCCTACCGACGGCAGAAGGATTTGATGCCCGCTGACTAAAAGCAACACCTCCACGGAGCTCGCAAATCCGCCGCCGTCTGCGCTCACCGGGATCGAATACCATTGGGGCATCTCCGGGCCGTGATGGGTGAGAGTGAGGGTCACCACACCTATCGGGTCGAGGGTGCTGGCGCTGAGCGCAGACGTCAGGTTGGGCGAGGGGTTGTCAACAGCCAACGTGACGACCAGGGGTGGGTCCGAAGGGTCCAGGCTCAGGGCATAGCTCGCCTCACCGCCCGCCTCAATGGAGCAATAGGCGGGGGTAGCTCGCAAGGTAAAGCCCACCTCGTAGCGCCCTATATCGTAAGCTGTGCCCCGAAAGCTGTGGTCTACTCCATAGGCATCGAACAGGGCGAGCAGCGAGGCCGGCAGGGAAGCGGTTCCATGGTCAATGGCTGCGCTGGCGGCGGTAAGGTGAAAATCGTGCCAGGAGCCGTCGTGCAGAGTGTGGTCTGCCAGGTCGTAATCCCAGAAGGCCGGGTCGCCTTCCAGGCCGTGATCCTCCCAGAGCGTGGCGAGCTGCACCTCAGCCAGGGTTATGTAAGGATCCCACGAGCTGCCCTCGCGGATCACCAACGCGCCGGCATGTCAGATGCCACCCTGTTCGTAGGGTCGCCAGCCATTGTTGGTATACAGGTTGTGATCCTGTGCTGGCTACTTGAGTGGTGCGTACAAATAATTGAAAGCCAAATGGCTGAA
>CAYXDC010000114.1:0-6511 GCA_964463505.1 uncultured Anaerolineaceae bacterium
GGCGGGTAAAAGGGCGGCGCTTAAAATCCCCATATTGGTGCAAGATAGTCAATCCAGCCGCCTCAAACTCAGCGACATACTGGGATGCTGGAATAAGGTTGTGATAGCTGGTAGCTGAGAACCGCTCCTGACTGCCATCCGCTCGTTGTTGATCATAGTGCCAATGTAGTGTGAAGAGCTTCCCGTTATGCTCCCAGGCGTTGCTTACCTGGATAACTTTGCCATCGATTGGATGGATGAAGCTCTCTTCCATCTCGGGATCGACCTGCTGGGGGAGACTTGCTAACAGGAGTGGGTTAGGAATACTGGCAGCAAATAAACCTCCGGGAGCCAGGTGGTACGCAGCCAGCTCCAACATAGCTGTCCGGGCAGTTTCTCGCAAAGTGCTGAGGGTGTTGCAGGGTAGGATGATCAGGGAAAAACGGTCGCTGAAGTGGAACGCGGCCATGTCGGCGCGTATGAGTGGTGCGCTAAGTTTGGCCAATCGGGATTTCTCTTGCAGGATGGCCAGCATGTCTGCATCCAGGTCAAGTCCAATGGCTGGCAGATCTTTTTCCAGTAATGGTAATAGAATACGTCCGGTGCCACAGCCTAACTCGAGAATCGGGCCGTTGGCATTTCTGGCCAACTCCAACCAGAAGGGGAGGTCCTCCAGGTGACGTTGGTGATGGGCATCATAGAGTAGTGCGTGAGACATAAGCATTTACTGGTTCTTCTTCTTGACGGTTTTGACCTAATCGGATTATACTCTCATCGTTCGGGGCGTAGCGCAGTCCGGTAGCGCACCGCGTTTGGGACGCGGGGGTCGGCGGTTCGAGTCCGCCCGCCCCGACCTTTCACAGATAACCAGGCCGTAATTCTACTTGCATAACAGTGGGATTTATTTCGGAGGCAAGCGTGGCAAAACCGAAATACGATGGTGTAATTGAAGCAATCCACTTTTCGCCGGATGGCAAAGTGGATTGGGCGCGTACGTATTTGCGACGCGGTCCCACTTTTTCTGATTATATTCTCTTGGACCGCCAGTCGCTGCTTGAGCATATTCATGCTGGAAAGAAGTTTTATATCGGAAAACGCATCCCCCAAATGGGTGGCGTTTTTGAGATCACAGATCAGGTGCTCGTGCACAAAATAAACGGACAAGAATATTTAATGACGCAAGTGGGGGATACAGAGCGTGATCGATTAGAAAACGCTCCCATTATTTGAAAAGTCGGGCAATTCCCGACTTTTTTGTTAGTAGCCTGATTCTTGCCAAGCTGGTTAAGTAGCATATAATCTCAGTGTGCCTACACCGTTTTATCATTTAAGTTTAGCTGAGGAAATATTAGACCATCCAGTTCTAGAGGCGGATGCAGCAGGTTTTTTCAGGGAATACAAAGCAGCGTTCTTCCTGGGGAATACGGCTCCTGATGTTCAGACGGTATCGGGGCAGGACCGCCGAGCGACACATTTCTTTGACGTTCCGATCGCCTACGAAAGCGAGAGTGCATGGGAGCGAATGCTGCTCTACTTTCCAGAGTTGGCCTGCCGAAAGCAACTGAGACCCGATCAAGCTGCATTCATAGCTGGATATATCTGCCATCTGCTGGCTGATTGGCATTGGGTGCTAAAAATCTATATGCCATATTTCTACTCCCCGGTGATCTGGGAGACACACACGCAACAAAGCTATATGCATAATGTTCTCCGCACTCACCTGGACCAACAGCTCTTTCCAAGTCTTAACCCACATATGGGCTTATTCTTACAGTCCTTGAAACCAGACCATTGGTTACCATTCGTGCGTGATGAGCACTTAGTAGAGTGGAAAGAAATTCTGGCAGACCAATTAACATCCGGGGGTGAGGCGAAAACCTCTCAAATTTTTGCTGAGCGCCTGGGCTTACCTGTTGAAAAATTTTATGCGTTTATAAGCTCTCCGCAACGCTTACAGGATGAATTGTATGCGTATGTGCCCGCAACGATAGAGACACGCTATCGCCAACAGATCATATGGGAAAGTGTCCGCCAATTGAACCATATTTGGGAACAGCATGTCTGTTGATCTTTGGCAGGGGCAGACCTGTGCGGATACTAACACAGCCAGTAGGAGACCAGAATGAAAGTAGTGAATCTGGCAGAACAAACTCAAGTAAAAGAAGAATCCGGTCTTGCTAAAGGGATCCGTAAGCTTTTGCCAATTGCGGCGGAAAAGCCGGATTCCGGTGCAAATGCAACCGCGATCAGAATACTTGACCGCATGCTGGACAGCCAGTATATTTTGTTAACTGGTCTGAAGCTGCCGGGCCTGGAAGTGCCTATCCCAATGGTTTTGATTGGCCCTCCAGGGGTGTGGGTGATTTATGCGACATCGATTAAGGGCGTTTTTAAGGCTCGAGAAGATACCTGGGAAGTAATGGATGACCGATTCCATCGTTATCGCCTGGCAAAGCCTAACCTGTTAAAACGGACCAAACAAATGACCGAAGTTGTATCAGAATTGCTCACAGTCCGTGATTTCAAAGTGAAGCCTATTGAACCGGCATTATTCCTGACCGATCCCGGTGTACATATCGATACGGCACGTCCTCTAGTGCGAGTTGTACTGATTGATGCACTGGAAAGATTTGCAGTGAACTTGCTGCAAAGCCGCGCCATCCTGGATAAGGAAGCTATCCACCGCATTTCACGCGCGCTGGCCGGCGAGGGGCATCCGGCATTGGAGCCAAAGGCTATCGAGGATGCGCGTGATGTTTTTTCGTTCCGCGAGTTGCCAACTGAGAATCCAGAACATCTGTCATCCAAGGTTATATACGATCGTACTGAGAACCCAATCCTAAAAAAAGTACCTTTTGATCGAAAACAATTGCTGATATTGGGATTGATGGTCGTGGTAAACATTTTAGTCCTGGCGGCTTTAGTCGTTCTGGTTGTGATGAATACCTGATTTCCTGCTTGTGAGTGGTTTGCTTGGAAAAGCCTTTTCTGTCAATTATTATCCCGGTTCATAATGAGGAACGCCGCCTGCCCAATACCATTGAGCAGGCGCTCCACTTTATGAGCCAACAAACCTATCTGGCAGAGTTGATTCTGGTTGAAAATGGCAGTCAGGATCGGACTTTGGAGATTGCCCGCGCATTTGCTGAAAAACATCCCCAGTTGAGGGTGATACAGGAACAGGCGCGTGGCAAAGGCCTGGCAGTACGACATGGCATGCTGGAGGCATGCGGCGAATATCGCTTTATGGCTGATGCAGATTTTTCTATGCCGCCCGGGGAGATCAACCGGTTTCTACCGCCCATGTTAACCGATAACCATATTGCCATTGCTTCTCGCGAAGCACCGGGGGCAGTCCGTTATGGCGAGCCAGCTTATCGTCATTTTATCGGTCGCATCTTTAATTTAATGATCCGCATTCTGGCACTGCCTGACCTGCAAGATACACAATGTGGATTCAAATGCCTGCGTGCAGATGTGGCAGAAGATTTGTTTCCTTGCCTGACGTTGACGGGTTTAGCATTTGACGTCGAACTTCTAGTTGTCGCCCGCCAACGTGGTTACCGGATTGTCGAGTTACCGATTCCCTGGTATTTCAATGCTGATAGTAAAGTGCGGGTGGTGCGCGATTCCTTCGAAATGGCTCGGGATCTACTACGCATCCGCTTGAACTCGCTGCAAGGGCGTTATCTTGAGCGTAGTTGAACGGTCTGCTCTTGCTTTCGCACCCAGCCTGGATTATGAAATGGCATTGTGGGAGGGTGGGTACCGGTATATTGCGGGGATTGATGAGGCGGGACGGGGGGCATTGGCAGGCCCGGTAGCAGCGGGTGTGGTCATCTTGCCACAGATGGCTGGCCTATTAGATAAATTGTTTGGAGTGCGCGATTCGAAATTGATGACTCCAAATGCTCGCCTTACCTGGCGTGAGGTGATCTGCCAAGCAGCACTATGTTGGGCGGTAGGGTTTGCTAACCATGAGGAAGTGGACGCTTACGGTGTTGTTCCAGCCACGCATCTGGCGGTAACTCGGGCGATTGACCAACTCAGCCATGCTCCAGAGTATTTATTATCTGATTTTCTGATCCTGCCGGAGCTGGATTTCCCCCAAACTGCGCTGGTAAAAGGTGACCGGCTGGCGTTGAGCGTGGCGGCTGGTTCTATTCTGGCGAAGACCGCCCGCGACCAGTTTATGATCGAAGCTGGCAAATCCTATCCAGCGTATGGATTTGCGCAACATAAAGGCTACGGAACTCGCCAGCACCGCCAGGCATTGTCACGATTTGGGGGCTGCCCTCTGCACCGTAAGAGCTTTCATTACACTTTAGACGACTTGAATGAGACAATATCAGGAAATATTGGTGAGCGATGAATCAAGAAAAAACACGCCTGGCCTTTGGGCTTTGGAAGAGTTCATTTACACCTGCCAGTCTGTCTACGTCCCTGAGCTTTTCAGATGTGAGCTGGGATGAGAGTGGAAATTTGTTGTGGCTGGAAAGCCGCATGGGACGCAATGTACTGGTGGTGCAGCCGCCTGATGGCCAGGCTGCGCGCGACTTGAACAGCGAATACACCATCCGGGCGCGCGTGGGTTATGGCGGGGGTGATTTTGGTGTGGGGCAAGGCCTGGTTTTTTTTGTTGACGCTGAAACCGGCTCAATTGTTCGCCAGCCGCTTGATCAAGGGCAGACTGCGACATTGACCCCTGCTTTTGGATCTGCTGCTGCCCCAGTTCTCTCTCCGGATAAGAAATGGTTGTTGTATGTCCATAGCTATCAGAATGAAGACAGCCTGGCTGTGGTGGATGTACAGGGCAAATTCTGGCCACAGCGCCTGGCGCTTGGGCAAGATTTTTATATGCAGCCGGTTTGGCGGCCATCTACTGTGAGTGATATTCTGTGGATCGCCTGGGTGCAGTGGAGTCATCCGAATATGCCATGGGATGGGACTCAGCTCTGCATTGGGCGTCTGGAGCCTGTTTCCGGGAGCTTGCCGGTGCTGGTGGAAACTAAGATCGTTGCTGGCGATGAACAGACATCGATTTTCCAACCAGTTTTTTCTCCCGATGGTCGCTACCTGGCATATGTCTCCGATGCGACTGGTTGGTGGCAAATATACCTGTATGACTTCCAGAATGGTAAATCTGTACAGCTAACGACGGCTGAGGCTGAACATGCTGTGCCGGCCTGGACACAGGGAAAACGCACGATTCAATTCTCTCCAGTTGGAAAACGGATTTTCTACTTGCGCAACCAGGGCGGGCGGGTTGCGCTCTGGCAAATCGAACTTGAGACTGGGCGGGAGAGCCAGGTGCAGCTGGATATTTCTTATAGCAGCCTGGACCAGATTGCCATGCGTCCCGGGAATGATCACCCGGTGGAGATTGCGCTGCTGGCGGCTGACGACCGCATTCCTCAGCGGGTTATCACCTGCCGGCCGGATGAAGGCGTCACGCGCATTTGGCGCCGGTCGACCCCGGAACATCTTACGCTCGATACCTATTCTGTCTCTGAATCTGTAAGCTGGCATGGATTGGATGGGGGCGAGGTCTATGGGCAGTATTCTCCGCCACAGAATCCGGGTTACGCCGGGATTGGCTTACCACCTTTGATGGTGATGATCCACGGTGGACCGACCAGCCAGCGCCGGGCAACATACTCGCCCGAAAACCAGTTTTTTACCAGCCGCGGGTACGCTGTACTGGAAGTCAATTATCGCGGCAGTACAGGCTATGGACGCTCTTATACCCAAGCGCTACGCGGCCAGTGGGGAGTTTATGACGTGCAGGATGCCATCAGTGGTGCTAAAGCGTTGGTCGAGCGTGGTCTGGTAGACCCAGGTAAACTGGTTGTCATGGGTGGTAGCGCCGGTGGCCTTACCGTTTTGAAGGCGCTCGAGGATTATCCCGGTTTCTTTAAGGCAGGCGTCTGCCTGTATGGGGTTTCTAACCTTTTTGCGCTGGCTGCTGAAACACATAAATTCGAGGCGCACTACACGGATTCCCTGGTTGGTCCGCTTCCTGAAGCCGCAGAGAACTACCGCCAGCGTTCGCCAATTTTCTATGCCGATCAGATCCAAGAACCACTGGCAGTTTTTCAGGGAGAAATCGACCCGGTTGTTCCGCGCCGCCAATCTGATGAAATTGTCGCTTCCTTACAAAGGCGTGGCGTACCGCATATCTACCATGTATTTCCCGGCGAGGGACATGGATTTCGTAATCCAGATAATATCCAGAAGTTTTATGAAGCTCTGGAGGAATTTCTGAAACAGTTTGTAATCCTGGCATAAAACCTACCGGCGCTCGTTTGCCTGAGCGCCGGTTGTGATTTAAATCTCATGAATTTTGTTTACCCAACCCTGCTTTTAGAAGATCATAAAACCCAATTTGTGAATTGGTTATCGCCAGGTCGAGTCTCTTTGCTATAATCTATCTGAATACACCAAATTTATTACCAGGGAGAAATCACGATGAGCTACGAAATAATTCAGGTGCCGGCAGGCGGGGAGAAAATAACCATTGACGGTGGTAAGT
>CAYXDC010000115.1:0-5274 GCA_964463505.1 uncultured Anaerolineaceae bacterium
AGACAGGCTTCGCAGGCTGGATTGGCGCCGGGCGCGCAAAATGGCCTTGACCGACGTTAGCCCGATGCCTGGGATACGCAGCAATTCTTCCCGATCGGCGCGATTGATCTCCACGGGCTGCTGGCTGAGGTGCTGGCGCGCCCAGGTCAGCTTGGGATCACTGTCCAGGGGCAGGCGTCCCGAACCCTCGAAGGGTAAGTCTTCTACATCGAAAGCATAATCACGCAGTAAAAACGAAGCCTGGTACAGGCGCAGCTCACGCAGGGGGTTTTCGGCGGGCAAGTTTTCTAATGGGGTATCGTGGATGGGATGAAATACGGAAAAGTAGGCGCGACCCAAACCGACCTGCTGGTGCAGGTGTGCAGTCGTGCTGAGAAGTTCCAGGTCAGTCTCACCGGCTGCGCCGACCACGTACTGCGTGGTGCTGGAAGGCCAGCGACCCTTCCAGCCCAGGTGGGCTGGCTGAGTGCGGCGGATGTGCTCCACCCAACGCAATGGCTGCAGTAATTCAGCATGGTAACGCTTGCCTGGCGCCAGGTGGGTTAGACGCTCTGGATTGGGAGCTTCCAGATTGATGGAGACGCGATCTGCGAGCTGCATGGCGCGCAGTACCTGGTCGAACTCGGCACCAGGCATGAGCTTGAGATGGATATAGCCCTGGAACTGATATTTGTGGCGCAGTATCTCAGCTGTATCGATCAGCATTTCTTGCGTATGGATACCGCCCGCCACGACCCCCGAGCTGAGAAAGAGGCCCTGAACGATGCCAGCCCGCTGCAATGCATGGTAAGTTTGCGCCATTTCATCGGGCTTAAAGGTTGCCCGGCGAAAATCGCGCCCGGCGCGAAAGGGACAGTAATAGCAGTTACGCTCGCAGGCCGAAGTCAGCAGCGTTTTAAGCATGCGCAGGCGCTGCCCGTTAGGCATCACCGCCGGATGGATGCACAGGCCTTCTGCTTTGCTTTTCGACGGGGCAGGGCGCACCGGCGTGGAGTGTTCTTCTGCCGGTTCGAGGTCCATCATCTCTGAAAGCAAATTCAAGCGCTTAAATGCGTCCATAGACGCATTATAGCACAAAAATTCTAGTTACAATCGATGAGTTTCTTGTTGAGGCTATTAACAGATGCGCGGTAGTAATTCCCCGGAAAGACGATCTACCAGGCGTGTCCCGCCGATCCTGGTGCGCATAAGGACCCGCCCGGATGGGGTAGGGAGCACTTCGCCAATGCGCAGTGCCTCTTCTCCATAGCGGGTAGCATGCATCGCTTGCAGAATCCGCTCGGCGTCTCCTGGGGCGACGATGGCCACCAGCTTGCCTTCATTGGCGATATAAAGGGGGTCAAATCCGAGCATTTCGCAGGCAGCCGAAACTTCCGGGCGCACAGGCAGGGCAGTTTCATCAATCTGAATACATACCTGGGATTGCGCGGCAATCTCATTTAAGGTTGTGCCCAGCCCGCCGCGGGTGGGGTCGCGCAGAACGTGGATATTGGGGGAAGCCTCCAACATGGCGTTAACCAGATGGTTCAATGGCGCAACATCACTGCTGACCGCAGTCTCAAAACCCAGCTCGCCGCGCGCGGCCAGCACCGCTATGCCATGCTCGCCTAACGAGCCGGAAAGCAGTACCACATCCCCGGGCTGTGCCTGGGCGCCGCCAATCTGCCGTCCAGCAGGAAGCAGCCCGACTCCCGCGGTGGTGATATACACGCCGTCGGCTTTGCCGCGCTGCACCACCTTGGTATCCCCGGCCACGATGTAGATTCCAGCCTCTTCAGCCGCCTGGCGCATAGATTCAACAATCCTGGCCAAAACGCTGACTTCCAGGCCCTCTTCCAGGATGAAACCAGCGCTCAGATAGCGCACTTCGGCCCCCGACATGGCTACATCATTGACCGTGCCGCACACTGCCAGGCGTCCGATATCACCGCCCGGGAAAAACAAAGGCCACACCACATGCGCATCGGTGCTGACCGCAATGCGCTCGCCAGCACCCAGGCTCAGGGTAGCCGAGTCGTCTCCTTGGCGCAGCGCAGGGTTATCAAAACAGGGGTAAAACAGGCGGCTGACCAGCTCCTGGGTTAATTTTCCGCCGCTGCCGTGACCTAAAATGATGCGATCGTGGTGGGGCAGGGGCAGTGGGCAGGCAGGTCCTTCAGTGATCCCCATAGCTAGGCTCCTCCCAGGTCGCGTTTGTAGCGATAGTAGGCCGCGCAGGCTCCCTCGGCGGAAACCATCGTAGCACCTAAGGGTGTCTCAGGGGTGCATTGCACGCCAAAAGCAGGACATTCGAGCGGTTTGCGCAAACCCTGCAGGATTAACCCGGAGATGCACAGCGCGGATTCCTGCGGCTGGATATCCTGGACATTGAAGCGCAACTCAGCATCGAAAGCAGCAAATTGCGGCTGTAAGCGCCAGCCAGAGTTGGCGATCAATCCAATGCCGCGCCAGTTGCGGTCACATTCGGCGAACACCCGGTTAATCACGTCTTGTGCAGGTTGGTTGCCGGACTGCGTGACCAGGCGTGCATAGGCATTCTGGACCTCTACGTCACCTTTTTCCAGCATTTGAACCGTTTGCAGGATGCCCTGGACAATATCGAGCGGCTCAAAACCTGTGACAGCCATGGGAATGCCATATCTGGCAGCAATAGGAGGATATTCCCAGTAGCCCATCACGGCGCATACATGCCCGGCAAGCAGAAAACCCTGCACCCGATTGTGCGCTGAGCCCAGGATGGCATGCAGGGCTGGTGGAACGCGTACCTGCGAGACCAGAATGCTGTAATTCGCCAAGCCCAAGGCCTGCGCCTGTAAGACACTCATGGCGTTGGCTGGGGCGGTGGTCTCAAAACCGATGGCGAAGAATACCACTTGCTTGTCCGGATGCTGCTGGGCGATGCGCACGGCATCCAGGGGGGAATAGACCACGCGCACATCTCCGCTGGCTGAACGTACGGAAAACAGATCCTGGTGGCTGCCGGGAACGCGTAGCATATCACCATACGAGATAAAAATCACCCCGGGCTGAGAGGCGATTGCGGTGGCTTTGTCGATCAATTCCAGCGAAGTGACGCACACCGGGCAGCCTGGCCCATGCACCAGCTCAATTTCTGGCGGCAAGAGCTGCTCCAGCCCATAACGCAGGATGGCATGCGTCTGCCCACCGCAGATCTCCATGATCACCCAGGGACGTGTGATGGTGCGCTTTAGCTCAGCGATGCGGGTGTGAACCAGCTGAGCGTCGCGGTATTCATCCAGGAATTTCATGCAGCTGGTTCCACAGGGGGCTGTAAGCCCAGCTCATCGCCGAGATCCATGATACTGCGCAGGGTATCCAGGGTTTCCTGGGCTTCATCCTCATCCAGTAAATTGAGCGCAAAACCGACATGGATAACCGCATAATCACCTACCCTGGCTTCAGGGACATAAGCCAGACAGGCCTCGCGCAGCACGCCCCCAAAGTCAACCTTACCCATTAATAGTGAATTTTGCGTGTAGATTTCTATTATTTTCGCTGGAACGCCTAAACACATGGCAACTGTCTCCTTATGGATAGCCGGCTAAGCGCGCAACGGCAACCGCAGCCTGTCCAAGCGCCAGTCCACCGTCATTGGTCGGAACCTGCCGGTGCTGCAGGACGCTGAAGCCAGCCTGTTCGAGCTGGTCTACCGTTTTGGTAAGTAAAACCATGTTCTGCCACACACCGCCACTGAGTGCGACCTGCTGCAGATCTGTCTTATCGCGGATGCACTGGCACACGCGTACCACCAGATAGCTCAGGCTGTTATGAAAGCGTGCGCTGATTAGGGGCAGAGGGACGCCTGCGCGCCATTCGCTGAGCATGCTCGACCACAGCGGCGCCGGGTCAATCAGCCCGGTAGAATGGATGTCCAGCACATAAGAGCCAGTTTCAGCCGGAGTTGCCAGGGCTTCCAATTCTATCGCTGCCTGGGCTTCATAGGTTACTTCCTGGCGGATGCCAAGCAGTGCTGCGGCTGCATCGAACATGCGCCCCATGCTTGAGGTTGGCGGGCAATTGATGCCCGTCTCCAGCTGATGACGCAGTGCACCCAGGCGGTCGATGGGGGAGGTGGGGGCGGCTGCGTGGCACACCGGGGCGAGATCAGCGTCCCAGGGCAGCCCGCTGGCTTGCAACCAGGCCAGGGCCATGCGCCAGGGTTGGCGTGTGGCTTGATCCCCACCTGGGAGGGGGACATAGGTCAGGTGCGCCAATCGCTGGAAGGAGGCGTAGCCTGAAATCAAAAATTCACTACCCCAGATGGCGCCGTCTTCGCCGTACCCCGTGCCATCCCAGGCAACCCCAATGACCTGCGCTTCCAGGTCCAGGCCATTTTCCGCCATGCACGCCGCGATATGAGCATGGTGGTGCTGCACACCCAGGGCGGGTAACAGCTCGGCTTCTGCTCGTTCCAGGGCATAGCGCGTGGCGAGGTAATCAGGGTGCAGATCATAGGCAATAGCCTGGGGCTGGATGCGAAATAAGCGCTCGTAATGGTGGATTCCCTGCTCAAAAGCAATCAGGGTTTCATAATTTTCCAGATCTCCGATGTGGTGACTGAGAAAAGCGTAGCGCTGGCGCGTCAGGCAGAAAGTGTTTTTTAGCTCTGCACCGGTCGCCAGTAAGGACGGCGCGACGAAGGGGAGGCGTAGCGGGTCGGGTGCATAACCCCGCGCGCGCCGTAAAAAGCGCGTTGCATGGGAGACCACGCGCGTAACGGAATCGTCACAGCGTGTGTGTATCTCCCGATCATGCATCAGGAAAGCATCTGCCAGTGACTCTAAGCGCTGGCGCGCCTCAGCGTTGGTGGTGCAGATGGGCTCTTCGCTCAGATTGCCGCTGGTCATTACCAGAGGCGGCAGGTGCGGGTGGGTCAGCAGCAGGTAATGTAATGGGGTGTAAGGCAGCATAGCGCCGATCGTGTCTTGCTGGGGAGTAACCTGCAAGGCGATCGAACTGGCGTGCCGGCGATGGAGGATTACGACGGGGCGCTGGCGGCTTTGCAGTAGACTGGCTTCTTCGGGGGATACATGGCAGTGCGCGTGGATACTCTCGATATCAGGGAACATCAGAGCGAAAGGTTTGCCCACGCGTAATTTTCGCTGGCGCAGCTCTGCAACTGCTTCCGGGTTCGTCGCATCACACGCCAGATGAAAGCCCCCCAGACCCTTGATGGCCAGGATTTTGCCTGCCAGCAGCGCTTCACGCCCGGCCTGGAGAGCAGCGTCGCCGGTCAGGTGCTGGGCGCGGTCG
>CAYXDC010000115.1:5284-6333 GCA_964463505.1 uncultured Anaerolineaceae bacterium
GCAGGCGGGACAGGCGACTGGCTGAGCGTGGAATCGCCGGTTGCGAGGTTCGCGGTATTCAGCCTCACATTCTGCACATAACGCAAAACCAGCCATGGTGGTATTGGGCCGGTCGTATGGAATATCCTGGATGATCGTAAAGCGCGGCCCGCAGTTGGTGCAGTTGATAAACGGATAGCGATAGCGCTGGTCGCTCGGATCGAATAACTCAGCCAGGCAGTCCGCACAGATGCTTACATCCGGCGAGACCGGTTGAAAGGCGCTGGGTATGGAAGCAGAATGGATAATTTCAAAGCTGGTGAAACCGTTATAGGAGTGCCTTTCCATCGCCAGCTCATCGATGCGCGCCAGTGGGGGCAGCTCCTGTTCCAGACAACGCACGAATTCATTGAGCGCCTGATCCAGCCCGTCGACGCATAATTCCACCCCGGCGGAGGTATTGCGCACCCAGCCGGTGAGATCGAGGCGCTTTGCCAATCCATACACAAACGGCCGGAAGCCGACCCCTTGCACAATTCCCTGGATGTGGATACTGGCGCCTTGTAAGCTCATGTCTGTTTATCCAGTACGATTCCGCAAGGCCTGTTCGCTCAGCCAGGTGGTCCAATTTTCCAGGCCTTCTGCGGTGCGACAGGAAAGCGGAAAGGTGACCAGACCGGGATTGAGCGCTTCGACGCCGCGCTGGAAGTAGGCCATATCGAAGGGGACATAAGGCAGCAGATCGATTTTATTGATGATCAGCGCCTGCACGCCGCGGTAAATGGCTGGATATTTATAGGGTTTGTCGTCGCCCTCGGGAACTGAAGCGATCAGTACGTTGATATGGGTTCCAAGCTGGAAATCAGCCGTACAAATCAGGTTGCCCACGTTTTCGACGATCAGGCAGTCCAGGGCATCCAGGTTGAGGCGGGGCAAAGCCGCTTGCAGCATCACCGCATCCAGATGGCATTGGCCGCCGGTATTAATCTGCACAGCCGGAATACCCAGGGCGTTGATCTTATCTGCATCGATGGTGACCGGAGCAGTATCGCCTTCTACGACTGCCATGC
>CAYXDC010000116.1:0-6323 GCA_964463505.1 uncultured Anaerolineaceae bacterium
TTTCCAGGCTGGCGGTGTAATTGGTGTTGCATTGGAGAACCACCAGCTGAGGATTAATCTTCAAGATGGTATGGACTGCCCTCTGGACATCGCCGATATCTGAAGCTCCCGTCGATAGAATCACCGGTTTGCCAGCGCAGGCGATATGCTCCAGCATTTCGGGCCAGGTGATATCCCCGGAACCGATCTTGTGAGCCGGTACATACGGATCGAGCATATCCACAGCCTCGAAATCGTAGGGTGAGGAAAAATAGTCGATTCCAATCCGATCGCATTCCTCTTTCAGGATTGGCGTCCATTCAAAAGGGATGGAAGCGTCTTGATACACTTCAAATACTGATTTCTTCCAACTTGCCTGGTGCGAGAGCTGTCCTCCCATATTGCGAAAGCCATAATCGGAGACAATCTGGGCGGCGCGAAAGTTTTGGAATTTAGCCGCATCTGCGCCAGCTTCTTTCGCTAGGCGGATGAGCAGTTTAGCCCGCTCCAGGTCGCCGTCATGGTTGGCAGAGATATCGGCGATGAAATAAGTGGGATGGTCGGGGCCAATTGTATGTGTGCCGATGTGGATGTTCATAGCATCTCCCTGAGTTTTAGTGGAAACTTCTGTAGGTAAAGCTCATAAAATTTTTGCAGACCCTCTTGAATAGATGAGGGTGGATGCCCCAATGCCTGGGTTATTTTTGCTGTTTGAAGAGTCAAGTTTGGCGAACGAGCCGCCGCCAGACCGGAATTTTGAACTGAAGTGGGACGGATCAATCCGGCATCGAGTCCAAAGAGATTGGCGAGCTGCACGCCAAAGTCATACTTACTCAGGCAGTCCTGAGCTACGACATGATAGAGACCGTGCAGCTGCTTCTGAAGCATCTCTAGAAAGATGCGCCCCAGCTCATTTGCCAGCAGTGGACAGAAGAACACATCCGTGAAGCCCATGACCGATCTGTCGGTACTCAAATTGTTGAAAAACCACTCTGCCAGGCTGCGTTTTCCGGAGGGGCTCCATCCGAAGAGGTTGACACGGGCGATGATTGCTTCTGGATCGGCGTCTGTCACGGCATGTTCCCCTTCAAGCTTGGTGCGCGCATACACACTCAACGGGTTGGGAACATCACTTTCCGAGTAGTCGCCTTTTACGCCGTCGAAAACCGCATCAGTAGAAACATGCAACAAGCGCGCTCCGCCCCTGGCGACATTCATCGCCAGTTTGCGGGGTACTTCAGTATTCAATTGCACCGCCCGGGCCGGGTCAGTTTCGCAAGCATCTACATTCGCCAATGCTGCACAATGAATAACCCAATCCGGCTGGGTCTGGTCCAGGAGGTATTCGATCACACCTGGCTCTGCCAGATCGCCTTTCAAAACCCGAAAAGCATTGGTATGCAGGTTGAGCGAGTTCACCAGCCCAAAGACGGTGTGGTCTTTCGCCGCCTCCAGCGCCAGGTTGGCTCCGAGCAAGCCGCTGGCCCCTGTGACGAGGATGCGCATGACCTTTCTCCGTCGGTAGAAAATATGGATTTGTTAATAGGCCGGGTTGGCGGGTAACCGTTTACCCGGCTGAATCGTTCAGCTAAGATTGCCGTTATGGATTTCAGCTTCGATGGGGGCGACCATGGCTTGAATATCTTCCATCGTCAGCCACTGTGGATTGGTGTCACTGCTGTAGCGAAAGCCTTCGGGTAAGGTTTTGCCTAGCTTTTCCCAGTCCTTACCAAACCAAAGTGAACCAGTCGGCTGGACAACGAACATATCCTCCAGCTCAACCGTTGACCGAGCTTCGTCTTCGTGGATCAGTACTTCGTGTAACTTCTCGCCAGGACGGATACCAATTACGTTCAATTCTGCATGCGGAGCGATGGCGTGCGCCAGATCCACTATGCGCGTGGACGGAATTTTGGGTACGAACACCTCGCCGCCATGCATTTGCTCAGTGCAGCGGATGACGAAGCGCGCGCCTTGTTCCAGAGTCAGCCAGAAACGGGTCATGCGCTCATCGGTAATGGATAGCTTGCCATTGTTGCGCTGCGCTAAAAAGATCGGAACCACACTACCCCGGCTGCCAACTACATTGCCGTAGCGCACGCAGCTAAAACGTGTGGCAGAACCAGCAGCATAGGAGTTGCTTTGCACAAAGAGTTTTTCTGCTGCCAGCTTGGTCGCTCCGTAAAGATTAACAGGGTTTACGGCTTTGTCCGTACTGAGAGCAATCACGCGCTCCACATCTGCGTCCAGAGCAGCTTCGATCACATTGCTGCTTCCCAGGATATTGGTCTTGATTGCCTCCATAGGATTGTACTCGCAGGCCGGCACCTGTTTGAGGGCCGCAGCATGCACCACGATATCTACGCCATTCATGGCGCGGGTCAATCGATCCCGGTCTCGTACGTCGCCTATGAAGTAGCGTAATTTTGGATCATCGTAGCCATTGACACGCATTTCGTGTTGTTTGAGCTCATCGCGGCTGAAGATGATGATCTTTGCCGGATGGACTTCGTTTAACAACAGGTGAATGAATTTTTTTCCAAACGAACCGGATCCACCTGTCACCAGAACAATTTTATCTTTCCAATCCATGTTGACTCCCATGTTTCCAGGGTTTTCTATCATTTGTAATGTGCTTTTTTACAGACAACGATCAGTGGGTATTGTCCATTCTCGCCGAACCAGCGCGGCCAGCGTTCTTCCAGCGCATAAACCAGGTGCAGCCAGGCGCGCCCACCCAGGTGTGGGTGGATCAGGCTGCGCATAAAGCGCACGCTGACACTGCGCCAGACGAAAATCTCTACTGGCATCTGCATCCCGACTACCGTGCGGATCCAGGCGGCATCGTGACGGTTAGTAAATGTGCCTTTGGCAGGCTCTTCTTGTTCATCTGCCGGTCGATCTTTTTTACGAGCCTTTTGTGGCTCAGGTTTCTGCCCAGTTAGCCGGTTGAAGATATTCCGCAGGCGATTACCGAATTTGATCAGTGGGTTTGCCCAACGCATCAGGCGCGGCGCAGGCCACCCATTTACTACGGCTGCTGATGATTCCGGCTGCAGGACGCGATATAGTTCGCCATATGCCTGAAGATGCTCGTTTTCTGGCAGGTGGTGGATCGTGTGTAGCGATACTACCCCGGCGAAGGCATCTTTTTTGAAAGGCAGATTGGCAATATCACAGACCACAAACAAGCCATGATCACCTATGCGGGTACGCGCTTCCTGTAAGGCCTGGATTGAAATATCAGCACACACCCGATATTGGTGGTGTTTTGAGTATTCCAGGTACTCCGGGTATTGGATCGGGCCTGAGCCTGCATCCAATAAAAATTTACCGCTGGGTGGCAGGTGGCTTAGCACGCGCAGATGGCAATCGTGAATATACTTACGGGCGACCGGGCGTAAATCCTCGTAATGGGCATTCTGGTAAGTATCGTCGCCCACTAGCTGCCAGCCGACCTGGTTATAAAACTCGCGCACCTGTTTTTTGATGTCTGCTTCGTTTGCCATCGGTTTCCTTAAGCAGCCTGCTGGTCTGAGATCGCCACATGTTCGGTGCTCGTACTCGTTTGTGCACCTGCTCTGGAAAGTGAACTTGCCCAGGAACGTGGTCGGGCAGTCAGGTATTCGAAGGACTCTCCAAACTCATCCAGTCCATCAGGGGAGAGAGCTTTTTCCACACTCCACTGCTCCAATTCATTCCAAAAATGCAGCAGGTGCCAGGGAAAGGGAGTGGGAAATTCAAAAAAGAAGCGGTAAGCATAATTCCAGGCTTGCTCTACTTGAGGACGCTGCGGCCTGAAGACGCTGGGATTTGCCAGGATTTGGTCTAAGAAGGCTTCATATTCCTGCCAGGTGGATGGATCAAATGTGAAACCTTTGCCGCGGTAGTGGGTCTGCCCGGCGACGATGACGGGCACGCCGCTCATAGCCATTTCCATTCCGACCGTTGTGGTATAAACCAGGCCTAAGTCAGCGATCTCCACCAAATCATAGGTGTTAACGGGATCGTTAGCCCCTATCAGGCGAAAATGCTCTGGTAGTTCAGGGAGCGCCTGAGTGATCACATCCGCCACGGAGGGGCCTTTGGTGTAACGCTCGCCTGGATGAATGCGAATGACCAGTTGGATATCTGTATGATCAACAAAGTAACGTGTTGTATGTTGCAGCCATTCAGTCATACTGGCGCTGAATACCTGCCGCCCAAGAGTTAGGCTGTCTCCGATTACATTGGCGGCCAGTAATACAACCGGGCGTTGATCAAGGTTCAGCTCCTGCTGCACACGCTCCCCGCCCATATTGGGCTGGCCTTGCCAGCGGCGGGAGAAATTCTCCCACAGGCTGGCCCGTTGGCGGGAAGCAAAGAGCTCCTGTACCTGTTGCCATTGGTTCGCGTCCAGAGCCAGAGCGTGACGGACGGCCCACAAATCACTGGTTTCCTGGCGCATCACTTCTGCATTACGCGCCAACCAGATACGGTCGCGCTGCTCACCGAATTCGTAGGTTACCACCGGGATTTGCAGGGCACGCGCCACCTGGTATAAAACCCCCATTTCTAGAATCATGCCGTTGGGAGTAATGATTACCTCAGGCTGGTGTCTTTGAATCCAGCCAACGAAAGCCAGAGCCGCCTGCGTATTGCGCTCCTGGCGCAATTGAAACAACTGCCAGGAGGGCGTGGTCGGGTTCTCCAGGTCCACATTCTCCATTTGCAGGCTATATTGGACATCACGCAGCGATATATCCCATATAGCCTGCTCGATCTCATGAGGCAGGTTGTGCGCGCCGGGTTTCTGCTCCAACAATGATACAGGCTCCAGGATCTGCCTGGCAGGTTTCAGGACACTCTCGATATAGGCGTTCTGGCGGCGCAAATCAAAGCGGTTAATGCGTTTCTGCCAGTTCGTGTAGGGTAAGTAGGTATGATGAACTTGGTGACCCAACCCTGCCAGACTGACTGCCAGCAGGGTGTTGTATTCGATCCAATAACGCAGTGTGCTGAACAGCATCACCCGCTTGCCGGTTGGATGCGAAGCGCGTGCCGCAGCAGCCTGCGCCACCCAGACAGGTAGATGCTTTTGCGTCCGGCGTAGTGAGCCACTCTTGCTCAGCGGGCGCCCTTGCTGGCGGATCTGCCAGTAGAGTTCCGCGGTCAGTGGAAATTCGCCCAGCACATCTTTGATGGCTTTTTTATTGAAGGCCATCAGCCAATCTCCTTGATATCCCAACTCAGGCGTGGGCGGATGGGGCCGGGGCGGGGTTCTGCCCACTGCATACCGGGCGCGCCGGTGGAATCTACGGTGAAGGACAGGGCATATTCATCCTGAAAATATCGCCGTACCCGGAAAGTACTGGCGTTTACACCGAGAATATAGCGCCCATCATTGAGAAGATCAGCCGGGATGCTGCAGCGGCTGACATAACGACCGGCGGGGCGCATAACATATTGGTTAAATTCATCAGCATTGTCAGTGTCAAAGCTGCTGAAGATATGATCCCCGTGGGTGGAGAGCATATACAGGCCAACTCGCAGACCCGTGATCGGCGCGTCGAGTTGATATTCCATTTCGATCATAAAGGGTTCGATGGATCGGATCGTATCCGCAATCGTACCTTGCGGATTGCGCACGCGCAATGCTAAAGGTCTGAAAGGAGCCGCTTCAGCGGGCACTTCATCTGCTAACCAGTATCGCTCGCCGGTTTGGGCAAAACCCGATGTCAGATAATAGTCAACGGCCTCGGCGGAAGGCGCTCGATATGCTACTCGACCCTTCTCTAGCACGATGGTTTCTTCCGTCAGGCGTAGAATGGCCGACATGTTGTGGCTGACGAATAAAACAGTGCGCCCTTCTTGGGCCACATCGCTCATTTTTCCCAGGCACTTACGTTGAAATTCGGCATCTCCGACCGCCAGGACTTCATCAACCACCAGGATTTCTGGCTCCATATGAGCGGCTACTGCGAAAGCCAGGCGCAGATACATCCCGCTTGAATAGCGTTTGACAGGTGTATCAATAAATTTTTCGACCCCGGAAAACTCTACGATTTCATCATATTTGCGTTCGATCTCACGCTTTTTCATACCCAGGATTGCGCCATTCAGGGCAATATTTTCTCGACCAGTTAGTTCCGGGTGGAAGCCGGTGCCCACTTCAAGCAGCGAGCCTACGCGCCCGTGTATTTCGGCAAAGCCTTCGGTTGGTTCTGTCACGCGTGAGAGGATCTTGAGTAGAGTACTTTTACCGGCGCCATTTCGCCCAACTACACCCAGCACAGCTCCTTTTTTAATCTCAAAGGATACATCTTTCAAAGCCCATATCTCTTCTTTGCGCCCGCCCATTCCTT
>CAYXDC010000117.1:0-6265 GCA_964463505.1 uncultured Anaerolineaceae bacterium
TGACGCGCCGAAATGCGATCATCATCTTTATGTCAATTGAGTTAATGTTGAACTCAGCGAATCTGGCGTTTGTAGCCTTTGCTCGAGTGCATGAGGCCATCAGTGGGCAGATCTTTGTGTTCTTTGTCATGGCAGTGGCCGCTGCAGAAGTGGCGGTTGGATTGGCGTTGATTGTTGCGATATTTCACACCAAGCATAGTATCAACGTCGATAACATCAGCAGCCTGAAAGGATAATCCAACATGCTTTGGATATTCATTGTTTTTCACGGGAGTAGGGACTTATGTTCCTGAGCGAAGCTGTATCCGGCGGACCACAATTCTTCTATCTGGCGCCATGGATCGTGTTCTTCCCGGTCATTGGCTTGCTGATCAATATCATTTTTGGATCACGCTTTAATGAAAAAGTCATCGGCGCCATTGCCAGTACTGCTTCTGGTCTGGCTTTCGTGGTGGCAGTTCTACTGGGCGTTTCGCTCATCGGGCACCCTGAAGGGGAGATTGTCCCACTCGTCGATTGGATTACGATCGGCCTGTTGCAGGGTCGCTGGGCTTTTCAAGTAGACACACTCTCGGTGACGATGATGTTGACAGTTACTGGCGTGGGTACGCTCATCCATATCTACTCGATTGGCTATATGCACGACGATGTGCGCCATAATGGCGATCCCGGCCGCTACCGCCGCTTTTTTGTGTTCCTGAACCTTTTTATCGCCATGATGATGATCCTGGTGGGCAGCGATAATTACCTGATGCTCTTTGTGGGTTGGGAGGGCGTGGGCCTGTGCTCCTTCCTGCTGATCGGCTTCTGGTATGACAAGGGTAAGGATGGGATAGGGAATGCTATTGCAGCGAAGAAAGCTTTTATCACCAACCGGATTGGTGATTTTGGCTTTCTCCTGGCTGCGTTTATTATGTTTTGGGCTTTCCGTTCTTTCAATTTCCAGGAAGTGTTTGCAAAGGCTCCCGAAGTCGCCGCGATTGCCCCAGGAGCGATCCTGGCAATGACTCTGTTCATGTTGTTAGGGGTGACCGGGAAATCGGCGCAATTACCGTTGTATGTCTGGTTGCCGGATGCAATGGCTGGCCCTACCCCGGTTTCAGCCTTGATCCATGCTGCGACAATGGTCACTGCGGGCGTATACCTGGTGGCTCGTTCGGCTGAGATTTATATACTTGTGCCGCAGGCGCAGATGTGGGTTGCGTTGGTGGGTGGGATTACAGCCCTGTTTGCTGCAACGATTGCTCTGGCGCAATTTGATATTAAAAAGGTGCTGGCTTATTCAACCATCAGCCAGCTAGGGTTTATGGTTGCCGCAGTGGGTATGGGTGCCTTCGTGGCGGGGATGTTCCACCTGGTAACACATGCTTTCTTTAAGGCCTTGTTATTCCTCTCGGCTGGCTCGGTAATACAAGGGATAGAAAGAGGCCACCATCATGTGGAGCACGATCCTAAATTGCGCAAGCTGATTAAAGGGCAAGCGCATGATTTTGATCCTCAGGACATGCGCAATATGGGCGGCCTGCGTAGGCAGATGAAGATCACATTCATTGTTTACATGATTGGTACACTCGCCTTAGCCGGGATACCCCCACTGGCAGGTTTCTGGTCCAAGGATGAAATCCTGGCGGAGGCCAAACTACTCAATCCTTCGGTGTATTGGTTGTTGACGATCGCGGCCTTCTTAACTGCTTTTTATATGGGCCGGCAAATCTTGATGGTTTTCTTCGGAAAGGCCCGTAGTGCACCGGCCGAACACGCTCAGGAAAGCCCTCTGGTTGTAACCATACCTTTGATGATCCTGGCTGCGCTTTCCTTGCTTGGGGGCGCTTTGAACCTGCCGTGGTTCCATACTTTCACGCACTGGTTGGAGCATACCCTGACTTTCGTCCATGCTGGCGAGTTTAATTTGGCCGTAGCTGGGCTGTCCACAGGTTTGGCTATCGTGGCAATTATTCTGGCCTGGCTAATTTACAGCCGTCGCTACGAGGCTCTGAAGGATTTGCCAACTGCTAAGCGGCCAGATGACCCCATGCGATCCTATCTTGGCCCCGTCTTTTCCCTGCTGGAAAATAAATATTATGTAGATGAAATCTACCAGGCGTTGATCTTAAAGCCGTATAGCGCCCTGGCGCGTTTCCTGGCTCAGGTTGTGGACTGGCAATTCTGGCATGATTGGTTCCATGATACTGTTATTGCGGGCGGTTTCCGTTTATTCACTCGCCTATTGGCAGTACGCATTGATCTGGGCTTCATTGATGCCATCGGGAATTACCTCGGTGCCATCACGCGTGGTCTTGCCAGCCGTATGAGCCTCTTGCAAACTGGCTATGTCCGTACTTATGCACTCTCAATCCTGGTTGGCGTAGTTTTGATGCTTGGCTATCTGTTGTTGCGTTGATGATCCTGCTGATTACGATCAAGCAGGGATAAAAACGATAAAATTCTTAAGAAAGTAGAACTTATACCGGACGAGGACGAACAATGAACTTTGTTTTCCATCCCCTGACGCTGGTTACATTTTTTCCGCTGGTAGGAGTGCTGGTGCTGCTTTTCTTGAAGCAGGAACAGAAAAACGCCGCTCGTTGGACGGCTTTGATCACCTCACTGATTACCTTTGGCATCTCAATTGCTGTCCTGCTGCAGTTCAATCCGAATAATCCGGATTTGCAGTTGGTGGTCAATTTGCCATGGATTCAGGTGTCCACCTGGACGATCTCCTACCATATGGGTGTGGATGGCTTGAGCATTTTGCTCTTGCTGCTGACCACATTCCTGACCCCCATTTCGATCCTCTCTACCTGGTCGGCAGTCGAAGAGCGAGTTAGAGACTTTATGCTCTTTTTCCTGCTGCTGGAGATTGGTATGGTAGGGGTATTCCTGGCACAAGATTTGTTCCTGTTTTACGTGTTCTGGGAGTTTACCCTGGTACCAATGTATTTCCTGATTGGTATCTGGGGCGGTGGGCGCCGTATCTACGCCGCCATCAAATTCTTCCTATACACCATGGCAGGCTCAATCCTGATGCTGCTGGCTATCTTGTGGCTGGGTGTTCAACAAAACAGTTTTTCGGTACCGGAATTGATTGCCAAAGGCGGTATTCCAGGAAATATCCAGATCTGGTTATTCCTGGCATTTGCGGCTGCTTTTGCAATCAAAGTCCCCATGTGGCCGCTCCACTCCTGGCTTCCCGATGCGCATGTTGAAGCCCCAACAGCTGGCTCGGTGATTCTGGCTGGTGTCTTATTGAAGATGGGCACTTATGGTTTCCTGCGTTTCAATCTACCCATGTTTCCCCAGGCTGCTGTGCAGCTGGCTCCCTGGATGGCAGGCCTGGCTGTTGTAGGCATCCTGTATGGGGCAGCGGTCTCCTATGCTCAGCAGGACGTTAAAAAGTTGGTGGCATATTCGTCGGTCAGTCACTTGGGCTTTGTGATGTTGGGATTGTTTGCTTTGAATCCGCAGGGTATTCAGGGCGGAATCTTACAGATGATCAATCATGGTTTGAGTACTGGCGCCTTATTCTTGATTGTAGGCATGATTTACGAGCGGCGCCACACACGCGACCTGAATGCTTTTGGTGGTTTGTGGAAAATTATGCCTGTCTATGGCACACTGACCTTAATCGTAACCCTTTCGTCGATGGGCTTACCTGGTCTGAATGGCTTTATTGGTGAATTCACTATTTTGCTCGGCGCATGGGGCGCAGGCGAGGCAACTGGTCCTCTAGGCTCTTACTGGTTCGCGGGTCTGGCAGCGCTAGGTGTAATCCTGGCGGCTGTGTATATGCTTTTCATGTTCCAGAAAATGTTTCTTGGGCCGGTGGATAAAGATGAGAATCGTACACTGAAAGATTTGAACTGGCGCGAGATCGCTACTCTCCTGCCGTTACTGGTATTTATTTTCTGGATCGGAATCTACCCGAAGCCATTTTTCACCTTGATGGCTCCAGCGGTGGAAAAACTTGTAGCAGTCTTACAAGCGGCTGCTGTGGCGATACATTAATCGCAAGCATCTAATCATTGAGCTGTATGGCAGGAAGATTATGAATTCTACCGATCTTTGGGCAATTTTACCCATCCTGGTCCTGACAGGCTGGACCTGTGTCTTGCTGCTTTTGGATTTATTTATTCCACAGAGACACAAGGCATGGACAGCCGTGCTTGCAGCATTGGGATTGATTGCAGCGATGGTTGCGACGATTTTACAGGCTGGTCAGGTCCGCATCGGCTTCAATAACATGGTTGTGGCAGATGGTTTTGCAGTCTTTCTAAACCTGCTCTTTTTAGGCAGTGGAGTCATCGCCATCATGCTGGCATATGACTACCTAAAACGGCTGGGCATCGAGCGCGGCGAGTATTACACACTGTTGCTATTTTCGATCACTGGCATGCTGCTGATGGCCGTAGCAGCGGATCTGATTGTGGTCTTTTTAAGCCTGGAATTGCTTTCAATTCCGCTTTATGTACTGGCTGGATTTGCCCCCGGGCGGCTTACCTCTGAAGAATCGGCCTTAAAATACTTTTTAATGGGGGCATTTGCCAGCGGGTTTGTTGTCTACGGCGTAGCATTGGTTTTCGGGGCTACCGGCAGTACATCCTTCTCTACCATCGTCCAAGCAGTGGGTACAGCTTCAACCAACCCGACCCTCCTGGTGATTGGGGCGGCATTTGTTCTGGTGGGTTTAGGATTCAAAGTGGCAGCAGTACCATTCCATATGTGGACCCCGGATGTTTATCAGGGAGCTCCATCGTCTGTAACTGCATTCATGTCTATCGGCGCAAAAGCAGCTGGATTTGCAGCTTTATTCCGTGTTTTCATCACTGCTCTGCCCGAATTGGCGAGCGATCTGACCCCGATACTGTGGGCTTTGGCAGCCGCGACCATGATCCTGGGCAATATTGTGGCCATTGCTCAAACCAACATTAAGCGTTTGCTGGCATATTCTAGTATTGCTCACGCGGGGTACATTTTGATGGCTCTGGTGCCATTTGGCGACCCTGCTGTTGCCCGAGATGCAGTTGCATCCGCCCTTTTTTATCTCATGGCATATGCTCTGACCAATTTCACTGCCTGGGCTGTGGTGATTGCCTTGGAGCAGATGGATGAGAAGGGACTTGAACTGGAGGATTACGCCGGCTTGGGGAAAAAGCATCCCTGGTTAGCAGTCGCGATGACGGTTGCCATGCTTTCCTTCACCGGTATCCCGCCAACGCTGGGTCTGGTTGGAAAATTTTTCTTATTCCGGACAGCCATCGCTGGCGGTTTTGTAGGTCTGGCTCTGATCGGTGTGATCACATCGTTGGTTTCAGCATTCTATTACCTGCGGGTGGTGGTGATTATGTACATGCGCGAAGGTGATCCACAGGTTAGTCGCGCTCCCTGGCTCCAAATTGCCGCAGTTGCTACCGCTCTGGCTACGGTGGTGCTCAGTATCGTTGCCTCTCCCTTACTCAATTGGGCAAGCCGCGCCTTGCTGGAATTGTTCTAGAAAATTGACTTACCCTAAAAACGGTGCGTCCTCTTTGGGGATGCACTGTTTTAATTTGATAATTTAGCCTGGATGTTTTGAGGTCCGGTATACTTGGTGGTTGGAGCACCTGATGCGTAATACGATACACAGATTACATAACAGAAACCGTCACCAGGGTAGACCACTGCTAAATCTAGGCTTACTGGCTTACTTAACTGTTCTATGGGCCTGTACCCCTCTTCCACCTGTTGAGACACGAAATATCCCAGCCCTGGTGATTACTCCGCTCTTAGAGCCTACAGCCACGTCGCTCCCATCCAATATGCGCCAATTAGCTGAGATGTACGGCTTGTCGGTAGGCGCCGCGGTCGACCCTGCTTATATGGAGACTCAACGATATATAGCTCTCCTGGAGGCCGAGTTCAATGGGGTTGTAGCGGAAAATGTGATGAAATGGTCGCGTCTGGAACCGGAGCGCGGAAGGTATGATTTTTCTAAAGCCGATGCCATCGTGGAATTCGCTGAACAGCACAAGATGGCGGTGCGCGGACACGCGTTAGTCTGGGATCTCCAGCTGCCGGATTGGCTGACCCAATCAAACTTCAGCCAGGATGAATATAAAGCCTTTCTGCAAGAGCACATTACAACAGTCGTGGGGCGGTACGCGGGGCGTATATTTGCCTGGGATGTTGTCAACGAGCCATTGGATGAGCGCGGGCAGATCCGCCAGAATTTCTGGTACCATGCCATTGGCCCCGAGTATATCCTTCTGGCATTTCAATGGGCTCATGC
>CAYXDC010000118.1:0-5923 GCA_964463505.1 uncultured Anaerolineaceae bacterium
ATCACCAATTTAGGACTTACGCACTTGGTTGGAGGATGGGGGTTGTTGGGCGTGCTACGCACGCCCAACAACCCCATTTTCTCCGGAATTGCGTTACTCCTACAATTAAAGCAGATAGGCTAAAATTAATAGTAAGAGAAACAAGAACAGGCTGCTCGCCAGGAATCCCCATTGGGCAGCTTTGAGGGTTGGGAGTGGCAGCATGCGCACTTCACCATCGTAACCGCGCGCAGCCATGGCCATATAGATGCGGTCGCTGCGCTCGAAAGCGCGCAGGAAGAGATTACCGGCCATGCCGCCTGTCACTCGCGCCCGCCACATCACTCCACCTCCCGGGCGTGTCCCACCTTGAGCAGAAAGTCCGCTGCGCGAGGCGCGTGCCCGCATCAGGCGCAGAGACTCGTCTGCCAGCACGAACAGATAGCGCCACATCAAACCAAAGATCGCTACCAGCAAGCGTGGGATTTTAATTGCTCGCATTGCAACCAATAACTCTGGAAAAGGCGTGCTGGAGGCCAGCACAATTGCCGCCTGAACCGAAATCCAGGATTTGAAGGCGATGCTCAAAAAGCGTTCCAGCCCGGGCTGCGAAATGCGCAGCGCCCAGCTGCCCAGGGTCGTTTCTACCAGATAAGGTCCAGAAGCGGTGAATACCAGCGGAAGGGCAGCCAGCACGAAAGGAAAGGCCAATGCTGCCCGCTTAAGCACATAACCCACGCCCAGCTCGGAGAGCAATATCACACTGGTGATCAGTGCAAAAAGCAGGATATATACCGGCCAAACACCTTGCGGCGTCAGAGCAGTCGTAAATACAAACGCCAGGGTCAGCACGAGCTTTACCCTTGGATCGAGCTGGTGCACCAGGCTGGCGCGCGGAAGGTAGGGATCTAGAAAGTGGACGTGCAAGGATTAGTCTCCGGCAGTGGGGTTTCGACGACGAGCATAGGCAATCGCCAGGGCCACCCCAAATACCAGCAACGTCCCAACAATCCCAGCCAGGATCGTTGCGGCTGCCTCGTTCGTAACCCCCGGAAAAACGTAATCCGGGATAATGTTGAAAGCTGGACCTTGCGCCGAATCCAAGAAGCCCTGCTGCTCAGCCACCCATTCCAGGCCATCCGGGAAAGCCGATGCCAATGGTGAGAGTACAGCCAGCAACAAGGCGATCCCCAGTCCCACACCCCAGACCAGCTTCCCGCCAGCAGGCCGTGCCGTGCCGCTCTGGATTAAATCCGGACGTGTCGCCAGGATAAACCCCAAGGCGCCCGCGGTGATTAAGCCCTCCCCGATGCCAATCAAGGCATGGATACCTGCCATGGCTGGGATAGCGATATTAGCTGGTGAAATTCCAGAGAGCCCCAATTGCAAGGCCACGGCCAGGGCGGCGATAAAAATCGACAACCAGGCCGATATGAAACCACCTCCTATTACCGTCGCACGCTTCTCGCCCAACAGGGAGCGCATGGTCTGGTAGGTAGCGTAAGATACGACCACCCCCACAATCCCCATATTGAAAATATTCGCTCCCAGCACCAGCAAGCCGCCATCCTGGAAAATCAACGCCTGGATGCCAACCACACAGGTCATCACCAGGATCGCCGCCCAGGGACCCAACAGGATGGTTGCCAGAGCAGCGCCCATCAGGTGCCCGGAAGTGCCGCCCACCACGGTGAAGTTGAGCATCTGGCCGGCAAAAATGGCCGCCGCCAGCACACCCATTAAAGGCACTTTACGCTCGTCCAGGTCGGCATTGACGCGCTTGAGCGCGTAGGCAATGGTAACGATACTGACGACCCATAGCAGCACCGATACAAGCACAGACAGAAACCCATCAGGGATATGCATTGGAACAGGTGAAGCTAACATTTAATCATCTCCTTGAGCATCAGCCAAATCAGCATGTCTCTTATCCTGGCAGTCTGGACAGAGACCGAAGAATGTAACGTGTAAGCTATCTATTTGGAAGCCAGTCTTGTGCTCTAATTGCTCAAAAAGCCCAATCAGATCAGCATGATCCACCACACAGGTCGCATGGCAAGCTCTGCAAACCAGATGATGATGGGCGTGCAGCGCGGTTTCATACACCAGCTGGCCGTTTCCAACATGTGCATCCAGAGCCAGACCCTGCTCAGCCAAGAAGCTCAACGTCCGGTAGACAGTCGCTTCTGTCATACCGGGGACTTCATGCACCGCCAGTTTGTATATCTCCTGGGGGGTAAGATGCTTATCCGCCTGGCCTAGAATTCGCAGAATAGCCAGGCGTTGGGGCGTCAGGCGAAAGCCCCGCGCTCGTAATTGATCTACTGGGAATTGCATATTGAGAAACCTCTTTATTGATAATACTTACAATAAGGAATTATAACCGAAGAGCTTTCATTGCAAAGGGTTAAATTAAAACGGCCCAGAACGACTCGCCCGCTGGACCGTAAGTTTAACAGCTTCTGATCAGCGGATATGTGGGTTGAACTTCTGCGCCAGGCGAGCTTTAGGCTGATAACCGCTAACTCGTTCCACCGGTTTGCCCTGCATAAACAACATTAACGTCGGCACCCCCATAACCTGGTATTGCATCGCCAGTTCGGGGTTGTGATCCACATCCAGCTTTAAAACTTTGACCTTCATCCCCCAATCCTCGGCTAATTTCTTAACCTCCGGATCCAGTAGTTTACACGGGCTACACCAGACCGCCGTGAAATCGACCAGAACCGGTAGGGGCGCCTCCAGCACATCCTTTTGGAAACTTGCTTCAGATACATGTTCTATTTCTGTCATGCCACCCTCCCTCCATATTTTGGACTTACGCAGTTGGTGGGTTAATGAGGTGTTCTGGTGTAGCCTGCCAAAACACTCCCACGCCCCCTTGAACTGTCCTTCTACTATATTGCTTGACAGGGTCCATAGTACTTAGCCTGGGGCAAAAAGTCAAGGAAAAATGACGATCTGCGCCTCCGATCTTTCGTGCCTCCGATCTTTAGTTGACGATGATCCTGGAGCGTGATAGAATGCTCCACGCAACGGGCGCGTAGCTCAATGGCAGAGCAGTGGCCTTTTAAGCCATTGGTTGAAGGTTCGAGTCCTTCCGCGCTCACAAAATAAGCCCGAAGTGGGGGATTAACCCCCCAAATACGCCATTTTTCTCCCACCCAAACCTGCCCATCGGCAGGTTTTTGCGTTTTTAAGCTCCTAAGTGGGAGATGTTGGAAAAACATTAAAATCGTGATTTTAATTAATTCCAATGTATTCGTCTTTTTTTGACACCTGCCAGTCAACACGAGTCAACTACCGTCAACCGCAACAGAAAACAGGAGATGGATGATGACTGTAAGAAAGGGTAAGGAACTGATGACGGTTACTCTTGAACGAGCCATTGAGCTCTACCTCTCTACATTAGCCACTGAGGGTAAAAGCCCGCGCTATCTTGACTGGTTGAAAACGCGCTTGAAGTTTTTCATCAAATTCATCCAGCAAACGCAAGGTAACAACTTTCTCCAACAAGACCTGGCGATTGAAGATGGACGCGAATTTCTGCGCGAGCTATTGGAGCGCGATCGAAAGTTCAAAGATCACCCCATGCACCCAGAAAAGACAGGCAAACTATCAATCCAATATATCCATGGCTGTGGACGCGCGGTAAGATCTTTCTCAACCTGGGTATACCAGGAAGGTTACCTGGACAATAACGTGATGCAGCGGCTGCGCTTACCCAAGCTACCCACCACCCCACCAGAACCGTTGAACGAACAAGAAATCCGCCTGGTTTTATCCGCCTGCCTGGAGACCACGCATGAGCGCCGGCGAAATTTCGCTATCATGATGCTCTTCCTGGATACTGGCCTCCGCCTGGACGAGTTGGTGAACTTGCGCCTATCCAGGATTGACTTCCCACTTGGAGAGATGACCGTCACAGGTAAAGGCAGCAAAGAGAGGAAGGTTCCGGTTGGCTCACAGGCCAAGAAAGCCCTTCTGGAGTACATCTCCAAAGAACGCCGAGAGCCTTCCAACCCAATGGATGCAGATTATTTATTCATCAGTGCGGACGGTCAGCGGATCACCCACACCGCAGTCGCCAAAGTATTCCAGCGTGTGAAAGAACAAGCCGGCGTTCCCAAGCTGCACCCGCACGTCTGTCAGCATACCTTCAGTGTTCGTTATCTGGTCAACGGTGGGGATGCCTTTAGCCTGCAGAAAATCCTGGGGCATACGACGCTTGAAATGACCCGCAAGTATGTAAATATGGCGTTTGGGGAGGTGAAAGTGAAGCATCGCCAGTTTAGTCCGATGGATAATCTGGGATTTCAAACAAAAAAACGGGGCAGACCTGCTGGAAGGTGAGCAGGTTGATCAGATCCAAATACAGTGGTCGATAATACTCACAGGTCTGCCAAAGCCAGTTGAACTGGTTTATTGCTGATTTCGGAAATTATCGGAAATTAACAGAAATCAGAATGTAGTAGGTGGCGCGTTTACTGCCCATTTGGCGTAACAAGCCCAATTTTTCTAGCTTAGAGAGGTCATTTTGGGCCGTCCGCTGCGTAGGTCGGAAGATCCTCGAAGCAGTGAAAGCTGCACGTTATCGCCCGCCTCAATAGCTTGGTGATATGGTCCTAACCGACCGAGGGTTTCCGACGGAGATCGCTAAGTTCCAGCTGGGGACCTCATAGATGCTCCTCAACTTTCCAGGGCTGCTTCCATTTCTACAAGGGTACGTGCCACGGAGCGGACAGCAGCACGGCGAGTGCGGTTGAAGGTCCCCTCAGAGATATATAACTGCAGCATGATGTCACGATTCGATTTCTCTTCAAGATAAGCATCTCGCAAGATCAGGTAAGGATACCATTCGCGCGGCGGCGGATCGCGGGTAATGGCAGTCCTCGGGCGAAGCTTGTTGATTGCCTCGAGCAAGACTTCGTGGACGATTTTCCCCCGGTCCAGGGTAGTCACCTGCCCCGGAGACAGATGGGTATGAACTAATTTTAATTCCCCCAGTGGGGTATCTCCTAAGAAAGCATAATCATGCAGGTTGCGCAGGGCCGTTTCGGCGGCGTCAACCGAGACTATGACAGCATGATTTGCAGGCGTAAGTGGGGATTGAGCCTGGGCAAGCTGAGCGATTTGACGAACATAGAGGCTCTTCTGCTGGACAAAATAGATCACATCTTCGATGCGATCTGCCATGCTCATTATATGCGCCACATCTTCGTCTGAATAACGAATAGCGTTGACCGGGCGACCCAACAGCAGCGCTCCGAGCTGCTCAGATTCACCATAGAGCGGCATCAGCAAAGCAGTTTCTTCTAGGGGGGCGGGGAAGTGACCTGGCTTCAGGTGGATATAATCATCTGCCGCCAGACAAGCAGGCTCAAGAACCACCGGACCATCATTCCAGCGGTAAGCAACCACCTGGCGTACAACCTGCTCTTCGAAGGTCAAGATCAAACCGAAACTGGCTCGCACAGATGAACACAGGGTGTCCAGTGCAGGCGCCAGGCTATCTTCCAGCGCCTCTCCCTCACCTGCGCGCTGTATCAGATGCCGCAGGTTGGAGCGTAGCTGGCACGTTTCACTGCGGTAGAACAACCAGTCCATCAAACGGTAGGCAGTGGGCATCAAGGAGTGGGTGACCACCGCCAGCAATGGCACGAACACGACGATAATCGAGGGCACCCCGTAGATCCTTACCAGGAATAAGCTTGCCAGCAAATAAACCAGGGTGACCAAGGCTAATCCTACCAGGCCATACACGAAGTCATGCTGAATAGTTCGCCCAGCCACTAACGCGCTGTAATGCGCTACACCAAAACCGATGATGATAACCGCCACTGCCACGAGCAGCGACAAGACCAGCATGGGGATTGGCAATCCCAATATCGCGCCTGCCATGGACACCGGGGCAACCAATCCGGCGACCAGCGACGCGATTGTC
>CAYXDC010000119.1:0-5684 GCA_964463505.1 uncultured Anaerolineaceae bacterium
AATCCTCAGCTGGTGGTTCTCCAATGCAACACCAATTACACCGCCAGCCTGGAAAATTTTGATAGCATCCACTTACGCGTCCTGGACACCTACCGGGTCATGTTTCCCGATGTGATCCTGGGTTTATCAGACCACACTTCCGGTCATGCAACCGTACTGGGGGCAGTAGCGCTGGGCGGTCGCGTAATTGAGAAACATTTTACAGATGATAATACACGCGTGGGTCCTGATCATCCCTTTTCGATGACACCTCAAACCTGGGTAGATATGGTCGCCCGCACGCGTGAGTTGGAACGCGCGCTCGGTTCTACCGATAAAGCAGTTGCTGAAAACGAAAAGCAAACCGTCATTGTCCAACGCCGCTGCCTGCGCACGGCTCGCCCAATCCAGGCTGGAGAGATCTTCACTCGAGCGATGATCGATGTGCTGCGCCCGGCCACACCCGGCGCTATCCTGCCTTATGAGATCGATGCGGTAATCGGCACAAAAGCTGCCATAGATTTACCAGCCGGGCGTGAGTTGCGCTGGACTGACCTGATCAACGCCTGAACAGGATCATCCAGCTACGTGGCCCACATCCTGTACTTCACCCGCGACTATACCACCCACGACCATCGCTTTCTGTCTGCCCTGGCAGGAACAAACCACCAGGTGTTCTATTTACGTCTGGAACGGCGTGGACATACCCTGGAAGACCGTCCCCTGCCGTCTCAGATCAAAACCATCCACTGGGCAGGAGGTAAAAACCCCTTCACGTGGTCGCAAGCATTGCCACTCTTACTGGATCTGAAGCGTGTGATCCAGGAAATCCAGCCAGACCTGATCCAGGCTGGACCAGTGCAAACGGCAGCCTTTCTGGCAGCTTTGACTGGATTTCGACCCCTGGTGACGGTCTCCTGGGGCTCGGATCTACTGGTGGATGCACACCGCAGCGCCTGGTACCGGCGCGTTACCCGCTACAGCCTGGCGCACAGTGCTGTGTTGGTGGGCGATTGCCAGCCAGTCCACGATGCAGCCGTGGTCTTCGGAATGCCGCCTGAACGCATTGTGACCTTCCCGTGGGGCGTGGATCTGGACCATTTCTCTCCACACAGCAATGCTTTAGAAAAACCGCTCTTCCCGTCTCAGCCAGAGAAGCCTTTCATCCTGTTATCCACGCGTGCCTGGGAACCAATTTATGGGCTAGATGTTCTGGCGCGGGGCTTTGTCCAGGCAGCCCAGACAATCCCCCAGTTGCGCCTGGTCATGCTTGGCAATGGCTCTTTAGCCAGCAGATTGCGCAGTATTTTCAGCGATGGACAGGTACTGGAGCGCGTGGTTTTCCCTGGACAAATCAAACAGAACGACTTGCCGCGTTATTACCGCTATGCTGACCTTTACATAAGCGCTTCGCACAGTGATGGCACTTCGATTTCATTGTTGGAAGCCATGGCTTGCGGCTGTCCGGTGCTGGTCTCGGATATCCCGGGGAACCGCGCCTGGGTTGAACCAGGTGTGCAGGGCTGGTGGTTTAAAGATGGCGACCCACAGATCCTGGCAGATGGTATCCAGGAGGCATTTACACAATCGGAGCACCTTCCTGTAATGGGCAGCGCTGCACGCCAGCTTGCTAAAGAGCGTGCGAATTGGCCGGAAAACTTCAAAAAACTATTGTTCGCATATGATTTAGCGCTCAATAACAAGGTCAAGCCTAGCAACAAGTGATGAACACACATTCTGCAGCCCGTCCTCATACCGTCGCCATCATCCAGGCTCGCATGGGCTCCAGCCGCCTGCCTGGAAAAGTCCTGCTGGATATTGCCGGACGCCCCATGTTAAGCTGGGTCTTCGAGCGTGTCCGCCGTTCCGGGTTAGTGGATGAAGTCGTCCTGGCAACGACCACCGATCCCAGCGATGACCCTGTGGCTGCTTACTGCCTGAGCAGTGGCTATGCCCACATTCGAGGAAGTCTGGCGGATGTACTGGACCGCTATTATCAGGCGGCGTGCGCCCATCAGGCACAGGTGATCGTGCGCGTTACCGCGGATTGCCCCCTGATCGATCCAGACTTGATTGACGATGTAATTAACGTGTTCTTAGGCGCGCCTCCCCAGATCGCCAAACGGTTGGATATCAGTGAAGCGGAAGATGGTAGCTCGCGAATTACTCCCTACCCTTTTGACTTCGCAGCTAACCGCCTGCCGCCGCCTTTCAAGCGCAGCTATCCCATTGGTATGGATGTAGAAGTGTGCTCCTTTCAAGCTCTGGAGCGCGCCTGGAGTGAAGCCAAACAGGCTTTTGAACGCGAGCATGTGATGCCCTACCTGTATACTCAGCAAGGACGCTTTCGTTTTGTGCAGCTCCAGCATGGAACGGATTATGGCAACCTGCGTTGGACTGTAGATACGGCGCAGGATTTAATGTTAATCCAGGCTATCTTTCAGCGGCTACCGGACCCACTCACCAGCTCGTGGCTGGATGTTTTGGAAATTATCCAGCGCGATCCATCTCTGAGCGACCTCAATGCTCAGATAGAAGCCAGGCACTATCAAGTCGTGGACCCGCGCCTGAATCCCAATGACCAGCAATGAGTATATGACAGCCACATCTGTAACTCCACCTCTCGCCAGTCAATCTATCCAACGACCACTTATTCGATATGCTGCGCTCATCTTGGCTTGGGTACTCATTGCAATTCTTTTCAGCCTGGCCTATACCCAAACTCCGCTCTACGAGGGCAACCAGAATACCAAGTTCCTGCATGGTTTGGCGCAAGCAGGGCGCGGCTACCTAGGATATGACTGGCTGGCGAATACGGTTGATCCGCTGCCGGTATTCTCTGCCCTGGTAAACCTGACTGCGAGGATCGGCGAAAGTCTCTTTTATATATATTACGGGGTGCTATTCGGAATTTATATCTTTAGCCTGTACGGTGTCGCCGATGCGCTTTTTCAACTGAGGCAGAGCTGGGCGAAGACCCTACTTTTTATGGGCTTGTTCTTCACAGCTCATTCAGCCTGGTTGATGTACGAAATGCAAAAGCAGCATGGAGTGGATATGTCTTTTCTGCATTTCGGGCTTGCAGGTCAGTATTTATTAGGCCTGGAGTTTCAAAATAGCTCGTTTGGAGTCCTGCTGCTATTTTCAATCTATTTATTCCTGAATAACAAGAATATTTGGGCAATCCTTGCATTAGGAGCAGCCTGTTTATTCCATCCAGCCTATTTGTTCAGCGCAGCCCTGATCGTTCTGGCTTACACCGGGATGATTTTTTTCGACTCCATTTGGCGAGATAAATTAACGAAATTACCCAAAATTTCAGACCTGCTAAAATCAGCCAGAAAACCTATCCTGCTTGGCTTGCTGGCTCTGGTCCTGGTCCTACCGGTCGTGCTTTACAACCAGATTTACCTGGGTGTAACTTCCCCAGAGATTTCTGCGCAAGCCATGGATATCCTGGTCCATTACCGCATTCCCCATCATTCACTCCCCGAGGTGTGGTTCAATAATTTCTCAACGATTCAGATTGGGATGATGGTGGTGGGACTGCTGCTGGCACGTAATTCCAAACTTTTTTGGATCATGACCTCCCTATCTGCCGGTGGTTTACTGCTGTCTATCGTACAGATCATCACACAGAGCAATGACCTGGCTTACCTGGCGCCCTGGCGAGTCTCGGTTTTGCTGGTCCCCATTTCTCTGACACTGCTGATTGCTTATCTTGTCTCACTGACGGTGGATCGGTTGCCATTACCCAAATCGCTCATCCTTGTCCTGGCAATCATCGTCTCCAGTTATTTGATTTATCAATCAGTTGCTGTCGGGCAGGAACGTAGCGCTACCTATCGCAGCAGTGCAAGACAAGAACTGTTCTTCCAAATGCTGGATTATGTCCGCCAAACCATGCAGCCCGATGACCTTTACCTCATACCCGCTGAAAATGGGCGGTTTAATGAGTTCCGCATTCACTCTGGGGCTCCAACATTCATCACCTGGAAATCACACCCTTACAAAGATACTGAGGTTTTAGAATGGTATCGCCGGCTCGAGCTGGCAAACTCCTTTTATGGCGGGGACTGGGAAAACGCCTGTACAACCCTGAACGATATTCTGAAGAAATATCCCATCACACATGTCATTTTCTATCGACCGAAGGATGAGCTAACCTGTGATTTTGTTTCTGAAGGATTCCGTAATAACCAGTACACAATCTACCAGGTCGAACAACAACCATGACAATTACTGTTGAGCAATGCCCGCTGTGTAGTGGAAGCCAATCCAGCTTGTTCGACCAGCGCAAATTTCGCCAGCAAACCGTGATCAATCGACTATGCAAACACTGTGGCATGGTTTTCCAATCGCCGCGCATGACCGATGACGAGCTGGACGCATTTTATCAGGCTGAATATCGCCAGCTTTATCAGGGAGATGCTGGACCTAACGCCAAGGATCTTGCAATCCAGCAGAGTCGCGCCCAGGTGTTGGTCGAATTCGCGCGGCCGGTAATCATATCTGGAATCAGTCATCTGGATATCGGCTGCTCTAGCGGCTTGCTCTTACAGAGCTTTACAGAGGCATACGCAACCAGACCCACCGGCATTGAACCCGGTGATGCATACAGAAGCTATGCGCAAGCTTCTAGGCTTACGGTGTATCCATCCCTGGATGCCCTGCTCGCAGCCCAGTCTGATCGGTTTGATTTGATCAGTATGGCGCATGTCCTCGAACATATCGCCGAACCGGTCCTATATCTACGCAGCTTGCGCGAGAAGTTACTTACGCCAAGTGGTTGGTTGTTGCTGGAAGTGCCCAATTTATACGCTCACGACAGCTTTGAAGTCGCTCACCTGCTGGCGTTCAGCCCGCACACCCTTGCTCAGACCGTCCAGCAGGCTGGATTTCAGGTAAAGCACCTGCGCCTGACTGGCGCACCGCGCTCGCGCCTGATTCCTCTGTATATCCAGCTGCTGGCCCAACCAGATTTGTCGCTTAGTAAAACCATGATTAAGCCAGAGAAACAGGTACTCTTAAAACGGCGCCTGGGACTGCTCCAACGCACTCTACTCACGCGCCTGTTCCCGCGCCTGGCCTGGCAAAGAGCACGCTCCTCTCCAGGGGAGAGTCTGGAGTGAGCTTCTTAACCATCTTTTCGGCGCCCAAGCCCTTCACCAATCCGCATATCGCCACGATCCAGCGTAATGCCCTGCAGTCCTGGTTACACCTGAGTGATGCGGTCGAAGTTCTCCTGATTGGTGATGAGCCGGGCCTGGCCGATGTCGCTGCTGAAGCGCAGGTGCCACTACTCAATCAAGTGGCGCGCAATGACTCAGGCACTCCCTTGGTCAGTTCTATCTTCAGTTTGGCACGCCAGCATAGCCATAGCCCATTGCTGGCTTATGTGAATGCCGATATGCTCTTTCTACCGGATTTCGTACAGGCAGCCGAAGCCGTTGCTAAACAACTGGAGTATTTTTTAGTGATCGGTCAACGCTGGGACTTAGACCAACGCACATTGCTTGAATTTTCTCCCAGCTGGGAGTCGCATCTCCGAACCGAAATAACCCGGCGCGGCCGGCTGCACACACCCTCTGGAAGCGATTATTTCATCTTCCCGCGCAATCTATTTACAGAAATGCCCGATTTTGCCATTGGGCGCGCAGGCTGGGACAACTGGATGATTTATTACGCTCGCCAGCAAAGCTGGC
>CAYXDC010000120.1:0-5682 GCA_964463505.1 uncultured Anaerolineaceae bacterium
GATGATGTCGAAGTCCTGGAAGAAATCACGCGGGGCGTTGGGGTTGGCGCGCGAGCCGTTCATGATCACAACACGGATGCGCTCGTCGCGTTGGGCGACGCCAAGGATAAGGTTGAGCATTTCACGTTCGCTGCGCATGGGGTCCTCGGGAGGAATGGTGAATTTGTTGAATTATAGCCGGATTGGGAGGGAATGGCAGGCGACGCTTCGACTGCGACCTGGGAGAGCACCAGGTCTCCGCTTAGCGCGCTTGAGAGGCTTGGGCTCACGCCGCGCAGTGCGCTGGCAACCGAGCTGTCTGAGCGGGCGACTGCGACCCTCACCCCAACATTCTCCCTGGCGAGGGAGAAGGCGCGTAGAAACTGTGATGGTAACTAGATTTGCCCTGGATGTCATTGCGAGAGAGTTGGGGCAGTGCTCTGCTGACCCAACGACCGATGCAATCTGGCTTTTGCCTGGAATGGAAATCGGGTTAGCGCGCAGTAGATTGTTTCACTGCGCTCGCAATGACGGTTCGCTTACAAAAAAAGGCAAATTTTTGTAAAAATACGCTCAAAATTAGAAAAATTTTCGAAAAAATCTGTGAATTTTTTTTCGCAGTCATAGATTGGTGGCGGGAACTTACCGGGTAACTGAGGTAAAATAGACCGATTTCATTGAATGAATTAATATTCAAGCATTTTTGGAGGCTTCAAATGGAAAAGACTTTGGTTCTGATTAAGCCGGATGGCGTGCAGCGCGGGCTGATTGGCGAGGTGATCAGCCGGCTGGAGCGGCGCGGGCTACGCCTGGTGGCGGCGAAATTCTTGTGGGTCAGCGAAGAGCTGGCAAAGGTACATTACGCTGAGCACAAAGAAAGGGATTTCTACCAGACGCTGATCGACTATATCACATCGGCGCCGGTGATGGCGATGGTATGGGAAGGGCCGCTGGCGGTGGAAGCCGTGCGCCAGACGATGGGCAGCACCAGACCGACCGAGGCGGCGCCAGGCACGGTGCGGCATGATTTCGCCCTGCAGATCGGGCGCAACCTGACCCACGCCTCGGATAAGGTGGAAACCGGTGAAAGGGAAGTGGCACTGTGGTTCAAGCCGGAAGAGCTGGTTACCTGGAGCCGGGAGAACGACACGTGGTTCTTTGAGAAAGGAGAATAATGATGAGTTTGGAATCCATGCGTCTGGACAGCGCAATCAAGCAGAAGAAGGGGCTGCATTTTATCCTGGCGTCGGTGATCATCTGGACCGCTGTGCTGGTGGTGCATCTGACCGCATTGCCGATCCTGACCAAGAACCTGCTGACCTTCTGTTCCACCGCCCCACTGGTGCCGCTGGCTTATCTGATCTCGAAAGCGATTGGGGTGGATTTCACTAACAAAGGCAATCCACTGATCAGCGTGGGAGTCCTGTTTTCGCTGAACCAGATGCTCTATTTACTGATCGCCATGTGGGTGTACCCCACCGTGCCGGAAAAGATGGTGATGGTGCTGGCGATGATCTTCGGGGCGCACCTGCTCCCATTTGGCTGGCTGTACCTGTCCAAAAGCTATATGGCTCTGGCGGTGATAATCCCACTGGCGGCGCTGATCGTGGGGGTAAACTTCCCACCTTACGCGGTGGCAGGCATGATGATCGGGTTCGAAGTGTTGTTCAGCGTCCTGCTGGTGGAAGAGGTGCGCGGGCTGCAGAAGGCGAAGGGGACACCTGTATCGTAATTTGCAAGCTCTTAGATATTGGGTATAGCCAAAATCATAACTGTGGTTGAGACGACAAACCAGGAAAAATGACCTGATCCCTCGTATTCGGGTCAGGTCATTTTGTCATCGCAAGATTTACTTGGTCTATTGTGAACTAACTACCTATTGGGGCCTGGCGGACAATCGTCTCGCCCAGCGGGCTTACTACAACTTTCTCCAGGCCGGAATCTCCTGAACAGGAGTCTCAACCTCCGCAACATCCGCGGGTAACGGCTCGAAGATGGGATCTGCCACCACTGGCTTCTCCCCGGACAGATTCTCTTGCACCGGCGTCTCGTATAGCAGGTCATCCTCGGCGAGCGGCTCCTTCACCGGAGGCTCTTCATCGGTCTGTCCCCACAATGAGACCCCCTCGACGTGGTCCTCAACCGCCGGAATAACTTCAGCAGGGTCCACCCACAACGGAGTCTCCTCAACGTCAAGAGGCTCCATAACCTGAACCTCTACTGCAGCATCCTCCCACAACGGAGTCTTCTCAACTTCAAGAGGCTCCATAACCTGAACCTCTACTGCAGCATCCTCCCAAATCGGAGTCTCCTGCAAAGGGGTTTCGACCATTGGGACTTCACCGGCAAGCGGATACAGATTCTCTACCGGGCTGATCGTTTCCTCGCCGGTTGTCTCATCGTTCTCTGCGTGAATCAAGCGTTCTTGAAAATTCTGGTCCATATTTAGATCTCCTTTACTTCAACTGGCTCTTCTCCGAGAAGCTCCTCGAACAAAGAGCGATAAAAAATCATTGCCTGTCTTAATTCTTCAGTATCTGCCTGGTGTTGTTCATTTTTGATGGCGATATCCCGCGCGGCGCGGTAGTTACTGACCAAAGCAGGATAATTGACCGAAATATCGGCTGCCCGCTGCTCGAAATCAGAGACCGGATAGGCACGACTCTGCATGACTTCCATAATCAACCGGTCGGCTTCTGCGATCGCTTGCCCCGGTTCGTCGACAAATTTATATTGGACAGCGGTCCAATCAGCCAGATAACGGGTACGTTCGTCTACAGAAAGTGGATGAATATCCAAAGCCTGAACATGCTTCTGCCGTTCATCCAGCTCGGTTTGGGCTTTCTTCTCGTTGCCCAGGGTCTCCACAGTGTGATCGTATTCGATTCCGAACTGATCATGGAGTTTCTGTGTACGTTTGCGGCGAGAAAATACCAGACCTAATAATGCGCCTACTATCACCAATACCAATACGACGGTGATAATCATGGGTGTTGAATTCAAAATACCTCCTTCGGAACGGCTGTCCCAGTTAATGCGGGCTCTCCGGAATGAATGGAGCGCTAGTTTTTACCGCTACTTCTCCTGATAATCAATCGATCGCAGGCAAGGGAAGCCATTGGATCTTTGTGGAGAAGTCCTATTTACCATTTTAGATCAATAGTCCTCTGGTCACATCCACAGGATGGGGGAACTTCGACTAGGCTGGTTGGGGGAGATTAAGAGGGGTGAAGGGGCGACAGCCGTGCAAGCTGAGCAGTTTTGCAGCGTTAGAAGTGGTGGCGCGGGGTTGGTGGATTGAACTTCCAGACCCCAGGGTAACCCCTGCGGTCTGATGAATAGAGCGGGCATGGGCTTCAGCGAGAGTGAATTTTTACTCGCTTTCCATGGTGAGATTCCTTGTCGGTCCCTTAGTCGGCAGTTGCCATCACTGGGTTGGCAGCCTGGGGTAGACTCTTGCGTTTGGCACTCCAGGCGACGACCAGGGTGGCAAAGAAGAGCAAGCCGTTGATGAGTGTTTGAGCAGCCGGAAAGGCAAAAACACTGAGCGCCAGTGCAATGATCATGGCGGCGTAGAGCCACCCAGCCCAGCGCGGGAAATATCCGGAGCCTGCAATGGCTAACCCGGTGGAAACGCCTCCAACGAGCAGCAACACAAGGGCGAGGATAATCGTACCAAACATAGGCGCGGCGTAAACCAGGTTGTAGATCTCAATTACGCTGGTATTTCCTGCGAGGAAGGCTTGCCCGAGGGCGGGCTGAGTGAAAGCAGCTGCGCCAAAAGCGGCAGCATTGAGTGTGTTCGACAATACGGTGGCGACCATACCGGTGATGGCCTTTCCGGCGGTCAGGCTGTCTTGAAGGTAGAGCATCAATCCAATTACGCCAATCGATCCAATGGCTGCGCCGAGAATACTATTTACCAGATGAGAGATTAAAAACTGATTGGTCGTTACATAGGCTGCAAAGTTCGCAAATTCGGTTTGTGGATCCGGCTGGTGGGTGAGGGTGCCGAGGACCAGCGTGGCAGCCCAAACGGGCAGCGCCCAGATGGCCTTGCGTGCAAATGCGTGTACTTTGGGGTTCATTGTATTCTCCTCTTGTCTGTAAAATTGGTTTCCAAGAGCAGGGTGCGCATGCGCAGGCGGGCGCGGGCAAGGCGGCTCTTGACGGTACCCAGAGGTAATCCAAGGGTGTCGGCGGCTTCCTGATAATCGAATTCCTCGATATCGATCAACTGCAACACCTGCTGAAAGACTTCTGGCAGGCTCTGGATCAGCCTGGCGATGGTTTCAGCCTGCTGCCTGGCTTCCAGGGCTTCTTCGGGGAGCAGCGCCTGGTCGGGCAGGATGGCATACATATTACGATCGTCCTCATCGGCAGCATCCAGGCTCAAGGAGGGGTAGCGCTTCTGGCGGCGCATGGCATCGATGGCGCGGTTGCGGGCGATGGCAAACAACCAGGAGCGAAATGAGCCGCCGCGATAGGAAGCCAGCTTTTCGTAGGCGGTGATGAAAGCGGCCTGGGTCAGATCATCGGCCAGCGCTTCATCGCCAACCAGGGAGAGCACCCAGCCGTACAGGCCATCCTGGTGCATGATCACCAGCGCATTGAAGGCAGATAGATCGCGCTCCAGGGCTCTGTGGATCAGGTCCGCTTCAGCGGGCCTGTGCGGGCTGGCTCCCGAGCCAGAAGCGTGACGGGCAGGTTGAGGCTGTGCGAGGGTGGCGCGTTCCTGGTATTGAACAGTCAGCGGCGATTGTTTGATCTCAACGAGCATGGCGACCTCCATCAGCGAGCCAATCAGCGGAGTGCATGGGTGCTTCCCCTGTGAGAGGGTTTGTGGATAGAACGCTGATCCTTGGCACGCTAACAATATAGCCTGAATGGGGCGGGAATAGGTGCGATAAGCGGTACAACAACCTGGACAAAAAATGACACAGGCGGGGCTGGGAGAAAGTTCGTTGGGAAATGGGGCGGGGTGATGGGGAGAATGTGGGGTTTAGGAGGATGCGCATAGCCATTTTCTTGAAGGGACTGGAGGGACGAGAGGGAGTGGGGATGCGGGAGGTGGGAATGGGGAGTGGTATGCTGGGGGTGGGTTGTTTTCGGGGGGAGGTTAATAAACTGAGTTTTGAGCTCAAAGTGCTAGCTCGAAACTCGGTTTTCAGTGAGGAACCCGGTTTTTGAACAAGAAAACCGAGTCTTCAAGTGAAAACTCGGTTTTTAGATGAAAGTGGTGAGGTTACCTGACCGTGAGGGGCAGGAAGGTGAGGAATTCGAGGCGCATGTGGGCGGCTTTCAGGTCCTGCTCACCATCATAGACCAGGACCGGGTCACCGGTTGGGCCAAAGGCCAGGCTGAGGTTGCTGGTGGCGGGGAATTCGAAATCTGGCGCAAGCGGAGGCCGGTCCACGGGGATGGAAAAGGCCCACTCGCCGCCATCTTTGACGGCATAGGCGGGGTGGCGCTCGGTGAGGAAGGCCAGGTGGGGTTTGTCCTGGGCGTCGATAGCCAGATGGGGGAAGACGAAATCCGTATCAGTGGTGGTCACCGGCTCCACCAGCCACTGAAAGCCATTCCAGGAAGCCAGGTTGAGTAGGAAATCGCCATAAATGCCATCCTGGGTCACGTAAGCGATGCGGGGACGCCCGAATCGGTCCATTGCCAGGCTGGTGCCGGTATAGGTGTAGGGAGTGGGGG
>CAYXDC010000121.1:0-5577 GCA_964463505.1 uncultured Anaerolineaceae bacterium
CCCGCACCCGATTTTGGATCGGAATATAACTCTGTATAGTCACGTTGATGCGGTTATGTCCCAATTGGTGGGAGGTTTCCAATAATGCTTCCCGATCGCTGGCGCCGGCTTTTATCTGGCGTGTGTATTCCTGATTGGCAAAATGCTTTCGAAATCCATGTGTTCCACGTATGGGGATTCCCAGCTCCTGGCAGGCCTGGCGCACGCGCTGCCTGGCGCGATCGGGTAGAGTCAGACGATCTTTGAAGATATGCCCTGTGGGGTTACTCTCTCCAAGATGCTGGAGTTGCTTTAGATATTCTTGACGAGCAGCTTGAACTTGAATAACCCGCGGCCGGCCACCTTTGGTCCGGTTGGCATTGTCGTGCTGGTTGAGTTGTATGTCACAACCGTCAATATCCTGGGCGCGCAGATAACAGGCTTCTTGTATCCGTAGTCCGGTTCTGTCCATCAGGCTGAGCAAGCAGCCGACAACCGGATCGATGGGGGTGATATGCTCAATAATTGCCTGGGCTTGCTCAGCGGTATATGGGACCGGTTTTGCTGTGGAGTGATAGCCACCCGGTCCACCCTGTTCTTGATGGGGTAGCAGGGCTGGCATGCTCGGAGCAAAAACACCCGACTGACGACAGGCTGCATCCAGCTTGCGCAGAGAGGCACAGGCACGCCCAATCGATCCCCCGGATAGGCCGCGTTCTTCCAGATCAGCGATATAGGCCAGAGCCATTTCCGGTTGCACATCAGCCAGGTCTCTGGTTTCTGGCCATCTATCCCGGACGAAGCGGGCAAATTGGTGTACATCGGCTGTCATGCAGCGCATGGTGTTTATGCTGGTGATCAGGTCTGTCTCGCGTTGGTATTGTTTGGCGATATGCCTGCTTGCACCTGGGCGGAATATGGATTGCAATGCCTTCATCATCTGATAACCCAGGCTACCTTTACGATTTTTGATCATCATTTTCCTCCTCATGCGCAAAATCGCCGCCAGTGCATCCAGCAGCGTTTTTACCGTTGTTTCCTTTTGGGTTGTTTGCCTGCCTCGTTCAGACACGCCGGCACACCGCCTTTTGTGCACTCCCATTCGGGAGATCCTACACAGTGTGTAGGTGATCGCTTGAGGTGAGGCCCACGCAGCAGTTGAGCGACCTAACGACTGTTGCGCGCTGCCCAGCCACCCGGCAATGTGTGCGGCTGGGGATGGAATAACGGGAAAGGTATTGGCGAGAGTCACCTCCTTTGGTCATATTGGAGTTATTGTTTAGGGCTCATTGTCAAACGTACAGTTTTTGTTGCCTTCTACCGTGCAATTGTTGAACCCAAGGTCATGCGACCAATAAAAAGAAATCAGAGCCCAGGCAAGAAACTATTCTGCCGACTTCTGATTTCTGTATCACTACCATTGTGTGGCACTTGCGCGCCACTGTTGGGTAAATGATAGCAAACGTAGCGTTGCGGGTAAAGGGACATATGTCCCGTAGCCTGGAAGGCAAAGGTCCCGTGTTGGGGTGGACGCCTGCCTTGATTAATCAGTGCATCTGAAAAATGGATTATCGGTTTTAGTCAATTCGGTGAGGGTATCCGCCAGATCTGGCAGAGTTTTGGCCATGTTGAGCGCGTTTCTGCAAGGTTTAACAGGGTTTGGGCCAACCTGGTCGGTGTTTTGGACAAGTTGAGGGAAGGCAAGCGGAGTTTTGGACAAGTCCATCTGGGTTTTGGCCAAGTTTGCTCGAGTTTTGGACAAGTTAATCAGGGTTTTGGCCATGCTTGACGGAGGTTTGGACAAGTTGATCTGGGTTTTGGCCAAGTTAGGTGCGTTTGTGCCATGTCAGGCAGGGTTGTGGCCAAACTGGACGGAGTTTCGGACAAGCAGAGGGAGGGTTATGTCTTTACCATTATTTGGACGGCTTGCGCCACCGATTGAAAAAATATATCAACCCAGGAAATTCTGGAGTTATCTACTTCTGCGCGGCTCGTTTCATGGGCCAATTGTTCAATCTGCAAAACTACTGAACGAATAAATCAACCGGTAGAATCCGGCACTGCATTTTCGGAAATAACTTTGTGGTACCAATGTGCACTATCTTTTAGAAGGCGTTGTTGTGTTTTGAAATTTACCCATATCAAACCAAAGCGCTGCTTGAAACCGTAGCTCCATTCAAGATTATCCAACAGGGACCAGACAAAGTACCCTCTCAGTGGAACTCCAGTTTGAATGGCTCGATGCGCTGCGCTAAAGTGTCCTTGCATGTATCTGATTCGACGAGTATCTCTCACCCTGCCAGTTTGGTCTGGGTCATCGGTCCAGCTTGCCCCATTCTCAGTGATATAAATCGCTGCTGGTTGATATTCAAAATATAACCAGGTCAAAGTATTGAACAACCCATCCGGATACACCTCCCAATCTTCCATTTCCTGCCAATCGTGATCGTTCTTTGGCGCTTGGAATATCGAGGGGGGAAGATTTTTATCGGGGGGAAGCTCCTGATCTCGTGAAAGCTGGCGGGTATAGTAGTTCACCCCCATAAAGTCGGTTGGGGTGGCTATAGCCTCCAGATCACCATCTTGAACAAAATCCAGGCCATCGGGCGGCAATTTGTGATCGCGAATGGCTTGCTCCACCAGGTCGGGAGGGTAATGGCGACCGTACAGTGGATCTAAAAACCAACGCGTCCACATACCATACTCATACTGCCAAACATGGTAATCGTAACTGCTGAGTGATGCCGGCTGGTTGAAATTCACGTTTAACGCCATGCCAATTTGCGACGCCGGGCTGTTGGTTCGGATCACTGGAATGCTCCAACCATGCGACAGCAGCAAATGATGTCCAACCCGCAGTGCAAGATAAGGATCTTTCAGACCGGGTGCATGATGCCCGAGAGCGTGACCCACAAAGGCAAATACCGAGGGCTCATTGTGAGTGATCCAATGAGTGACACGATCGCCCAGGCGGCGCGTAACCAGATCCGTGTATGGCAAAAATGCTTCAGCGGTTGACCGCGCTGCAAAACCTCCCTCATCCTGTAGCGCTTGGGGCAGGTCCCAATGGAACAAAGTAACCACAGGTTTAATACCAGCTTCTAACAAGCCGTCGATGAGACGGTCATAGTAATCGAGGCCAGGCTGGTTGACCTTCCCTCGACCGTTTGGGAGAATACGCGACCAGGCAATCGAAAATCTATAAGCCTTCAATCCTATCGACTTCATCAGGGAAATGTCTTCAGTCCAGCGATGATAGTGGTTGCAGGCAACATCGCCGCTGTCGCCAGCATAAATTTTTCCAGGGATGTGGGCAAAGTAATCCCAAATTGATTCACCTTTGCCATCTTCATTCCAGGCACCTTCGATTTGGTAGGCGGCTGTGCCAGCGCCCCAGAGAAAATTTTCGGGGAAGGTTACATTTGATTCAGTCATATTCACCTACAGACAGTTCTTGCCTGGTTAACTACGATGTTGCTTTTGAGAGATGAACTATCAAATGGTGCACAATTCCGTTACGCTGGAAGATATGCCGGCTATTGATAGCATCCAAACGTCTGCCGTTGATCTTTTGTACTGTCCCATCCGTCAGGTGTATTTCAATACCTGGCGCATCCGCAAGCTGAATCACGACGGGCACCTCACATACCGTGTAAGCCAGGCAGCCAGCCGCCAAATCAATTCGCTGCTGTTTCCTGGTAACATCCAGGTAATCGAAAGAAGCAGGCGTGGTGAGCAGTTCTTTGGGGTCGAAAAGCATCGAATTAAATGTCAGGCAACCATCTTCGATGATCAATCCCACTTCGGCCTGTCGAGCAAGGATCTCTTCTTTCACCGAGCCTGTCATACCGGGCTGCCGCGCCCCCTGTCCTTTTGGAGTGTGAGAATAAGGATCGGTGGGAAACGCGCCAAAAACATCAGGGGATTTATTGAAACCAAGACCGCTGCTAATATCATGATATTTTTCGACCAGACCTGGTGAGGTTGGTTCATGCTGGTGCCATAAAGCAGTTTCCTGGGTAGCCAGTAGCAGTTTCGATACCATGTGCCAGTAGATGCTGCCAAGTCCTTCATAAGCAAAGAATGTGCCAGATCTTCCTGTAAACTCAGTATGGTGGAAAACCTCCTCGAACAGAGCGGTAACTTTTTTGCCTTCAGCAGCAACCAGTTCTGTAAATTGCGGCTGTTCAGCAAGAACTGCCAGCGTCTGGTGGACATCTTTGGCGTTGCGCAATTGTCCACTGAAATGATACATGCCATCGATATCCCGAACAAACAAGGTTTTATCCTGTGTACCGGCCAACATTGCAGGCAGGCGCAAATCACTTACCTGAGCATCTGTCAGGGTGTTCTTTGAAAGAAAACTCGGCAAGGTTTTATCAGGGTAGAGGATATAGGTATTCTGATCAGTGTTGTATAACTTGCTACTCTGTAAACTGTTCAGCAAGGAAAGCGTTTCGTCTGCTGAGAGCAACCCTGATGAAAGGATGGACACCTGCCCTTCTAGCATTTCGTATAGATGTCCGATGGCTGCGCTGTTTTCGTCCAAGTGCAGGATGTTATAGGTGTGATAGAGCTGATCACTGCGCCGATTGGCGCGCAGGGAATGTTCGATATAGCGCTGAGTTAGTTCAAGAAAAGACAGCAAATCATCTCTGGAAAGAGAAGTTAATACACCTGAGAAACTTTCGGTATAGACATTCCAGCGAAAGTCGCTCCCAGCCTGTCCAAGAGCATCCATCATCTCACGACGTTGCCTATTATCAAAAGAAACCGCCATGTTGGGTTGGAAGCGCTCAAGAATCGCTTTGATCTGTGAATAAAGCCAGACAACTTCCTGGCTAATTTGCAGGTCCTCGGATAGCGCCTGGTTGAATAATTCTCGACAGAAGACAATGTACCGCCGCAGATAACCCAAGGTAACTACGGATAACCCTTTGCCAACCAGAGCATTATTTGCATCATTCCACTCTGGGCGCTGAGTATTCATCCATATACCGCCCTCTGGCACAAAGTTGACCAACTTGGCGAGCAAGAGTGTGAGCAGTTTTTCGGCGAGTGTGCGATGCAGAACCTGACCATCCGAGCTAAGTAGTAGTTTGCCATCCATACCGAATGTATTCACTCGTTCGTCGATCTCATTTTCACTGGCAAAATCAAACTGGATGGTGTTATATGGGTCTTTGATTAGGTCAGGGTAGGGCTTGATACGATATGGGATATTGGCATAGCTGAGGATAGGACGATCCAGGAAAGATTGTAGCTGACCAGGATGGACATTGGCGCTGATTTCCATCAATTTTTGCAAATAGATGATCTGATGGTCGCTCCAATAACCGATATTGGCCCATGGATTGCCCGGTTCTGGAATCTCCCACTCCAGGCCTGAACGCGTAATCCGGTACGGATTATAACCATCGGCAGTGGTAGCGCTGAGGAAGTTAAAAATCATGCCTTCGACAAATTCGGGATAGGAGTAAGCCAGCGCTTCCCAGTTCTGAAAGATATCGCGCCAATTGCCTTCGTAATTAAGCCGCAAAGTTCCATCAGCTTTTTTGATATTGATGGCAATCTTGTTCCAGGGGCGGCTGGGGTCTC
>CAYXDC010000122.1:0-5500 GCA_964463505.1 uncultured Anaerolineaceae bacterium
CCGGCAGCTTATGTACCTCAGCAACAGCATCTTGCTGGTCGGCCAGGATAACAGCATCAACACCTATTTCCTTAGCGATTGGGAGACGTTTTGCTTCATCTGCTTTTGTGCCGACAATGATCAATTTACCTGCCCCAGCAGCTTTCGCCGACATCAGGGCGGCTAATCCAATCGCTCCAGGCCCAATGACAACCACAGTGTCGTTTGCTACTACCTGCCCGCGCTCCAGAACATCCTGAACAACATTGGCTGCTGGTTCAACAAATGCTGCTTCATCATAAGATAACGAATCCGGGATCTTGTGTAATAGGTATTCGGGCATACACAGATAACGTGCGAAGGCGCCATTGATTCCCCAGCCCGGTGACCTCTTTTGTGCGCAGATTTGGATATTTCCGGTCCGACACAGTTCACACTTTCCGCAGGCTTTTGTGTGAGGCTCACCAACAACGCGATCGCCCACATTGAATTTTTCGACCTCGGCGCCAACTTCGACAATTTCGCCGGAGAACTCGTGGCCCATGATGACAGGAGGCCAGTACGGGAAGCAATCATGTTTTATATGGACATCCGTACCACAGATACCGGCAGCCTTTATCTCTAAGAGAGCTTCATCGGGCTTGGGATGCGGGACAGGAGTCTCTCGCAGCTCCATATTGCCTGGGCCTTTGGTGATTTTAAATAATCCAATCATATTCTCGGGTATGCTCATCTATTGAAAAATCTCCTCTTCAAGCTTTCCCGATATCTCTGGATTAACCTGATTGACTGGTGCCTGTTTATTCAGAAACCGCCTGACATCCCTCATATAGCTATGCCTGATGTCCCAACTTGCTTCCACAGACATCCAACTCATATGCGGTGTGCAAATTGCTTTCTTATTCCTCAATAAAGGCAGGTCCGGTTTGGGCGGCTCTACTTCATACACATCTATGCCAGCATGAGCAATTTCACAATTATCGAGAGCTGCATTGAGTGCCTCGAGGTTTACCACTGGACCGCGCGAGGTATTTATCAGAATCGCAGTTTCTTTCATTGACTTCAAGTCGGCTTCATCGATCAAATGATAAGTTTCTGGCCAATTGAAAGGAACGTGGAGAGTTACAATGTCAGACTCCTTGAGAACCTCTTCCTTCGATACCGTTGCAATACCATACTCTTGTATCATTTCATCTGGCAGGTATGGGTCATCGATAAGGAAATTCACGCCAAAACCCTGAAGCATTCGATAAACTAAACGCCCGATACGACCAAATCCAATAATTCCGATTGTCTTACCATGTAACCGATAGAGGGGGGCGACGGACAAATAATCGATATAGCCGTTGTGTGTAACAGTGGATACGATGTTGACCTGCTGGCACAATTTACGCTGGCAAGCCATCATCAACATCACCGCCTGTTCGGCGACTTCATTCACGCAATAACTCGGGTAATAACCCAACATAATATCTTTTTTGTTGCAGGCTTTTAGATCCACATTGTCGTAACCGATACCGTGTCGCATCAGCAGCTTGCATTTATCCAAACCGTTAATGACTTCCTCGTTGAACTTAGCCATATTGACCAAAATTACATCAGCATCCGCACACACTTCGAGCAATTCTTTTGGAGGAGCTTCCTTCAGTTGATAAAACGCGTAGTCAATCCCCATTTCGCGGCATTGTTCTTCTTCCCACTTCAAATCTGAATGAATGTAATCTGTGATAACAAATTTCACTTTATTCTCCTTCCATACTCGGCACTTCTCTCATTGTTTTACAGGCGCCCACCTGCAGCTAGCATATCTTTTACACTTGCGCCTTCATGAATGAGCCTTCGGGTTTCACTTTCCTGAGCGACCAGGGTGAGGACATTTACATACACATCCACGACAACTTCCTGGGGAATAACGACGACGCCTCCAAAATCCCCCATAATAAAATCGCCGGGTCGGATTACAACGCCATTGATCATGATTGGTTTTTGAATACTTTCTAAAACTGCCCGGTTGAAATTGGCTTCCAGGGGACATGGAAACGCCGCAAACATGTTGAATCCGCTCTTATAGATATAATAGGGGTCTCGGACACCGCCATCGATCACAGCGCCTTTTACTCCCTTCTCTTTACAAATAGTGCACATTAACTCACCCCAGAACCCGGCATTCTGGCATTTACTTGTATCAATAACCGGGACAACATTGGGCTTCAGTTCATCCACTAACTGTTTCGCAGATCTTTCATAAACTTCATCGCTGACCGTGACCGGGTCTTTTACCCAACGCATGGTCATGGCCGGCCCCGCCACCCTCATCTCAGGCATGATCGGCCTGATTTCAGGCCCAAGCCACTGGTTGTGCAGGTTGAAATCCGTATCCATGATATCGGTAATTGCGGCGGGATATGTTTTTACAAAACCCTCGCACATCTCTGAAATTGTTGGTTTGCTCATCTATATCCTTTCTTAAAAAAACAATCTGCTGGAATTAGCCGCAGATTGTTTGTTTTTGAATATTAATATTCTAATTCAATTTGCTGCTCAATAATTTCATCATATTAAAAGAAGGCAAGGGAGGCAAAGTATCATCTACCCAAACACCCTCATTGGAGCCACTTCTATTGCATTGTCGTATAGATGGGTTCATGATGCTGTATCCATTAAGGTGGCGCAGTATGACGAAGCATTTTGATGATAGCAACGATCTGATATCTCACAAACAATATTATTTTCGTCCAAATAGCGCAATGGTATTGCATGGAATACAACGTCCATTATATAAGACAACCCCACCGTTGTCAACCATCATATTGGACAGATGCGAACACCGGTTCAGCGAGGGTGAGGAAAGAAAGGGTCTACTGCGAGAGTAACTCGGTTTCCTGAAATCGGATGATTTAGGGGCTTTTAATCAAGATATAGCGATATTTCGCCTGAAACAGCTTCATTTGTACCAGCAATATGGGTGCAGTCAGTAGCTAAACGAATTTGATTTGCCTGTTCCTCGGTTCATTTCTTATCCAATCGGCGAAATGACATCAGTACTCATTTATGAGACCTGACATTACCCATTGACTAAATTTCAATATTGTTGAATAATATACAATAGAAAACATTCTAATAGAAAAAATATGAAACTTGAAACCTCTATTCCGGTAAGTTCACCCAGTGACACAGACAAAGTCAGGTTCACGATCCAATCTCTGGATCGGGGTCTGCAGCTATTGGAGATATTAAGCCGTTCAGAGGAACCTATGGGGCTTCCCGAATTGGCGAATATCCTGAATGTTGACCGAAGCACCATCCACCGGTTGTTGGGCACGCTCTTGCAGCGCAACTATGTCGCTCAGGATGCTGAAAATAAGCGCTACTCGGTAGGCTTTAAAGTCATTGAGCTTAGCAGGAGCGCCCTGGATGGTTACAGCATCCGCGCTAAGGCGAAACCGTTTCTGAGAAAGCTTACGCAGGAAACGGGAGAGAGTACTAACCTTTGTGTGCCGGCCAGCAATCATGCCGTTTGTATCGACTTCGAAGCCAGCCCTTCACCCCTGGCTGTCTCCAACGATATTGGGATCGAATTCCTTTATCACGCTACCTCCGCGGGTAAGGTTCTATTGGCCTACATGGCAGAAGACAAACTTGAAGCAATCCTTAAGAATTATATTTTTACCGGGTTTACCCCCCGAACCATCACAACCCGGGAAAGAATGCAGAACGAAATTGAGATGATTCGAGAAAAAGGCTATGCAGTTGATGACGAAGAGCATTATATCGGCGTTCGCTGCATCGCGGCTCCGATAAGGAACTACAGCAACAAGGTCAAAGCGGCAATTAGCTGTTCTGGTCCCACCTCACGGATCACCTTGGCGAAGTTACCTGAGATAGCCAGCATTGTCGTCAGGATCGCCAATGATATATCCCATTCTCTGGCGATACCTTCACCTGAGTTAGGTTAACGGAATAGGCCTTTTTGGTGAAAAGTAGTAGTCTCTTAACTCCATTGCTCACTACGAAAAGCCTAGAATGAGATTGTGACACTTTTACAACCCATTGCACCTCTGATTTCGAAAACGACTTTACGTCCGTTGAGCTCAGTGATTTTTGGAATGCCGGCGATGTCCCGCAGAGTGACCTGCTCGGCATCTCCCGTTGAGTGGGCAAGGGTGACAGCACAAAGCACCGTCAGCCGCCTAAAATAACGAAACCCTTGCTGGGATTAAAACGTACCTGTCAATCCCTAGCGTCAGACCCGAAGGACAAAGATCTAAAATCAGAAAACCCCCACATACTATGATGTGGGGGATATTGGGTTGTTATACCGTCATTTGTAGGTGCCCCCGGAGAGATTCCAACTCCCAACCGTCTGATCCGAAGGCGTGCTTGGGGAGAGTCTGGAGGGTCTATCCCGTACAGGTGGGGGATGCAAGGCGCAGTTGGTCCCTTGCTGTCTAAGTATTATGGTATAGTATATTACAGCCATACTAAAGACAGCGAGGTAAACAAGATGCAGAAACGGCCACGCCATCGTCCCCATCGTGAATATCCCGATGCCAAACGAATGATCATCGATTGTGATCTGGACACCTGTCCCCTGTGTGAAAGTGTCCTGAAACTGCGCCGACCCTGGCACATGCGGAAAACCATCCAGACCCTGAATGGGCCGCTCTTTGTGGCAGGCAAGAGCAAAGAATGCGCCAACCCAGCTTGCCAGAACTATGGGAAGCATTACTATGCCAGCCGGGTATGGTTGTTGAGCCTGCCAGAAAGCAGCTATGGATTGGATGTGCTGGCCTACATTGGCTGGCGGCATGAGCATGATCAACGTCAATTGGTGGAGATCCAGCGGGAGTTGAATCAGCGCGGGGTGGAAGTCAATGAGCGCAACGTGGGAAAGCTCTACCGACAATTCTTGGCGCTGCTGCAGGCAACCAGCGAGCAAGCGCAAGAAAAACTGTCTGTCACAGCAGCCGAATATGGAGGGCTGATTTGGGCTGTCGACGCCTTGCAGCCAGAAGGGCACGGATCATTGTTGTATGTGCTCTATGAGGTTTTGAGTGGGAAGCCCGTGGCCGCCCTGCAGCGTGAGCACCTGACGGAGGCAGAACTGATTGAATGGCTGCAACCTTACCAGGCACTGCCTTTCCAGGTGTTGGCCACGCTCTCGGATGGGGAAGCGAGTCTGGTTGCTGCTCTCAAGTCATGCTGGCCCGAAGTGCCCCACCAACGCTGTCAGGCGCATTTCTTGAACAACCTGGCGGAAGCCGTGCTGGATTACGATGATCAATTACGGAAAAACATGCGCCAGGATCTGGGCGGGCTGCCGGTTGTCCCTGAGTACTCGCCTGAAGAGCCACAATCCCCCCTTTTGCCATAACTCCCTTAGCTCGGGATGCAGGGCTGGTGCGTATCGAAGCCCAAATACGTCAGGCTATCCGAGATGCGGTGAACCGCAACAGCCGTAAGCCTTTTTACTGGGGAGGACTGGCGGGCTATCAGCAGTTGGAGGCCATTGCGCAGGCGC
>CAYXDC010000123.1:0-5477 GCA_964463505.1 uncultured Anaerolineaceae bacterium
GATCTCCGACTTGCTGCACCTGCAATTCGATGATTATTCGCAAACCTTGGGCGCTTCGTATCACGCCTTGAAAACATCCGATCATGTTTCACGCTACCGGCGGGATATCATCGAACGGCTGCAGAACTGGCAGATAGATAGTGAGTGGTTGGTTGGCGCAGCCGACGAACTGGTGCTGCAAAGCCGCCTCAGCCCTGCCCAGGCTGAGCAAACCCTGGCGGGCTATCTGCAGTTTATCATCCACCAGCTCGAAGGGCTGGACCCGCTGCTCGAAGATATCGACCAGCGGCATGCTCAATATCTACGCACCTCTTTGCGCCAAATCCGTTACCAATTGGGCAGCGCCGATGGCAGCTTCAAAGATCGCCTGGTTTCTCTTGCCCGGCAGCTTTCGGCAATTAAGGATGAAGGGGAAGAATACTTACCATCCGAAGCGCCTGGGCTGCGCCAGCATCCGGTGGATGCGCCCGATTTGCACAGTTACTACACCCCTCCGCAGCGCCGCGCTCCCTTCATGCCCGCTTCGGTCATCCTGCCCACGCTCCAGCCCGAGGATATTATTTCTCTGCGCGCCCTGACCATGCAAGATGTTATCCAGGCCTTTTCGCCCGAAAAAGTTAATCGCAAGGTGATCGGTTTCTTCAATGGACATAAACGGCTGCATATCACCGAAATCCCTACCGATGTATCCTCCGATCTTCATTGGCTGACCACCATTGTCGCCTATGCTCACCATCCAGAAGTGGCCTACGGCCTGGAAATGGTAGAGGGCGAACCAGTGGAGATGGGCGGTTATAAAATTGCACCGTTTGAACTGTATAAACTGTAATGTGAGGCGTTTCGTATGGAATTTTCTGCTATCACCTCCCTGCCTGAAAAATCTGCGCGTGACCTGCCGCGGGTGGTCAACCGCCTGCTGGGACAGGTTTTCCTATACCGGGATAAAGATGAGGACAAAGATGATTACTATTTTGTCCACCGGCATCGTTCGGCCTGCGAAGCTGCGCTGACGCTTGCTGGTTTCAATTTACTCCACGATGAATACCACAATATCTTTCAGACCGTTTCAGATTTTAGCTACTGCCGCGCCCGCTATAAACTGGATGAGACCTTGATGATCCTGGTGCTGCGTAAACTTTACGAAGAGCACTGCGAGCGTTTGAGCCTGGCGCAGGACCCTGTGGTGACGATCGGCGAAGTGCGCGAGGAATACCGCACCATTACAGGCAAAGAGCGCGACCTAGGCATCAGCCAGTATGAAACTCTGCTGCGCCGCCTGCGCTCGATGGGGCTGCTGGATACGCTGGATGGTCGCACCATCGATGTACGCGATGCGGGTGCTCGCCTGCGTCTGCGCGGTTCTGTGCGAATGATCTTACCCGTCCAGACCGTTGATGAGCTGGATGCTTGGATGCGTAAATACCGGTCGGCTGGCGAGGAAGAAGAGGAGATTCAATGAAAACCCTCACCCGCATTCGTTTGGTCAACTGGCATTTATTTGAAAATACCACCATCGACTGTCAGGGCAGCACCTATTTTATCGGCATCAATGGTGCAGGCAAATCTACCATCCTGGACGCGGTGCAGTTTGCCCTGGTAGGCGGCCAGCGAGAGGTGCGTTTTAACCAGGCAGCGCAGGCAGGCAGTAAGCGTTCCCTGGCCAGCTACGTGCGCGGCGAGCTGGGCACAGAAGGCCAGCGCTTCCTGCGCGGCGATTCCACCGGAGTGATCGCTTTGGAATTTCGCAACCCCGATGGCTCATTTTTTGCGCATGGCGCGGTGATCGATGCTTTCGAGGATGGGCGGAACCCAGATATTGTTTATTTCATCGTTCACAATGTCGGGCTGGATGACCGCTGGTTTTTTAAGGAAGATGCTGCTTCGGGGCGATTGTATGACACGCGGGGATTTAAGCGCCACCTGGAACATTTTGCCCTGCCGCCGGGCGGGCGCGCCCAGGTTTTTACGCGCCTGGAAGATTACCGTGTGCACCTGTTGAATCGCCTGGGCCAATTGAAGGATTCTTTTCCGGCTAAAATCGTTAAGGGCCTGGCGTTCAGCCCACTGACCGATATCCGCTCCTTTGTGCACAATTACCTGCTCGATGAAAACCTGCTGGATGTCAAAACGCTCCAGGCGCAGCTAGATACTTTGCGCCACTTCGAGAGTCTGGCGGCAGATGTACGTGAGCGCATTGTGGCGCTGAACCAGATTGCTGAACTGGATAAAGAACGCGCTGCTAACCGCCGCCGTCGCATCACCAACGGCTATATTGCCCGTCGCTCCTGTGGAGAAATCCACAGCGGCGAACTGAGAAATGCGCGCCTCAAGCTGGATGAGACGCGCATTTCGCTCAGCCGGGCTGAGCTGCAGCGCGACCAACTGGCAGCGAACCTGAAATTTGCCGAGGCCGCCTTGCTGGATGCGAAGATTGCCTTGCAAACGGATCAGGCGGCGGCGAAAGAACGCCAGCTACGTGAAAAACTTGCTGCCAGCGAAGCCGAGCTAAAAATATTGCGCCAGCGAAAAACTGAAATAGATCACCAGATGGCCAAAGAACGCGCCGATGCGAAAAGATTGTGCGAACTACTGGCGGTCGATCAACAGGATATTCCCCCGGTCGTTGCGGCTTTTCAGGCGGAAGGCGGCGACCAGCCCGTTCGTGATCTCCAGGCAGTTTATACCTCCCAGGGCCAGGAATATACCCGCCAGCATGCGCTGCTGACTGAACAGGCTGCTAACCTGCACTCGGAGGCTGCTAAGATAGAGGATGAAATTCACAAGCTGCGCACCGGCGACCGCGAAGTCAGTTTTGAGAGTGAAGCTCCCCAGGCTAGCCGTCTGCGCCGCCTGCTGCGCGCCGCATTGGGGCTTGCCAGCGAGGATGTTGTCTTCCTTTGCACACTGCTGAATATCCCGGGTAAAGAATGGCAGGATGCCGTGGAGGGGATTCTGGGACAGAACCGCTTTGCTATCTTGGTTCCACCGGCAGCTTATGATGCCGCCATGCGCCTCTACCAGCAACGCCGCCACACAGATGGGTTGCACGGCGTGGCTCTGCTGGATACTGAAGCCATCCTCCGGCATACTTCCAGGTCCGCATCGGCAAAGGAAGCCTGTTCACTGGAAGAGGAAGTGAACACTGGTCATCCTGCCGCACGTGCTTTTGTCGATCTTTTGCTGGGGCATTACATCAAGTGCAACGCCCTAGAAGAGCTGCGTTCCCACCGCACGGCGGTCACGCGTGACTGTTTTGTGCGCCGCAATTACACCGATAGCCATCTCAACCCCAACGTTTACGGACGCTGGTTCATCGGCGAGCGCGCCGCCCCACGCCAGATCGAAAGCCGCCAGAAGCGACTGGAAGAGATTGCAAACGAGATGGCATTGCTGCAGCAGCGCGACAGCGCTCTGCGCCAGCGTCTTGCTTTGACCAGCGAGAAAATTCGACCGTTGATCGATCTCGAACATGCTTTGGATGGCGCGGCAATCTTGGGCGAGCGTGAGGCGAAATATGCCGGTTTATCAGCCGAGCTAGCCAGCCTGGATATGCACTCTGCTGAGAACCTGCACGCCGAGGTTGAGAGACGGCAGGCCGAATACAGCCGTTTGCAAACGGAAGTTGTGGCTTTGGAGCGCAAAATGGGTGGGCTGGAAGCCCAAACCCGCTCGCTGGCTGAGCAGGATATTCCTCGTCTGGAGCGCCAGATCGACCAGGCCATCCAAAACGCTGATGACTTTTTAGCGGCGGTTGACCAACTTGAAGAAGAATTTCGCGTTGAGATAGCAAAGGAATACACCCGTCGTTTGGAACGCCAACCGGCGGAGGTGATCCAGCAAAATGCTGAACGCTACGAAAACGAATACCAGAGCGCTGAAAACCGCAACCGCGACCGTCTGCGCGAGGCCAAGCAGGCCTACTCGCTGCGCTATGATTTCGGCTATGACGATAATGAGCACGCTGCTCGTTATTCCGTGGAGTGCAACAAGCTGGTCGAGTCTGAGCTGCCCCAGTATGAAGCGCAAATTACCCACCAGCGTTCCCTGGCCGAGCAGGAACTGGTCGAGAATTTCATCCATCGCCTGCGCGAGCAAATCGAGGAGGCCCGCCAGCAGTTGGCCTATCTCAACAGCACTCTGGCGCAACTTCGCTTTGGCGGCGAGCGTTATGAGTTCATCACTCAACCGGCGCCGGGACTACGCGCCATGTACCATATGGTGATGGACAGCCAGAATATCCTCGGCGCATCCTTGTTCGACTCGGATTTTCGCCAGAAACACCAGCAGGCTTGGGATTTGCTCCTGGAGCGCCTGACAGCGAATAACCAGAGCAGCGAAACTCTGGCCACCGAACTGCACGAGTTACAGGACTACCGTTCTTATCTGCAATACGATATCCGCATTCACTATCCCAACGGCGACCGCGCTCTACTAAGCCAAATCAACGCCAAGAAGAGCGGCGGCGAGACAACCACTCCCTTCTATGTGGCAATGGCGGCTTCGTTTGCCCAGGCTTACCGGCTGAACCAGCCACGCCCATCTGACACGATCCGGTTGGCGCTCTTTGACGAAGCCTTCGGCAAGATGGATACCGCCCGTACAGCTAGCGCGCTGCAGTTCATGCGCGATGCCGGCCTGCAAGTTCTGCTGGCTACCCCGCCAGATAAGTCGGGCGCGCTGCTGCCTTTTGTCGACACGGTGTGTACTGTGGTGCGCAAAAACAGCCATGCCTTTGTAATCGAGATCGACAAAAGCGATATGCTGAAAGAAATCGAGCAGCAGGTGACAAAATAGCTTATGCACCAGCCTGGCGAAATGCCCGCGGCAAAATTGCCAACAGAAATTTTGTTCAAACCATCTCCAGATGTGACTATCATGCTTGATACTCTGCTGGATAAGCTTGAAAACCGCAGTAGGCAAGATATAGAATGTGAATCGGGCAATCCACAGCGACGAAGCTATCCGGTCAGGATCCCCCTGGTAGAGATCGATCTTCCGGCATATTTTTCCCAAACTGACCCTGAGCCGCGCATCCTGGCTAACCAGCAGCTTCAAGAACTAGAAAAACACAGTCTGATCGCTTTAACCTGGATGCTTGGAGAAAGCGGGCATCTGCTGGATACTGTGAGCCTCTCTACACAAATCTCTATCGACAAAACAGCGGAACTTTATGGTTTGCTGAAACGAGAGCCGCTCGCCGCTCGCCGCGCTCACCTGGAAACCTTGCTGCTCGCTGACCAATTCCGTTTCCCTGCTGATGACTGGCGCGCCCGCGCTGTGCGTCACATTTTACATCAAATCCGCGCTGGAAAATCGGTCTTGCCTTTCAGTCTGACGGATACAGCCTTGAATCTTGATTTGCTCGCGGTTCTGGAAGCTCTGCCTGGTTTGGAAGTGGAAACACCTTACCGCGTCTTCAGTGTGCGGGTTTTCAACGATAGCAAGCGTTTCGATGATCTCAAACCGGCGCTTGTCCG
>CAYXDC010000124.1:0-5268 GCA_964463505.1 uncultured Anaerolineaceae bacterium
GCGGGCGTTGTCTAGCGTATCACTGGTGATATCGGTGGCAGGGTGGGTGTGGGAGCAGTGGGTGTGGGTGCGGGCGGGGTAGGGGTGGGCGGAGTGGGGGTAGGGGGTGAAACCAGTGGGCTGCGGATGGTCATCGGCAGGAAGATGATTGTGTCTTCGCTGACCGCTTGGGTTGCCTCCGGAGAGGGTGGGGATTGGGGAGGTGGAAAGCCCGCCAGGGGAAACAGCGTGCCTGCCAGAAATAGGGTAATTAACATTAAGTTTCGGCTCATTGAAATCAGCATTCGATATAACACCATTCCTTTACCAGATTTGGATTGATTATGCCATAGTCTGGGCCAACGCCGCTTAACGATTTGCTTAAGAAATGGGATATCCAGGTTAAGGAACGGCAGGCACGATATTGCTCAGATCACTGCGCGGATTCTAAGTCTGGGTGCCAGACGCGTTTGCCCTGCCAGGATTGCGCAAAGCGTATGCTGCCCACAGGGCGACAAAAGGCAATAATGGGATAACATAGCGCTGCCAGGCCAGGGGCACTGCGGCCACGATTGCTGCCAGCTGCAGAGCGCCTGCCAGCAGGACCAACACCAGGGCTCTGCGCTGAGAGAGGCTCACCCGACGCATGTTTGCCAGGGCCAGGCTCATACCCAGCAGAAACAGGACCATTAACACCACCCCGCCCACTGTTCCACGCAGCAAGGTGTGCAGAGGATTGCTCAAATAGGCTGCTTCAGCGATGACTGTAGCCGAGCGATAATTACCCACTTCGGCAAAACTGGGCGGCGTAAGGAACAAATGGGCGGTCACCGCCATCAGTCGTTCACCCACCGTATCCAGCACTTGCTGCGGAGCAATTTCCCGCATATCCGCTACCTGCAGGGCCAGCAATGTGTTGCGCTCGGCAAGCGCGGCGCGCAAAGCCACCACGGGCTGGCGCCATAGCCAGGGATTGAGCGCAACCGTCAGGATGGTCAGGACCAGCAAATACTGCATGGCATTGGACAGCCTGCGTCGCCAGCGCAGGGCCGGGGAGGCATCGACCAGCCAGACTACCGCCAGCAGCCCGACTGGCAACAACGGCAGGGTGGACTGTTTGGCATTCAGAGCCAGCGCGGCTCCCAGGCCGGCCAGCCAGGGACGGCGCTCGCCATCTATAAAACCCCACAGCGCCAGGCAAACCCCAAATAACAACGGGCCTTCAGACATCGCCCGGCGGGCATGCAGCAGGTACAGGGCGTTCAACGCCAGGAAGCCTGCTGCCAGCAAGCCCGTGAGCGGGCGATCCATGCGTCGTCCGGCCTGGTACAGGCAGATCAGTGCCAGCAACCCCAGCAAACTGGTAGCGACTCGCCCCGCCAGCAGCAAGCCCGGGGCAGGCAGAGCCCCAGCCGCGACATTAACCTCCCAGGTGCGCCGCCAGTTCCAATCACTGGGCAAGGCGGCATAGCCCGCCAGCCGGCGCGCCACACCGATGGCCAGGCGTCCCAAGGGGGCATCCAGCATGCGGTAACGCTGGCGGGCATCCTCTTGTACACCCGGATCATAGCGCATGGAGAGCGGATCCTGGAAGAACAACTCCAGATCGCTGCTCATATACAGATATGTACTCTCATCGGGATGGAAAGGCACCTCCGCCAGATCACCCAGAATGAACAGGCTCGCCAGGAGCAGCAGCATGGCAGACAGCAGGGTTAAAAGCCCATTTTCGCTGGAGTACTCTCTGGAAGTTAATAAACGCTGCATACGTTTCAACACAATAACTTGCCCGACAGGCAGATGAAAGCTACAATTGGGCCAGATATTACTTTACTCATCAAGCGATTATACAATCTGGCATTGATACATGCATGGATAAATTCTATACGAAAGTGCAAACTAACCTATTAATAGATACATCCAGATCAAGGTTAAATTCCATCTCGCCCCATTTGGTAGTGGGCGCGGCTGTGCTGCTGATGCTGGCCTTGAAAGCTGCCTTGCTGATTGGGGAGCGAGTTCCATTTAATTCGGATGAAGCGGTTGTAGCGCTTATGGCGCGCCATATCCTGGGGGGAGCACGGCCGGTTTTCTTTTACGGACAGGCGTATATGGGCAGCCTGGACGCCTGGCTGGTAGCGGGCGGCTTCGCTATCTTCGGACAGCAGGTGTGGGTGATTCGCCTGGTGCAGGCACTGCTGTATGCCGGGGTGCTGCTCACCACCGCCCTGCTGGGACGGGAAATATTACATTCGGCCTGGGCCGGGGCGCTGGCGGCGCTGCTGCTGGCAATCCCCACCGTGAACGTGACGCTGTATACAACGGCTTCCCTGGGCGGCTATGGGGAGGCCTTATTGATCGGTAATCTAATCCTGCTGACCAGCCTGAGCCTGCGCCTCCATATCGAACAGGGTCATCCAGCGCTTGGTGTGTGGCTGGGGTGGGGTTTTTTGGTTGGGTTGGGTCTGTGGGCGTTTGGTCTGACCTTGATTTACAGCCTGCCGGCCGGGATTTATTTGCTGGTCTGGCTGCAGCGCGGCCTGCGCAAGCAAAGCATGCGCTGGCGCGGCCTGGCAGTCGCTCTGATCGCCGCGCTGGTGGGCTTCTGCCTGGGAGCAGCCCCATGGCTGGCTTACGCGGCGCAAAACGGTTTCAGTGCGCTGCTCGCAGAATTAGGCGGCGGCGCAATTGCCGGGGTGGAGCAGCTGCCCTGGCTGCTAAAAGTATTTCAACATACAGTCAATCTTTTCTTGCTGGGTTTTACGGTGACTTTTGGGCTGCGCCCGCCGTGGAGCGTTGACTGGCTGGCCTGGCCTTTACTGCCCCTGGCGCTGATATTCTGGATGCTGGTGGTGGCATGGATGCTGGTTGAGGTGCGCCGCCGGGATGTTGCCCGGCCAGAACGCCTGCTGCTGGCAGGGGTTGGCATGACGCTGGTGCTGGCTTTCATATTCACCCCCTTCGGCGCAGACCCGTCGGGGCGCTACTTCACGCCCCTGGCAATCCCATTGGCATTATTTGGCGGAGCATTACTGGAAAAGGATGGCGAGCGCAAGGCACGGCTGGCGCCTATGCTGCTGGGCCTGGCATTGGCATTCAACCTGTGGGGGACGGTGCAATGCGCCCTGCGCTACCCACCGGGGATCACCACGCAGTTTTATGCACCCACCCAGGTGGATCACCGCTACGACGAAGCGCTGATCGATTTTTTACAGGCGCACGGCAAAACACGGGGCTATACGAATTATTGGGTCGCTTACCCGCTGGCTTTCCTCTCCAACGAAGAGCTGATCTTCGTCCCACACCTGCCTTACCATACCGACCTGCGCTACACCGCCCGCGATGACCGCTACCCACCTTACACCGCCCAGGTTGCAGCAGCTCCCCGCACCGCCTACATCACCACGCATAATCCGACCCTGGATGATGTTTTGCGCGCTGGATTTACCAGCCTGGGCGTTACCTGGCAAGAAGAAAAGATCGGCGATTACCAGATCTATTATGCTTTATCCCGCCCGGTCCATCCAGCAGAGCTGGGCCTGGGTAAGCAATACCCACCCTGAAAGGCGCCCGCGCATGAATCTCCCCGCTTTCGATGGAATGCAAACCTATTATGGCGATTTGCATAATCACTGCAATATTGGCTACGGTCATGGCTCAATAGAAGACGCCATCACCAATGCACGTTTACAGCTGGACTTTGTGGCGGTGACGCCCCACGCCCACTGGCCCGATATCCCGGAAGGTGAAGCACGCCTGGAGAAGCTGGTCGGATTTCACCAGGCAGGTTTCGAGCGCACGCGCCAGCAATGGGAGCACTTCCAACAGGTGCTGGAGGCGCATAATGCTCCGGGGAAACTGGTCACATTTCAGGGCTTCGAATGGCATTCGATGCAGTATGGCGATCATCATATCCTCTACAAAGGAGCGCAGGGCGAGGTGCTGCGGGCGCCTACGCTGGAAGGGCTGCGCGCCGAGCTGCGCCGGCTGGAGGGGCAAGGCGTTGAAGGTATGCTCATCCCCCACCATATCGGCTATAAGACCGGTCACAGGGGCATCAACTGGGATACTTTTGACCCGGAGTTCTCACCGGTGGTAGAAATCATGTCCATGCATGGCGCTTCCGAAAGCGACCGGACCGCATACCCCTATTTGCACACCATGGGGTCGCGCGACGGGCGCAGCACCTTCCAGTACGGACTTTCCCAGGGAAAGATCGCGGGGGTTATCGGCTCGACCGACCATCACAGCGCCCACCCCGGCAGCTATGGTCACGGGCGCGCCGGCGTATGGGCGACCTCTCTGACCCGTGATGGTATCTGGGAGGCTCTCAAAGCCCGGCGCACCTACGCGCTAACTGGCGATCGCATCCGGTTGGCGTATGCCCTGAATGGACAGCCCATGGGCGGGATGCTAAAGCATCCTTTACTTGCGTACGCGTCTGAGCGCCAGATAGACATCCTTGTCGAAGCGGGCGATGCCATCGATGTGGTAGAGCTGATCTACAATAATCGGGTGCTGCAGCGCTGGAGTATCCCGGATGACGGGACCGCCGGCGCGGGCTGGCAGGGTCGCTGCAAAGTGACCCTGGAGCTGGGCTGGGACGAGAAGAACCGGGATGTGGAGTGGGAGGTGGAGCTCAAAATCAGGGGTGGCGCACTGATCGGGATCGAGCCGCGCTTCAGGGGCCATGATATTGTAGCCCCGCAAGCGGTTGAGCAAGCGGCCTACGCTTTCAGTCATTGGGAACGGGCAGACGAAAATGGGGTGTTTTTCAAAACACGTACGTGGGGCAACCCCACCACCACCACTGCCAGCACCCAGGGAATGAGCCTGGAAATTGAGGGGGACGCAAATACACAGCTTTTCGCCCGACTAAATGGCCAGGAAAGCGTGGTATCGCTGGGCGAGCTGCTGCAGTACGCTCAGGCGGGGTATACAGGTGGATACCGCACGCCGGCGTACCGCTTCAGCCGGGCAGCCACGCAAGCCGAATACACCTGGCAGGGAAGCTACGCTCATAAGGTTCAGGAGGCTGGACGAAGCTGGTATTATGTGCGGGTGCGGCAAAAGAATGGGCAAATGGCCTGGGGCTCGCCGGTGTGGGTAGGTGATTGAATGAGCCGCATACATCCGAATTCAGGCCGGTTTTCGAGTACAATTTTGTGCAGATTGAATTCCGCGAACTGTGAAGCGAGGCGAAATGGCGCGTAAAACTGTTGGACATATCGAATTAATCTGGCGCTGCCCCAAATGCGGCTCAGCGAACCCGGGACCCCAGCGCTTTTG
>CAYXDC010000125.1:0-5253 GCA_964463505.1 uncultured Anaerolineaceae bacterium
CCGCTACAGCGGGTTGATCCCCAACGTGGTGGTGCTGGTAGCGACCGTGCGGGCGCTGAAAATGCATGGTGGCGGGCCGAAAGTTGTGGCGGGTAAGCCGCTGGCCCCAGAATATACCGAAGAGAACCTGGAATTGCTGAAAGCAGGCTTGGGCAACATGCAGGTGCATATCAAGAACGCCTTGCGCTTCGGCGTGCCGGTGGTTGTAGCGGTCAATTCCTTCGCCACAGATACCCAGGCAGAAGTTGAACTGGTGCGCCAGGGAGCCCTGGATGCTGGCGCCGAAGATGCTGTAGTTGCTCGGCACTGGATGGAAGGCGGCGATGGCGCTAAAGCGCTGGGTGAAGCAGTGATTGCAGCCGCAGAAAAACCCAGCAATTTCAAGTTCCTGTACGATCTTGATCTCTCGATCAAAGAAAAGATTGAGATTATCTGTAAAGAGATCTACGGCGCAGACGGTGTGGACTATACCCCCGAGGCAGAAACCAAGATTGCGCTCTACAACAAGCTTGGTTTTGACAAATTGCCCCTGTGCATGGCCAAAACCCACTTAAGCCTCAGCCATGATGCAACCCTGAAGGGTGTGCCCAAGGGCTTCCGTGTGCCGATCCGCGATATCCGCGCTTCAGTTGGCGCAGGCTTCCTCTACCCGCTGCTGGGCACCATGCGCACCATGCCCGGCTTGCCGGCCCGCCCGGTGTTCTACGATGTAGACCTGGATCTGGAAACCAACCGGGTGCTGGGCCTGTTCTAGCCTAACTGATTTTGTTGACGGGAAGGCATCCGGATGTGCTCCGGGTGCCTTCTTTTATCGATGTTACTGCGTGTAGCCACTAGCGATCAAAACAATCTTGGCTGAAGAAAATGGCAGCTCTTGATACAATAGGGCTACTTATCTTCAAAGCAGAGGTCTCAGGGATGTCCCAGCCGGTAGTAGTATTAGCCTGTAAAGTATTCCAGCATTTGATCGAAAAATATCTGCCCCCAGGCCAATCCGGTAAAGTTATCTTCCTGGATTATGGTCTGCACCGTGTTCCGAACCAGTTACGGGAGGCTGTTCAGGATCAGTTAGACGACCTGAGCGAGCCCAGCCTGGTGATCCTGGGTTATGGGTTATGTGGCAATGGCCTGAAAGGCATCCGCGCCGGGATGCATACGCTGGTGATCCCGCGCACCGATGATTGTATCGCCATCCTACTCGGCTCTTACCAGGCTTACAAAGAGATCTTCAGCCAGGAGCCAGGCACCTACTATCTGACCAAAGGCTGGCTGGAATCGGGAAGCAACCCCTTGAAAGAATACGAAGAGCTGCTGCTGAAATATGGACAGGAAAAAGCTGACCTGGTGATGGACCTGCAATATAAGAATTACAAGCGCCTGATATTTGTAGCCCACCAGCAATCCGATCTGGATGCCTACCGCGCCCAGGCGCAGGAAGTGGCGCGTTACTGCGGGCGCTGGGGTATGGTGTATGAAGAAATCCTGGGCTCCGAAGTCTATATAGAAGAGCTGATGACCTGGGCGCAGCAGCCCCAGGATCCAGGTGAGGCTTTCCTGGTGGTGCCGCCCGGCGGCGAGCTGACTCAGGATAAATTTTTGCGGATGTGAGGCGGTCATGCCCAAAGTTACGGTGGTTTACGGCGAGAAAACAGCCATGGTAGACGTGCCCGTTGGCAGCCTACTGGGAGAAGCGATTGCGGCGACCGGCCTGCCATTGGAGCAGCCGTGTGCTGGCAGGGGCACCTGCGGGAAATGCAAGGTGTTGTGTGAGAGCGGGGTGGCCGCGCCAGATGAGGTGGAGCACGAGCATCTCACACCTGGCGAGCTGGCGCTCAACAATCGTCTGGCGTGCCGGGCGCGCATCGAAGATGACGCTCAGGTGGTACTCTCGCCAATCGTGGTGTATTCCAATAAGATCTTCCGCTCCAGCCAGCGATACAAAAGCAGCAGCGCGCCGCTGGGCCTGGCAATTGATTTAGGCTCCACAACCGTAGCCGCCTTCCTGACCATACTGGATACAGGGGATGTGCAGGCGGGTGGCGCGAGCTTGAACCAGCAAACTGTATATGGCGCGGATGTAATCTCGCGCCTGGCGGCCGCCCTCGACTCACCTGTGAATGCCGACCGGTTACAGCGCCTGGCGCTGGCTTCCATCAACCAGGCAGTAGATTCACTGAAGCTCGCAGAGCGGATCCGCAAACGCATCGAGCGGGTGACAATCGTATGCAATGTTGCCATGCACCACCTGCTGGCACGCCTTCCGGTGCATAACCTGGCGCGCATGCCTTTCCAGCCATATAGCAAGCAGGCCATTCCGGATGCTTGGGAGCTGATGGGGGGTATATTCCCTGAAGGTGTGCAGGTGACTCTGCCTCCGATGATCGGGGGGTTTGTCGGCTCGGATGCCCTGGCATGCCTGGCATATTTTGACTTTGCCCATGCACCCGCGCCGATGGCAGCCATCGATCTGGGCACGAATGGGGAGGTGATGGTGACGGATGGCAAACGCATCCTGACTGCCTCCACAGCCGCTGGGCCGGCCTTTGAGGGTGTGAATATCTCCTGCGGCACACGGGCGGTGGATGGGGCTATTGTGGGTGCGCACCTGGAAGGGAAACAGTTGGCGCTGCAAACCATTGCCAATGAGCCGCCAGTTGGGTTAACTGGTTCCGGTTTGCTGAGTGTGGTGCACGAGCTGCGTATGGGCGGGGCGATCGAGAAATCGGGGCGCATCAATCCGGCCTGGGTGACTGAAAACAGTCTTTCTGATAATGCCCAGGACACGCGCAGGATACCCCTGACCGGAGATGGGCGACTGGCACTGACGCAGTGGGATATTCGCGAGCTGCAAAAAGCTAAAGGCGCCATCCGGGCAGCCGTCGAAGTTTTGATGAAGAACCTGGGTCTTCAGGCAGAAGATCTCCAGCGTTTAATCCTGACCGGATCCTTCGGGGGGCAGGTTGATATTGATAGTGTGCTCGAATTGGGGATGATCCCACCGGTGGGGCGTGAAAAAGTTGAGACGATCGCCAATGGGGCTGGCTTGGGCGCAGCCATGTTCCTGAGCGATGCTGGCTTTGCCTGGGGGATTGAGCTGGCATTGATGAGCGAGCAGGTCGACCTGGACCAGGACCCAGCCTTTATTCAAAGTTACATCGATTCAATGGCGTTGGCGCCCAATGGGCGTGCGACCATCGGGCGTGCGACCAGTGGGCAGCGCTAAACCGGCGTAACACCCGCGTGCTACAGGGCTTTCGCTGCTGAGAGTGGCTGCGAAGGCCGTTCGGGCAGGCTATCCAGGCGGCGGGTCTTTTCCAGTTGTAAGACCCAGTTTGGACCCAGGATCTGGGCCGGGCTGAATGCTCCCGAACGGGGATTCTCCAGGACTTCTTCCAGGCAGCTCACTGCCGAGATGGCGGTAAGCTGGTAAGCGTCCATGGTTTCCAACCAGGCTTGAGCCACTTTCCCGTCACTATTGACGGCGCGCGCATATACCTGAGCGCCGCCACTCTGCATCGCTTCCAGACCTGGACCCTGTCCACCAGCACCTTGCCGGGATTGAAGCCAGCGACGCAGGCCAGGCATCTTCATAAGGGAGACCGCCATACGCCCAAAATAACGCGCCAGTCGCACGGCTCCCGGTTTGAACGCCAGATAGGTGGTGATGTTGGGGATGCCCGTGGAGCGATAGGCGGTAGAAAGATCACCCCAGGGCACAGGCAGGACGATCCGTGAGCGGTCAGTGAAGCGCACGCGGCGCGCATCGAGCCCGATGGGATAACCCATTAAACGCCCACTGCGGCGAACTTGCCCACCCTGCGCCAGCATCTCAAGCATGGATTTACGTGTGCCAGCGCTGGATTGGCCGAGGGCTGCAATGGCGATAGCTAACTCGACCGGGTCTTCGATTTGAGAAGCGACATGCACCGCCAGACAATCACTGGGCACAACATCAAAGCCTGCCCCTGGCAAGAGCGTAATACCTTTACGTTGCGCGGATAGATCCTGGTTAAAGATGTATTCAAAAACCGGCAGTTCGCCGGTAATATCGATGTAGTGGGCATGGCTGAGCAGGCAGGCTTCTAATACCGGGCGGAATGTATGGGTAAAGGGGCCAGCCGTGTGGATCACAGCCTGATAGGCGCTGAAAGAGTCTGCTAGACGGGCGGGAGAGCTCAGATCCAGAACAAGATGCTCCAGGCCGAGCTGATCAGCCAGTGGTACAAGACGCTCAGCGGTGCGGGCTGCCAGCACTGGACGATGACCGCGGCGCACGGCTTCCTGGGCAATCAGACGACCCGTGAATCCGGTTGCACCATAAATCAGCCACTTTGCCCGGCGCATTTCTCCTCCAGTGTTCATCCATTCCAACGATCAATGCGTACTAATAATCTCTATTATATCTGATAAATACGTTGCAGTAAGCAATATTTGGGTAAATTCTATGATCTATGGATAAAAAACGAAAGAACGTCGCATAAAATTAGTAATATATGTCACTTGTCGAACAGCCGCAATTTTGCTATATTGTTCCCGATGTACTCGCATTGGGCCTGGATGCAACGTATGGGTAAACTCGAGACGGTACTAAATGAATTTAGATTCACTGGAAAGATGCGTGGTCTATGCGCCGCTGATCAGAAAATGGGGGCACAGCTGCGTTATCTTGCCGGGTGGAAAACCAGTTAATCAAACCTGTCCACACTGCTGGAACGAACCAGCCGGACGGGTTTTTTGTTTAGGCAACGGATCAGGTCATCATTCTCGCCAAAATAGGAGCTTATTCGCCGGATCGACCTAGAATATGAAAAGGTAAAAAATGAAAACATACACGCTTGATCTCCCAACCCTGTACGGCGACCACCATGTAATCGAGGTGCGTCGCATCTTGCTTGCGCTGCCGGGTGTGAAGGATGTATACGCCAGTAGCGCCTTCCAGGTCGTGGAAGTGACCTACGATCCCGATCAGATAACAGAAGAGCAGATTGATATGCTCCTGGCTGAAGCCGGCTATGCTGGGGAATTAGAGATAGCGGCAGAAGCGATGGAGGCAGGTTACCTGCAGGATAATGTCTCGACATACTTCAGACATACTGCCTCTCATACCCTGACCCATGAATCGGTAAGCTTTAACCAAGAACCTGGCTTTAGTGGACGTCCTTTGTGGAACTGCCCCGGTGTCGGTGTGATGAAGACGAAAATGGAGGACTAGGCAATGGCTAAAGAAAAGAAACGCGCAGAAGATTTTTCGAT
>CAYXDC010000126.1:0-5249 GCA_964463505.1 uncultured Anaerolineaceae bacterium
AGACCGGCTGTTTGGGTTTGGTCAGACCCAAATTGATCCGGGCGGGGAGCCAGAACATGGCCGGAACGTCAAAACTGCGCATTCTGCGGTCCCCGGCGGTCACGCTGGTGGCGTGCACTTTGATCAGCAGCTCATGATCCCTGGGGGTTGGTTTTTCCACCTCCTGCAAGCGCAGGACTTCGGGCGGACCATATTGAGAGGCAACAATTGCTTTCATCTTAAATCTCCTTATAAAGACTGTGAGAATGGTCAGGCAGTGCAGGCTGATTTTCCTTTCTGCCTGACTCGATATTCAGTCAGCACTCACGGACGCGCTGCCCCCTGTTTTTGCATACAGCGCAGTGATTGCAGCAGGATTGAATCCCTTGAACGTGAGCCAGATTCCCAGAATAAACTCAAACAATGCAATCGGAATAACCCCGAGCAGCGTCAGGGTAAACAGCGGCCCGCGGGTGATGCCGAACATAAACACGATGGTGTTAGCGATGAGCAGGGGCGCTCCGATAAATCCCAGCACCGGCAGGATGCGCGGTACCAGGCGTGATGGATAGAGCAAATAGCCCAGTAACAGGTCGTTCACCGCCGGCATCAGGTTTTGCCCCAGGCGGAACAGGCCGTACAGGGCCACCAGCGCTTTGCCGGTGACGACTGCCTCTGCGCCGACTCCCGCCCGCCGCAAGGTCACGACCGCCAGCAGGCAGACCACATCGGCGAAGATTGTGCTGGCTTCCAGCACCCGAGATCCGACGAAGCCCAGCGCCACGCCTTCATTCTGCCGCTTGAGCACCGGGTACAGCGCCGCCGCCGTGCCGATGCCGGCCAGGGCGACAATGATCTCCAGGATCCCGCCGATGACGACCGGCGTATCCGGCCCAGCCCCGATGATATAGTTCGGGTCGTTCAGGATAGAACGATAGAGAAAGCCGATCGGCACCAAGATAAAGGTGAGCAGGTAGAGGATGCCCGACGCTCTGGCGATTTTTCTCGCTGATTGCTGATGGCTGTTCGCAAGTTCGCCTGCTTCATTGACAGCGGATTTTCTGGTGATGGACATTCGTCTGTCTCCTTATTGATCAATATCGATAGGATGATTCAGCCTGGCCAACCTAATCGGCTCCGGTTTGGCTGAGCTGGGCGCTTCCCAATTCAACGCAAGGTTCCGAAGTTTTCTCTCGCCGCTCCGAAAAGAGCGCAACTCCCAGCCAGGCGACAGCCAATCCAACCGGTATCAATGCCACCTCCGGCTGGTACTCAGGCGGAACCACTGCACCGATGGGGACCAGGATAGCCCCCAGGGCCAGCAACGCGCCCGCCCAGCGGGGCAGGACGCTGGCGCGGAAGGTTGCGATACCAAACAGCAGGGGGCCAATGATATACAGGGGACCCGATAGATTCCACAAGGTGGGCAGGATTCCGAGGTCAACCGCGCTGGGAATGCCGGTAAACATCCCCAGAAAGCCTGCCACAAATGCCGGCGACACACTGGCCAGGCGTGGCAGGATGAACGCTTCCACAAAAGATAAGGGCATCACGAGCGCAAACCAGAGGCTAAACAGGAGAAAGCCTGCCAGACCCAGCCAGCCGGACTTTTCCACCTGCCGGGCATATAGCCCCGCCATGCCAAACAGTCCAAAGACGCCCATTGCAGTCGCAAAAATATGGACGTTCACCCAGGTGGCAGTGGTGACCGCTTCAGGAACGTTAATGGGATGTAAGCCTCCCATGACGATGAAGCACAGCCCTGCCAATATGGCAGATACACCTGCCAACCGCATCAGTGTCGCTGCGGTTATCTTCGTCTTGCTATTCTTGATGGAAGTCTTTCCGTTGGCATTCATATTTTCTCTCCTTGAGAACCAATGCGATAAGCATCTGAGATTGACACCCGGCATTTCTGCCTATTCGGGTTTGACTAGTAGCAATATACAACTGGATATGGGGAGATGTCTTCCCCACATGTGGGGATTTGGGTGGGGAGAATCGAAAAACCCCGCCATATTTGGTTGGCGGGGTTTTCGGATTATCTTGATAGGCCCGTTTTAGATCAGGCCCAACTCAATGGCCCGTTTGACCGCCGCCCGGCGGCTATTGACGTTGAGTTTGCTGTAGATGCTCTTGGTATGGGTGCGCACCGTGCTCAAAGCGACCACGAGTTCACGGGCTATCTCGGGGCCCGAAAGCTCAGTCTTGAACAGCCGGAGCACTTCGAGCTCACGTTGGCTGAGTGGTTCAATCTGCGATTGTGGCAATGGGGAAAGTGATTCAACCACACCCCCGGGTTGCCCGCCTGCCAATGCCGCCAGCAGTTTTCCTGTGTACGCTGGCATGATCCTCCGGGCAGCAGCTTCCCGAAGCAGGTCCCTCATCGAGGAACCTTCGTCCACAAATATGCGGGTGTAGCCCTCCGGCTCAGCCAGCGCCAGAGCCCGTTGCAGCGGCAGCAGCGCGGCGGTGAGTTGGCTCAGCGTCTGGTAAACAAGCGCCTGCAACACCAGGATTTCGATGGCAATTCCCATCCTGCCGCCTTCTTCCGCGGCTTTCAGAAGGCGCTCCAACAGTCTTATCGCCTCACGCAAGGGGCTTTCAGAAGGGTCGCTCTTGTTTCGCGCCAGGAGGATCCTGGCCAGCGTGATGTGTTCGAACTCACGCAAGTAACTAAGATCACCTTCAGGAGATAACCCCTGCTTACGCGCCCAGTCCAGGGCTTCATCCAACCTGCCTTGCCTGGCATACAAGCGCGCCTTCATCGCCGCAATGGGGCGCACATTCGGGGAAAAATCTCCCATGAACTGGCGCTCCGCTTCATCAAGCAGGCCAAGCGCCTCATGCGGGTCGCCCTCTGCCTGGCGGATACGCGCCATCGCCACGCGCAGGCGATAGCGGTTTTGCGGCAGCCCGGTGAGCTCCCCCTGTTCCTTTGCTCTCAGCAGACATTGGGCAGCAGAATGCAGATCATTGTGCTCATAATACAGTTCGCTCATCCCTACCAGCATGTCGGCGGTCCCCCGCAGGTTTGTCTCTCCGTGCTCGGAGGCAAGCCGCAGAGCCTGCTCATAAATTACCATTGCCGTATGGAGATGACCCTGAGCGATAACAATATCTGCCAGGGCTAAAGCACAACCAATCGAATCAGCCAGGTATCCCGCCCGCTGGAGGTACCCGATCGCCTCGGGATATATCTGGCGGGCTGCCTCCAGGTCGCCAAGTGTCCAAAAGGCGAGCCCCTGGAGCGCCGCTGCCCCTCCGCGACGGAGAAAGTCATCTTGCGGAGTGAGATCCAGCACCCGCCGGGCATGTTGGATCGTTGCCGCCACGTTTCCGAACATCAAAGCCTGTCCAGCACGGTGCATGGCAACCGCGCCCGGTAGCCGGCGTAATTCTTCTTGATCCACAACCTCCATTGGCGGGAAGATATCCGGCTGCGCGTGCCCTTCAAGCGCCGTGGTTAAGAACATCTCGGCAGCCAGCAGCCAGGTCTCCACCCCTTCCAGCTCGCCGGTTTGCATTAATGCCCCGGCATACAGGTTACACAACACCGGTCGGTGGCGGACCACCGCCTCTGGCAGTGTTTTGAGCCAGCCAAGCAAGATGGCCTCCTGCCTGCTGCGAGTCATCGCCGGATATGCCCGTTCGATCAGGGTCGCCGCTCGCTCGAAATCTTGCCCAGCCAGTGCATGCCGGATCGCTTCTGCTGCCGAACCGTTCTGTTCGTACCACTCGCTTGCCCGGCGATGCAAAACCGGTACCAGGTCAGGCTGCTCCGCCATCAAGTGCATCCGCAGTACATCACCAAAAAGATGGTGGTAGCGATACCAATGGCGTCTGTCATCCAGGGGGATAACAAAATAGTTGCCTCGCTCCAGGTTTTCTAACAAAACTTCGCATTCCACCTGGCCGGATACAGCATCACACAGCGGGCCATTCAACTGTTCGAGAATAGAGGTCTGAAGTAAGAAGCTCCGGACGCATTCTGACTGACGCTGCAGCACTTCTTCAATCAAATAATCTACGATGTAGCGATGGCTTCCAGCGAATGCCTGGATGAATTCCGGAACATCCTTGCGTCCCTGCATCGAAAGCGCAGCCAATTGCAAGCCAGCAATCCAGCCTTCGGTGCGGTCTTCCAATGCCTGAATGTCTTCTGGAGTAAGATTTAGATCCATCGCATGGAGAAATCCGGCGACTTCAGAGAAGGTGAAACGCAAGTCGCTGGCACGTAATTCGTTAAATTGATTTCGGGCGCGCAGTCGTGCCAGTGGTAGATGAGGGATCTCTCGGGTGGTGATGATGAGGTGTAGATTCGAGGGCTGGTGATCAATCAGGTAAGCCAATTCACGATCGATTTCCGCACTTTCGATGAGGTGATAGTCGTCAAACACATGGACGAATGAATCGCCAAAAGCGTTGATCTCGTTAATGAGAACGGTCAATATGCTTTCAATCGTGGGGGGCTGTATCGAGTGTAATAACGCCTGGGCACCCTTTCCGAGTTCCGGTGAAAGGGTTTGAAGAGCTGCTGTAAAATACGTCCAAAAGCGAGATGTAGAATGGTCGCCTTCGTCCAGGGATAGCCAGGTCACGCAATGAGGGCTCTTCGGGATCCACTCGCTTAACAAGGTGGTTTTCCCAAACCCGGCTGGCGCAGCGATCAGGGTGAGTTTTTTGTCCTGCCCTGCGTTCAGACGATTTATTAAACGCGGACGAGAGACCAGATTTGTCCGCGGACGGGGAATAAATAGCTTTGTACTCAGTATCTCAACCATTTAGGACACCCTTTTTTGAACCATTATCCCTTGAATGGTTGCCCCACCTAAAGAGTGGCTGGATTGAGTGAAGGGAAACACATTTGATCGAGCAGGAAATTATGAGATATACTCGGTAATTATAATCCCAAGCCGGATTGGGAATCAGTGGATTTGGCTAAATGTATCCTGGAGCTTGCTTTCTGGAAAATCTACTTTGGAACGATTCTGGATAGAGCCTTACTAAGACGAACAAAGATGCTTGTGACATAAGGGAAGATTTTGGACAGGAAAGGATGGAAGTCAAAATCGCCTTCCCGATGTCTGACAAAACAAGCACTTGTCTTGCAATGTTTTGACAAGCGTCGAGGAGTACGTCCAATGAAGGAAATTCGTTTAAAAAATGAGATCGCCCAGCCGTCACTGAGCGACCTCGTGCGTGTAAAACACGTAATAGCGTAAAACCTCGTCCTTTCACATCCGTTTTTCAACAGATCGAGAGCCGGT
>CAYXDC010000127.1:0-5244 GCA_964463505.1 uncultured Anaerolineaceae bacterium
AATACTAAGCTAAGCGATACTGGATAAACGAAAGAGCTATCTTTTGATAGCTCTTGTGGGTGACACAACATAAAACATATAGCCCAAGTGGGCTATATATACTGGGTCAAAATGAACATCAAATATTCTTATCCACCAAATCATCAATTACCACGCGGTGTAAAGCCTGTTTCAGCCGTATAAGGGATACCTTGATAATAAATACGGATCGTAATCGGAACATAAATATCGAGTGGGAAATCATCAACCTGAATATTACATTTCCCACGCTGGTAATTGACAAACTCGTAGCAGTGTTGCGATGCAGTTGCCTCACCTGACCGTTGCCAGAACCCGCCCATCATCAACCCATTGAGATGGACGCCATTCTTAATAAGACTTCCACTCAGCACCAACATTTGCCCTGGCACTGGCTCAGGTTTATCGACCCAGGCCCTTACCTCATAACTGTCGGTTTTTGCGGGTGTTGTCAGCATGAGTACAGTGGGTGTACTCGGTGAATGTGTTGGCGCAGGCTTTTGAGCCATAGAACAGCTTGCCAGTAGGATCATAAAAGCAATCCACACGCATGTGTGCAATGGGTGTGAACTAGTCCTCGATGGCATGCAGCAAGTCTTCAACTTGTCCGATTTGTTTTTGCTCCCCGCGATAGACACAAATACTGTTATCCCGCAGGCTGAGGCCGATCACACGCACATCCAAACGCTCACGCACTGCGCACAGGATCGCAGAGGTCAGCTCATCCTTGGGGTCATCACAGTTCACGATAATAACATCTGGACGGCACTCCTGGATGCAAGCTTCCAGGCTGTCCAAATCTTCAGACGAAGTGACAATTTCCAGCTCCATCTCCTGACCAAGCAAGGACTCGATCCCCTTGCCAAACAAGGAATTCCGTGTAAGTACAAATACTCGGATCATAATCCCTCCCCCGAACCAGGGCCAGACCTCAGGCCTGCTGGACTACATCTCAGCAGGGGGAATTTTTCCATACAGATTCACAAACATCTCGGCTGGCATACCCGGGGAAGCCAAACTTCCCCGGGTATGCTAGATAAAACTTGCCTTAGTCGGTCACCGGGGTAGTTACGTACGGATCTTCCGGAACCGCATCCACAGGGTAAACCACCACAGCTCGCCCTTCTTGTTCAGGGCAGACATAAACGCACAACCCGCAGCCGTTGCAATTCTCTGGATTGACCTTGGGGAAGACGCCGCGGATGCCTTCTACTTCCACTTCGTAGAAGCACTCGTTGGGGCAGTTTTCCAGGCAGTCCATACAGCGCACGCAGGTCTCAAAGTTCACCAGAGCTTTACCGATCACCTGCTTATTCTTCTCTTCAAGAGAAAGCATGGGGATGGCCTGGCTGGGGCAAATATGACCGCAGCGATTGCATTCCTGGTCGCAGTATCCTGACACAAAGGGATTGAACTCCGGAGTCCACAGGGCATCCCAGCCGCCTTCAAAAGCAGCTGGCTGCAGGACCTGGGTTGGGCAGCCTTCGATGCACTGGTCGCAGCGGATACACTTGGCCAGGAAGTCTTCTCCTGCCCCAGGCGGGCGCAGGACGGAAGATTTGGCAGCCTTGGCCTGGCCAACATCCAGCGCCAGCGCGCCAACTGCCAGGGCGCCTAAACCGATGGTGCCCAGCGCGGTACGCCGGCCGGGGTCGACTTCGTTCGGGAAGGTGAGCAATTCACCCTTGGGGAAGGTGATGGCGTTCTTCGGGCAGACAGGACCGCAGTCCATGCACATGATGCATTCAGCAGGATCGCTTTTGAAATCCAGTTTCGAGCTAATGGCGCCCATGGTACAGATGCTGGCGCACTCACCGCACTTGACGCAGCTTTTCTGGTCCACAAAGCGTTTCGTCCAGGAGAACTTAGAGAACAGACCCAGCAGCGCGCCCAAGGGGCATAGATAGCGGCACCAGAAGCGTTTCTCGATGATGTTCAGCAGCAGCAACAAGGCAAAGGGGATAATCATCGCCCACCAGGCAATACCCGGCATGACGAAATCCTTCTTGTCTTCCAACTGGGTATATTCAACCACCGGACGGAAGATGCCCGTCAGACCGCGCACTGCGATGGTGATGGGCTCGAAGTACATAAAGGCCAGGCTGCCAAGGGCTGCCAACAAGACAATAACTGCCAGGATCACGTACTTCAGCTCGCGCAGCCGCGGCAGGTTGATCTTACGCCCAACGCGACCATACAGCTCCAGGAAAGCGCCCATCGGGCAGATCCAGGCACACCATACCCGCCCAAAGACAAAGGTCAGGGCAACAACGATCAGCGCAGGCCAGTAGTTGATGATCGCCTCGCGCCCGCCAATCATGGCGATGATCGCCTGGAGTGGATTTAATCGGGAGAAGAGATTGACCGGACCAGCCTGACCTGGAGGGGCTGTCTTTAACAGTGTTAAAGCCATCAAAGCCAGGAAAAGGGCCAGGAAGGCATACTGCACCACCTGGCGGATACGCTTCCATTTATTGGCATTGGCCTTAAAAGCCACGCCAATCGGGGCATCCGGCAGGTGGGTGATAGCGCCCGTCGGGCAGTAAGGCACGCATTTATTGCAGGTATCGCACACCGCCACACGCTCGCCATACGCAGTGGATACCCGCCGGTCGGCGCCACGCCCCACCATACCAATCACATGCTCATCCGTCAGCTCATCGCAGGCCCGCACGCACAGGGTACACAGGATACAATCCGCCTTGGGGTCATCTGCGGGGAAGCTGGGCTGCTCTACACCCAAGGAGGCTGCCATACGCTGGATAGCCGGTACCTCCGGACAGCGAGAGAGAATGAAGTTGGCGCACTCTTTTCGGGTGGCGACCACTTCAGCAGTATCCGTAACAATCGCCATGCCTTCTTCAACAGGCAAGTTACATGAGGTCGAAACGACCGACCTTCCATTACGCCGGATTTCAACCAGGCACAAGCGGCAAGCACCGTAGGGGGTCAGGTCCTTATGGTGGCACAGGGTCGGGATATAGATCCCAGCCTTTTGCGCTGCTTCCAGCACTGTGCTCCCTTCGGCTGCTACAATTCGTTCACCATTGATCGTCAGATTTACCATGTTTTGAACTCCCTACCGTGTAAACACAGCGTTTTGGTTACAGACTTCGCGACACATGCCACAGCGAATACAAACCTGGCTGTCGATCACATGCAGCTGCTTGCGCTCGCCACTGATTGCATCAACGGGGCAAGAACGGGCGCACAGAGTACAGCCGGTGCAGTTCTCTGCAAAAATATAGAACTCGATCAGCTCTTTGCAGACCCCAGCCGGGCACTTTTTGTCGCGAATGTGGGCTTCGTATTCTTCACGGAAGTACTTAATCGTGGTCAGGACGGGGTTAGGAGCAGTTTGGCCCAGGGCGCACAGCGAGCCGGTCTGGACTGCTTTTCCCAGCTCCTCCAGTCGCTCGATGTCACCTTCCTCACCCAGCCCCTGGGTGATGTATTCCAGGACCTCGTGCATGCGGCGTACGCCTTCACGGCAGGCGGAGCATTTACCGCACGATTCATAGCGGCTAAATTCCGTGAAGTAGCGGGCGATATCGACCATGCAGGTGCTCTCATCCATCACGATCATGCCACCCGAGCCCATAATCGAGCCAGCAGCCTTCAGGCTTTCATAATCCACCGGCAGATGCCACATACTCGCCGGGATACAACCGCCAGAAGGACCACCCGTCTGGACTGCTTTCAGGGGCAGATCGCCCGAGGCGCCGCCGCCGATTTTTTCGATCAGATCGCGCAGGGTAATCCCCAGGGGAACCTCGATCAAGCCGGTGTTCTTCACTTTTCCGACCAGCGAGAAGACCGTCGTGCCTTTGCTGGTTTCGGTTCCGATACTGCTGTACCAGTCAGCACCGTTTTTGATGATATAAGGCACAGTCGCCCAGGTCTTGACGTTATTGATGTTGGTGGGCTTGCCCCATAAACCTTTCTGCGCCGGATAGGGAGGGCGTGAGCGCGGCTCACCGACTTTGCCTTCGATGGAGGCCATCAGGGCTGTCTCTTCACCGCACACGAACGCCCCTGCGCCCAGCTGGACGAACAGATCAAAGTCAAAGCCAGAGCCCAGGATATTTTTACCCAGCAAACCCTGCTTACGCGCCGCTTCGACCGCGATCTGCATGCGCTCTACCGCCAGAGGATATTCATGGCGCAGGTAGATATACCCAAAATTGGCGCCAATCGCATACGCGCCAATGATGATGCCCTCCAACACGCTGTGTGGGTTGGCTTCAATCAGGCTGCGATCCTGGAATGCACCTGGGTCGCCTTCGTCGGCGTTGCAGATGACGTATTTTTCATCGCCAGGCGCCTTGCGAGCCAGCTCCCATTTCACACCAGCCGGGAAACCCGCGCCGCCACGACCTCGTAAACCTGATTTTTTAATTTCTTCGATTACATCACCGGGAAGCATCTTCAAGGCTTTGGGGAGCGCTGTGTATCCGCCCACCGCCAGGTAGTCTTCTATCAAGGTGGGGTTGATATAGCCGCTGTCTTTGAGCAGGACACGCTGCTGTTCCTGATAAAACGGGATGTCGGTTTCGTGGACCAGTCGTTTGCCGGTCACCGGATCTTTGAATAACAGGCGATCAACGATCTCGCCATTCACAATTGTTTTGCGGACGATTTCGCCGGCGTCTTTTGCTTTTACTTTGGCATAGAAAATATGCTTTGGCAAGACAGCTACCAAAGGTCCCTGTTCACAGAACCCACGGCAGCCGGTGATCTTTAACTCGACATGCGCTTCAACGCCCTGTTCTTTGATTTGCGCTTCCAGAGCATCGCGCACGTCCAGAGCCCCAGACGCACAGCAGCCCGTGCCTGCGCACACCGTCAGGATCGGCCTGGCGATATCGCGCCCGGCGATAATCTCTTCACGCAGCTTCTCCAATTCCAGGGCCAGATTCTGGTTTCCATTAGTACCGCTCATGCAGCTACCTCCTCTTCTTGCTCGTCCGCCTCGCGAACCTTGGCCAACAATTTTTCAGCTTTATTGGCAGCCATGTGACCATAATACTTGCCGTCCACCGTCATCACAGGCCCCAGCGAGCAAGCGCCCAGGCAGTTCACGCTTTCGAGGGTGAATTCCATGTTTTTGGTGGTACCGCCCGGTTTGATTTCCAGCATGCGCGCCATCTCATCCACCAGCCGGTCGCCGCCCTGTACGTGACAGGCAGTCCCCTGGCAGACGGTGATGATGTGCTTACCGCGCGG
>CAYXDC010000128.1:0-5069 GCA_964463505.1 uncultured Anaerolineaceae bacterium
GCACAGCAGCCACCAGGGTGGTGAAGCGACCATCCGCTACAGCGGTGTCAACGATGTCTTTAGGAGCGGGGACAGCGGTAGGAGGAATGGGTGTTGCCGTAGGAGCAGGCGGTTGGGTAGGCGCGGCGGTGGGGGTTGCCGCTGGCGCACAAGCAGCCAAAACCAGCGAAGCTATTATCAGTACGAACAGGGTAACAAGTGGTAAGCGTTTCATTTCCATCTCCATATATATATTGTATAGGTCCTGTATAAATACCATAACTAATTATATACAATACATGTACAAGGTCAAGCGCGTTTTGCCTTTTTCATCAAACTCTCATCCGGCGCCAGTCGTGGGTGAGGATGATTCTTTTTCACCAGAAAACACGTGCATCCATTGACAGTCTTGGAGACACTATGGCCAGAATCTGAAGGCGTTCTGGCTGGCTCTGAGCGATTGTGGTCGCTGGCCATCTGCTCTTGCGGTAGAATTTCTCATGGATTTTTCGTTATAAAACAACCGACATTGAGAGAGAAAAAGAGGATCTGAATTGCATCAATCAACATTTTCTGTCCTCTTTGTGAATAATTTCCAGATTCCGGGAACAGCAGACCTGATCGCTAACTTGGAACAAACCTCCGCTTGCCTGACCCAATTACCCCGTCTGCCCGACGATCTGGCATCATACCAAGTGATCCTCGTTGATCCATTCCATATCAAAAGCAAATGAGCTTCACAGGCTTCAGCAGTTTGTAGGCGCGGGTGGAGGCTACCTGGGGATTACATCCACGATCCCAGGAGACGGCAGTGCAGCACGCATCTTTGGGGCTCTTCCAAAAGATGCTGGTCTTGAATGTGAAGTCCGCGTCCCATTCACAAATCGCGCCAATCCACTGGGAGTGCGCCTGGCAGACGCTTTCTACGTAGGCGGCCCTTTTCTGCCCCTTACCGTGCAGGACGACGATGTGGAAGTGGTCCTGTACGCAAATTGGCGCTATACCCACCAGCCCGTGCAGATCTGTCGCTCCTTCGGTATAGGCGCGGCAGCCCTGACCACCATCCAGTATCTCAACCACCCCCCCTTCAGGCGCATTTTCTACCGGCTGCTGCGTCGCCTGGCTAGCCTCGAAGAACCCAGCCAGCCTCTGCAGGTTGGCCTGTTAGGATACCCAACTTCCGTTGGTGAAATGCACGCATAAGCCATGGCGACAGGGACGCCTGGGCTTAAGCTGCGTACGGTCTGCGATCTCAGCCAGGCACGTTTGGGGGCAACCAAGGAAGTATTCAGTTCTGACGAAGTGGATTACATGCGGGACTCAGCCGATCTGCGAACTGACCTGGACCTCGACCTGGTCATCATAGCCACGCCGCCCATCAGTCATACCCGGCTGGCATGAGTATCAAGTTACGAGCGCGCCCAACGGTTTACGCCCCGAAGGAAACGGAGCAACTGGACAGAACTCAATAAAGAGCTCGCTCGCCGGCTAGTTCATCTTGGGCTCATGACCGATGTCGGACGGGCAACCCTCCCCGACCTGACCACACAGTACACCGTAGCTGAAGATATCGTGGAGACGCTTAAGGCAGAACCCGAGGCCTAGTCAAATTTCGTCGCCTTTCCCGACCTGTATCGTCGGGTACGTACCGGATACATCGAGGAGGTGCGAAAAAACGGGCATGAGTTCGAGCGCCGGCTGCGCAACTATGTGAGAAAAACTGCCTGCACCCAGATGTTTGGCAATTGGAACGACGGAGGACGATTGGGATGAGTAGTGTAAAGAGTTTCTAAGGAAATGGTGGGTTGGGCGGCGCAGGTAATAAATGATGGCCTATTTACGCCCAACTGCACTGGCTCCCAACACTCGGCTGCTCCGATTGTCCCGATGCATGGCCATCTTCTGCTCTCCCCCACCATTTTGGGATCACTGCACTACTTCCATACCAGGGATTCCCGAAGACCGAGTAATGACTGATACCCTCCAGGATCACCTGGTCTGAATCCTTCAACAAAGCTGCCTGGATTGGGATCAGCCCATCCCCCCAGGTGTTCCCCTGCCCACATATCTCCCGATATCTGTCGTACGCCCAGCGTTGGGAGCTGGAGCCAGCACGGTCGCCGCGCAAAAATTTACCAGCGAAGGAGGTGTAACGCACTTCAGGCTGGAAGTAAGCTCCAGGGTAGTGTTTTTCAATATAGCGAGAAAGCCGCCCGCCCCGCCGCCAGCTCCCCTGGCTGTGGTGGGGACTCCCCAGCGTGATCAGGTGGTTTATCCTTTCGAGCCCTTGATAAGCGCGACCCAGAAAAGGGTCTGGGCTCAAGTACAGCCGCGCCAGCACTCCCCCAGCGCTGTGACCGACCAAGGTGATTTTTACACCAGGCGCGCTCTGTGCGGCCTGCTGCACAGCCCGGTCGAGTCCAGCCAACAGCCTGGCCCAGCCCAAGCTGCTGACTGCCAGCAGCCATTCGTGGCCTGGGATGTCCGCTATTGTAACAGACTGGCCGGTGTGGGCTGATAGCTCCTGTTGCATCCCCCGGTAGGCCCGGGCATAAGATAAGAAACCACCGATAATCACAATCGGTCCCATGCATGCCTCTATACCCAGCCAGAGCATTAGCTCCTTTTATTGGCCGCTCATATTCTGCGCAGACTGGATTTTTTCCCTGATCGCCTGAATCACCAGCGGATGGTCATTCCAGGCTCCCAGGTTGACCAGTGGGACTCCTGCTGGCACCTTCGCCTCTCCGATTAGCTTAGGGATATCGTATTGAGAATGAATCGAATCAGCGCTGATGGCGGCCGGGAAGTAAAAGATCTTTTCGACGCCATTCATGATCAATGCTTCAACCTTCTCGGCCGGCTGGGGTTCTCTAAATTCCATCCAGGCCAGTCCCATATTCTCCATCCGGTAGCCGTCAGCTTCGAGCCTTTTTAGGATCTGCTCGCGTAAGCTTAGTTCATGCTCGGTTTCGGTTGGGAATTCTCGGTCCCACTCAGCGGGTTGGCCATGGCCAACCAGGATCAAGCCCACCTTCGCCTTGTCGGTCCCGTCCAATGCGGCGTCCGCCTTTACTACAAAGCTTTGTTGGAGAGGAGTGGAATCCCATAACGGATTGGTAAATACTACCGGCACGCCAAGCTCTTCAGCATGAACTTCTTTGATCAGCTTTTCACCCTCTGCGGTATGGTTGGAGATCGAGACGAACACTTCGGCCACCACGATCCGGCTGGCTCCATCATTCAACGCCTGGATGAGAGCGGCGTCTGGCCGGGGCTCCTCGTCCAAAAAGGACAGATAAAATTTAGTGCTCGTATACCCTTCTGCTCGAAAAGTCCCTTCTAACTGCTTCAACATCTGGATATGCATCTGCCGATGATGGCTCTGGCCAACTTTCAAATAGGCCTGGCGGAGCTGAAAGATGAACAGCGGGCGGACCACCCAAGGCACGAAGGGAATACCCTGCTGGTCAAGTTCCCTGAATTGGTTCAGCCAGCCGATCGGGTTGTAAGTTTCGGGTTCACCATGAGTGAAGTAAATGACCGCCGTGTGTCCATCCCCCGGATCGCCTTTTAGCCGTGTTAGCTTGGGTGCTGAGCGGCTGTCCTCGTGGGATAACACTTGCTGGGTCCGCAGCCCGTAACCGGCTGAGAAGAACAGGAGCGAGAGGCATACTGCCAGGAGCAGCTCTTCTCCTCGAAACAGGCTGGCGAGCACCCATACCAGAGCCGACATTGCCAAAGTGGCGATGAACATATAAAAACTCATCTGAAGGGGAGAGACGGTTAGGTAACTCACTAAGGATATGCCTAAGAGCGTCGATAGTACGATGAGAAGTACCCAGATTAAAGCAGTCATTTTCTTTCTCCACGGTCCCTATAGCGAATATTATAATTCTTGGCAGCCAAGTCCTACCTGATAGTTTCCTTAGGCTCGATTGCCTTGCACAGTGTATAGAGTTACGAGCGAAAAGTCAATCATGCGATCATTTCGGTGTATTGTGGCTGGTCTTTGGTCACAATTGCGGACATCCACCGGAAGACATCTCGTAACAAAAGGAATCCTTCGCCCCCCAGACTATACACCGGGAGAGGGGCAGGGATGATGGATGTTTTAGATACTGCCCAAACTTCTGTCTAAGCCTCAGAAAATTTTCTTAACTCCGCTGTTCAAATTTACTATTAGGGTCTTATGCTAGTTGAAAAACATTGACAAAAAGTCCTCAGACGTTATATTGGGAAGTTGCCGCAACCCAAAAACGCCGGAGGACAGCGTCAATGATAAACGACTTTTCGGATTTCTGTTTATGGATGTACGTAATCGTGGATGACATCTGGCAGCAAATCGCTCCTTTGTTTGATCGACCAGGACCGGAACCCTTGTGTAGTGACAGTGAGTTATTGAGCATGGCTTTGATTGGCGAATGTCGTGGCTGGGAGCTGGAAACGGAAATGTTGAGCCAGTGGCGAGAATATCGCTATCTGTTTCCCAGCATTCCATCGCAGAGCCGCTTCAACCGGCGTCGACGGAACTTGATGCATACCTTCAACCTGATCCGCCAGGTGGTCTTGAAAAGCCTGGATATTGCACAGGATCGACAGTGTGTGATCGACAGCTTGCCTTTGCCGGTGGTGCAGTTCTATTTGGTGCCCAGCTCGACGGGGGATTGGCGTGCATCTGAAGCCACTTACGGCAAAGTGCCTTCTAAAAAGCAGACGATCTTCGGTTTCAAGCTGCACTTGCTCATCACTCTGGGCGGGTTGATCCTCGATTTTGAATTGGCGCCTGCTCATGTGACCGATCTGGAAGTGGGCTTTGAAATGTTGTGTGAGCATACCGACTTGAGCGTTTTGGGTGATCAAGCTTACATTAGCGCTGAAAAAGCAGCTGAGCTTTTCGCCCATACTCGCATCCGGCTGATGACCCTGCCACGATCCAATCAGAAAGTACAATTGCCTCCTGCACAGCGAGTGTTCCTCAATGGCGTTCGACAGATCATCGAAACCGTCAATCACCAGCTTTCGGAGTTGTTTCATATTGAAGTAAATCACGCTCATACCTTCTGGGGCCTTTGCACCAGACTTTACAC
>CAYXDC010000129.1:0-4812 GCA_964463505.1 uncultured Anaerolineaceae bacterium
AAGAAACTTAACCAAACCTAACTTGTTGCCAGGCGTTTTACTCAAGTAATTCGCTGGTTGATAGCCTGATTTGTTAAGCTACTTATAGCGAATTACTATTTGATTGAATGATGGAGTTGACATGACTGACGGCCCGGCGGTAGTATCTATTAAATGAAACGATCCCTTTAATAATAATTTTGTTAGTTTGGTAACAGCCTTGTAAGAATTCCGTTTGCTATGTTGATGCGAGTGATATTTTTATTGCTTTATTAATTGCGAAACCTGCATAACCTGCAAAATTTAGAAATAAGTCAAACGAGGATGAAGTGTATGCTGATTTCTAAACCAGCACATACCTCCAGTGCCTATAAACGACCTTCGGGTCGTATTGCGGGTCAGGGGATGGTTGAGTTTGCCCTGGTGCTGCCTATTCTCCTGCTGCTTATCCTGGGAATTATCAGCCTGGGTCATCTTTTTGTATCCTATATTCTGACGATCACTGCCAGCCGGGAAGCGGTACGCTATGCTGCAGTAGCGGGTTCAACTACCTCAGGAGTACAACGTTACCGCGACTGCGATGGTATCCGCGCCAATGCCGTCCGTATCGGAGCTTTTGCAGGGGTGACGCCAGAAGATGTAGTAGTTGAATATGATAATGGTCCCAGTACAGCCGTGTTTGCCACTTGTCCGGTTGGAGGGACTGGCCCAGCCTTATCTTCTGGGACGCGCGTGCGCGTTCGCATCACCAATCAATATACGCCGCTCGTTCCATTGGTGCAATTGCAGCCATTTCCCATGCAGGCCCAGTCCGTGCGCACCGTGATCATTCAGATTGCTGTGGGAACCAGTGCTCCACTGCCCACTTCTGCTTACGGCGGAGGCATTCCGCCGACTTCGACCTCGACGTCATCACCCACGCCCACCGAAACGCCTGATCCACTGATAACACCCTCGCCAACGGCCACCGAGACGCTGACGCCAACCCCTACCGAAACCGCTACACCGACTCCTACCAGCACATTTACCCTGACGCCTACACCGACGGAGACACCAACACCCACAGAAACACCCGTTGTATGTGCCACACCTGGGGCGATTGAATTTTCCACCACTGGTTTCTCCCTGCCCCTCACCAACCCCAGCGAGGAACCCATGGTGATTACCCGGGTAGATGTGTACTGGCCGGTGAGCAGCCCCAGCTCCAAGCTGCATGTGATCAGTCTGGGGGGAGCTTTATTGTTGGACGATGGAGGTGGTATTCAACCCCCCTCAGTTCCTGTCTGTACTTCAGGTTGTACCCGGAGTTGGTATATCTATACAACCGTGACGGACCGCACGATCGGCTCGCGTGGCCCGGTATCACTAAGCTTTGGATTCTCCCGCGCCATACCGTATTCTACAGTTAACCCATATGTGGTGACGGTGACTTTTGAGCATGGTTGCGCTATCACCCAGAGTAAATACTATATCCCTTAGGTTGAATATGAACCGTCGAGCCTATTTATTCCATACCATTTTTCCTCTAATGTTATCGATTGCGCTCTGGCTGGCTGTTCCTGGTCTGGCGCAGCCGCAAGCAACCATACTGGTCACTACCATGGCAGATGGGATCAACCAGGACGGGCTGTGTTCGCTGCGCGAGGCTATTCTGGCGGCCAATACCGATACCCAGGTCGATACCTGTCCTGCAGGCAATGGTGTCGATACACTCATCTTGCCGGATGGCGCCTTCCTGCTTAGCCAGAGTGGAGCGTTTGAAAATGAGGGCCTGACCGGTGACCTGGACATCTATAGCTCGATGAATATCTATGGATATGGCGAAGAATTTACCCTGATTGATGGCGGTGGTCTTGACCGGGTGTTTCATATAACTGGCATTAATGATGTTGGTTTTTATAATTTGACTATTCAGAATGGAGTTGCGCCGGGTGGCACCACAGAGAGTCGCGGGGGCGGTATTTTTAACCTGGCTGCGGCATTAAGGCTGAGAGGCGTTAAACTGACCAACAATCAAGCAGACAATACCGGCGGCGGCATCGACAATTTTGGCGGGACTCTCACCATCTACGATGTAACCATTGCCAATAACCAGGCCCGCTATGGGGGTGGGATTTTTAGCCAGGGCACCTTGTTTGCATCACGCAGCCTTATCACTGGCAACACAGCTCTGGATACTGGCGGCGGTCTGGATAACAACGAAGAAGCCATCCTGTTCAATGTAACCATTAGTGGCAATACCGCCGCTGTCGATCCGGATGGTCAGGGTGGCAGCGGGATTTTCAGCGATGGTCCCCTGCAGCTCGTAAATGTAACCCTGGTGAAGAATTCTGGCAAAGCTGGCTGGGTGAACGAAAGTCTGGCCCGCGTCTCAAATAGCCTGTTTGCTCAGAACGAGGCCGTGAACTGCTCGGGAACCAGGGCAATTACCTCGGAAGGCAACAACCTAGACGATGATGGGAGTTGTTTATTTACCAAGGCGGGTGATCTTGTTTCTCCAGATGCCGGGATTGAAGAGCTGGCCAATAATGAGGGCCCAACCTGGACGCATGCGCTCTCGCCCGCTAGCCCGGCGATTGACGCGGGGAATGACTCCTCTTGCCAGGCCGTGGACCAGCGCGGTGCTGTCCGTCCGGCCGATGGTAACGGGGATGGAGCAGCGGTGTGTGATATTGGCGCTTTTGAGCTTAACGCCACCTTTAATACCTTATATTTACCTGTAATTCAGGGGTAATTATTACGTTAATATCAGCGGGAGAATTACCATGAATTTGCAATTTTTAAAGCCGGAAAACAAATCCACTGATCGAGAAGCTCTACGTGCCAGCAACCAGCGTGGTCAATCTCTGGTTGAATTCGCTGTCAGCATGGTGATACTGCTGATCTTGATGACCGGTGTGGTTGATTTTGGTTGGGCTTTCTTTACGCTGGTTTCACTGAATGAAGCCGCCCAGGAAGGCGCGGCTTATGCTGCCATTTGTCCTGCCCAAACGGGTGATATCCGTACCCGCGTGCTGCAAAGCGCACCAGATTTGATCGGCCGTACTCTACTGCCCACCGATATTGATATCTGTGTCGCCCTTACCGATAGCGCCACCTGCGGCGCTACGCCTGAAATTGGTGGCTATGTCATGGTGAAGCTGTCATATAGCCACCAGGTGATCACACCCTTCATTGGCGCAATCATTGGCACTCAAACCATACCTCTTCATGCAAAAGCTTGGAACCGTATTCTGCAGACAACCTGTCTGTCGGGCTGATCAAGCTGGAGGCTTTGATGGATCAAAAGCATACTTTAGCAAAATCTGGTGAAAAAGGTCAGGTCCTGGTCATATTGGTCCTGGTAATGGTGGTCTTGCTTGGATTCACTGCCCTGGCGATTGATGGGGGCATGACCATGATGACGCGTAAGCGCGCTCAGAATTCTGCCGACGCAGCCGCTATGGCAGCCGCTTTGGCTTTAAGTAGTGGTAATAGCTGGTCGCAAGCGCATCAAATTGCCCTGGATACCGCCACGCGCAATGGATTCCCGGATGACGCTAACAACGATTTGGAGGTTACCAATCCACCTGGGCGCGGCGTGTATGTTGGCGATGACGAGTACGTGCAGGTTGTGATTACAACCACCATTGAAACAAATTTCGCCCATTTTGTTTATGATGGCCTGCAGCGCAATACCATCCTGGCGACAGCCCGCATCATCCCCAGCTCCAATATTTTTGCCGGCAATGCCATCGCCGCCCTCAGCCCGGACGCCTGTAATGCGCTGTGGATATCCGGGAATTCGCTGGATGTAAGTGTAGATGGCGGCAATGTGTTTTCCAATTCAACCGGTACCGATGCCAGCAACTGCGAATCAGGTGTGCAGTCCGGCAGTTCAGATCTTGATTTCACCATAACGGATGGCGAGATTGTGACCGTGGGGGAGTTTGATTCTCAGGACACAAGCCTCGATGTTGATCCCGGGGTTACGGAAGGCGCCAGCCAGCTTCCTTTGCCCAGCGTACCATCCCCAGATTGCACAACCATGACTACCCGCGAATTTGATAAACATGCTGACCCCGACGATGATGGTATTGTACGGCTGAGGCCGGGCAGATATACGAATGAGATAAAAATTACCGGTGATAAGTGGGAATTAAGACCGGGAATGTACTGCCTGGAAGATGGATTTGTAGTTCTGGGTGGTGAAGTTACAGTCGGCGGTACCCTTACCGACGATGGCACGATTGATGGCTCTGGCTCGATGCTCTATGTGAAGGGCGGTGATTTCACCATGAGTGCGGGCTCCACGATTAACATGAAGCGACCCGATGATCTGGTCGTGGATGGCTACCAGTGGGCGGGGATGCTGATGTATATGGATATTGCCAACGATGGGCTGGTCACTGTCAGTGGGAATTCCGACTCCAAATATTCCGGCACCATCTATGCCCCGGGCCCACCTTTCCCAGCATCCCAGTATAAATGTACCCTCACCGGCACCTCCGATGGTCTGGCAGTCCAATCCCAGATCCTGTGTTATTCAGTAAATATTACGGGTGACACATTGCTCGACCTGTCCTATGACGACGAAAATAATTTTCACCTGCCGAAAATGATCGAATTGATGGAGTGACTTTGCCAATATTATTTGTAGGAGTTACGCCGTTCATCCTCCCTTCAGGTGCGTAAGTCCTCATTTTATTGACGCTGGCAGCAAAGTACCTCCAGGACTTGCCGGGGCGAAGACTGATCGGTCTTCGCCCCGGATTTTATTAGAACTTGTCTCAAAAAAGGTAGATCGCTCACCCAATTTTTGAGATAGCTTCTAATCAAGTTCCGCATGCATGC
>CAYXDC010000130.1:0-4601 GCA_964463505.1 uncultured Anaerolineaceae bacterium
TATCTGCAGCGAGGGCTTTATGGGGGAACTTGAATCGAGCTTCGGCCTTCGCTCTAACCACCACATCATTCCTTAATTTGTTAAACGGCTAATGACTTTGGCAGTAAAATATGGCAAGAAATATATTAATGTCAAAATTTTCAGCGTCTTCTGTAATTGATTTTGGTGATATGCCAATCCTGCACATCCGATTGCTGGGCGAATTTAGTCTTACCTATGGAAGCGAAGTGGTTCGGTCCATAGGCACGTTGCGCCTACAGTCCTTATTGGCTCATCTCGTTTTGCATCGTAGTGCGCCGGAGTCTCGCCGTCATTTGGCCTTTACCTTGTGGCCGGATTCAAGTGAAAGGCAGGCTCGCACGAATCTACGCCGCGAATTGCACAATCTACGTCAAGCTCTGCCCGCTGCCGACCAATTTCTATCCGTGGAGACGCAAACCCTCCAGTGGCGTTCTGATGCGCCCTTTACGCTAGATATAGCTAATTTTGAAAAGGCTGTCACCACCGCGAATCAATTAGAAGAAGCCTCAAATGTGCCTGGTATCCGGGATGCCTTGGCAGAAGCGGTTGCTTTATACAAAGGGGATTTACTGCCCGGTTGTTATGAGGACTGGCTCCTAACCGAACGAGAAAGGTTGCGCCAGACTTATCTGCAGGCACTGGAACAACTGATTGTGTTGTCGCAGAAGCTGCGTGATTATCGATCCGCCATTGGTTATGCTCAACAATGGCTGCGAGAGGATCCTCTGGCGGAAGAGGCTTACCTGTATCTGATTCGTCTTTACGCGCAAAACGGTGATCGCGCCAGGGCGCTGCGAGTTTATCACTCTTGCGTCACGACCATGGAGCGCGAGTTGGGAGCGGAACCCGGACCGGTCACCCGCCAGGCGTACGAACAGTTACTCAAGATGACCGCCTCACAGCAGGCTCAACCTCAGCCTCCAACCGCCTTAATCAGTACGCCCCCGCTGGTTGACCGCCAGGCGGAGTGGCAAAGATTACAATCGTGTTGGCATCAGGCCACCAGTGGTTCGTCTCAGTTGGTCGCGGTGACAGGCGAAGCGGGTATCGGCAAGACGCGGCTTGTTGAGGAGTTGGTCGATTGGGCTACTCAGCAGGGCATTACCACGGCTCAAACACGCTGTTATGCTTCCGAGGGTGGACTGGCCTATGCCCCCGTGACCGATTGGCTGCGGGCGGCGGAGCTGCGGGAGGGACTGTTGCAATTGGAAGATATTTGGCTGACCCAAGTTGCCCGGCTGCTACCGGAACTTCGGGCAGAGCGGCCCGTTTTACCATCGCCTGAGCCAATCACTGAAAGCTGGCAGCGACAGCATTTTTTTGAAGCGTTAGTCCGATCCATTTTCATAAATGCTCGACCCCAGGTGCTGGTCATCGATGATATACAATGGACGGACCAGGAGACGTTGGCCTGGTTGGGTTATCTGCTGCGATATCCGCCCCAGGCTCCCTTATTAGTTGCCGCTACAATACGCTCAACCGAAATAGACTCCAGGCATCCTTTAACCTTTTGGCTTATGGATTTACGTAGAACGGATCAACTTACTGAGATTGAGTTAGGGCCGTTGGATGAGCCGGATACGGCTTTGCTGGCGGCACATATCGCCGGTGCTGAGCTCAACTCAGAATCAGCCTCACAACTGTATAGGGAAACTGAAGGAAATCCTCTGTTCATTGTAGAAACAGTTCGGGCCGGGGAAATAAAAGACACCATCCAACAAAGGACATCACTTTCGCCAAAGATCCAGACTGTCATCGAGTCTCGGTTGGCTCAATTATCGCCGCCAGCTCGCCGGATAGCGAATTTAGCGGCAGCGATTGGTCGCGCCTTTGCTTTTGATGTTTTAGCCGAAGCCAGCCAGGAAGATGAAGATTGGCTGGTAACGGGATTGGACGAATTGTGGCAACGTCGCATTATTCGCGAGCAGAGTGATAATGATTATGACTTCAGCCATAACAGGATTCGGGAAATCGTCTACAACAGTCTAAGTGCGGCGAACCGGCGGTTGCTGCATCGCCGCATAGCTCTGGCTATGGAAACGGTCTACGCAGCCAATCTCGATAATTTTAGCAAGCAAATTGCTCTCCAGTACGATGCAGCTGGGGAAAAGGAGAAAGCTATCACTTACTACCAGCGGGCTGGACAGGTTGCACAACAAATTTTCGCCAATGCAGATGCAATCCAACTTTATACAAATGGGTTGATACTGCTCGATACTCTGCCGGATAATACTGAGCGGGCAGAGCAGGAATTGATTCTGCAACGCCAATTATCCATTGTCCAAAGGAATTCCAAAGGTTATGCCGCAACCGAGGTTGGGCAGGCGTTAAGCCGGGCGCGGGCACTGTGCCAGCAATTGGATCAGGCCCATGCCTTAGGGTCGATTCTGTGGGGCCTATTTTCCTTTCACTTTGTGCGATCAGACCTGCACCATGCTCGTAATTTGGGCGAGGAACTCTTTGTTTTAGCGCAAGAACAACACAATACGGCTTTTCTACAGCAAGCGCATCACGCACTTGGTGGAACCCTGTGTAGCCTGGGGGAGTTTGAAATGTCAAAGCAGCATTTTGAGCAGGGAATCGCCCTCTACAACCCGAACCAACATCATCATCAAGTCTCCTTGTTTGGTGTTGATCTTGGCGTCTTCTGCCAGGCGTGGTCGACACATCCTATGTGGCATCTGGGCTTTGTGGATCAAGCACTGCAACGAAGCTATGCTTCAATGGACTTAGCTAAGACCTCGGGACATCCCTTCAGCCAGGCTCTGGCTATGGCCTATGCGACCATGCTCTTTCAATTTAGCCGTGACAGTAAGTTGGTTCAGGAATGGGCAGGAGCGACCATTGATTTCTGTGCCGAGCATAGCATTGGCTACTATGATAATTGGTCTGCTATCCTGCATGGTTGGGCGCTGGTTGAGCAGGGATCATTAACAGTGGGGATTGACAAGATGCAGAAGGGACTGACCGGCTTCCGAGATTCAAATTCTGAGGCCAGATTGCCCTATTACCTGACCTTGTTAGCCGATGCATACGGAAATGCCGGGGAGGTCCAGCAAGGACTGAAGTACCTTGACGAAGCATTAGATTTTGCTGAAAAGAATAACGACGACTGGTACAGCGCAGAAACCCATCGGCTTATGGGTGAGTTGATGCTCCAGACTGGTGAAGTGGCAAAAGCGGAAGCTTGCTTTCAGAAAAGTCTAAATCTAAGCCGTAGCCGGAAGGCCAGGACATTAGAATTAAGAGCCACAGTTAGCCTTGCCCGCCTCTGGGTAGAGCAAAACCGGCAAGAAAAAGCCCGTAGCATGCTCAAGGATATTTTCCATTGGTTTTCCGAAGGATTTGACTCTGTCGATTTGAATTTTGCCAGAAAGCTCATAGACGAGCTGTCGTAGCCGGGCCTTCGTTCACAGACATTGAAATTAACCCTATAGACTCTTAAAATTCGTTGCTATACGGTAACGAACACTTCCCGAACGCTTTTTCCCCAATATTCATCCTGAATTGGTTTCTCTCCGAACGCTTTAAGAGCGCCTCATATGCTATTGTATTGCCATCGAGTCAACCAACAGAAGTGAGAAACGCTACTACAAAAATGCGCGCGTACTGCCCCGATTTATCTTAACCTGTTGGAATATCTGCATCCAGGCAAGATCTAGATTAAAGGAGAAAACAGCGATGAAGGAGTTACACTCGAACAAGCGGAATTTCGTAATATTAGGCTTGGCAGGATTAGTATTATTGAGTCTGCTCTTGCTCACAGGGATAGCTACAGCTACCCCTCCTAGTAACGTGACTGGTGTGACGGTTGCCAATGGTGCTTTGCCGGAGGTGATCCGGGCGAAGTTTATGGAAAGGAAGAGCGGATTTACGAATGGCACGGATGTGAAGAATATCGTGTTGGTCAGGTTTACTGTGGAACCAGGTGGAACTTTCGGCTGGCATCGACACGGGGGGCCTGTGTGGGCAATTGTAACCAGTGGAACGCTGACGATTTACAACGGAGATGACGCCACCTGCACCCCGCATATTTACGGAGCGGGAAGCGCTTTTCTCGACTCAGGTGACCATACACATCTAGGTAAGAATGAGACGAGTGATCAGGTGGAAATCTATGCTACATTCATGTTGCCGGAAGGTGGCCAAACCCGGATAGATGCCCCAGATCCAGGTGTGTGTGGCGATTAAAGATGGTGTCTTATCCGATCTTCTTACGGTGATGCCAAGAATTCACGGCTGTCCAGAGTGATCTGGACAGCCATCGTCTAATTTGTCTGTGATAACTACTTTTAAATCGTGATAGAGTTTATCCACTTTAAAGGTAGTCCCTCGAATTATAAGAGAGGATATGATGCTAACTCAAGAACAAACTGAAGCAAATCAACAACCTCGGATTGACAAAGAGGTTATTGAAAACTTCAAGTCGAAATTGCGTGGAGGACTATATTTGCCCGGGGAAAGTAGTTATGAGCAAGCTTGCTTCATCTGGAATGGTATGATTGCCCGCCGTCCTGGATGGGTTGCCCGCTGTACAGGGGTGGCTGATGTGATTACCGCCGTCAACTTTGCCCGTGACA
>CAYXDC010000131.1:0-4463 GCA_964463505.1 uncultured Anaerolineaceae bacterium
GCAAGTTTCTCTGCCACCGGGAGGTGAAATTCACCCGCCTCTTCAACCATGTACTCCTGCTGGTGGGCCGGAACGGGATAGAAGATCCCTGTACCGACACCCGCTTCGGCCAACTGCTTGACTGCCGCATCCCGATCGCACCCCCCGTCCACCCGGATCGTATATTGGTGCCAGACATGCCCATAGCCGTCTTTGACCTTGGGAGTGACGACCGTCTTAAGATTGGCGTTCAGGTACTGGGCGTTGTGAATTCGCACCTGGGTGAATCTTTCCAGGCGGTCCATTTGCGCCAGTCCAATCGCAGCATGCAGATCGCTCATCCGAAAATTGTAGCCCACCATCTCGTGGTAGTAGCGGCGCTTCATACCGTGATTGCGGATCAGGCGGCACTGCTCTGCCACGGCATCATCATTGGTTGTGATCATCCCGCCTTCACCAGACATGACGTTCTTGGTAGCATAGAGCGAGAATGCACCGGTACCAAAACTACCGGCGACTTTTCCCTGATAGGTCGCTCCTACTGCCTGGCAGGCGTCTTCGAGGATCACCAGGTTATATTTGTCAGCAATCGCCTGCAGCGCGTCCATATCACAAACATATCCATACAGATGCACCGGCATGATTGCCTTGGTGCGTGGGGTAATTGCCGCCTCGATCAGTGCCGGATTGATATTGAATGTTTCTTCGGCAATATCCACAAAGACCGGTTTTGCCCCGGTGAAAAGGATGCTGTTTGCCGAAGCAATAAATGTAAAGGGCGTGGTGATCACCTCATCACCTGGACCGATGCCGTGGGCCAGCAAGGCGACGTGTAAAGCAGTTGTCCCCGAAGTCGTCGCAATGGCATGCTTTACCCCGCACAACTGAGCAAAGCGTTCTTCTAACTTAGCAACACGCGGACCCTGGGCTAGCATCCCCGAGGCGAGGACTTCCATTACATAAGTTTTTTCTTCTTCCCCGATGTAAGGCTTCGATACTGGAATCATGATTCTTTTCTCCTCGTCAGTTTTTATTTTTCTAACCTGGCGTATTCAATCCATGGAATATTTACCATTTGAGCACAATCTGGACAGATCATCTCGACCATATCAAGTTTGTTACCAGCTGCTAGAATCTGCCGGGTTTCTTCTTCCGTACCAAGTTTTTGCCCGCAAGGACAAACAAAACCATGCAACCGGGCAGGATTCCCATATACCAGCCCATAATCAGGCACACTCTTGGTAACCACAGTGCCCGACCCGATCATCGCCCACTTGCCAATTGTGATTCCACACACAATTGTAGCGTGCGCGCCAATGGAAGCGCCCATGCGTACCAGGGTCTCACTCACTACCCAATCTGAGCCACCTTTCAGGGTTCCATCTGGATTAACGGAGCGAGGCCTTTTGTCGTTGGTAAAAACACAATGCGGGCCGCAGAACACCCCATCTTCCAGGGTCACGCCGTGATATACGGAAATACCATTTTGAATCTTGACATTATTACCAATTACGACACCAGAATCGATATAGACGCCCTTGCTGAGGATACAATTAGTACCAATCGTTGCCTTCTCGCGCACCTGGCAGTGCTGCCAGATCTTGGTCCCCTGGCCTATATTTGCCTGCGGTGATACATCTGCAGTTGAATGTACAAAGAAATTGTTGTCCATTGGTCTCCATGATACTGCTTAGATGAATTTTTTTGATTTATGGGGAAATCGAGCAATTGCTTAATCCTTGTGTGGCATCTATATTACCAGGGCTATAAATCAATGCATCCTGAAAATAGGGGATTGCAGCAGCACAATCATCCATGGCTGCATAGGCTTTCCCAAGCCCCATCTGTGCAAGGGCATAAGTATCATCTACTTCAAGAGCTTTTTCATAAAATGGGATTGCAGCTTCGAATTTCCCTTCCCCAACATAAGTCTCGGCAGAGTAGTAATAGGGTTCAGGTCGATTTGGATAGATCCTTGATGCTTCTTGGAAATAAATCCGTGCAGCATTATAAGCGCGTCGATTAGTATCGCTAAGGCCCATATTTATGTACGATGTATATGCTTCTGGGTTCATCTCCACGGCTTTTTGATATTGAGCGATCGCTTCTTCCCATTTTTGTTGATCGCGGTAAATATCCCCTTTTAACTGATATGCCTGGTAATCGGTTGGCATCACTTCTAAATATCGATTTAACTCGGCAAATGCAGACTCGTAATCACTATTAATCCGAAAACAAGCAGCTAATCCAGAGGAGTATGTGAAATTATCCGGTCTGAGCAAGATCAGCTTTTGATATTCCTGGTAGGCTTCCTGACATCTACTTGCGCCACCATAGCTGCGCGCCAGACTGAGCAAATAAGTTTCATTCAATGGATCAGAATCCAAAGCGCTCTTGAGTAGTTCAATTGATTTATCGTATTCTCGCGCAAGCCGGTATAACTCTCCCACCCGCCCAAGCAAGACAGGATCATTTATTCGGGCTCTAACAGCTTCATCCAACATTCGCACCGCATCCTGGGTTTTCCCAGATGACTGATACAGCGAGCCAATTTCAACCAACAAGGGAACAGATTTCTGGATAATTAATAAAGATCCTAAATACCATATACCCATACCAACCACTACTACGAGGAGTGAAATCCCTAAGATATTTTGTTGTCCATTTATCCAGGATGCACCTTGCTGCACCACCACATCAGATGAAGCACCTCCTTCCCTGGATAAAATTGGCGAATTCGGTTCAACTTGATTGTTTTCCAGGAAAGAAGCCTCATTTTGAGACTTGGTGGAATCATTACTCATTACTAAAACCCCAAACTAAATCAAATTGGTGATGATAATCATAACGAATACATAGAAAATTTTTCCGGATATTACTGTAGATACCAGGCTTATGTTTCCAGCCTCTGATTGGTATCACGAAAATTTTAGGGAAAATATTACCTCAAACATCCTACTGGATCTGACGATTTTTCACCTGACAAGTATACTATACAAGCCTAAATGGCTTAGCTGCAAGCGGCTTATTAATGTAAAGGAATCTAGAGTGAAACAAATCGCTACTACCCTTTCTAATCCGAACATCGCCCTGATCAAATACTGGGGGAATCGCGATGAGCGCTTACGCATCCCCTCCAACGGATCCATCTCCATCAATCTGGCCGGGCTAGAAACACGCACTTCAGTTTGTTTCGATCCAACCTTACAGCAGGACACACTCACCCTGAATGGCGCCTCAGCTGGAAAGACCGCCAGGGAGCGAGTAAGCGCATTCCTGAATCAGGTACGCATAATGAGCGAGGTCCGATCATTTGCTGCAGTGGTAAGCGAGAACAATTTTCCCACTGGCGCCGGAATTGCCTCTTCAGCCTCCGCATTTGCCGCGCTCGCCCTGGCTGCTGCTCACGCTGCAGGATTGCAACTTTCAGAGCAAGAACTTTCTCGCCTGGCGCGGCGTGGATCAGGTTCAGCCTGCCGGTCGATTCCAGGAGGATTTGTTGAGTGGTTTGCAGGTGATAACGACGAGACCTCGTTTGCCGAGTCCTTTGCACCGGCTGGGCACTGGGCATTGGGGGATTGCATCGCCATTATTAGCCATGCGCACAAATCAACCGGCTCCACAGAAGGCCATGCTACCGCCAGCACCAGCCTGCTGCAAGACACCCGCATCGCCACAACTCCCACCCGCCTTGAAACTTGCCGCCGCGCCATCCTCAATCGTGATTTCAACAGCCTGGCGGAGGTGGCTGAGCTGGACAGCAATCTGATGCATGCTGTTATGATCACCTCCCAACCACCCCTGCTCTATTGGCAGCCGGCGACATTGGGAATTATGCAAGCGGTGCAGAAGTGGCGCTCAGGCGGGCTACCCTGCTTTTACACCATCGACGCCGGCCCCAATGTCCACGTGATCTGCCTGGAAGACGAGATAGAGCAAGTAACTGCCAGGTTACAGCGCTTGCCAGGCGTCTTGCAAGTTCGCACCGCTACAGTCGGGGGGCCAGCCCGCTTGATTATGTAGCGTTAGAAGATCGTTAGAACCTGATCATCCCAGCCACAAAGTCTCGCAGATTCACACACGACAGGATATAATCGCCTTACCACATTCAAACAGGTTGGCAACATTACTATTTAATGGTGGTTGAATCCACTTTTGGTTTCCAGTTTCCCTGTAGAAATCCACAGCCAACCGACAACGAACAATAATCAAGCAGACTTACGTTTTACGGGTGGCGGGTCTTACCGGAATTTACCATGAACCTGATCGCCTGACCTAGGGACAAGACGAATGATTATTCAACTAATACAATTTGTGATTGGATTAGCCATCCTGATCATCTTGCATGAATTAGGACATTTCTTGGCGGCGCGTTTCTTTAAAGTTGAAGTAGAGGAATTTGGAATTGGGTTTCCACCGCGTATCACCACGCTTTTTGAATCAAAAGGCACCAAGTTTTCCCTGAACTGGATCCCACTGGGCGG
>CAYXDC010000132.1:0-3446 GCA_964463505.1 uncultured Anaerolineaceae bacterium
GCGGTGCCGTGAAAAATGATCGCCGGGACGGGCCGCGAGGGGTTGCAATCACCCCAGGGGAAAGAATATGCTCCGGCCACCGAGCCAAAGGCAGCGATGCGCTCGGAGAGCTTGCAGGAGAGGACAAAAGACATTCCGCCACCGTTCGACAGACCATTGGCATAGACGCGGGCGGGATCGATATTGTATTCGGCTGATAGTTTGTCGATCAAGTCCGAGATAAACGCGACATCCTGCATCGGATCGGTGGCGCTGCCGGAAGCGCCAGACGTGCGCCAGCGCATCGGGAAGCCCGTCCCAGCCGGGTAAACCACGATAAAGCCGTATTCGTCTGCCAGCTCGTTCCAGCGGCTAACCCCCGCCTGGTTGGCAGGCCATTGGGCAAAACCGTGCAGTGTGATGACCAGCGGCGTGGGAACGGTCGGGTCGTAGCTCTCGGGCACGTATAGCAAGTAGCGGCGCTCTTCACCACCTGAGACCAGCGAGCCGTTGGTAGGGTTGATGATGCGGAAGAGGCCAAAGGCGAGCAGGAGCAGCGCCAGCAGCAGGCCGAGGAGGATTAGGGGGATACGGATGAACCACGTATGCAAGTGAAGCTTCTCTAGGTACTGTCAGCGATGTGCTAAGAGCTATGAGCTATGAGCTATGAGCTATGAGCTTAAGGCTTTCAGCGTAGAGCGATTGAGTGATAGGTTGACGCCTTGTCATCAGATTATCACAGATATTAGACCAGCCGGGTGCATATTGGATCAAAGATCTAAAACATGAAACTCGAAGAACGCAAAGATTTCCCGAAGCACACAAAGAGGCTAGATAGTCTAAGATCATGGTCTTTCTTCGTATTTCTAAAACTTGGTGTCCTTTGAGCCATCTTCGCGCCCTTTGCGTTTTAATGTTTTACTCGATAAGTTTGCCTCTGTTAGGAAAACTTGAAAAGTGAACTGTGCCCAACTTGAAAAGTGAACCGTCAAGCTTTCCTAACATTGAGCCAAACTTGAAAAGTGAACTGCTTAATCGAAGCTTCGAAATTCATTCAATGGCAAGCTCACCGAGTGCACCATTTTGTCCTTGAACCAGATGCGCACCTCTACGAGATTCCGAGCTACGTCCGGGATCAAATGGAGCTCAACATCTTCGCGAACCTCGGCTTTGGGCACCTGGATTGCATGCCGAGCCAGGGAAATGCGCCGGTAGCCATCTAGCGTACGAGTGGTACGCAAGCAGAAGATATCTTTGACAGACATGTAGGGTTTGGGCAGGGCGAAGGGTCGAAATAAGCTGTTACCGGCCTTTCTGGCGTTGGCAAAGCGGATGGCAGGCACTTCTCCGGTGGTGGAGTGAACTTGGTGATAGTTATAGCGGTGAACTTCTTCGCGCAGGACCGTGCGGGTGTCTTCCAAGGAAGTGATCTTCTCCAGGGCGCAGGTGCGGACAATGCGATCTTGCAGCCAGCGGTAGGGGCGCTCGACCTTGCCCTTGGCCTGCGGCGACAAGGCATAAACGACCCCGACCTTGAGTTGCTGAAGCACTTGCTTCCATTGGGGATCGACCTCATCGGTACCCAGGTGATGCGTACGCCAGACACTGTCCCGGTGTTGCACGAAGCGGAAGACGCGCAGGTTATCGACGTAGTAACGCAAGGGTAACCCAAAGGTTTGCATTACGGCTTGGGCAGCTTGAATGTGGGCCCAGGTGTTCTCCTGCTCGACAAAGTCGGCATACAGCAGCATGCGGCTGTAATCATCCAGGGAAGTGATCAAGGTCCATTTCTCTGCGGCATAGGGCGACCATTTGTGCAGGGAAGCATCATGCTGGATCAGATCCCCAATTGAAGCGGTTAGCACTTCCCGATCGTGAACGGCTTTTTTCTTCCTGGGCCGATAGCAGTCTAACGCCTTGGCCCGCCTGGTGATGGTGGTGGTCGATACGTGTACGCCCTTCTTCTTGAGCCGGTCGGCCAGGGCGGCATAGTTGTAATCCCGAATGGGTAAATCCTTGTCTTCGATCAGAGCTTTCTCCCGTAACAGTTCCTGCCGGATCTCCAGCTCAGCCTGGTCCGACAAACGCCCTGGGCTGATGCGTTGATAAGCAATCGTGAAGGTTTGTGGGTCTCGGCGATAGGCTTTCAACAGCGCAAAAAATCGGGTCTTGCCGATCTCCAAGAGACTTTCTACCTCCACTCGAGAGAGATTGCCCTGCAGATAGCCTTGAAACAACACTTGCACCTGTTCAACGGTAAATCGCTTGTGAACCTGGGTCATGGTCAGTTCCTCCTGATGGCGTCTTTTCTACCATGATCAGTTCGCTTTTCAAGTTGGAGACAGTTCACTTTTCAAGTTTGCCACGGTTCACTTTTCAACTGCTATCGGTTCACTTTTGAACGTTGAATGGTTCACTTTTCAAGTTTGGTTGACACTCAGAAATCTCTCTTTGACAAGGAAGGCGATTTACCTTAAAATGAATGGCTGCGGATTTCAAATATTTAAGGAAGGATCTAAGTAATGAAAGAGTACACAACCGAGTCTATTCGTAATCTCGCACTTGTTTCTCACAGCAGCGCAGGCAAAACCATGCTGGCGGAAGCTTTTTTACATTTTTCAGGCGCTACAACACGGCTGAGTAGAATTGAAGATGGCTCCACGGTCTCTGATTTTGAAGAGGAAGAACACCGACGGGGGATCTCCCTTTCTACCGCAATACTCCCCGTTGAATACAAAGAGCATAAGATAAATCTGCTGGATACTCCTGGATATACAGATTTTGTGGGAGAAGTCATTTCGGCATTGAGAGTGGCTGACGGTGCGTTGGTCTTGATAGATTCTGTTGCTGGTGCGGAGGTAGGCACCGAGATTGCCTGGAATTATTGCGACAAATTCAACTTGCCGCGTTTTGTGATCATCAACAAGATGAACCGGGATAACGCAAATTTTAGCAAGGCGCTGGACAGCGTCCAGCAGATCACAGAGACCAGGCTGGTGCCCGTCCAGCTGCCTTGGGGAGAGAAGAGCGATTTCAAAGGAGTTCTGGATCTGTTGACGATGAAAGCCTATCCTGGAGATGGGAAAACTTCGGTTGAGATCCCCGGCGAGTTTGCCGATGATGTTGAGACCGCTAGAATGGCGTTGATCGAGGCTGCTGCTGAGGGCGAAGATGCGCTCCTTGAGAAATACCTTGAAGGTGCTGAGCTTACAGCCGAGGAGATCAATCGCGGGTTGCGCCAGGTTATCCTTTCGGGTTCTTACGTTCCGGTGTTTGTTTCAGCCGGGTCGGCTGAGATTGGCCTGGCGCCCATACTGAATGCGATAATTTCCTTGATGCCATCCCCCGCTGAACGCGCACCAGTGATTGCCCAGGGTAAAGCGGGCGAAGAAGAGCTGACTGCTACAGATTCCGGTTCATTAGCCGCTTATGTCTGGAAGACGACCGCGGACCCGTTTGTGGGGAAG
>CAYXDC010000132.1:3456-4435 GCA_964463505.1 uncultured Anaerolineaceae bacterium
TTATTCTGGAAATATGACTTCTTACTCGCGGGTTTGGAACCAATCTAAAAGCGTAGAGGAGCGGCTGGGTACCCTGCATTTGTTGCGCGGTAAAGAGCAAATTGCGCTGAAGGTGGTTCATGCAGGCGACATCGCCACAGTCTCAAAATTAGCCTCAACTTCAACCGGAGATACCATGTGTGATCGAGGCCATCCGCTCACTCTCCCCGTGCCTGAGTACCCGCATGCACTCTACCGTGTAGCAGTCCTGCCAAAAACGCAGGGCGACTCGGCTAAACTCAGCCCCACACTCACTCGCTTGTGCGAGGAAGATATGACCTTGTCGTGGAGGCAGGAGCCAAGCACGAACCAGACTATTCTGCAAGGGATGGGAGATCAACACATCGATGTAGCCATTCGTAAGGCTGATGCCAAATTCCAGACCAGCCTGACAACCGAGCTCCCCCGAGTGCCGTACCAGGAAACGATCACGAAAAATGGTCAGGCAATGTACCGGCATAAAAAACAGACCGGCGGCGCCGGTCAGTTTGGGGAAGTCGCCATGCGGATAGAGCCATCCCCCGATGAGGATTACGTCTTTTCGAACGATGTTTTCGGTGGGTCTGTTTCCAATAGTTATATGCCAGCGATCGAGAAAGGGATTAAAGGTGTTATGAAGGAAGGGGTATTAGCCGGTTATCCAGTCTCAAAAGTCAAGGTGTCCGTTTATGATGGTAAGGAACATCCTGTTGACTCGAAACCGGTAGCGTTTGAGATTGCGGGACGAGAGGCTTTCAAGCTGGCGGTGAAAGATGCATCTCCTGTGCTTCTCGAGCCGATTATGAACGCACGCATCGTTGTGCCAGAAGCCCACATGGGAGATGTTTTAGGGGATTTAAACACACGTCGCGCCCGCGTCCTGGGTATGGACACCGAGAAAGGCAGATCAGTTGTCACTGCTCAGGTGCCTCTTGCGGAAATGTTGCGCTATACCACCGAT
>CAYXDC010000133.1:0-4410 GCA_964463505.1 uncultured Anaerolineaceae bacterium
GGCGTGCGTAGCACGCCCAACAACCCCTATTTTCCCCGGAACTGCGTAACTCCTACTCTATTTACTTCGTAACTTCTGTAAATTTCAGTGCAGTGCCCGGTTGCCCAAAAGGGATTACGGCGCCGGGCAGGCCGGGCTGTATGGGATATTTGCCCCTGCAAATGAGCGCCATTCGTCCTCGGTTAGCGCCCGCGCCGCAATCCGGCATGCGCGCTCGATCCAGGCTTCCGGATTCACTGCCCAGTGCAAGATCACCCCATCCCGACTGCTGGAAAGCAGTGTTGCCCCATCCGGGCTGAAAGCCAGGCCGTTAACCGTATCACTGTGACCGCTCAGTGGGCCTCCGATCGGTTGTCCGGTTTCCACGTCCCATAGTTGAACGCTGCGATCCCAGCTTCCTGTGGCCAGCAGTTTCCCATCCGGGCTGAAAGCCAGCGCGCTCAAGCGTTCATTATGGGCCTGGATAATTTGCAGGCGTGCGAATCCCGCAACATCCCACAAGATTACTTTTCCATCCGCGCTGCCCGAAGCCAATCTGCTGCCATCGGGGCTGAAACGTACCACATTGATTTGCTCACTGTGCCCAGTAAGGGTATTGCTGATCACAGGTGTAGCGTTGATATCCCATAAGATGAGCGTTTGATCGCGCCCGCCGCTGGCTATGAGATTCCCATTGGGGCTGTAGTCCAGGCTGGTGATGCGCTCGCTGTGCCCACGGAGCGCATCCATTGCCAGGCGGCGTTCAGCCATGTCCCATACCAGTACCTGTCCATCGCGACTGGCAGACGCCAAAAGGCTGCCGTCCGGGCTGAAACTCACCCCTGTGACGAAATCAGTGTGCCCGCTCAGTGGCTCACCGGATAACTGGCGGGTTGCCAGATCCCAAATATAGATTTTTCCTTCCCACCCTGCCGCAGCCAGCAAAGATCCGCGCGGGTCGATCGCCAGATTCGTCAGCAGATTGTTTGCGCCCGTGAGTGGCTCGCCGTTAGGCGTCCCGCTATCGGCCTCCAATAACCACACCTCACTGGACAGGCAGTCTTCGCCATTTTCGGCGCTTTCTCCGCAGGCAGCAAACGCCAGGCTGCTGCCATCCGGCGTGTAGGTGGGAGAAAATACTTCGTCTGTGTGCTGGTAGAAAGCGTCCCCCAGGCTGGGTGGGCTGCCCCAATTCCATAAACGAATGGTTGTATCGCGGCTGCCAGACGCCAGGATCTTTCCGTCGGGGCTGAAGACCAGATTGGTTATATAGTCGCTGTGCCCGGTCAGCGGCTCATAGAGAACCTGCGTTGCGGCGATGGGTTTTTGTTCAGCTGGATTGCTGGGAACGGGCCAGCTTTGCACATCCCATAATCGAATCGTCGCATCCCAGCCCCCGCTGGCCAGGGTTGTGGGGCTGTTGGGCGCAAACGCCAGGCGCGTGATTCGATCTGTGTGGCCTTGCAAGGGGAGTGTACTGATCTCCGCGTCTGTCGTAGAGGCGACATACGCTTCGCTGCCCTGGGTATACGCCAACCGGCTGCCATCTGGGCTGAAAGTCAAGAACCCTACTGGCTCTTTCAGCGAGCCCAGACTCAAGCGGGTGACTTCATTGGAAATTTCTGTATCCCAGATGATGACATAGTCTGGGGATTGGATAGCCAGGCGCGACCAGTCCGCTGAGATTGCTGCAGGAGTTTGCCCATCAGGTAATTCACCGAAAGGACTCCCCGAAACTTGCCGGGTATCCAGACCCCAGCTTTGAAACGTTTGCCCGTCCCTGGTTGTGAGCAGAGTGCTGTCCGCGTTGAACGACAAATAACTGACGGCCACTTCGATCTCTCCCAGGGGTGCAACCAGTGGCTGCAAGCTCGCGGCATCCCATAAGACCACCTGCCCACTGCGATCGCCGCTGGCCAGGTAGCGTCCATTGGGGCTGAAAGCCAGGCTGGTGATCGCATTCGTATGGATTTCAGGAAATTGATCACCCAGCGCTGCCAGCAAACGCCCATTGACTGGATCCCACACCCGCAGCTCGCCCCGCAAGCAGTTTTCGCGGGAAAGGTCACGTTGGGCGCATCCCGCTGAGGCCAGCAGGCGGCCATCCGGGCTGTAGGCCAGGTCCAGGATGAAATCATGTTGCCCTGTCAACAGGTTCACCAGGCGTGGATTTTCCTGGATTGTGGCAAGCAAGGCGCTGCGCGCTTGGGGTGTGTCGGCTGTCTTGTACGCGTGCGCAGCCAGGAGTAGCGCCGTATCGATCTCTCCACTGAGTAAATTCGATAGCGCCTGCGAGGCCAGTTGGCGGGAAAGAGCCAGGGTGGCCTGGCGCAGTGCTTCTTCTTCCTGAGCTTGCGCTACACTGGCGTTGAAATCAGCAGTGGCACGCGCTGCCTCCGCCTGAGAGCGCTCGTTGGCTGCTTCGGTGCCGCGCTGGAGTGACAGACCCAGGGCAGATGTGGCTGTGCCTGCTTGCTCTGCCGCCACATGGGCGCTGGCCTGGGCTTGCCGCCAGAAGATGATCGAGACGCCTGCCAATAACGCAAAGATCACCACTGCCGCCGATAATCCCATCAGCGTGCGCTGGTTGCGCTGGCGGCGGGCCATCCGTTCCGCCTGCTGGCGTTGGCTGGCAGCGTTAACAAACTCGAGTGGCAGCCCGCCCAGCGCCAGTTGGCCGTTTTCCAGCCCCTCCTGGGCAACTGCCAGGCGCGCCCCTGAATAGAGATAACTTTCGTCGCGCCCGTTGCTCTCCCAGCGTTGGGCATCTTCTGCTATCTGGTTAGCCTGCGCAATCACCTCGCGGTTTTCTTCCACCAGGCGCCGCAGCCACGGCCAGGCTTCCAGCAGTCGTTCATGCGCCAGTGTGGCTGTGCGGTCATCTCCCGGCAGATCATCGCGGTCTTCGGTCGTGATCAGACGCGCGTCGGCCAGCTTGCGTAGCACAATCTCTACTTCTGTAAGCCCGTGCCCTGGAGGGATCAATTCTTCAAACAGCGCTGTGCGGCGAGTATCCTGAGTTCCACGCCCCGGCTGTACCAGCCCCTTAAATATCCCGCGCGCCATCTCCTGTTCATCGGCTGATAACTGGTTGAATGCCGTATCGGCATAACGCTCGAGGGCGCGTTGCAGGCCTCCCCGCTTCAGATAGCCTTCTAAGGTGAGTTCGATAACCCCACCCTGGCTGGCCTGGGCGTTAAACAGATCCTGCATCGCAAACTGCATCAGCGGCAGTGCTCCGGGCTCTTCACGCATATCATAGATCACCTGCGTGACCAGCTCAGGATCGATGCGCAAGCCCACTTCCAGCGCGGGGCGGGCGATGGCGCTGACCAGCTCATCCGGCTGCATGGCGCCTACCTGCAGGAAACCCTGGTTGAGTAGTGTGTTTAACTCCGGATAAGCGGCGCAGTTAGTGATAAAGTCTGAGCGCATGGTTAATAGAATAATCACGCGCCCCTGGGGCTTTGCCGCATGAGTTAAGGCGGCAATGAACGCTGCCCTTAATGCTTCTTCTTGCTGCGAGAGTTGGGTGAAGACCTCTTCAAATTGATCTACGAAAAGCAGCACCCGGCGCTGTTCCTGGTCTCCCAGGGCGACTTCCAGCCACTCGCGGAGCACAACCGGCTCACTCAAACCTCGCTGGCGCAGGTCTTCCAGGGGTGTCAGGCTGCCTGCTATGCTCGCCACCGCGCGCCCCAGAGCTTCTAGCGGAGACCGCCCTGGCTTGAGCGCTGCATACAGCCAGCGCTCGCTGCCCGGCAAAGCGCCTTTTTTTAGCGCTGGCAGCAAACCTGCCCGGACCAGGGACGATTTTCCACTCCCGCTGGGCCCGGCTACCAGCGCAAAATAGCCAGTGCGCAGTTCTTCCACCAGTTCAGCCACCAGTTTTTCGCGGCCGAAGAAGCGATCGGCGTCTTCTTCTTGAAAGGTTTCCAGCCCAACATAGGGCGAGCGCCCATCAAAAGGCCGTGGTTGAAAGGTTATGCGTACCTGGTCCAATAATTGTTGGACCTCGCTCACACTATACCCAACTGCCACGCTGCCGCTTACCTGGTCAATGCTTACCCCCACAACCTGTCCATCCCCGCTAACCTGATCAATCTGTTGAGATACTTTTATCTGTGTGGAGGGGGTTGGCTCAGCAGAAATTGGCTGTCCGCACTGTGGGCAGGTAGTAGAGCCTTCCGGTAAAGCATTAAAGGAACAGTTAGGGCACTGCATAAGTAAAAACCTGATACTGACCGTAAATATGAAAATTTTGAATGACGTTATCTGGGATGCAAATATTACGATAAATTCTATGTATTATATCCTTTAATGTGGATGCGTGCAGTTTTAATAACTTAGAACTAATGCATTAAGTAAAACGCCAAAAGAAACTTAACCAAACCTAACTTGTTGCCAGGCGTTTTACTCAAGTAATTCGCT
>CAYXDC010000134.1:0-4388 GCA_964463505.1 uncultured Anaerolineaceae bacterium
TGCTGACCACCTACGACAGCGACGCCGATATTTTGCCAGCCATCGAAGCCGGAGCAACCGGCTACTTGCTGAAAGACACCTCGCGTGAAGAGCTGTATTGCGCCATCCGGGCGGCCGCACATGGGGAGACGGTTTTGGCGCCGACTGTGGCGAGGCGTCTGATCGGGTGCATGCGCCTCCCCGTTGAGGAGAAGCTGAGCAGCCGGGAGTTAGAGGTGCTGGGGTTAGTTGCCGGTGGCGCCAGCAACAGCGATATCGCCAGCCGCTTGCACATCAGCCAGGCAACGGTCAAATCGCACCTCATCCACGTCTTTGGCAAGCTGGGTGTCTCAGACCGCACTGCAGCGGTCACTGTGGCACTGCAGCGCGGGCTGATCCGGCTGGAGCATTGAACTTTCACCCTGAGAGCACGCTTAGCCCCGACATCAACACTTACCTTCTGGATTGTGAGATTGTTGCCAATCGAACCAGGTGAGTGGAAATGGTCAAGTCAGCGATCCTTCCTGGTAAAGGCCAAGCTTCTCCAAGGGCTGGATGGAGCTGATGTTACCGGGGTGACCAGCGCCACGCAGGTGGCGCGTTTCTCTTTGGCTGTCTTGGCCTGCTCATCAGCTTGCAATCCAAAAATGCCAGCCGGTATAATTCCAGCAGGGAAATATTATTTACTGCAGAGAGGGGACCCATGCAACCCACAGTAAAAATGTGAGTCCAAGTGTACCTGACATGATGTTTAGGCGTTTATATCGGCAGCTATCGAAAGTATTTGGAAATATTACCAGAAACACCCTTATAGCGTTGGAATGCATGGTTCAGCAGGATTAGGAATGGCTTTGTGTGGCACTACTCTTACGTAATTGCTGCCGGTATTCCCGTAGTGCACCACGCCCCAGGGGAGGAAGGCCGGCCAGAAGTAAGATTTCATCCACTTCAATGCGCTCCAGACGATAGGCGAATCCCAGAGCAATGATCACATCCCGCTGTGGTCGACGGGCGCCCTTTAGGATGTAATGCACATGGGTTGGATCCAGGTCGCTGGCTTGAGCCACATCACGCAAAGACATCCCACTTCGTTCATGCGCCTCGCTGAGCAAGTGAGTATCTCACGTTGAATATCCTGAACCAGAGGGAGACCTATGGATATGAGATTATTCAGATCTTGAATACATTCGAAGGCATGGATGTAACTGAAAGCACAGTTTATCCGATCCTGGCGCGCCTCAATAAGGATGGCCTGGCTAAAGTTCGACAGGCATCCTCTCCGGATGGACCACCCCGCCGCTACTACAGCCTGACAGCCAGAGGAAAAGCTCGCGTCGCTCAAATGAATCAGATTTGGGGGATGCTGAATGAATCGATCCAACAAATCCGTTCTAAATCATGAAACAACCACCAGTGTGCGGAGCAAGAAAATGAACGCGAGCAATACAATCGAAAAGCGGATCAATCAATATCTTGAAGCTGTCCAAGCCCAGCTCAGCGGACTCAGTCGCAGGAGATCGACAATATCATCGATGATTTACGCGCTCACATCGATAACTCCCTTAAAGCTCGGGGGGGAGAACTGACACTGAAAAAGGTTGAAGCGGTGTTGGCTGAGATGGATGCGCCTGAATCATTCGCCCCAAATTTTGATGGACGGATGGTTGTTGACCGCAAAGTCTCCCGCCCTGCCATCCTTGGAGCGATCTGGTTGCCATTGGGTATTTTGATGGCGATCCTGTTCTTGTTTCCTCCAGGTAATGGGCTGGACGCTATATTCGATGGCTTTGCTGCCTATTATTCAACAACGACAACTGGATGGCAAAAGGCGTTGGGGGTAATTATCCTGACATAAGGGATCAGTTCCCCGTTTGCGACTACCGTCCTGGGAGTATTTTCCCTCTCCCAAATCCGGGCCGCGCAAGGCAAACTGATGGGCAGGCCTCTAGCTCTGCCGGATACACTGTTTTATCCTTTACTTTTGTTGGATAGTTTACTGCTTGTATGGATGTTTACGCTGAGTGCCAGGGTACCTGGCACTCAATTAGCATTTTCCGAGACGCTGTCGCTGGTGAGCATTCTGGTCGTCGTTATGATCATTGACCTCATGATCGTGGCGATTGTCTGGCGGAGTACAGCCAGGCAGCCGGCCAGCGTTAGCGAGTGATATCGCCTGCACACAGGGCTGGAATATATAATAGCTAGTCCAGAAATAGAATCAGACAGATTAAATCGGCGACTGGATCCAAGTTATTATGCTATGATTCCAACGAGGAGAAATCGATATGCGGCCTGATTGGGATTCCTATTTTATGAAAATCGCTTATGCTGTCTCTGAGCGCAGCACATGCGATCGCGCATTTGTTGGGTCTGTACTGGTGCTTGATAAACGGATCCTGACCACCGGATTTAATGGCTCACCCAGCGGACAACCTCATTGTGACGAAAAGGGGCATTTGCTGGTGGATGGGCATTGTGTAAGAACCATTCATGCCGAAACCAATGCGATCATCCAGGCCGCCTTGCATGGTGTCTCCACGCGCGGCTGCACCTGTTACGTCACTCATTTTCCTTGCATCAACTGTACAAAAGCTTTAATCAATGCTGGCATCACCCGGCTGGTCTACAATGTTGCTTACCGGATAGATGAAAATGCGCTGGAGTTTCTCCATACAGCCAAAATTGAGCTTGTGCAATTGGATTATGATCCAGCATTAAACCATGAACCGGATGGCTTTCATCACGGCTAGACTCGGGGAAGGTTTTTTAGAGGCGGCTGGCTACATTTTCAAGGGTGATGCTGCCAGCATGGTTTGTCGGGGTAAAGTGCAGAGCTGATTTAACCTACCTGAGCGTCTATCCTTTGCCGGGCAGTTATCAATCCCGCCATATGACAAGGTCTTGGACCTATCTTAATATCACCGGCAGCATGAGCGAATAGCTTGTACTGAAGATCAGCAGCCCACCCTGCTCATCTGCAATATACACGTACCCATTGTTCACCGCTACCCCGCTGGCGGCTCCGGGAGTCTCGTAGAAAAGCACTGAGACTGGCATCGCCGGGTCAGACACATCGAATACGCGCACCCCATTATCCTTTTCAGCCACATAAACCAGATCTCCTGCCACAACAACATCCACGGCTTTCCCCGCAGTGTCGTAGAAGCCCACCTCAGCAGGCGCCTCTGGGTTTGTGATGTCAATGATGCGTAGCCCCTTATCTCCGTCAGCAAGATAGGCGTAATCGCCCTGCAAGGCCAGGGCCGTAGCGCTGCCCGGGGTATCCAGCCCACCAGCGAGGGTCATACTTGCCAGGGGGAAGCGGTTGAGGACCACCAGGCCGTTCGCGCCATCGGCGACAAATGCATAATCTCCCACTATAGCGACATCCATTGCACTGCCAGGGGTGTCGAAGACGCCGGCTACGCTCATCGTTGGTGGAATGCACACCAGCCCGGCCTCACCATCCGCCAGGTAGGCTGTATCTTCCTCCACGGTCACTGAGAGAGCAGCACCCGGGGTGTCAACTGTGGCTGTCTCGACCGGGGCGCTGAGGTCAGAGATATCGATGATTTGCAAGCCTTCCTCGCCATCCGCCAGGTAAGCTGTCTGATCGAGTACAGCCACATCATGAGCTCCCCCCGGGCTATCATATCCTCCGGTCAAGACCGGGCGCCCTGGGTTGTCGGCGCTGATCACGCGCAGGCCTTGCAAATGATCGGCAATATATACGTCTTCGCCAGACACAGCCAGCCGGGCAGGGACAGCCGGATTGTTATAAGAACCCAGCAGCGTTGGGAACATCTGATCGATTACCGTGACCACACCCAGCCCGCTGTAGTCAGCCAGGAGCATATAAGGTTGTTGATCAACAAAAACCATATCCAGGCCGCTGGCCAGGCCAGAAGGATTTTCGTAATTGCCTTTGGCTTGCAAAATGTCATAATCCCGGTTGAATATCCTCAGCCCGCCTGTCCCATCGGCCACGTACACGTAAGGATTATGGATCATCACATCTTGAGCATAACCTGGTGTATCATTTACGAACAGCATTGGGAAGAAGGTGTCATTGGCTGATATTTTAAATAGTTCTAAACCCGCCTCACCATCCGCAAGATAGATATACGGATCCAGGACCGTCAACGCCTCGGCATACCCCGGTGTATCCTCAGAGTCAACTAAAGTTCCATCGGTGAGATTCAGCGCCAGCAAGCCCGCATAGCCGTCAGCTATAAAGAGCTTCTCAGAACCACCACCCGCTTCACTGATCAGCACGTCGCGCGCCGTGCCTGGCGTGTCATAGGTAAAGGTTAGCTGGATGGCAGCCGGATCGGTGGTATCGAGCTTCAGCACACCGGTGGCGCCATCTGCCACATAAACATCGGGATAAGTGACCCACAGCTTGCGGG
>CAYXDC010000135.1:0-4380 GCA_964463505.1 uncultured Anaerolineaceae bacterium
CCGACATAGAGTTCTTCACCCCGGATTTCCAGGATGCTCATGTCCGGTACAGCGGTGACATCCACCAGAGTATCGACGGGCGCGTGCCGGCCTTGCTGTAAGTCCAGCAGTAGATCGGTGCCGCCGCCCAGGATGCGCGCCGTCCCTGGTGCAGATTCCAGGGCTTGCAGGGCATCCGGGATGGATTGGGCTAGGTGATAGGTTTTCCAGAGGGTCATGGATCGGTGTGCACTCCTTCCCACCGGTTTGATTACCGGCGTTAGGGTTCCGGATGGCGGCACTTTTCGACGGATGACCGGCCTGTTAGGCGGCTATCTGCCAGGGATGGAGCTCTTAGCCAGGCGAACACGCCTACCTGGACGGCTCCCGACGCCGCCGCACAGCTAACACAGCCATTGCGACGACCACCGATCCAAAGCTAATTTTAGCATGAAAACAGGGCAGAAGGGAGCTTATCCCTGAATGTTACTCGAGTTCCCGCCGAATCAAACCCGTTTAGGCTGGTAAAATTGGGATGCCTGTTTTTACTTATGGAACCGGCAGGCTTTCATTTTGAAATAATCCAACTTTCCTCCAAGGAGTCGTCTAAATGGCTGATCAAAATCCTGCGATCCAAAATGTGCACGCCAATCGCGAGCACATCCTGCAAAACCTGAAAGACTTTGTGTCAATCCCATCCATTTCAACAGACCCACAGGCCAAACCGGATATGCAGCGCGCTGCCGAATGGGTGGCGGGGCAGCTGCGCGGAATGGGGGTCGAGAATGTAGCCATCATGCCGACCAGCGGGCATCCGGTTGTGTATGGTGATTGGATGAAAGCTGGCGCGAACCAACCCACAGTGTTGATCTACGGCCATTATGATGTGCAGCCGGCTGAGCCGCTCGAGCTCTGGCACACCCCGGCATTTGAGCCGACTGAAAAAGGGGAGAATCTATTTGGGCGCGGGGCTTCGGATATGAAAGGCCAGGTAGTCGCCTGCCTGGCGGCAGTCCAGGCCTTGTTGGAGACACAGACTTTAGGCGTGAATGTCAAATTCCTCATCGAAGGAGAAGAAGAGATTGGCTCCCCGGCTTTAGAGAAATTTATCCCCGAGCATAAAGACTTGCTGGCATGCGATGTGGCTTTCAACCCGGATACCGGTATGATGGCGCCGGATATCCCCACCATCACTTATGGTCTGCGCGGCCTGGCCTATTTTGAAGTGCGCGTGATTGGCGCCAAACAGGATCTGCATTCCGGGTTGTATGGCGGGGCTGTCCACAACCCGGCTCAGGTGCTGTGCGAGCTGGTGGCGGGCATGCACGACGACCAGGGGCGTGTGACCCTGCCCGGTTTTTATGATTCGGTGCGCCCGCTGGATCCCGTTGAGCGTGAAGAGCTGGCGCGCCTGCCCCATGGAGATGACTTCATTTTGGAACAGACCGGCGTGCCGGCGCTGTATGGTGAGACAGGCTATACCAATGTGGAGCGCATAGGCGCCCGCCCCACCCTGGAAGTGAATGGATTGTTGTCTGGTTTTACCGGCGAAGGTTCTAAGACGGTGCTGCCATCCAAGGCGATGGCCAAAATTTCCATGCGCCTGGTGCCGGATCAGGATCCTGACCAGGTGATGGAACAATTACGCCAGTACCTGGAGCAGAACGCGCCGCCTACTGTGCATTGGGAGCTGGTCAAACATGCCGGTGGAGCAGCCAGCATCAGCGATATCCATCACCCGGCCGTGGCGGCAATGGAAAAAGCCCTGGAAACCGTGTGGGGCAAGCGACCGCTCTATCGCCGTGAAGGCGGCAGCGTGCCGGTCGTGGCCAAATTCCAGAAGGAGCTGGGCACTGAATCGGTCTGCACAGGCTTTGGCTTGCCCGATGATAACCTGCATGCCCCCAATGAAAAGGTGCATCTGCCTACCCTTTACCGTGGCATTGACGCGGTGGTGCATTTCCTGCTGAATCTAAAAGTTGGATAGTCCGTTCAGGGACTGTCCAAAAGAGGGCGAAGCGTGTTTCGGCCGCCACGGATGGCGCTCGCCGCACTGCTTCGCCCTTACCGAAAGCGAAAAAAGCGATTGAAATACTGCTTTTGGACAACCTGATACTTTCTTATAGAGCTAATAGATTGGTGAGTATCAGGTTATTCGGCTTGACGGGCGTATCAACAGAACGTACAATTCTTACCTATGAGTGAATCTTTACCTTCTTATGGGGGCCAGGCTGTGATCGAGGGCGTCATGATGCGCGGTGCGCGGGGCGTCGCCATTGCCATGCGGGCTCCGAATCAGGAAATTGTAATCCATACCGAACCGCTGAGCGGGATCTATCGCAGCCGGATCGCCAAAATCCCTTTCTTGCGCGGCTTGATTGGTCTGTGGGATGCGCTGGGTTTGGGCTTGCGCGCCCTGACCATTGCCGCCAACACGCAGACAGGCGAAGATGAGAAGATTGAAGGCCCGGCGTTATATGGCACCCTGGCGCTTTCAATAGCTTTTGGGATCGGCTTATTCTTTTTAGCTCCAGCAGCGCTGGGTCAGGCGAGCGAACATCTCACCGGCTGGAGCGCCTGGTGGGGGAATTTGCTTGAAGGTATTGTGCGCCTGGTATTGTTGATCGGATATATTGCCCTGATTGGCAGGATTCCCGATATCCGGCGTGTGTTCATGTACCACGGCGCCGAGCATAAAACCATCAATGCTTACGAGGCGGGCGCTGAGCTGACCCCCGAAAATGTGGCCCGCTACTCCATCGAGCACCCACGCTGCGGGACAGCTTTCCTGCTGACCCTGGTGTTGTTCTCGGTCGTGCTTTTTAGCCTTCTGGGGCCGCTGCCCTGGTTCTGGCGGCTGGCCAGCCGGGTATTGCTGCTGCCAGTGCTGGCGGGGTTGGCTTATGAATTCATCCGCTGGACCTCCCGGCACCTGGATTCGCCGCTGGTGCGGATGATTATCCGGCCCAATCTGGCATTGCAGCACATGACAACCCGTGATCCGGATCTCTCTATGCTGGAAGTTTCGATTGCCGCCTTTAATGCCATGCGGGTGGAAGAAAACCGGCTGGCGCTCTAAACCAACATGGGCGGCCTGTGCGGCCTGTATCAACCCCTGCTTTATCGCCCCATCATGGCTGGTAAACGCCTGCTGTTATTCTTCATCCTGATTGGGATTGCACTGGCTGCCTGCCAGCCGGTGCAGGTCTGGTCTCCAATGACTCCTTCGCCTGATCTCCAAGCAACTCCCACTGCTACTTCGCCTCCATTACCCGATTTGACCCTTTACCGCGTTGAAATTACCACCCGGGAAGATGATCTGTGCGCCAATCCGACGGCCGAGCTGGGTGTGCGCCTGTGGGTGCGTAATGCGGGTGCAGGTGACGCCAATCCATTCACTGTAAGTGTCAATCAGCAGGAGCAAGCTGTGGAGGTTGTGCTGCTGCATAGCAATCAAGCAACGCTATGGTTCCCCGGCTATAACAGCATTAATGAAATCCACATCGATCTGTATTCACAAGTGACCGAAAGTGACGAGTCCAATAACCTGCATTACCGTCAATTGTTAGTCCCCACCCTCTCACCCGATTGCCTGCCTCCTGCACAACCTGAATGGGAGACGCAAGAGCCGCTGCATACCCTGGAGGGCCATACGGGTAAGGTGTGGAGTGTGGCTTTTTCGCCTGATGGGGGACTGCTGGCCAGCGTGGGCGTGGATAATACCCTGCGCCTGTGGCGGGTTGAGCAGGGGCGCCTGCTGCGTACTATGTCCGGTCACCCTTATCCGGTGCGCAGCCTGGCCTTCAATCATGCAGGCACCCATCTGGCAACGGGTTCTTACGATGGATTGGTGCGCATCTGGCGGATTTCTGACGGTATGTTGCAGCGTACGCTGCAGGGCCATGCCGGCTGGGTACTGGCGCTGGCATACTCCCCCAATGATCGCCTGCTGGCCAGCACGGCCGAGGATTTCACTGTACGCGTATGGCGCATGCTGGATGGGGGCATGATTGATATCGTCGATGAAGGACTTGAACGCATTGAAAGCCTGGACTTTCTGCCCGATGGCTCGGGGCTGGTGTGGGGTGAAGCCAATGGTGAGCTGCGTATTTGGAATGTGTCCGATGGTCAATGGCGGCAGCATCTGAACGGTAGCAGTTCAGCGGTCCGTAGCCTGGCTTTGGCGCCTTCTGGGGATAGGCTGGCAGTTGGATACGATGATCATTCCGTGCGTGTGTGGGATTTGCTTATCGGCGCAGAATTACAGGTCTTGACCGGTCATACAGGAGCTGTTACCGGCGTGGCGTTTTCGCCGGATGGCTCGAGCCTGGTCAGCGGATCTGAGGATGGTAGTCTGCGCTTGTGGCGTTATGACCCACAACTGGCCCGCTTCCTTCCCTC
>CAYXDC010000136.1:0-4364 GCA_964463505.1 uncultured Anaerolineaceae bacterium
GCCGCGGTCTTTCTATCTCAGCCCGTTGCTGACCGGACCGGTCTCAAGCTTCCGCCTCTGGCGCAGCCGCCCGCAAAGCGGATACGCCCACCAGCCCAAAGAATATCCCCACCGTCAGCACCGCCACCAGCAGCGCCAGCACCCGCCAATCCAGGGTGCTCGCCGCCGGGGCGGCCTCGGCCTGCCCTTGAGCAGCCTGTGCATGCCCTTCAGCTCCGGCAGCGCCCTGTCCCTGGCCTTGCCCCTGTCCCGTAGGCACCCCGGTACCCTGTCCCTGCCCCTCGGGCACGCCAGTACCGAGGTCTTGGGGAACACTGGTGGCCTGGGGATTGATACCGCCTCCGGGCAGGCTGGCAGCCGAGCTGCTGTATTTCCACCACGGGCCGCGCAGCGGTGTGGCGACGGCCGGGGCATTGGGCTCCCAGGCACGGATATAGCCCACCACCGCCTGAATGTCCGCCTCGGTCATGCGGTCGCCCCAGGCAGGCATGGCCGTATCGGGCACACCCAGGGAAATGATCTGCTGCATCGCCACATCATTGGTATCCGCCAGGAATGACTGGACATTCAAGGCCGGGGCGCGCTGGGTGCCCTGTCCATCCGGCCCGTGACAGCGGGCGCAGCTGCTGGCATACAGATCAGCTCCCAATGCCAGGCTTTCCTCCGTCACCGGCACCGGCTTATCCGGCGCGGGGATGGCGCCTACCGGCACCTGGTCCCAATTCTGGATCAAGTTCACCACCGCCGCAAGCTCTTCATCGCTGATCTGGTTTTGCCAGCCGGCCATCAGCGTGCCGGGGATACCCAGCAGGATCGAGCGCTGCAGTTCATTAGCCGTCTGGCTGCGCACAACTGCGTCGTTCAAAGCCGGCGCCAGCGCGCTCCCCAGGCCATCGGCTCCGTGACAGGCCACACACGCCTCGGCATAGAATACGACACCCGCCTGGAGCAGTTCGCCCTCCGGCAGGCCGGCCAGCCCGGCCAGCAGTTCAGCGTCCGGCTGGGTGGTAAATGGGATGAGCGGTGCAAGGCCGAGATTGACCACCCGCTCCTCGACCAGCTCCCAATCGCCCACCTGGATCAGGGTCACCAGCTCGCCGATCTGATAATCACTCAGTGGTCCGCCGTCTTCCTTGCTCCAGGCGGGCATGGCGGTGTTATACAGGCCACGCCCAATGATCTTCTCCAGCGCATTAGGGTCGGCTTCCTGCTGGGCCGGGGTGTTCAGGGGCGGCGTGGCGCCGATCCCTTCACCGGCCAATCCATGGCATACCGAACAGTTTTCAGCATACAGGGTAGCCGCAGAATCAACTTCTGCCTGTACCTGGGCTGCCTGCACAGTATCAATCCGCGCAGGTTCGTACCATGCGTAGAGCAGCAGGCCCGCAGCAATCATGATAGTTGCCAGCAATCCAACCCCAATTTCAATCTCACGTCCATTCAAACGCCATGCTTTCATGAATACACCACCTGTCCCGGATCAATTGCCTGACGCGCTACCGGCGATCCGGTATCAATTTTCACCACGCCCTCCTCGATCACGACCGGGAAAATATCCAGCGGGCGTGGCGCTGGAGGGTTCAGCACATCCCCCTGGGTATCAAAGCTGGAGCTGTGGCATGGACACACAAATTGCTGGGCGGTCTGGTCCCAGGGGACGCTGCAGCCCAGATGCGTGCAGCGCTGATAGATAGCCAGGAAGCCGCCATCTGGCAGGCGCGAAAGATAGCAGCGCGCCGACGGGATATGGGTGACGGACCCCGGTGGAAAATCATCCACGTTTCCGGCGCTGATCAAGCCGCCGAACTCGCCTTCGGCCAGGCGGGGCTGCATATACGCCAGGGAGATACCGCCCAGCTCAATGGCAGCCAGCCCACCCAGCACAGCCCAGGCTGTTTTCAACAGGTCCCGGCGCTTCACCGGCTCCCCTTCCGTTGCGGTAGAAAGGTCTTTTTTTGATGCCATATCCAATTCCTCACTCAGATCCAAAATTTCGCTCGATAAATCCAGAGCCACACCTGCTAGTGCGCCGCCCCGACCAGCCACGGCCACATTAACTGCATGCCTTCACCCCGGAAGAAAATCCCGGTCAGGGTAAGGATGACGAAAGCCACCAATAAAAAGGTAAACAAGAACAGCACCCGCTCTTCAAGGGACGCCTTAAACCTGCGCAGGACCACTTCATCCAGCATGAAAAAGCCCAGCATCAGGAATGCCAGCGGAACCAGGCCGTTCGAGATCAGCGCCGGCCAGCTGGGCAGCCAGGCAGACCAGTTGAGCACAAACTCATCCAGCAAGATCCAGGCTGGCGTGATCAGCACAGCTGCGCTGACCGCCAGGGCAGCCATCGCCCGGCCGCGCTGCGAGCGAAAATAAACGCCCACACTGGCGCCACCCACATCATAGAAAGGCATGGCAAACAAACCAACCAGCACAATACCGGGGATCAGCACCGCTCCAACCAGAGGGTGAAAATGCAGCAGCATCTCTTGCAAGCCCATGAAATACCACGGCGCTTTGGCTGGGTTTGGGCTGACCTCGGGATTGGCAATCCCTTCCAGCGGCGCCGGCACCAGCATGGACCAGATCAGGATGATGGCCAGCCAGGCGACTGCAAACACGAGCTCTTTGCGCACCAGGTGCGGGATGGTCGTCACGCGCTCCATCTTCGGCTCTTCGGTTTCTTTGGCGCGCTTCGGGATCGTGAGCCCGCCATCTTTACGCACCTTCCAGAAATGCAGCGACATCAGCATGACCATAGAAATCGGAATAAAGCTGATATGTAAGGCGTAGAAATTCAACAGGGTTGCTGCACCTACCTCAGGCCCCCCTAACAGCAAGCGACTCAGCGGCTCGCCCAGCAAGGGGATGTAGCTGAGAATACTGGTCCCAACGGTCACCGCCCAGTATGCCAATTGGTCCCAGGGCAGCAAGTAACCGGTGAAATTAGAGCCCAGCACCAGCAGCAGCATGATGATCCCCACGATCCAGTTCACGGCGCGTGGGCCGCGGTGACCACCGGTATAAAACACGCGCAATAAATGTAAAACTGCCACCAGCACCAGTAGATTGGCAGACCAGTGATGCACATTGCGTAGCAGATCCCCGAACCAGGTATCCATACGCAGGTTCAGGATGTCCTGGTAAGCCTGCGCAGGGCTGGGCGTGTAATTCATCTGCAAGAACACTCCGGTGGAGACCAACACCATCAGTAGCATGGCTGACAGGCCGCCCAGTCCCCAGGTATACGTCCAGCGCAAGGTCCGCTCGGGGACTTTGGCCGGATGAAGGTGCAAGACCAGGTTGTCCACGACCATGCGCATCCGGCCGCGGTCGTCGGTGGGCAGCTCGGTCGGCCCCAGCGCCTGGCGCATGCGACCCCACATGTTTTCCTGCTGATTATCGGATTGGTTCTCTTGCATGGACTACCTCCTGAACTCGAATAGGGGCAAGGATACCGGAGCAGTTTGAATAATCTATAGAGAAGTTGTGAAACATTTGTGAAGAAACCTGATTTTCTTCACAAAAATTTCGGAAAGCCTTCACGGCTTCTTCATATCTTTTCGCTAAACTACATAACATCAGCCTGACACAAGCATTTGTCGACTGACACCATCTTACTGACAACCATGAATACAAAATTTGGAGGTTTACCATGTTTAAGAAAGTTATGATCGCTCTCCTCGCAGCAGTAACCATCACGGCCTTTTCGGTCGGTGCCTATAATATGATCTCAGCGCGCGCCGCCGCAAATGGTGGTGAAACCGCCGCTGTGGCAGCCGCCGGCGCTGTAACCGACCTGGGAGCTACTGACAGCACTGCCCCCCTGGCTGATCCCCAGGTACGCTCACTCGGCGAAAACACAACTGCATCAGGCCCTGCCTGGCAGAATAGTGTAGCTCAGCCTGAGGCGAACACCACCGGACAGCAGGTAGCCGGAACGCAGGGGCGCGGCGGGCAAGGCAACCCTAATGCCGGCAACGGCAACCGGGGAAGCGGTAATGGCGCCCGAGGCCAGAACCAGGCCAGCAATGTCCCATCCCCAGAAAATGGACTTCAGGAATGGGTGACTTTCAGCGGGCAGGTCAGCAATTTCAGCGAAAACTATTTCACCCTGCTTACCGCGGATGGGCAGCAAATCCCGGTCCAGTTGGGTAGCCTTAACTACATCGCCAGCCTGAATCTTGCTCTGCAAGAAGGCGATGCGGTCACGGTAGTTGGCTTCTGGGAAACGGTTGACACGTTCACTGCCGGCGCCATCACGCTGGATGCAACTGGCGAGGTGATCAACTTGCGCGATGAGATTGGCCGGCCCTTGTGGGCTGGTGGCGGCTCCAACCGCTAAATCACAGCGCACCTGAAAT
>CAYXDC010000137.1:0-4303 GCA_964463505.1 uncultured Anaerolineaceae bacterium
TCGACCGCGGTCACGATCGTGGATGTGCTGGGCGCGCCGGTCGCTTGCATCGATTTGCAGGAGCTTTTACAAATCGCCCTGGCCTGGAGTGAGGAAGCGGGGCAACGCACGCTGATGTATGCTAATGCCTATGCCCTCAATACGGCTGTTCACGTGCCAGCCCTGCGTGAAGCCTGGCAGGCAGCCGATCTGCTGTATGCCGATGGGGTGAGTGTGGTGTGGGCAGCGCGCTGGTTGTATAATCAACGTCTGGAGAAAATGACCGGCGCAGACTGGATTGTGCGCCTCGCAGCTCTATCGGCCCCGCTGCACAGGCGTTGGTTTATCCTGGGGGGTGCGCCAGGCGTGGCGGAGTTAGCTGGCTTGCAGCTAGCTTGGGAGCATCCCGGCCTGCAAATTGTTGGGTCTTACTTTGGTTATTTCGCCCAGGCGGAGACCCCCCACGTTCTGGATCTGATCCGGCAAGCCCGCCCCGACTTGCTCTTTGTTGGATTGGGGACACCGCGCCAGGAATTGTGGTTATCCCGCTACCGCTCCCAAATCGAAGTTCCCTTGTGTTGGGCGGTGGGGGCTCTGTTTGATTATGTTGCTGGCGCGGAGCGGCGCGTGCCACCCTGGATGAATCAGTTGGGCCTGGAGTGGCTTTACCGCTTGTGGGTAGACCCGCGCGGCAAGTGGCGGCGCTATGTATTGGGAAATCCTTTGTTTGTCGGACGTGTGCTGGCGCAAAAGCTGGGTATCGGCAAACAGCCTGCAGCCCGGAAAGGTTAGAGGATGCATTCGGTATTGATGGTTTGTACCGCGAATATTTGTCGCTCCCCGATGGCGGAGGGCTTATTGCGCGCCCGCTTGGGGGAGGCCGCCAGGGATTGGCGCATTGAATCGGCTGGCACCTGGGCGATCTATGGCGAGCAGGCGGCTCCGCGGGCAATTAAAGTACTCAAGGCGCGCGGCATTGACTTGAGCGCACACCGTTCACGCGTGGTGGATCCCAATATGTTAAGCCAGACGCGCCTGGTGTTGGTGATGGAAAAGGGCCACAAAGAAGCCTTGCAGGTTGAATTCCCGCGTTATGCTTCTAAAGTCTTTTTGCTCAGCGAAATGGTAGGTGAGAATTTCGAAATAAAAGATCCTATTGGGCGTTCGAATGCCGATTTTGAGAAAACTGCTCAGGAACTGGACGATATCCTGGAGCGTGGCCTTGGAACCATTGCACAGCTTTCCGAGGAGTATGGTGACGGATCTCTCTGAAAATGCCGAGATCGTGAACAACTGGCCTGCCTGGATGCTACGCCTGACACGCGGACCTGCCTGGCTGACCTGGGTTCTGATCCTGGGTTTGCTGAACGGGTTGCTGTACGTGTTCATCGTGCCGCCCTGGCAGCATTACGACGAGCCGAACCATTTCGAGTATGTCTGGTTGGTGGCGCAGCGCGGGAGCATCCCGCAACCGGGCGATTTTGACCCCGGGATGCGCCGGGCGGTGGCTGAATCGATGATCGAGCATGGCTTTTTCGGGCCGCTTGGTTTTCTGCCCGACCTGGAAGCCCCGGATGGTGATATCTGGATTGGTCAGTACCCGCAGGTAGGCGATCCCCCATTGTATTATGTCTGGGCGGCAGTGCCCGTAAAGTTACTTCAAGGCGCCGGCGATATCACCCAACAGCTCTATGCGGCGCGGCTGGCCTCGCTGGTTTTATTCCTGCTCACTCTGATCGCAGCCTGTGGAGTTATTGGGGAGCTAACCCCACCCAGGCACGTGCTGCGCCTGCTCTTCCCACTTTCCCTGGCGTTGCTGCCGGCTTTCGTAGATTTGATGACGGCAGTAAATAACGATGCCGCCGCTGTGGCGGTCTTCTCCTGGTTCCTGTGGGGCGCCACGCGTCTGGTCCAGCGCGGCCTGAACTGGGTGGATTTAATTTGGAGCCTGGCTTTTGCTATACTGGGCTTATTTACTCGCCAGACGGCTTATTTTGCCATTTTAATTCTGCCTTTGGCTGTGGTGCTGGCCTGGCACAGTCGTGTGAGACCCATCTGGAGAACCATCGCCTGGGTAGTAGGAGGGCTGATGATCTTATCAGCCCTCCTGGCTCTATTTAGCTGGGGAGATGCTGCCTGGTGGTACCGGCACACCCTCCAGCCTGCCCCGGATCGCGCTAAGACCACCCAGGCCCCTGTGGGTGAATATGCTTTATATCTGCAAAACACACCGCAGGAGGATCCCGGCAGGTTGGTTCAGGCGCTGCCCATAGAACAAGCGCGCCAGCTAGCTGGAAAGCAGTTTACTTTAGGGGCATGGATGTGGGCGAACCGCCCTGTAGAAGTCCGTTCCCCTGAGTTATATGTATATGCCAGGGGCAAAGGCTACAGCAGTTTAATCACCCTCACCACCGAACCGCAATTTTTTGCATTCACCACTCTCTTGGGGCGCGATACGGTTCGTTCGTGGGTTATCCTGGAGCCTAGCGAAGCTCCCCAAACGCAACCATTGGAGGTTTATTATGATGGGCTGGTACTGGTAGAGGGCGCTTTTCCAGTGGATATTGCACCAGAATTCTCCTCACCTGCTGCAGAATCAGGGACTTGGGCAGGAATCCCTTTTACCAATCTCATCCGCAATGCCTCCGCTGAGGACGCCTGGCCGCGCGTGAATCCACGGGTGGATGGGTTGGTAGGGCGCTTGCTGCCCGGCACCGGCTTCGAACGCCTGTCGCTAACCTTGTATTCAGTATTCGACACCCGTGGTGTGGGCTGGTATTTCGAACGGACTTTCAAGAACCTGGGGCGCACCTTTTGGGCGGTTTTCGGTTGGAATGAGGTGATTCTGCCCGGGAATAAGCCCTATCGCCCGCTGGCCTGGATCACTATCATCGGTCTGTTAGGCGCCCTGTGGGCCGGTTGGCGTTATCGTCGCCAGATTCCCTGGCGTGTGGTCATCCTGTACGCCGCAGCTCTGGCAGGTGTGTGGGGCTTTGCCATGCTGCGCGGCTCTAACTATGTCTTCCTGCGCACGGGCTTCCTGCCACCGGCTCGCTATGTCTACCCGGTGGTAATCCCAGCCATGCTGGCGTTTGTGGCTGGCTGGTTTGTTGTGTTTGACCTCAGTATGGGTGGTTGGCTCAGGCATGCAGGGTATACCAGCCGAGCCTGGCTGGTATACCTGCCTTTTGGCTTATTCTTCTTTGGATTGAATATTTATTGTCTGGTCAGTATGGTCCAATTCTGGCAGGCCGCGGGGGTTCTATGACATCCAACCATCGTAGTGCGTTAATCTTTGTGGCCTTCTTGGCGCTCCTGCTGGTAGCACAGTTTGCTCTCGCCTCACAACGCAGCTTCTGGGAAGATGAAGCCCTGACTGCACGCCTATCCGCACAGAGCTTTTCCGAAATCGTGGAACAGCGCGCCCAAAATAATCACCCGCCCCTATATTGGCTGCTGGCCAGTGTCTGGGGGAAGACCTTCGGTTTCGATGAGATTGGCTTGCGTTCTTTTTCGATCTTGTGCTTGGGCGTGGTCCTAGCCTTGCTCTACAAGCTATCCAGGTTGCTCTTTAATGCGCGCGTTGCCTGGATGGCGGGTTTATTACTGGTGGCTTCCCCGTATGTGCTCACCTACGGACACAACGCCCGCTATTATGCGCTGGCGGCCGCGTTGAGTTTATTGGCTGTGCTGGCAGCCTATCTTTATTTCAAAGAACACCGCCTTTGGACGCTGGTGATCTATAGCCTGTCTGCTGTTGGTTTGATCTACACCATCTATATGGGGGCGACGGTCCTGTTGGGGATCAACTTGTGGCTGCTGCTCCAGGCGCTTCGCCGGAAGGTCTCTCCGGGGTATTTTGTAATCTGGTTAGGCGCTCAGGTGCTGATTGTCGCCAGCTATCTGCCCTGGCTGGCGAATCTTGCCGCTTCTGGCGGGCGAAACCTTGACCCGGCTTTCAGCCTGTCAGGTTTTCCGGCTGCTTTTGCTTTGCGCCTGGGTTACCTGGGCTTTGCCTACAGCGTGGGTGAGTTCTTCTCGCCACTTCATCCGCTGGTCTGGTTGGGGATCCTGCTGACCCTGCTCTTGCTGCTATCCGCTTTGCGCAGGCTGGATCATCCAACCGGCTTGCTCTTCTCTGTGCTGGGGGTTGTTGTGCTGGGGAGCCTCCTAGTGAGTATTGTGTCTGTCTTTCCCCAATCTGCTTGGCAGAACCTGTCCAACCGCAATTTTTTTGCCTATCCCTGCTTTGTTTTATTGCTGGCTGTAGGTTTGGATCGCTTACGTTCACGCCAGGCTCAGATCCTACTGGCCTTATTGCTGG
>CAYXDC010000138.1:0-4285 GCA_964463505.1 uncultured Anaerolineaceae bacterium
CTGGGCGTGCATTTCAATACCGTGGCGCGGGCTTACCGGCAGCTTGAAATTGAAGGCTGGCTTTCGACACGTCCTGGACGGGGAACTTTCGTATGGAGGACCGCACAGGCTATAACGAAGCACCCCCAGGTGCGTCTGGGGGTGCTTACAACCCATTATGTAGAACAATGCCGGCAGAATGGATATTCCGAGATGGACATCCTGCGAGAATTACGCAAACATATGTTGCCCAACCCAGAACGAAAAGTCTGAAACTTTGGGAGATTGTTAGATCAATAATCGAATTTCTGAGACAGCCTGAAAATGTTTCACGTGAAACATAGGCAGGTGATGAGATTAGCTGATCATGCCGCTACGGCGACCCCACTCTTCGATGGCTTCCTCGATATTATCCAGATAGGCATCGAGCGCATCGACCCGGCTTTGCAATTCATCACCCTGTAACCCCAACACACTCAAAGCAACACGCCACGATTCAATTGATCGGTCTTGCGCCTGGTGCAGGGCTGACAGGCGCGTCCAGGTCCAAAGTAGAGGCCAGAGTGCGGTCATGGGCTGGTCGCTTTCCAATAGAGAAAGCAGCGCCTGGCGATAATATGGGAGCCGATCCAGATGCAAGCGGGCAGGACGGGGTTGATCCATGTCAGCCACATATTCGCTCTCCCACTCGGGTAACCAGGTGCGCACCTGTTCGCGAGTCAGATTATGCGCGCCCAACAAGCCCAGCAATCCAGCATACAATCCGGGACGGCCAACGGCAGCAGCACGCTCTGGAAAACTTTTCAGAAAGCGCCGTTCGGTTAACAGAGGACCGGTTATGCCAGCGACCGAGTTGGCTGCGTATTCAAGGGCGCGCAAATAATTCAGCACATCAGCAGGTTCGCTACCGCCTGCCTCTAGCTGGCGATTTAGCCAGGCTTGACGGGCGTTTTCCAGCATGGTTCGTGAGCGCTCGTCCACAAAATCAAGCCGGTCAAACTGTCCGCGCACGGCTGCCTGAGTAAAATCCATCAGATGCTGAGGGTCGTGCAGGATTTTGCAATCGAATATTGCGGGACCCATCCACGGATCGACGCGTAGCTTGCGCGCCTGGCGATAATCGCGATGAAAATGGTGGGCGATATCAAGATGCAGCTCATCAGTCAGGCGGATGATTTCGCGCTCCGACTCAGGCTGATCTAAATGGATCATCACCAGGTCGACATCGGCTGTGCCACCCAGAAGATAATCATCAAACAGATAAGAGCCGGTCAGATAAATGGACAGAATATTGCGATTCTTCTGGGTGCGACTTTCAACCGTTTCACCAATAATTTTATCCACAACCTGCCGTGTAATGCGCATGTGCCCTCCATCTGCTGCGCGGCCTGAGTAAACCGTGCTAAGGCTGGTTTGCCAGCTTTGTAAATAGTATCCGTTTATGTATTATGTAGTGGTAGCTCCGGTTGGAACGGGGCCAATTTTAAGGCTTGGCGGATACGATTTTCCACCCAATCCAGGTCTCCTGGATTTTGTACATAATTAAGATGGTTAGTATCCAGCTTGAGGATTGGACTGCCTTGTTGGTGAGAGCCCGAAAAGAAGGCTTCATAAGCTTGATTCAGCTCATCGATATAAGCGCGTTCCATATTGCGTTCGTATGTTCGATCGCGGAATGCGATGCGCTGCATAAGCACATCCGTATCAGCGCTCAGATAAATAATCAGATCCGGGGGGGTAATTTTTTCAGCTAAAGCCTGGTGCACCCGGTCATACATATCCAACTCGTCACCATGCAGGTTGATCCCGGCAAACAAGGCGTCTTTGGTAAAAGTATAATCGGCAATCATATTAGCGCCCTGCTTGACTGCTTCAGTAACAATACGGCGTTGCTGGTGATAGCGGCTGAGAAGGAAAAAAATCTGGGTCTGGAAGGCATAGCGCTCGCGATCAGAATAGAAATCGGACAGGAATGGATTCTCTTCGAAGACTTCCAGGTACAGGTTGGCAGTAAAGACCGGCTGCAGCAAGCGAGCCAGGGTGGTTTTACCGACGCCGATGACACCTTCAATTGCCAGATACATATGTGTCTTATCTCTATAAATCCTGGTTGGATCTGTTCTCTCTTTATTTCGTTTGGGAGAGTAACTCAGTATGTTACCTGCTTAAGGATACCAGCGAATAGCGTGAAAGGCAACCGCTTCCTTGGAGATAGGCGCACGATCAGGCAGGAAATAGCTTGCTTTTATTCAGGTGGGCTGGCTATGCCCGCCTGGCGTAAAATCGATTCAAGCAGTGTGCTGATTACCAGTTTCCCAGAGTTTGAGCGATATGGAGGTGCTTTTAATGGGCTATGTTTTACGGCAGCTTCAACCAGCGCTTCCAGCTTATTCGAGCTGTGCTGGCGGGCTTGCATATAAGTGACGCCCAGGTCAAACAGATAGCCCATACTCAGTCGAGAGGAAGTCTGGTTTTCAGGATTCACCTGGGAATCCCAGGCTGCCAACCCTTTTAACAAAGCTTTTACGAATGGGCCTTGAGCAAGGCGACCAACACTCGTTTCCGGAGCAGATTCGGAAAGAACTGCCTGCAGGTAGGGAATCAAATCAACGAGGGTCAAGTTCAAATCGCGCAGGGCGTTGGCGAAGTGAGTGAGCCCATGTGCATAGAGCTGCGCGCTGGAATTATCGGGTAAACGATAGGCTGCCTGAGCAGCCTGGTCAAAAACCAGGGCGAAATTGCTATCCGGCGAAGGTTGGCATACATTATGCGTGGCAAGCACGGTAAAAAGTTCAAGCATCTCATCACCGTGCTTGCCACGATCAGTATCTGACTGATTCAGAGAGTCCTGGTAGGGGAGTAAGGCAGCCAGGACGTCCTGAAAAGCAGCGATCAAATCCAATGGAACCAGATTAGCAGATTGCATTATTTATTGCCATTTTCTTACAGTAATGCAATATAGTTAGCCAACTTGAAGTTGTTCTAACTGGTCAACCAGCCGGCTGATTACATCAAACCCACCCTGCCAAAATTCGGCTTTATGAATGTCGATGCCAGCTTCCGAGAGGACCTGAACCGGCGCCTTGGAGCCGCCGGCGGACAGGATGCGGGTGTAACGCGGCTTGAAAGCCTCACCCTCTTCCTTGAACTGCTGATACAGGGCGAAGACCAGCAACTGGCCAAAAGCATAGGAATAGACGTAGAACGGTACCTGGTAAATATGGGGAATGGAAACCCATTCCCAGCGAAATTCGTCGCTGACCTCTACCGCGTCGCCAAATTGCGTTTGCAAGTTTTTGAGATAGGCTTCAGCCAAATCGTCGACTGAGGCGCCATCCTGGACCATCTGATGGGCTTCCTTTTCGAAGAGGGCAAAGAAAGACTGGCGCATAATGGTAGCATAAGCATCATCCACCTGACGGAAGAGCATATCGCGGCGCACGCCCTCATCCGTCTCGGTCGCCAGGAGCTTATCAATCAGCAGCATCTCACCAAAGGTAGAGGCAGTCTCTGCCAGAGGTAAGTTCGACTGGAAGGTGAGCACACTGTGCTGCGAAGCCAGCATGCTGTGTATGGCGTGACCCAGCTCGTGGGCCATGGTGGCGACATCATCCGGGCGGGACTGGTAGTTCAGCAGCACCCAGGGAGTAAGATCGGGCGTTATTGAGGCGCAGAACGCACCACCGCGCTTACCTTTGCGCACTTCACTATCCAGGTGGTTATCGTCGAATACCCGCTGGGCAAACCGAGAGATTTGGGGGTCGAACTGGTTGAAAGCATCCAGCACCATGTCCGCCGCATCATTAAAGGCATACATCTTATTGGATTTAGCAATCGGAGCATAAACATCATAACGACGCAGCCGGTCCACACCCAAACGGCTGGCTTTCAAGCGGAAAAAGCGCTGGAAAACATGGGCATTCTGCCTGGCGACTTCCAGGAGGGTATCCACAACCTGATCGGGGATATCGTTGATCAGGTTACGGGCCGCCATGGGGCTGTTGAACTTGCGCAAATCGACCTGTTCGCTACGCCAATCACGCACGATAGTCTGGTAAATCTGCCCCAGAATCGGGCCATCCTCGCCATAAACCCGATAAAGCTCTTGATAGGCCCTGGCGCGCAACTCGGGGTCATGCTGGCGGACATAAACCATCAATTCACCACGCGTGAGCTCTTTGACTTCGCCATCCACCTCCACTTTGAAGACATAGCGGTTGGTGATCGAATCATACAGGTTGCCAAGCGCATTGGCCCCTGTGACATTTTTGATATTAACGATCTTTTCTTCCGCCTCGGTCAAGGT
>CAYXDC010000139.1:0-4264 GCA_964463505.1 uncultured Anaerolineaceae bacterium
TAGGAGTTACGCAGTTCCGGGGAAAATAGGGGTTGTTGGGCGTGCTACGCACGCCCAACAACCCCTACTCTCCAACCAAGTGCGTAAACGCATCAGAATAGAATGGCTGCCGTGGCCAAGGCGGCAAACAAGCCCGCGACCAGCACTGCGGCCATGACCACCTGCGGCTTCTGGCGTTGGTCAACCAGGGAATAAGTACCCATGAGTCCTTCCACAGCCAGGCGCGGTCCAGCAAACCAGCTAAAAATAACACCGCCGAGCAACCCGCCGAGGTGACCCCAGTTATCAATTCCAGGCGAGGTAAGCCCAATCCATAAGTTTAGAGCAGCGACCATGGCGATATTCGTCAGAGCGCGCTGGGCACGCGAGCCAAACAGGCTCTTATTTTGAAAAAGGAAGACCGCCTGAGCACCAAGGAGACCAAAAATCGCCGTAGAAGAGCCTAATGAATTCGCCGGTGAAAAGAGAAATGAAAGAACATTGCCAGCAAATCCTGCCAACACATACAACAGCAGGAAACGCTGGTGCCCGTAATAACTCTCCAGGCCTGGCCCCAATGCATACAGGGCATACATATTAAAACCGATATGCAACAGGGAACCGTGCAGCAACATAGGTGTAAACAGGCGCCACAACTGGCCTTGTACGATTAAATCATTGACTTTCATCCCCAAGGCGGCCGGCAGATCAATGCCTCCCATGGCAAATTCGGTCAGCATTTGCAGCAAATAGACCGTGATGGTGAGGCCCATGATGACATACACAACCACCGGAGTCTCACGGCGGAAGGATGCCAGACTCGGCTGGGGAGGCGGGGATTGCTGCCAGGTGGGAATTTCACCAGGCTGGTTACCGTAAGACGGAGGTACACTCATAAAGTAGCCTTTCTTTGTTGGACACGGTGATGCTCAGCCTTGATGATCGCCAGGATGGTATCCACAGCTTCATCCAGCTCGCCATCCCGATTCACAACAAGGTAATCGTATTCAGGAATACGCTTGAACTCCTGCCGCGCCGTAGCAATGCGCAGGACCAGATCATCCGTCGATTCTGTCTGGCGGCTTTCCAGGCGCTTGATCAACTCATCTTCATCCTGAGTGGTCAAGAAGATCAGCAATGCTTCTGGGATAAGCTCGTTGATGCGCGCCGCGCCTTGCACGTCCACACGCATCACCACATCTTTACAGCTCGCCAGGGCTTTGCGCACCTGTTCCTTGGGCACACCTTTATAATCGTTATACACCAGCGCGTACTCAAGCAGCTCACCCTGATCAATCATCTCGGCAAAACGCTCTGAGGAGACGAAGATATAATCCACACCATCAACCTCACCGGAGCGGGGTGGGCGCGTGGTGGCGGTGACAACAAAATGAAATTCCTGCTGGCGCTCTTTCATACCTTTGATAACCGCGTCCTTACCCACGCCAGACGGACCAGAGATCACGATCAGTAAAGGTTCCTGATTTAGATATTGAGATAAACTAATGTCAGTCATTAGCTTCCTTTTAAATCGTCTGCCAATCAAACTGGGTCTTGATTATAATTCCCCCCGCACAAACTTTATGGAGGAAATACCCGATGCCTACTTATCCATACCGCTGCTTGAAATGCAAGAAACGGTTTGAGATTTTCTTGAGCTATGCCGAGTACGGTGTAGTCCCGGTCAACTGCCCACACTGTGGGGATGCCAATGTTACACGGCGGATTAACCGGGTACGCATTGCCCGCTCAACCGACAGCTTACTGGATAATCTGGACGACCCCTCCAGCCTGGACGGGCTGGAAGATGACCCGAAAGCGATGGGACAGATGATGCGCCGCATGGGCGCTGAACTGGGAGAAGACCTTGGCCCCGAATTCCATGAGGTCGTCAGTCGCCTGGAAGCCGGGCAAAGCCCGGAAGATATCGAAGCTGCCCTTCCAGACCTGGGCGAGCCTGGCGGCGGCCTGGGTGACGGGGACCTGGACCTTTAGCCCAACTCGCCCGGATTTGCCCGCAAGGCAGGCCTGGATTCCAGGCGCTGCAGCACAATGCGCTGTATCTGGGCCTGCAATTCATTCGCAGGCAGCTCAGCATTGAGCACTACCCAGCGGTCCGGCTCAGCTTGCGCCATCTCCAGGTAACCCTGGCGCACACGGCAGTGAAAAGCTAATGTAAAAGCATCCAGGCGGTTCCAGTCACCGCCCTTTTCCCGACGCGATAGCCCGATTTCGGCCGGTAAATCCAGCAACAGGGTAAGATCGGGCTGCAGCCCCCCGGTAGAAAAATTGATAATGGTCCGTAATTCATCCCGATCAAGACAGTGTCCAAAGCCCTGATAGGCGAGCGTTGAATCTGCAAAGCGGTCGCACAGCACCAGCTCGCCGCGCTCCAGCCGAGGGCGGATCACCTGGGCGACATGCTGGGCCCGTGAAGCCTGAAAGAGCAAGATCTCGGTGCGCGGGTGCATGGCCGTATTTTGCATATCGAAAAGCACACCTCGTATCTGGTCCCCAATCGGTGTCCCACCTGGCTCGCGGGTGGAGTAGACCACATAGCCTGACTGCTTCAAGGATGCAGCCATGCGGGTGATCTGGGTCGATTTGCCGCTACCATCGGGACCCTCAAAAGTAATAAACATACGGCGTGTTCGTTGCTCCGTTATTCGCGATAGATGCGCACCCGGCGGAAAGGCTCTTTTCCATAAGAATGTGAGACCAGGTTTGCCTGGCGAGCCAGCTGGTGCTGCAAACGACGCACGGCGGAGACGGCTGGCGGCATTTCTACCCAGCGTTCGCCATTCAGCACCGACTGGATGGCCTGTTGGGTCTCGCGCACTACCGGCTCCATGCCTGTTTCCGAGATGGAATCGGATGACAGATTGAAGACATCCCCCAGGAGCTGCTGCATCTGGTTGACGGTGTTGGCGCGCAGCACATAAATAGGAATGTCGCGGTGCTCTGCGTCTACTATGGTGCGCTCGCGCTTGCGGAAATAGGAGCGCAGGGTAACCAGGATATCCGCCTCGCTAATATCCTTGACCACCATGACCGGCGCCCCCAGACGGCGTGCTGCCTGCAGCAGACGATTGCGGGCTACCCCATAGGGAAAAACGCGAATCGTCTGGGTGAGCGGGCGATCTGTGCGCGGCGCAGGATAGGCTTGAGTCTCCGCAGTCCAGTCTGTAGATACTTCCGGGGTTTCCTGGCGAGAGCGCTCGCGGCTTATCTCACGGTCTGCTGCGCGATTTGGATAGCGGCCCCCATTTGCGCTTTGACCATTGGCCTGACGGCGGTAGCCCTGTTGGCCGGAGCTGCTGGGACGAACCGGGGCAGGCGCTTTTTCGATCTGGATCTTGCCATCGGCGGTACGATAGCGGATCTCGGGGGGCAAAGGATTGCCTCGCAAGAGCGCGTCCACAGCCGCGGCCACATCCGGATGGACTGCCAGGCGATTACGATCCTGAATTTCGATCAGCACATCAAAGGTGGGCGAAGAGCGCCGTTCCAGAACGGTTTTTTGTGTTCCACGACGACGCGCTTCTTCATCCGAAAGGGTAACCGATTCGATGCCACCTACCAGATCGGAGAGGGTGGGGTTGAGCAGCAGGTTTTCGAGGGTGTTGCCGTGAGCGGTGCCGATTAACTGGACGCCGCGTTCGGCAATGGTGCGCGCTGCAGCTGCTTCCAATTCGCGGCCGATCTCGTCAATGACAATCGCCTCGGGATTGTGATTCTCCACCGCCTCGATCATCACCTCATGCTGCAAGGATGGGGTAGCAACCTGCATACGGCGGGCGCGACCTACGGCTGGGTGTGGCACATCGCCATCACCGCCAATTTCATTGGAGGTATCCACGATCACCACACGCTTGGTCTCGGCCAGAATGCGGGCAGCTTCGCGCAGCATAGTGGTTTTTCCGACGGCTGGGCGACCCAGTAATAGCAAGCTTTGCCCGCTTTCGATCAAGTCTTTGACGATATCGGTTGTGCCATACACCGCACGGCCCACACGGCATGTCAGGCCAACAATCTGGCCGCGGCGGTTGCGTATGGCGGAGATACGATGCAGCGTGCGTTCCAGGCCAGCGCGATTATCGGCATCGAAATCACCAATGCGCTCAACGACATAGCCGATATCTTCGTGCGTTATCTCCTGGTCGCGCAGCACAACTTCGCGGTCGACATAGCGCGCGGTGGGCTGGCGCCCCAGGTCCATGATCACCTCTAAGAAATTATCGCTGTCCTGAGCGTCCGTTACCGCCTGGGCAATGCTGACCGGCAA
>CAYXDC010000140.1:0-4130 GCA_964463505.1 uncultured Anaerolineaceae bacterium
GTACGCACCACTCAAGTAGCCAGCACAGGTAGCCCCGATGGGAAATTTTTGGCTTGGTAACCAAACTTTTACCAAAGAGGCTTTCGTTTTGTCATCTGTTAATGTGCCGAGATGCGCGTTTCGCACCAGAAACTATCTATACTCTATCCAAACTTATGAGCTCCTGGCAAATCTTTGGCGTAAATCTTTCGGTAATTCTCCCACATACGTTATTACCAATCTCTGCCCGGCGCGAGTAGCAGCCATGTATATCTTGCGGGTATTTTCCAGGATCATCTCTTCGCGTTCTTCATCTGAGAGGCGCAGGCTTTGTTCCCGTTCAAACAGCTCATGCAAACCAGCCAAGAAGACGATTGGCGCTTCCAAGCCGGTGCCGGCGTTCAATGTTGTGACACGCACATAATCGCCTGGATATTGCAGCTTAGGATCCCAGGCAGCATTTAGACCAAGACGGGCTTGGATCGCCGAGATCAACGTTTTCACACCTTGCCAGTTAGCATGTAACACCAACAGGTCTCGCAGTGGAACCCCTTGTTCGGCCAGAGCAGCCACCTCATTGGCTAGGCGAGTGATCTCATCCTGTGAGCTAGAAAGCGGGATTAACAATGGAAATTGACCGTTGGGCATTGAATATAAGTCTGGAGTGAGAATATCTTCATCATCACCATCTCTCGGGATGCGGTCGCGGTAAAAAAGGGTCGCAAAGTTGAGAATTTCCATGGTAGTGCGATAGCTGCGCCGCAGATGATCGGAGCGACCACGAACCTCAAAGCCCAAAGACTTCCAGCTTCCGCCACGATGCAGAAAACCCTGAGTGGGATCCGCAGCAAGAAATAAATGACCCCCACCCGGCTTCACAAGGTATCGAACGATTTCGAACCATAATGGTGCGAAGAACTGAGCTTCATCGACCAGCACCACATCGTCAGGCTCGATTTTAATGGATCCATTCTGTATGAAGCTCCATATCCAGCGCGGCACATCTGCCCAATCCAACCAGTGCTTTTCTGCCAGACTGTTTTGAAAATACTCGATCGCAGTCCACATCTGCTCGCGATTCGTTAGTCGAAAACCGCGCCCGCGCCGGTCAGCCTTCATGTAGGCCTCTCGAGAAAATTCTATCTGATCTTTTGCCCAGTCTATTTCACTACGCAGCATTAATGAAGATACGTTGCTGCCTTCTAGTGTTTGCCTCCAGGCTGAGCGAATGAGCGAATTGCGCTTATCTTCCCCGATCGGGTTTTGCCATGCTGACTCTTTTGGCCAGTGCTTATGGCACCAGGAATTAAAGGTATGCCATTCAATGCCTTTCGGAAGACCACCCGTGAGACGATGAAAACGGGCCTGCATGTCCTTGTTCAGTGGACGATTGTGCGTAAGCACCAGAAAACGTTTATTTGGATAAAAGCTGTACAGCAGGCGAAGGCGATAGAGTAATAGAAGGGTTTTACCACTACCCGCTACACCATTCACCAGGCTCAGGCGAAAATTGCGCGCGAATGCTTCGCCCTCGGGCTGTAAATCCAAATCGCTCTTTAAGGCCGCTTCTTGGTCGTAATCAAGCAGATACTTTGTCAGACCGGCGTCTAACGGGCGTTGAATTGGAAGGCGAGAGGTGAGGTCTGGGGGAATCACGACTTCTGGAGTGAAACAAGCACGCAGTTGGTCAATTGCGTATCCATTTAAGCCAGTGCCGTGGAAACAGGTATCCCATTGCGCGAGTCCATCCGTCTTGATTGCTTCTTGACCGAGCCATACCGGCACCGGATCGGTATCGATCGGTCGGCTTTCCCAAAGTGATTTTTCGGATACATTAGGAAAAAGCACTACAGTGCTGATCTCCCATTTGCCGTAAAGAGATGAATAAGACGATCGCAACTGTCCCAAGAATTGATTTAATACTCGAGTTTCGAATTCACCCAGAGCAGGGCGGTCTCCTTCTAGCAGTAACAATTGGGAAGCTGGATTTATATCCTTTGGGACTGCACCGCTTACCTTGACGAGCATGGCTTTGGATTGAGGATTGAGTATCAAGAAATCTGGAGCGTCTTTTTGCCAAGGCGCCAGGTGATGCCAGACAGTGTAATTATCCGGCATGGTCTTTAAAAAACGAAAGACTATCAGAACATCAGCCGGTAAGGCTCCGATGGGAGTATTTGGAAATATTCGCGCCATTTTAAATAAGCCGGCCACCTGGCAGGTTGAATACGGTGCAGTTAGCGACCAAATCACGCAATAATGCGACCCAGGACTGCTGTTCTTCGTCTACTGGCTCAGCCTTGAGAACGTGCCGGCTACCAATCAGGAATAATTTGGTGCGTGGGCGAGTAATGGCTACATTTAGGCGACGTGGTTCGAAGAAAAATTCAGCCAGGTTTGCAGCATATCCTGGACTGGAGGTCGCCAATGATACTAGTACTACTTCACGCTCTTGTCCTTGCATGCGTTCAACTGTATCTGCCACGAGATCCTTAAGCATCTCTCGGGAGGGTAACGCTTCGCGCAGCAGATTACGGATTAACCGTCCCTGAGCGCGATAGTGCACAACGATGCCTATCTCGGCTGGTGGAACCCCAGCACTGATCAACTGTAATACCAGCTCGCATACCACTTCAGCTTCAAGCCGGCTTCGAGTGGTGCTGTTGCGGTGCTCCAGATCTAAAAAGACCACCGGTTCATGTGGATCAAGCACAAAAGCCCAACGCTCATCAACTTGGGTAAGGTGCAGACGACGCCCAGCTACACCTGGTGCGGGTTTGATCATGCCTCCATAAAAATTGCGACTAGGCCAGGCCGCCAGGGTGTCATTTAATCGATAAGTGGTGGTTAGCATACTTTGGTTGCCCCTCGGGCTGAGGTAACCGAAGATGGATGTGCTTCCAATCTCTGACGTGCCGCTGGTGACCACCGGTGGAAGCTGCTGCTCATCCCCAATATAGATATACTTCGCTCCTGCCAGCATTCCCATTATCGCTAAAGGTAAAGTAATCTGTGAGGCTTCATCGAAAACAACGGTGTCAAATTCGATATGACCGAGGCGTTCGTTGCGAGTTGCAAACGGTGTCGCGCCAACAACATAGCCCCCGGCAAAATCGCCAAAGTCAGATTGTGCGAAATTCTCAAAATTATCCAGCTTAAGGTCAGCTGAACGGGTGATTGATCCAATTTTACAAACAGGTAAGGAAGCATCAACCTGGTGTATTTTATTCAATGCGTTGTTAATTGCCCGATGAGTCAGGGCAGAAACCAACACTCGTTGTCCGTCACCCACCAGCAGTCTCACCAGATGCGCCAGGGCATAGGTCTTGCCTGTGCCAGGTGGTCCCTGAACAAGGTGATAAAGGTCCGATGCATATGCCAGCGCCACAGCCTCTGACTGGCTTTGATCCAGACCGGACAGGTAGGCTGCTTCCAATGCTCGCTCGTAACGGGCATAATCCAGCTTCGGCTCTTTCTCCCCACTTAATAGCGGCAGGATACGCTCCCTGCCGCGTTGGGTATCGGCAACCTCGTCTAGTGCTTCCAGGAAGAATGGACTGAGATCTAGCATGCTCTCGTCAGCGATCCACCCAAAGGACTTATCAGATAGCAGATAATGTTTCCCGGTTCTGGCGCTTACTTCAAGCTGGGTCTCGTCATCGTATTCCAGAATCACTTCAATACTGTCTTCCCCTTCAGGATCGCCGCGGTGCAGCACAAGGAAATCGCCGTCGCGGAAACGTGATTCATTAGTGCGGCAGTTTAATAATATCGATCGAGGGGAGTTGAAGGAGCCAAGACTGATACCTTCGATCGCAAAGCCGCGAGCTACGCGTTCTGAGAGAGGGCGTGCCCAGCGCTCACGCAACCGAGTGCGTTGAGCATCGGCTTCGGAACGAACGAAGCGTTCCAAGTGTCGGAGCAGAACAGCAGAATTTGACATATTCCGACAAATTGTAATCTATTCAAAGAAGGATTGCCATTAAGAAGGATTTTGTGGTTTGTTCTTTGGATGCCAGTTAGCCCGCGTCAGTGCCATTAATTACCGGTAATAAGTGGATCCAAGGAACCAAGATAGGCTTCAATGCTTAGAACCCCTGTGCTGGCTACTTGAGTGGTGCGTACAAATAATTGAAAGCCAAATGGCTGAA
>CAYXDC010000141.1:0-4043 GCA_964463505.1 uncultured Anaerolineaceae bacterium
AATATCCAGAGGGGACAAAAAGTCCTTATCTATGGCGCTTCTGGAAGTGTAGGTACTTTTGCGGTGCAGATTGCCAAGCACCACTTTGGGGCAAAAGTAACCGGGGTGTGCAGTACTTCGAATTTAGAATTGATACGCTCTCTAGGAGCCGATAAAGTCATTGATTACACTCAAGAGGATTTCAACCAGAGCGGTGAGACCTATGATGTTATTTTTGACGCAGTGGGCAAGATTTCTTCTTCACGCTGTAAAAGCTCCCTGAAGGTAAAAGGGATATATCTGACCGTCAAATCCCCGACAAGCGAAAAGACCGAATATCTGATCTTGCTCAAAGAGCTTATTGAGGCGGGAAAGATAAAGGCGGTCATTGATAGACGCTATTCGTTAGAACAGATCGCCGAAGCGCACCGCTATGTCGAGCAAGGGCATAAAAAGGGGAATGTGGTCATTACGGTGGATTGTTATAAAGGAGAGTGAAAATTGAACATCAAAAAACTGGTCATTGAATTTGGAACCGTATTCGCAATAGCCTTAGTGGCTGTTGCGCTGGTGACATTGCTGTGGAACTTCATCGTGCATGGAGAAAGCAGCGTAGATTGGCAAACATCATTCAGTTTTGCGATCACGTTCGGCATTATCTTAATATGGGCAAGGTTACGGGAAATCAAGGATAAATAGAGTTTTCAAAAATCTGAAATAACAGGAAGAAGGAAAAAATGAGAAGGATCTTTACATTCACAATCATATTGATGGCACTGACAGCCTGCACAGCGTTCCAGGTCCAGACACTTGAAACGACTGGGACGGACATACCTGAGGCGGGTATGCCGAATCCTGCCTCGATCTATTGCAAGCAGGAAGGTAACACGCTCGAAATTCGCACGGCTGCGGATGGCAGCCAATCCGGAGTGTGTGTTTTTCCGGATGGCGGCACCTGTGACGAGTGGGCTTATTACCGGGGAGAGTGTGGTCCCGCAGCACAAAATAGCCCAACACCTGCCATGACCGTGGAGGCAACCAAAGAAGGAAGTGGTGGTGGCCCAGGGGGAGGTAATAACTCCGGAGGAAATGCGTCAGGCGGTTACATGGCGCCAGGTACCACTGAAGAGTTCACTGACTGGTGGGGGGTCATCGAGAGTACGGAACCCGGCGCACAGTATGATGACTACTTCGAGCGGCAGGACCTGGGGCAGAACATCTACTTTGGCATTGATTCATTGGACCCGGCGGTACAAGCGCAGATCAAGGAACTGCGCGACAGCGGAAAGATTGTCCATATCTATGGCACATTATTCAGTAATGTGCCGGACTACAACGGCTCGCAGGTCCAGGTGGACCGTATCGAGGTGGAAGGGTAAGGATCAAAATAAAACAGGTCTCCGAGTTCACCCGCGTGGCGGGTGAACTCGGAATTTGGATGTACTCAAGAATTAACAGGGACTAGGAGATGAATCTGGTGGTTAAGCTATTGGTGATGATTGGCAGCAGCGCTTCTATTGGTTTTGGAATTTGGCACTTTTTTGTACCCAGAGCTTGGAATTGGTATTCCTATATTGATCGCAATGCGACCGAGTTAGTAGCAGCCGTTCGAGCTATTAACGTTTTCTTCTCATTATCTTTAGTTCTATTTGGCACCGTAAATATACTTTTGATTTATGGAGACAAATCAAATCGATATTCAATCATAGTGCTGCTTGCGGCAACAAGTATTCTGTGGCTGACGAGGTTATTTTTTCAGGTTATTTACCCACAAGGTTCACTGGTTCCAGGTCTCCAATACGGAATGTTGTCAGCTTTTATGATTGTTTCTCTGTGTTACGTAATTTCGCTTATGATGATGTTGTTCCAAAGACCTCAGGCAGGTGTTTAGCTATTTGCCTGACAGGATTGGCGTTTATCCCTAACAGGTATCAACTATGCTAACGGACCGAATAAATCAAACTGTAACCCTCAAAGACGGCAGGCGCATGGGCTTCGCCGAATACGGTGAGGGTACCGGTTACCCGGTGTTCCACTTCCATGGCTCGGGCAGTTCAAGGTTTGAGCATCCTTCAGCGGAAAGCATGCTCGACCAGATAGGCATTCGATTTATCTCCGTCGACCGGCCGGGACATGGTCTCTCCGATTTTCAACCTCAACGCCGTTTGGTGGATTGGCCTGAGAATGTCTGCCGCCTGGCTGACCACCTGGGAATCGGCGAGTTTTACGTGGAAGGATATTCCGCGGGTGGGCCGCATGCATTGGCGTGTGCTCACCAGCTCCCAGAAAGGGTTCTCGCAGGTGCAGTGTATGGCTGCGTTGCGCCTATGAACCGCCCTGGAGCCTACCAGGGATTGCCATTTTTCAACCAGGTCCTGGCAAAATCTGCTCGCTCGTTCCCCTGGTTTACAAAATTAATCCGCTGGCAGATGCGGGGCATGGTGATGGGAGACATCGAGAAAACCACTCGCCAATTGATGTCTTCCATTCCGGCGGCGGATAAGGCGGTTCTGTATGCACCGCAAGATTTCAGGATGTTTGTCAATGCGGTCCGGGAAGGTTTTCGCTCTGGTTCTCGGGGCGTTGCGTGCGATGATATCCTGATCAACCAGGCATGGGGGTTTGACCCGGCAGGCGTGCAGCCGCGGATCGATATCTGGCATGGCGAGGCGGATGTTAATGTTCCCCTGCATGCCGCCAAGTTTTTGTGTGCGGTTATTCCTCACACCCGCGTGACGTTCCTGCCTGGAAAAGGGCATTTCTTTTTATTCAATTGCTGGCAGGATGTGCTTTCGAGGCTGGTATGTGGGGTATAACCAAATGGCAACTGTATGATTTTCGGATAAAACCGGCTCCGTAACACGCCTCGCGGATTCTCGGCAAAGAAGATCATCCTAGCGACACGCTGCCGCTGCTTTTTGGGTGTCTGTTTTATAATTGAGCTATGTCTCCAGTACTGGCCACGAAACTGTATATACCCCCCCCTCGGGCTAAAATTGTCTTACGCCCACGCCTGATCGAGCGGCTGAACGAGGGTCTCTCTGCGGGTGGCAAGCTGACCCTGATCTCTGCTCCAGCCGGGTTTGGCAAGACTACCCTGGTCAGCGAATGGGTGGCTGGCTACCAGCGACCGGTGGCGTGGTTGTCGCTGGATGAAGGGGATAACGACCCCACACGCTTTCTGACATACTTCATCGCCGCTTTGCAGACGATTACAGCAAATATTGGAGCAGGTGTGTTGAGTGTGCTCCAGTCACCTCAGCCACCGCCAATCGAATCGATTCTGACCGCTCTGCTCAATGAAATCATTACCATCCCGGACAATTTCGTCCTCGTCCTGGATGACTACCACGTTCTGGATGCCAAGCTGGTTGACAATGCCCTCAGCTTTTTGCTTGAGCACCTGCCGCCACAGATGCACCTGGTGATTGCCACTCGCGAGGACCCCCATCTCCCCCTGGCCCGGTTACGCGCCCGCGGCCAATTGACAGAACTGCGTGCCGCCGACTTGCGTTTTACCCCCGCCGAAGCTGCCGACTTTCTCAACCAGGTGATGGGCCTGAACCTCTCGGCAGAAGACATCGCTGCGTTGGAAACCCGCACCGAAGGTTGGATTGCTGGCCTGCAGCTGGCCGCGCTCTCAATGCAGGGTCGGTCAGACGCCGCCAGTTTTATCCGGGCCTTCACCGGCAGCCACCGCTTTGTGCTGGATTATCTGGTTGAGGAGGTTCTCCAGCGCCAGCCAGAAGGTATTCACAGCTTCTTACTGAAAACCGCCATTCTCGATCGGCTAAGCGGTTCTCTGTGTGATGCCGTTACAGGTCGAGAAGACGGCAAAGGAATGTTGGAAACACTCGAGCGTGGCAACCTGTTTATCATTCCACTCGACGACCAGCGCCAGTGGTACCGCTATCATCCCCTCTTCGCTGAAGTATTGCAAGCGCGTTTAATAGACGAGCAGCCGGATCAAGTATTCAGCCTGCACCAGCGGGCGAGCGAGTGGTACGAGCACAATGGTTCGGCGGCCGATGCGATCCGCCACGCGCTGGCCGCCGAGGATTTCG
>CAYXDC010000142.1:0-3972 GCA_964463505.1 uncultured Anaerolineaceae bacterium
CATCGCGGCGGCGCTCGCCGCGGGTGGCCGGATGGTGCGCGACGAGTTCGCGCCCGCATGGTGGACGCTGGCCGACGCGGCAGGGAACGAGGCTGATATCGCCACCACGAAGAGCCGCGACTGAGCGACCGCAATGGCTGGCGGCTGTACAACCTTGCCGACTTGTCCGAAATCAAAGGCCAGGAACACGCCAAGCGCGCTGGAGGTGAAAGGCACAGCGTATTTCGCTGAACGGCACCGCATATAAATTTAGAGCTGGTGCATTCCCCCTGGTGCAAGCCCCGAACAGACCAGATGCAAACCAGGGGCACGACTAAAGGTGGGAACGAACCGAGCTTCGGCATTCGCTCTATCCGCCACATCACTGCTTAAATCGATGGGCGGCTAATGACTTGGGCAGTACAATACGTGATGAAATCTATAGATATTACCATTTTCAGCCTCTTCTGTAATTGATCTTGGTGATATGCCAACCCTGCACATCCGATTGTTGGGCGAATTTAGCCTTGTCTATGGAAGCGAAGTGGTTCGGTCCGTAGGTACGTTGCGCCTACAGTCCTTATTGGCACATCTCGTTTTGCATCGCAGTGCGCCTGAGTCTCGCCGTCAATTAGCCTTTATCATGTGGCCGGATTCGAGTGAAAGCCAGGCTCGCACAAATCTACGCCGCGAATTGCATAATCTACGTCGAGCCCTGCCCGCTGCCGACCAATTTCTGTCCGGAGAGACGCAAACCCTCCAGTGGGGTTCCGATGCATCCTTTACGCTTGATGTAGCCGATTTTGAACAGGCTGTCACAGCCGCGTATAAATCAAACGAAGCTACAAACGAGACTGGTGTCCGAGATTTCTTGGCAAAAGCGGTTGCTTTATACAAAGGGGATTTACTCCCCGGTTGCTATGAAGACTGGCTACTAACCGAACGAGAAAGGTTGCGCCAGATATATCTTCGGGCACTGGAACAACTGATTGAATTGTTGCAGAAGCAGCGTGATTATCAATCCGCGATTAGCTATGCTCAACAATTGCTGCGAGAGGATCCTTTAGCGGAAGAAGCATACCTGTACCTGATACGCCTTTACGCGCTAAGCGGTGATCGCGCCAGGGCGCTCCGTGTTTATCACTCTTGTGTCACGACCATGGAGCGCGAGTTGGGTGTGGAACCTGGACCGGTCACGCGCCAGGCATACGAACAGTTATTCAAGATGGGAGCGCCACAACAAGCTCAACTGATGCCTCAAACCGCCTTAATCGGTACGTCCCCGCTGGTTGGTCGCCAGGCGGAGTGGCAAAGATTACAGTCATGTTGGCGCCAAACCGCCAGTGGTCAGTCTCAATTGGTCGTGGCGACCGGCGAAGCGGGTATTGGCAAGACGCGGCTTGTTGAGGAGTTGGTCGATTGGGCTACACAGCAGGGAATTACTACGGCTCAAACGCGCTGCTATGCTTCCGAGGGTGGGCTGGCTTACGCCCCAGTGACCGATTGGCTTCGGGCAGGCGGGCTGCGGGTGGAACTGTTGCACCTGGAAGATGTTTGGCTTACCCAGGTTGCCAGGTTGCTACCTGAACTTATGACTGAGCGGCCTGGACTACCACCCCCTGAACGAATCACAGAGAGTTGGCAGCGACAGCACTTTTTTGAAGCGTTAGCCCGATCCATTTTCATAAATGCCCGACCCCAGGTGCTGGTCATTGATGATATACAATGGACGGACCAGGAGACGTTGGCCTGGTTGCGTTTTCTACTGCGCTATCCGCCTCGGGCTCCCTTGTTAGTTGCCGCTACAATACGTTCAACCGAAATAGACTCCAGGCATCCTCTAATCTCTTGGCTTATGGATTTTCGTAGAACGGATCAATTAACAGAAATTGAGTTAGGGCCATTGGATGAGCCTGATACGGCCTTGCTGGCAGCTTATATAGCCGGTGCTGAGCTCAACTCAGACACGGCCTCACAACTGTATAGAGAAACTGAAGGAAATCCTCTGTTCATTGTTGAAACAGTTCGGGCCGGGGAACTAAAAGACACAATCCAACAAAGGACATCACTTTCGCCAAAGATCCAGACTGTCATCGAGTCTCGGCTGGCTCAATTGTCGCCGTCGGCTCGCCGGATAGCGAATTTAGCGGCAGCGATTGGCCGCGCCTTTGCTTTTGATGTTTTGACCGAAGCCAGCCACGAAGATGAAGATTGGTTGGTAAGGGGACTGGACGAATTATGGCAACGCCGCATTATTCGCGAGCAAAGTGATAATGACTATGACTTTAGCCATAACAAGATTCGGGAAATCGTCTACAACAGTCTAAGTGCGGCGAACCGGCGGTTGCTGCATCGCCGCATAGCTGGAGCAATGGTCCGGGCCTACGCAGCCAATCTAGATAATTTTAGCAAGCAGATTGCTCTCCAGTACGAGGCAGCTGGGGAAAAGGAGAAAGCTATCGCCTACTACCAGCGGGCTGGACAGGTAGCACAACAAATTTTCGCCAATCCAGATGCTATACAACTTTACTCAAGTGGGTTGAAGCTGCTTGAAACATTGCCGGATAATCCCGAGCGGGCAGAGCAGGAATTAATCCTGCAGCGCCTGTTATCCATTGTCCAAAGGAATTCCAAAGGTTATGCCGGAATTGAAGTTGGGCAGGCGTTAAGCCGGGCGTGGGCTTTATGTCAGCAATTGGATCAGATCGATGCCTTAGGGCCGATTCTGTGGGGCTTATTTTCCTATAACTTTGTACGATCAGACCTGCACCATGCTCGTAATTTGGGCGAGGAACTCATTGCTTTAGCGCAAGAACAACACGATCCAGCTTTTCTTCAGCAAGCGCATCACGCACTTGGTGGAACTCTGTGTAGCCTGGGGGAGTTTGAGGAGTCACGGCAGCATTTTGAGCAGGGAATATCCCTCTACGACATAAACCAACATCATGCTCAAGTCTCCATGTTTGGCGTTGACCTTGGCATCTTCTCTCAAGCCTGGTCAACTCATTCCTTGTGGCATTTGGGCTACTTGGAGCAAGCACTGCAACGAATCGACGCTGCTTTAGACTTAGCGAAGACATTGGGACATCCTTTCAGCCAGGCGCTGGCTATGGCTTATGCGACCATGCTCTTTCAGTTTTGCCGTAACAGCAAGCTGGTTGAGGAATGGGCAAGAGCGACAATTGATTTCTGTGCTGAATACAGCATTGGCTACTATGATAATTGGGCCACGATCCTACATGGTTGGGCGCTGGTAGAGCAGGGATCATTATCAGAGGGGGTTGACCAGATGCGGAAAGGATTGGACGACTTCCGGGCGTCCAATTCTGAGGCCAGATTGCCCTATTACCTGACCTTGTTAGCCGAAGCATATGGAAATAAAGGGCAGGTCAAAGAAGCACTGAAGCATCTTGGCGAAGCGCTTGTTTTTAGTGAAAAGAATAACGATGTTTGGTACGATGCAGAAACCTATCGGCTGATGGGAGATATGATGCTCCAGACTGATGAAGCCGAAAGGGCGGGAACCTGCTTTCAGAAAAGTCTCGACATTAGCCGTAGCCAGGAGGCAAGGATCTTAGAATTGCGAGCCACAGTTAGCCTCGCCCGCCTCTGGGTAGAGCAAAACCGACAAGCAAAAGCCCGTAGCATGCTCAAGGAAATCCTCGAATGGTTTTCCGAAGGGTTTGACTTTGTCGATTTGAAGGTTGCCAGGAAGCTCATCGACGAGCTGTCGTAGCCGCGCCTCCGTTCACAGACATTGAAATTACCCCAACGGCTCTTAAAATTCGTTGCCATACGGTAACGAACACTTCCCGAACGCTTTTTCTCCCATATTCATCATAAATTGTTTTCTCTCCGAACGCTTTAAGAGCGCCTCATATGCTATTTTATTGCCATCGAGTCAACCAACAGAAGTGAGAAACGCTACCACAAAATACGCGCGTGCTGCCCCGATTTATCTTTACCTGTTGGAATATCTATAGTCAGCAAGGT
>CAYXDC010000143.1:0-3885 GCA_964463505.1 uncultured Anaerolineaceae bacterium
TCCAGCTGGCTGCACCGATTGAGTATTTTCCGGTTGGCGAGTGGCAGTGCTCTCAGCCGCTGCTGTGGGCGATGCCTGGGGTACGTCCGTGGGCGATGCTGTAGGCATGAGCTCAGCGTTCTCTGGCGTCGCTGCCATCGCAGGAGCGGAGGTTGGTGCTGATGGTGCAGGAGCCGTGCTCACCCCTTGCGGGTCAAGCGGCGCGCAGGCCGCCAGAATAGAATTGGCTACCACGGTGCTGCCCACGATGGTCGCGATCATCTTCATCGCTTCGCGGCGTGAGAGGCGGTGCTCCTGGTAATCTTCGACAAATTCATCCACCAGATACTTCTGAAATAGGTTCATGGGGCCTCCAGATTAACAAGGATAGTTGGATTATAACCATATCTGGATATATCTTATCCGATTATAATACCTCATTAATGAAGCTTTTCATTCCAATAATCTGGTGATCCTGTTCATCCATGTCAATTTTCTAAGGATAGTTGCCATATTGTTGAATGATTCATTCAGACCCCTGGTTTTTCAGACACCCCAGCGGTCTGGCGCAGAGCATCAATCTATTGTCGGTCTAAATTGCAATGCTGATTAAGGATCGTGATTCCCGGTCACTCACTCTTTATGGATTAAAATACCTGCTATGGACTGGAAAATTTCCTTTGAAAACGAGTTAGCCACGGCGGCTGCTGTCCGGGAGCGCGGTAATGAAGGTATGGCGCGCGTCTGCGCCAGGCGCGCCGCGGGCGCTGCAGTTGGGGAATACCTGCAACGCAACCAACTTCCCAACCCCAATACGGCTTACGATCGTTTACGCTGGTTGGCTGCTAACCCTGAAATATCCCCCGAAATCCAGGCACTGGCCGGGCGCTTCTTGGTGCGCATCACCCCCGAGCACGAGCTGCCCATCGACGCCGATCTGTTGGCTGATGCCCGCAAACTGGCGGAGCTATTGCTGGATCACCGGGCGTAAATCACCGCGCACCAAATAATCTGAACGGGTTCTAAACAATAAAACCACCCCTGGCGTCTTTCCAGGGGTGGATACTTCCTCGTAGTAATGATTCTAAATCAATCCAACCAGCGACTAAACTTTCCCCCGGCGCATATTTTGCACCAGCTTCAGGCTCGCCAGGATCAACACCAGCACGCTGATCACGCCTACTCCACCCAGCGCCAGCTTCATCAGCGCCTCATCTTCGCCTGACCGGTCCGGTTCCTGCATCAGCCGGTTGCGCAGCGTGTCCAGGTATTCCGGGCGCGGGCCAACCGGGCGCAGCGCGGCATCCAGGGCGTGCTCCAATGTCTGTTCCAGTCCTTGAACGATGCGGTTAATTTTGATCTCTCGGGCCATTATCCCCTACCTCTCCAACTGCTCCACCACCGGGTAAGCCACAATCCCAACCGTCCCCGGTCCCAGGTTCGCCGCCACCGCCACCGAAAGACCGGTCAGCACCAGCTCGTTGCAATTCAAGCGCCCCGCCACTTTTTCCATAAGCTCCTGCCCGGCTTCCTCATCCAGGGCATGCACTACAGCCGCGTTCACCGGCTGGTCGCCTAAGCGCTGCGCTGCCATGTCCAGGATGGTCTCCAGTGCCTTTTTGCGTGTGCGCACTTTATCCGCCACGTCCAGCACCCCTTCGTGCAGGGCGATGATCGGTTTTACATTCAATAGCGAAGCCAGCGCAGCCTGCATGGCCTTGACGCGCCCACTCATGCGCGCATATTCCATGGTGTTTAGCGTCAGGATTACCTCCATGCCGCGCCGTACAGCCTCCATACGCGCCAGGATGGTCTCGATTGGCGCGCCGGCCAGATCCAGCAGGCGCGCTTCCTTGCACAGGTAACCCTGCCCGGCAGAACCGCAAGCCGAATCAAAGGGAATCACATTCATCTCGCCGGCCAGCTCGCGCGCCGCCATCACCGCCGAATCGAACGTCCCCGACAGTTTGGCAGTGACATGCACAGAAATCACCGTATCGCCCGGCTGCGCCACTCTGCGGTAAAAATCGACAAACTGCCCTGGACTGGGCTGCGAGGTCTTGGGGATCCTGCCGGTTTCATTGGCAATACGATAAAATTCCTGGTCGGTCAGGTCAATCCCTTGCAGATAAGTTTTCTCTCCAAAATGGATGTTGATCGGGATCAATTCTACGGCGTAATCTCGGATCCATGCTATGGGTAAATCAGCGGCAGTATCAGTCACAATGCGCAACATAGATTTTCAGCCTCCCTGGCTTGACTCCCATGTACGTTAGATAAGTTCTAAATCTTCTCCCGCCAGCTGAGACATTTCATCGCGCAACGCCAGCAGTGTGCGGTGGTACAGGCTTTTGATCGCCCCTTCAGAGCGCCCCATGATCATGCCGATCTCCGCATTGGAGAGGTCTTCCACAAATTTAAGGATCAGCAGCTCCTGGCGTTCTTGCGGCAGGCAGCGGATCATGCCTAGCAAGCGCTGTCGTTCTTCGTTTTCCACCAGTGTGCGCTCAGGATGCTCGCTGGGGCGTTCCGGGGGGACAAAGTCCTCCAGCGAGATCTCCTTGCGCCGGCTGGAATCGCGGTACCAGTTCGCCACCAGGTTGTGGGCGATGCGGTAAAGCCAGGCTGAGAAAGGCAACCCGCGGTCCGAATAGCCGCCGATATGGCGCAGCGCCCGCATGAATACGCGCTCGGTCAGATCTTCAGCGTCGAAGGTATTGCCGGTGCGGTAGTAGATATAGGCATAAATGCGCCGTACGTAGCGTTCGTACAATACCCCGAAGGCTTCACGGTCTTCCCGCGCCAGGCGGATCAACTCCAGATCATTCAATTCGCTAAGCTGCACGGCGCTCCCTGTTCAGGCGGCGCTTCACCCAATGAAACCCCGCCAAGCAAAAAAAGTTTCTGGCAGTATATCATGTGACCGTTCCAAAATTGGTAACAGATGGATCGGTAAACAGCAAAGACGGCAAAACCGGCGAGTAATATTCCGGCTATGCCATCAAATCAGCTAAACGCAGGCCACGGTCAAGGTTGTTCCCAGCAAAGGCGATCAGGCGGCTAATACCAAGAGCGGATTGCTTTTGTTTGTAGCCACGCATCAAGCGATAGCGCTCTTTGATCCACCAGCCAATGGCGCGTTCGCAATGGTTGTTGGTGCCGTCTAAAATCTGATTTCCATATTCATCCATCCAGTTTCGATAGAAAGTCAGGCGAGGCCAGAGGTTCCAGCGATCCATAAACAGATTGCGCATCCGATAGGCAACATCATATTTTTTGCCCTTGCCTGGTTTGCGAGCGTTGGCGTAGCGGAGATAGCAAGGCGTGACTGGTCTTCCGGACACCGGGAATGGATCATTTCTATGAGTGAAGCCAGGTCCTCTAACGCCTGTTCGGGAGTAACCTGAATGGCTTCCAGAGAATGATCCTGTCCTGCGCCAATCATGGTTGAGAGTTCTTCAACAAGAGCCTCTGTGTTTCGAACCACATGGCTTTTGCACACTTGCTGTGCGCATCCGCTCTCATCGCTAACATTCTTGAAGGCGTCCGCATCATCGCTCACCACGACATCTGCGTCTACCGCTTCCAGGATTGGCTCAAGCCAGGCTTGCAGTTGTGTGGCATCCTCGCCCGCTAGTTCATCGATACTCAAGACTATCCCGTTGATCGCATCTACCGCGATCCCCACTGTGACCCATTTCCCGTTACAGCGCACACTGCTCACATCTGCTCCAACGGCTTTTGTCTTGTAGCCTTCCAACAGCTTATCTCGCTTCACTCCAGGCACTTGCTTTGTAACTGCTTGAACTGCCCGATACACACTTGTTTTGCCAATCCCCATTCCAAGACTTTTCAATACGATTTCTGCAGCTCCGTAACTCAATCCCAGGATATACATCATCACTG
>CAYXDC010000144.1:0-3817 GCA_964463505.1 uncultured Anaerolineaceae bacterium
TAGATGGCTTTACCAGTTTTGTCTGCGCTGGAGGCGCAGCCACGATGACCTGGTCCGAGTTGACGCCATCTGGATGGAGCAGGTTCAACTTGCCAGACCACCAACCTTCATAGGAGACTACTCCAGTGATTTCCTTGACCGCCTCATTAACTTTCGCCAAGGTGTACAGGGCGGATAGATCGGCGTTGACGTCTGCCTGGGCATAATTGTTGACTGCATCCACCTCAGCGAAGAGCGAGTCCCGCACACTTAAAACACCGATAAAAATTGCGCCTCCCAGCGTGAGGGTAAAGAGAGTCAGCGCCAGCCGGCTTTTTCGGCGGAAGGTATTACGCAGTGAGAACAGGATCGGTCGGGGGAGCTTGCGCATTCGGTCAAGCAACCGGTCAATCCAGCTGCGTGAGACGGAAGCGCCAATTCCATAATTCGTGATTGCCTGGCGTACGGTCATGCGAGCGCTACCAATAACAGGAGAAGAAGCTCCAATCAGGGGAACCGCCAGGCTCAGTCCAATTTGCAGGAATATCGCTAGAGACGGCAGATAGAAAGGGACCGTGTTTGCATTGAGCTTGTCTACGATGATACTTGTCAGGATAAAGGCTGACAGAGCTGAAAGCGGCATGGCAACGATTAAGGCTATCAGCCCAAATGCAAGTACCAGAGCCAGGTACATCGCCACCATTTGCGCGATGGTCGCACCTAAGGCTTTCATGACGCCGATTTGCCGCACCTGCTGCCCCATGACTGAATTAATGGTATTAATGACCAGGAAGATGCTCAGGGCGACCGACATCGCTGCCAGCAATCCCATTAACTTCAAGACTGTATTGATAATGGATGCTGCCGGGTGCTGGCCGGGATTGTTTACATTGACGCTGAAAACCTCGATGCCGTTCTTTGACATTAACAAAGCCACCCGATCAGCAATCGCCCGGATGTGCTTGGTATCTGTTTGCGAGCCTTCTGTTGTAAAAGCCACGACATTGAAGCGGTCCGACTCCCCCAGCCATTTCATGGTCTCGGGAGTCACGTAAGCTGACGTCTGGCTGTTGAACTTGAAGGGGTTCGACTGGACATCGTGGACAATTCCGGCGAGCTTCAGAGTGCGGGTTTGCCCATCTTTCATCAAGAGATCTACCGTCCCACCCACCTTTAAGCCCATTCCCTCGGTGCCAGCGCGCTCAAAGAAGATTTCCTGCGCTCCTAACGTCTTCGCGCCAGCTTCATACACCAGCCGGTCCACGATTTGTTTATCGAGTTGGGCAATGCTGGCGAGGTTTACCGGATACTGCCGGCCATCAGCAGCAGTGCCTTTAACCCAGATGTCGTAGTGCCCCTCAATCGAGGTCACGCCCTCCACCGAAGCCAATTGATCGACCAGGCTCTGGTCAAACAACTCCGCATAAATCCGGGCTGTGCGCGGGTTGACGGTGAAATAGTCCGCGTTCATAGCGTCTCTCACCAAAAAGTACGAAGTGACCACCACTCCTACTGCGAAGATGCCAACCGCTATGGAAAGCGATGCGAGCAGAGTACGAGTTTTATTGGTACCCAGGTCAGCGAGAATTTTTTTCCAGCGAGGAGTAATCATTTTTATCCCTGCCTTTCGCCAACAACCAAACCCTCACGTGAACCGTTATTGTTGGTGCGGGTCGAGACGACTGTTTCGATCAGATCTCGGAATTCGGGCGACTCGTCCAGGAGGCCGTCGAAGGCTTGTTTATCCAGGGCAAGCAAATCGATCGGCCCATCCGGGACAGCACGGACAGAAGCAGCCGTACGGGTGTTCTTGAAAAGAGAAATTTCTCCGAAATATTGTCCGCATCCCATGCGCTCCGCCACCACATCGTTGGCATACGGGCGGCTCAACAGCACCTCTACAGTCCCCTGTTGGATGATGTAGAACTTCTCACCAGGCTCGCCCTGCCTTAGAATGAACGAGCCAGCCGGATAGCGGACAGGCTGGACTTTATGACTAACAGCCAGGAGCACCTGTGGAGGAAGACTTGGGAGCGCTCGGGCTACATATTCATTGACGACCTCGCCATCAGCAATAAGTACCGTGCGAGACACCCGCCGCGCCAGGCTGCTGTCGTGGGTTACCATCACCACTGTCTTGCCTTCTCGCGTCAATCGTTCAAAGAGCTGAAACATATTGTCGGCTGTTTTGGAATCCAGGTTGCCGGTCGGCTCATCAGCAATCAGAATGGGCGGATCGTTAGCCAGGGCGCGGGCAATCGCCACGCGCTGCTGCTGCCCACCAGAGAGAGCAGAAGGCAGCTTCTCCGCATGCTCGACCATATCAACCAGCTCAAGCAAATCCAATGCATGTTTCTTCCGCTCAGGAGCCGGGTAGATATTGCAGAAATCCATCGGCAGCATGACGTTATCCAGGACTGACAGGGTAGGCAAAAGCTGGAAGAACTGAAAAACAATGCCCAGGTTCTTCCCTCGCCAGCGAGCCATCTGGTTCTCACTCAGTTGGTGGATCGGCGTGCCGTTGACCCACACTTCCCCGTTTGTGGGGTGGTCGATGCCGGTGATCATATTGATCAATGTAGATTTCCCACTGCCCGACTTACCGATGATGCCGACAAACTCCCCCTGGTTGAAGGAGAGATCAATTTCCTTGAGAGCCTGATACCCTCCGGCTGCGGTTTGATAGACCTTTGTGACCTGGTGCAAATCGATCGGGTGGCTGTTATCCTTCCGACTGCCGTTGTTTTTACCATTTTTACCGGGATGAAATTGTGGAATGATACTGGCGATACTCATGATCATCTCTCCTTTTATCTTTGTTTTTCCAGCGGGCCTCTAGTAAAGACGAACCTTTATTACTGCGATTTGATCCGGGTGTGATCGATTGGGTAGGTATAAACGTCAGGCTGTTATTGCGCAGCCGTTAGCTAACTTACTGAAAGAACAAGGGCACCATCATTAGGCAGCTGATGGTATTCTTCAAGCAGTGGGCCAGGATGCTGAGATAAATATTCTTCTTCCATTGCACTGTGTAGACCATGGGGATCAGGGCGATGATGCGGGAGATATTCCCCCAGGGAGCAAAGAAATGATAGAGCGAGAACAGAACTGCATTGACCAGCGGTGCCCAACCCTTCATTTGCTGCATGCGTGGCAACAGATAACCCCGGAAATACAGCTCTTCTACCAGCGGGCCGGCGATCCCGTTCAGCACCAGGGTGAGAAAAAAGGTCACTGCCAGCGTAGACGGGCTGTAATCGGCCGGGGAAAAGCGTGCGAGAGTGAACCAGTCTGGCAGCCACCCAAACCAGGACGCAAGAAGGGTCTGATCAAATTTGTCGATCGCCAAAAACGTCAATACGAACCAGACCAGCAGTACGGGGGGAAAGATGAAGTAATCTTTGACCGGCAGCGGATCGCGATAAAGCACAATCCCTTCCAGTGAGAGCCGCCCATTGCGCCGGTAACCCTGATAGAAGAGAAAGCTCAGCTCAAATGGGATCAGCACAAACAGGATCGGCAGCAGAATCGCCAGCATGGGCGGCAGGTGATTTGCTTTTACCCAGGGGCCGAGCAAGATAAACGCGATGGTGATCAGCGCACCGGGCAGGAGGTGCAGCAGCAGGGTCTGCGAGAGGGTGTGTTGTGCTGCCGAATATTCGGCGGGGATGGATGGTGCTTTGGTAGCGGTAGCAGTGCGGATCATGACAAGTCTCCTTTTATGATAGGTGGTGGAAGGACATTTGATTTGAGAGCGTTTCCATTAGCATTCTGTACCCGGTGGAACAAGCTCAAGGCTGATGATGGGCAGGCCAAAGGAGTACAACCGCTGGAGCGT
>CAYXDC010000145.1:0-3784 GCA_964463505.1 uncultured Anaerolineaceae bacterium
GAATCGAGCTGGATATCGCAGGCAGGGTCGCGGCCCAGGCTCAGCTCGGCGGTGGTGATGGGGTAAACTGTGCCGGCCAGTGCGCCGGTTTTCAGGATCAGGCGTGGGGAAGTTGCAGCAGGCATACGACGCTCCTCTCGGTTGGATCTTCAGTTTGGATCCCCGCCGGATTGAAGGCTGACCAGATGCTGGGTGCAAGGAAAATTGAGGTATTTGGGCGAGTGCTAGCGTTCCAAAAACGACGATTTCCTCTGTGCGCAGTGTCTCGTACTGAGGTTAATTATACAATCACATGCAGTTTTCATTGCATTTCATTATGGAAATTGGTTTACAGTTTTGGAAGGAGGTCTAAGGCAGCGGCGTCAGCGTATCGGCTAGTGGGTCGAGCAGCCAGCGCGAGCCGCCCTGATCGCCCAGCAGCAGGCCATTGGCGGTCCAATCCTGGATATCGAGCCAGCCGGGCGCGCCATCCAGGATCAACTCGATATCGCCGGAGAGCGGGTCGAGGGTGTAGATGTAGGTGATCTCCGGCGGGCAGGCGGCGGGGTAAGCGGTGAAAGCCAGCAGCTTGCCGGTGGGATCCCAGCGCGCCCCGCCGGCCTGCCACTCGCCGGGCTGCGTGCTGTAGATGAGCTGGCGCTCGGCTCGGGCAATGTGCAGGGGTGAAGAATTCACATCCACCAGGCGCAGGCTGGGGGTGGGATTTTCGAAGACGATCAAGAGATCGCCGGTTGGGGTGATGGCGAGCACGCCCTGCAGGTCGTTGGACCAAGGCTGCACAGCCCCAGTCGCCAGATCCACACGGCGCAGGCGGCTGGTGTAGCCGAACAGCGCGCAGCCATCCGGCGTGCCGGAGAGACCACCCGGCTGGCCGAAATCGGCGACCAATACATACTCATCCCTGGGAGACCAGAAGAAGACCATGGGGGTGGTAGCGCTCAGCCCCCAATCCAGCCATTCATCCACTACCGTCCAGGCGGGTGAGCCGGAGGTGTGGCGCACGATTAATCGGGTATAGTAGCGGGCGGGCGCGGCCGGCCCTTCGCCCTGAGCTGGGAAATAAACCTCGACCTCAGCCTGCCAGGCGCCATCGGGTGAGAGGCTGAGCCAGGAATCGCGCCCCATCTGGCTGAGATCGGGGGTCGCCGTCGGCGGCCAGGAAGGCAGCGCGGTCGACGGCGGCGTGGCTGAAGGCAGGTCGGTAAGCACGGCAGGAGCAGCGGTGGCTGGGAGCGCAGGGGTGAGCGTAGGCGGCCCAAACGTGGGCGGGGGAGCGACATTCACAGCGGGCAGGCTCAGGCTGGCAGGCGTGGCGCTGGCCTGGGTAAGGCTAGGCGCAACGCCAGGCGCGGAGGGGCTCGTGCTGACGGGACGCACGCAGGCAGCCAGGCTCAGGGCCAGCAGGATGGAAGACCCGAGCAGGGCTGAATTTAAGCAAAACCTGGAGTGTAAATTGCGTATAGCCATATTAATTGCCTGATCAAATACTTACCCGCGCCTGCCTGGCGGAGGCTCAGTGTAGGATGAAGTGCGCCAGGGTTTTCTGCACGCCCTGGATATCCGCCCCGCGCCGAAACTCGCGCTGGATCGGGTTCATATTGCCGGAGATGTAGATCTTCATCTCGGCGTCCATATCGAAGGTGCCAGCCGTCTCCACCGAGAAGTGCGAGATGGAGCGATAGGGAATGGAATGGTACTCGGCCTTCTTACCGGTGAGTCCCTGTTTGTCGATCAGCAGCAGGCGCTTATCGGTGAAGATGAACAGGTCGCGGATGATCTTGAAGGCGCGCACCACCTGTTCGCCCTCGATCAATAGGGCATCCAGGTCTTTTTGCAGACCTTTGGCGTCGATTTCAGCGGCATTGCCGAACAGTCCTTGGAACATGGTGGAGGTTCTCCTTTGGGGGTTTGATGCAGGCTAATTGTACCGGAATTTGACCTTGGAGCAGCACAGGTTAGGCTGTGAAATCTGGCATAGGCGCAAGCCTTGCGCCCCTACTCATGCTGCAGGTATCATTTATTGTTTGTGATTGGAGTGATGAAAAGCATTATATTGGTTTGATCATTCCGGTTGTATAATATAACGCGACAACACTGAGCTGGGAGATTGACGGAGGGCAACATGAAAGCAGACAATACAGAATACGACCTGATGACGATTGATGTGGGCGAGCGCCTGCGCATTCTGCGCGAGGAGCGCGGGCTTTCCATGCGCTCCCTGGCGCGTGCCAGCGGGCTTTCCACCAACGCGCTGAGCATGATCGAGCGCGGGCGCACGTCGCCGTCCGTTAGCACGCTGGTCAAGCTGGCCGGGGCACTAGGCGCACCGGTGACGGCTTTCTTCCGCGCTGAGCCAGAGCGCACCAATATCGTTTTCCGCAAATCGAACAACCGGCGCAAGATGGCTTTTCCGGCAGGTGTGTGGGAAGGCCTGGGCGGCGAAGCGTTTGAAGGCCTGGTGGAGCCGTTTGTGCTTAACCTGGAACCAGGCGGCTCGAGCGGGGAGCATGAGATGATCCATACCGGGCATGAGTTTGTACTGTGCCTGGAAGGGGTGATCGACTACGGCGTGGAAGGGTTGAATTATCGTCTGGAGCCGGGCGACAGCCTGCTCTTCGCCGCGCATCTACGCCATAATTGGGCCAATCCAGGCCCAGGCATCGCCCGGGCGGCGATCGTGCTCAGCGCCTTTGAGCAGGGCGAACGCCCAAGCGAGTTCCATATCGCCGCGGGGCGCCCACCTGAAGAAGAATGAGAACGTTGGTTTAATGGGTTAGCTGGCTTAAGGGGTATCGCTGGAAGATAACCTTTTTTGATTCGTGAACATCCAGCACCTTGGCTGACTGTTTTGTAATTCCAAATCTAATAGACTACAGTTGACAAGGGGTGTTTTCTTCTATATTATGGTTCTAGGCGGTCATTCGTATATCAACACCATCTGATCCAAAACGATCCAAAATTGAAAAGCATAAAGGAAGGGAAACTATGTTTGCTCGAATTACTACCCGGACCTTGTTGCGCATGTGTGCGCTGCTTGCCATCCCACTGGTGTTGGGCGGATTGCTCTTATTGAGCAGCCGGGTTCAGGCAGCCCCAGATGAGCCAGCTGCTAACCCCCATCCCTGCACGATCGCAAATATCGCCGTGTATGAAAATCGCATCCATGTTAGATGTGTTGACCCGGTAGCACTTGTAAAAACGGCAACCCCGCTGACATTCTATATGGTCTATTACTTTGCAGCACCCGGGGATGCGGATAACATGATCGAAACCAATCGCTACCTGACTCTGCTCAACACGGCATATGCATTAAATAAAACCGTCCTGGTGGGTTACGATACTTTCGCGGATTTAAATCCTGATGGCTGCCTGATCGATGACTGCCGGGGGATCAACTCCCTGATTCTGGAGCTGCCATAGCTGCCATGAACAAAAAACGCTTAGCCATCCTTACGCTCCTGGTGCTGGGCGCCATGCTGCTGGCAGTCCTTTGGGCGGGGGGCGGGCAGGTCGTGAATAGCCTGGCATCGGTCAATGCTGCGGATCTCACCAACCAGCAGTATGCGGCTTTGCAAGGGGCGCAATCCTTGCTGCTGGGGATGAGCCAGACGGAGACCCTAGTCTATTTACCTCTCACCATTCATTGAGCTGAGAGTATCGGATATGCGGTAGGTGTTGGCGCTGAATGATTGCCCGATCTGGTAGGGGCGGCAGAGTGGCCGCCCCTTTTTTGGTGCGCCCAGCATGGGCGCTGACTAGAGGGTGAAAGACCCTTACGGAGGTT
>CAYXDC010000146.1:0-3738 GCA_964463505.1 uncultured Anaerolineaceae bacterium
ACCGGGTCCACCGTTTGACCGCCAGCCTGCTGGAAGTAGGTGAACTGGGTGATCTCCTGGCCGTCCAGCCAGACCTCCCAGCCCAGCCCCCAGGCGCCCAGGGCGGGGGATTCCCAGTTGTCTTCGACAAAGCGGATATCATGCCGGCGCGGATCGACGCCCAGCGCTTCAAGCGACTCCAGATAAATCTCCTGCGGGTTTCCCGGGTCGGGCTTCAGGATCACCTGGAACTGGTAGTGCATCTGCATGCGGTTGGGATTTTCGCCATAGCGGCCATCATCCGGACGGATCGTTGGTTCAACATAGCCAACGTTCCAGGGTTCTGGGCCCAAAACGCGCAGATAGGTCGCCGGGTTCATCGTCCCTGCGCCGACCTGGCTGTAATATGGCTGCCAGATCAGGCAACCCTGCCTGGCCCAGAAATCTTGTAAGGTCATGATTATCGATTGAAAATTTAGAGGGTGTGACATATCGTTTCGCTGTTATTTCCATTCAAGAGTGGGAAGGGGAGCTAGAATAAAGGGTTATCCCCGGAAAACATCCAAAGCAACATGATAACCAAGAAAGCAAGCATCAGCAGAGTCAGAAAACTCATCACCAGCTTGAAGCGATCGCGCGGCTTCTCGCCAGCGACTTTGCCTGTTTGGCCGTTCACCAACAGGCGATAAGGTCTGCCCTGGAAGTTGTAAGCGCCGGCCCACAAGGGAAGCAAAATGTGCTTGAAAGTGATCCCGCTCCAGCTACCGCTGCCGATGTTGAGATTGCGCTTCTCCCTGCCCATCTCGACCAGATTGTACATCTGCGGTCGCAGCTTGCGCACAACCTGCTCACGGGCAGTCAGTGAAGCATCGGAAAGCGAGATATCATAAAGGACCGCTGGCCAGCCAGCCAGGCAATCGGGGCTGAAATCTTTCAAATCATCCAAATTAAACGGCCCGGCGCTATCCAGCTCTCTTTCTGGGAGTGCTTTCACGCCCGAAACCAGCACATGGTCGAAGAAACGCGTTTCCGCCCCGCTGGAGGTGATCCAGCGCTGCGAGTTTCCATTGCCGTCCGCGACTTCACAGGTCCAGCGCAGCTCAACCGTACCATCGAAGAGCCAGCAAGAATAGTACGCCGGGCGCAATTGCAGGCTATTGCTGGCATGCAGCAGATTATCCGGAGCAAAGATGCCTCCACCCAACCAACGGCGCGCCAGTTTTTGCGCCTGTTGCTGATCCACTTGTATCAACGCAATCGCTTGAGGCTCAACCAGCTCCGCCTGTTCCGGAGAGGCGACCAGATGGTTGGATCCGCAATAGGAGCACTCGGTCGTCTTATGGCCTGGCGGCAAGATCAGCTGCGCGCCACAGCGCTCGCAGGTGAAATGCTGCTGTGCTCCGGCCCAACGGTGGCCGCGCGTGGTGGGCACAACGAAGTCGAGCACCTGTTCTGCGGGCAGTTTTGTGGGCTCCGCCGCCGGAATATCCTCGACATAGCCGCAATATTCACAGGTTAGGCGCTCGATGGTAACGTTATAGGCAATTCTGCCGCCGCAGTGCGGACAGGTGTAAGCTTGTCCCCCAACCTGGACTTCATCTGTCACCTGGGCCTGGTCAATACCCTGCCCCTCCGCCATTAGCCGGGAGCGATCGATCTTACCCGTCAGGAGCGCCAGACCACGCCGTGCAGCGGCATTGGTGGGATCGATTGCCACAGCCCGCTCTAAATGTTCGATCTGTTCTTTGGGGTCATCGGTAGTGGCTGAAAGCCAGATGTATGGCCGGGCATCGCCATTGTTCAGATAAATGGCGCGGTTCAGCAAGGACAAGGCCAGCTTGCGCTGGCCCGACTTTGCTGCGGTGATGCCATCGCGCAAGTATTCCTCGAACTGGCGTTGACGGTCGGTGTACAGGCTGCTCATGTGGTGAGAAGTTTAACCGCGCCGCCAATTTCTGTCAATTAAGTCCTGACGAAAGGGTAGAAGGCGATCAAGTGCTTCAGGATGAATCAAACGGAGGGGCTGTCCCAAAAGAACGGGGCAGCCCCTTCGCGAAATTGAGAAAATGTGATTCAATAGGGGGTATGAAGAGGAAACGAGCTGCGCCTGTGTTCAAACCGTATATTATGAACCAACCGGCGTTAATTCCGCCGAGTTGGGACGAGCTGATCCCGGCAAACCATGTTGTGCGGGTGGTGAACCGGACGATCGAGAAGATCGATCTGGAGCCACTGCTTGCGCGCTACAAAGGCGGCGGGGTAAGCAGCTATCATCCGAGAATGATGCTCAAGGTGCTGGTGTATGCCTACAGCCAACGGGTGTATTCGAGCCGGCAGATTGCCAAGGGGCTGCGGGAGAACATTCATTACATCTGGATCAGCGGGGGCAGCCAGCCGGACTTTCGCACGATCAACCGCTTTCGTGGGGAGGTGATGAAGGCGGTGATCGAAGAAGTGTTTGCGGCGGTGTTGGAGTTGCTGATTGGCGAGGGGTATGTCAAGCTGGAGAGTTACTTTGTGGATGGGACGAAGGTGGAAGCAAATGCCAACCGGCACAAGGTGGTGTGGGCCAAGAGCCGCAAGAAGTACGATGAGCGCCTGCAGCGGAAGGTGAAGGAGATCCTGGAAGAAGTCGAGCGGGTGAATGTGGCCGAAGACAAGACCTATGGGGATGAAGACCCGGATGAGCCAGGCGGGAAAGGCGAGATCGACGCCGAGAAACTGGAGCAGAAAATCCGGGAGCTGAATGAACGTCTGCTGCAAAAACCGGAAGACAAAAAACTGGCCAAGGCGGTGAAGACGCTGACGAAGGACTGTTTGCCCCGCAAACTCAAGTATGAAGAGCAGGAGCAGAAGCTGGCCGGGCGAAACAGCTATTCCAAGACCGACGAAGATGCGACCTTCATGCGCATGAAAGAAGATCGGGGCGCCGAAAAGCCGCTGCCCAAGCCGGCCTACAACCTGCAGATGGGGACCGAAAACCAGTTTGTGGTCGGCTTCAGCGTGCATCAGCGGGCTGGGGATACTTCCTGCCTGATCCCGCATCTGGACGGTCTGCAACGCCAACTGGGCAGCCGGCTGCCCAAGCAGATCGTGGCGGATGCCGGCTACGGCAGCGAAGAGAATTATGCTTACCTGCAAGACCATCATCTGGAGAACTATGTCAAGTACTCGAGCTTCCATCGTCAGCAGCAAAAACATCGCAAGCCGGAACTCATCCAGCGCAAGCGCTTCCTGTCCGAGAATTTCCCCTATGACCCGCAGGAGGATACCTTTACCTGTCCGGCCGATCAGCCTCTGACTTATCGCTACACCGGGCATGAAAAGAGTGACAACGGCTATCCGATCGAGACCCGCCACTACGAAGCTTCGCACTGCCCGAACTGCCCGCTCAAACCCCAATGCACTCGGGCCAAGGGCAACCGTCATATCCGGGTCAGTTTTCGCCTGCGAGAATTTCGCCAACAAGCCAACCAAAATCTGCTCTCCGAGCAAGGCAAGCAGCTCCGCAGCCGGCGCTCCACCGAGGTCGAAACCGTCTTCGGAGACATCAAGCACAACCGCCGCTTCCGACGTTTCATGCTCCGGGGCTTGCAAAAGGTCAAAACCGAGTGGGGTTTGGTCTGTTTAGCCCACAATATGCAGAAACTGGCGGTCGGGTAACCGCCAGTTTTTTTGTCTGTCGCCAGTATTACCCCTTTGAATGCCTTTTCAGACCATTTTGGGGCTGCCTAAACCTTACTTTTAGACAGCCCCTTT
>CAYXDC010000147.1:0-3719 GCA_964463505.1 uncultured Anaerolineaceae bacterium
AATAACAACCTGAACGTGGGGAGTTCCTGGGTGGGGGGCGTGGTGCCGGGGTCGATTGTGCTGATCGCCGGCGATCCGGGGATCGGAAAATCCACGCTGCTGCTGCAGGTCGCCCTGGAGATCGCTGCCGGGAAGCGGGTGCTATACATCTCTGGGGAGGAGTCCGAGCGCCAGATCAAAATGCGCGCTTTGCGCCTGCTGCGCAGCCCCCAATCCACCAAGCAAGAAACTCTGCCGGAGCAATTATTCCTGGTCACTGAAACGAACCTGGCGGTGATGGAAGGCCATCTGCAGCAGGTGCGCCCTGACCTGCTGATCGTCGATTCGATCCAAACCACCTACCTGGATGACATGGAATCCTCGGCTGGCTCGGTCTCGCAGGTGCGCGAGTGCGCCTCACGTTTGCGCGAGCTGGCAAAGAGCTCCAGCATGGCAGTTTTCTTGATTGGGCATGTTACCAAAGAGGGCACCATTGCTGGGCCGCGCGTGCTGGAACATATTGTTGATACCGTCTTATACCTGGAGGGAGATCGCTTCCAGTCTTACCGCCTGTTGCGCTCGGTAAAGAATCGCTTTGGGGCCACTTCTGAGGTGGGGGTGTTCGAGATGCAGGAACGCGGCATGGTGGAAGTCACCAACCCGTCCGAAGCATTCCTGGCGGAGCGCATGATCAATGCCCCTGGTTCTGCCATTGCAGTGACCATGGAAGGCACGCGCCCGTTGCTGGTGGAGGTGCAGGGTTTAACCAGCCCAACTTCCTTTGGAAACCCACGCCGCACACCCAATGGGATTGACTTTAACCGTCTGCTGCTTGTGGCAGCGGTACTCACGCGGCGGGTGGGGCTGCGCCTGAGCGAGCAAGATGTGTTTGTGAATGTAGTGGGTGGCCTGACCGTGAGCGAGCCGGCTGCTGACCTGGCGGTCGCGGCAGCGATTGCTTCTTCCAGCCGCAATGCCCCACTGCGCGCCGACACGGTTTTGATCGGTGAAATTGGCTTATCGGGGGAGCTGCGTATGGTCGGGCAGATGCCAGCACGCCTACGCGAGGCTGCCAAGCTGGGCTTCAAGACTGCCATTGTCCCGAAACGCCTGCGCATGGGTGAGCCCTGGCCGGATGGGCTGCAAATCATCGAAGTGCGCTCATTACAGCAAGCGCTTGAGCACGCCCTGGTACCTGGCGAGTAGGCTATCCGTAGCGATATTATGTCTTCCCCAGGATTCACCCCCCCCACTCAAGCTCCAGCAGTCCAACCAGTCTTCCACGTTGGCAGCGTGCTAGTCTATGGCGACCTGATCCTGGCGCCAATGGATGGTTATTCGGACCTGCCCTTTCGATCCTTATGCCGCAGCCTGGGTTCAGCCATGAGTTATACCGAATTCATTAATGCCCTGGATGTGCTGCATATTCGTAAGCGCATCGAGCCAAAATTCGCCTATCTACCTCACGAGCGTCCGGTCGTATTTCAAATCTTTGATGATGACCCACAGCGCTTGTTCAAGGCTGCCACGCTATTGCTGCCTTACCAACCAGATATTATTGATATAAATATGGGCTGCTCGGCCAAATCCGTATCCGGGCGGGGAGCCGGGGCGGGTTTGCTGCGCGAGCCTGCCAAAGTAGCCCAGATCTTTAGCTTGCTCAGCCAGAATATCCCTCTGCCGGTGACCGGTAAAATCCGCCTGGGTTGGGATGCAGACAGCCGTAATTATTTGCAGATTGCGCGCATTGTGGAAGAGAATGGAGGGGCGCTGCTGGCGGTGCATGGACGCACACGCGCCCAGGGGTATGGGGGTGAAGCAGATTGGGATGCCATCGCGGAGATTAAGCAAGCCCTGCACATCCCGGTGATCGGTAACGGGGATGTGCGCTCGGTTGCTGATATCCAACGCTTGCAAACCCACACTGGCTGTGACGGAGTGATGGTGGGCCGCGCGGCAATCGCCAATCCCTGGATCTTTGCGCGACTGGAGCGCCAGAATGTGACGCGCGCGCAGGTGCGCCAGATCGTTCGGGAGCACTTATCCCGGATGCTGGCATTCTATGGGGAAGAGCGCGGGCTGGTTCTCTTTCGTAAGTACGTGGCCCGCACTATGGCGCCTCTTTTTGCCAGCGCAGAGCAACGCCGCCAACTGCTTTCGGAAACAGATGTCCAGGTCTTTCTGGCCAGCATCGAAGCCCTGCTGGGTAGCAATTAGCGTTCCTTCTTTATCTCCCACTACGTTATCACAGTCTTCTATAGAAAATCTATGTAAAGTTACATTGACCCAGGGGTAATCTCTGATAAATTCCTATCATAGTTATCAGACTATTAATTCGGGTTAATTTGGGAGCTTTACACAATGCTGCGCAAACGCATCCAGCTGGGTCTGCTGCATATGGCGGTGGCAATGACCCTGGTACCGATCAACAGCACACTTAACCGGGTCATGATCAAAGAACTGGCGCTTTCGGCTACCCTGGTAGCTGTGCTGGCTTCCTTCCCTTACCTGTTTTCACCGATCCAGATCGCCATCGGTTCCTTTGCGGATCGCCACCCGGTTATGGGGTTCCGCCGCACGCCGTATATCCTGATCGGGCTTATCCTGGTGGTGGCGGGTGTGATGACGGCCCCGCAGGTAGCTTTTTATATGGCCGACCATCCAGTATTGGGGATCCTGATCGGCATTCTGGTCTTTGGTATGTGGGGGATGGGCTTTAATTTTGCCGCGGTTTCGTATCTATCGCTGGCCTCAGAAATTTCGGGTGAAAAGGGGCGCTCACGCACCATCGCGGTCATGTTCTTTATGATGATCTCGGGCATCATCATAACGGCATTGCTGCTCAGCCGGCTGCTCGATCCATATTCGCCTGAGGTTATGGTCAGCGCGTTTCGCCTGGTGGGCATGCTGGCCCTGAGTCTGGGTTTAATTGGCCTGATCCGCCTGGAAACTCGCTCTACCGCACCCGTCCTGGGAGGCGAATCTCGCCAGAGTGTGGGCACGCTCCTCCCGCTGATCTTTGAAAATCGCCAGGTGACTTTGTTCTTCTTTTATCTGGTGTTGTTATTGGCGGCAATCCTGGGGCAAGATATCCTGCTGGAGCCGTTTGCGGCTCAGGCGTTTCATCTGCCGGTGAATATCACCACGCGCATCACTTCGATTTGGGGCGTGTGCGTGCTGGTATCCCTGGTGGTCGCCGGTGTGCTGGAGGGACGCATAGCTAAACGCTCGATTGCGCGCTTCGGGGGGCTAGGCGCTATCCTGGCCTTCCTGGTAATTGTGTTCAGCGGTATGATCTTAAATCTGAGCTTGTTTTACATTGGCGTAGTCTTGTTGGGCCTGGCGACCGGAGTGGCGTCGGTTTCTAATCTGTCCCTGATGCTGGATATGACGGTTGAGGGGCGGGTAGGAATGTTCATGGGCGCCTGGGGCATGGCAGATTCGTTTGCCCGGCTGAGTGGTTCGGTGCTGAGCGGGGCAGTACGCGATGTGGTGAGCCAGTTAGCGGCCAATCCGGTAAGTGGGTATCTGGTCGTCTTCTCGCTGCAGGCTATGATGCTGATCGTTGCGCTGCTTTTGCTGCGCAAGATCGATGTCAGCCTTTTCCGTCAGGAAGCCAACAGTCTCACGGTGGTTGAACGCGCCGCAATTGCCAGCGAAGCATAAACCGAAAGCATTAAAATATAAAGTATTGCCCGGAGCAGATACATGCCAAATGAATGGTTAAGCCTGAGCAAGGT
>CAYXDC010000148.1:0-3515 GCA_964463505.1 uncultured Anaerolineaceae bacterium
AGATGAAAATTCGCCCGAATAAGGGTTTGACCTTTGATGATGTGTTATTGATCCCCAAGCGTTCGTCAGTGATTTCGCGCCAGGCAGTTGATACCTCGGCGCGACTGGTAGGTGATATCCGGTTGAAGCTGCCGGTGGTGAGTGCCAACATGGATACGGTCACTGAGGCGATTATGGCGATCGCCATGGCGCGCGCCGGGGGGATTGGGATTATCCACCGCTTCATGAGCCCGGAGACTCAGGCTGAGCAGGTGCGGCTGGTCAAACGCACGTATGGCTATATGATCGAGAAACCTTACGCAATCTCGCCAGAGGCGAGTATCGAGCAGGCCGAGGCTGCCATGCGGCGCTGGCAGGTCAGCGGGCTGGTCGTGGTCGATGCTGAAGGACGCTTGCTGGGTTTGCTCACGCGGCGGGACCTGGGCATGTCTCCCAAGAATTCAGTTGAGGTGCGCCAGGCCATGACCCCACGCGAGCGCCTGGTGACCGCTGGCCAACATATTACGCCCGAACAGGCGCGCCAGCTGATGTATGAGAACCGGGTAGAGAAATTACCTGTGATTGACGAGACCGATCACCTGTTGGGTTTAATTACCATGCGGGATTTGACGAAGTTCGAGCGTTATCCGCTGGCGACGGTGGACGGAAAAGATCGCTTGCGGGTCGGGGCGGCAGTAGGAGTGACCGAGAATGAGATGAAGCGCGCCGAAGCCCTGGTAGCAGCAGGCGCTGACTTGCTGGTGATCGATATCGCTCACGGGCATGCCGAACACTGTTTGCGCATGGTGAAGAAGTTAAAAACCGCCTTCCCGCAAGCCCTGGTTATGGCGGGCAATGTTGCCACGGCTGAGGGCGCGCGTGACTTGGCTCAGGCGGGGGCGGACGCGATCAAGGTGGGTATAGGTCCAGGCTCGATCTGTACCACGCGCATCGTTACTGGTTTTGGCGTGCCGCAGCTGACTGCCATCATGGACAGCCGGGCAGGATTGGTGCAGGATGGTTTGGATCTGCCGATCATCGCCGATGGCGGGATCCGCAATTCGGGCGATATGGTCAAGGCGCTGGCGTCGGGAGCCGACGTGGTGATGATCGGTAGTTTGTTTGCTGGCTGCGATGAAGCTCCCGGCACGCCAGTGATCCGGGATGGGCGCAAGGTCAAGGTGGTGCGCGGCATGGCCTCCCTGGGTGCAGCCATGGGGCGGCGCCAGGTGGAACGCGGCGAGGATGAAAGCGCAGAGGATCCCGAAGACTGGTCCAAGGTGGTGCCGGAAGGGGTGGAGGCGGTGGTGCCTTATCGCGGCCAGGTTAGCGAAATCCTGTACCAGCTGGTTGGAGGACTGCGCTCGGCGCTCAGCTATGGCGGGGCGCGCGATATCACAGAGCTGCAGAATAACGCTGAGTTTGTGGAGATCACCCCGGCCGGTATGAGCGAAAGCCGCTCGCACGATGTGGATCGGGTTTGAGCAGATACAGCCTGCAGGCGTGCTCTATAGATCCAATTGACCCTGGTGTCCCTCAGAATACGCCTGGATAATTCGGGCAGCCACATCGCTGGGTTTGAGATGATGGGGAGGTAGTTTGAAGGGCACTTTGCGCCAAAAGAGGGTATCTACTGCCCCAGGACGGACGATTGTGACCTTGCGGCGGCTCTCCTTGCGCACTACATCTGCAAATGCCTCCAGGCCGGCTTTAGCGGCTGAATAGGCTGATAATCCTGGCAGGCGCATGCGTTCACTGACTGCACCCAGGTAAAACAGGTGGGATTCTTCTGAGAGCAGCGGCCACGAAAAATGGGTAGTCAGGAATGCTCCGGTCAGGTTGGCTTGCAGGATTCGCTGCCAATCGGTCGGTTGCATGTCGTTGACCCTGACTGAGGTGATATCGCCGGCGGCATATACCCACAAATCAACCTCACTGACTTCCTGGCTGATAGCGGTAATAGCTGACTGGACCGCGAAAGCATCACCTAATTCAACCTCATAGATGTGCTCGGTGAGATCGCTAAACGATTCCAGGTTGTGTCCAGCCGCCACAATCTGCCAATTTTCGCTTACCAGTTGGTCTGCAATAGCTCGCCCGATCCCGCCACCCGCACCCCAGATAAGAGCAGTTTTCATAGTGACTTCCTGTGCATGATAAAAATTTATCGTATACACAGTTTACCACTTGCGCCCGGAATTGTCAATAAAATATAAACAATAACTGTACAAACTATTGACAATTCGCCGATTGTCGATTATCATTTGTGAGAATGATAACAATCTATCTCTTCTTGCATATAGTGGAACTGTAAAAATAATATGAACAACAACATGACCTCACTTTTCAATGAATTCGATGCCAGGATTACACGTTGGATGGCGCGATATGGCATCTTTTTTCTCCGTATCAGTATGGGGATTGTCTTTCTCTGGTTTGGTGCCTTGAAATTCTTCCCTGGTCTCAGCCCGGCTGCCGACCTGGCAACTCGTACAATTGAGCGTTTAACATTTGGTTTGATTGCACCCGATGTTTCGATCCTAATTTTGGCTGTCTGGGAGAGTCTGATTGGCCTGGGGCTCATATTGGGTATTTTTATGCGTGCCACGTTGTTCCTGTTGTTTCTTCAGATGCTTGGCACCATCTCGCCTGTCTTTTTCTTTCCGCAGGAGGTGTTTACTGTCGTACCCTATGCGCCGACCCTGGAGGGGCAATACATCTTTAAGAACATGGTATTAATTAGCGCAGGATTGGTGATTGGTGCAACCGTGCGCGGTGGTAAAGTAGTGGATGAGCCAGCCAGGAGCCAGGGGACGCCTGACCCGCAAATGAATCAAGTTCTCGGCTGACATTCTAAATGAGCATTGGCAGATCCAACAGCAAGCGAACCAGTAAGAATTTATACAGTTCCGGGGAGGATGGGGGTTGTTGGCGTGCGTCGCACGCCAACAACCCCCATCCTCCAACCAAGTGCGTAAGTCCTACAAGTAGCAGGAGTATCAGATGAGATTTCCAGAAGTTAGCGGGTCAAACCTTCTGCGCCGTAAAGTAAATTTGCCAGATGATCTGCAAGGATCGTTAAACATCCTGGTTGTTGCTTTTCAGCAGCGTCATCAGGCGCTGATTGATGCATGGGTGCCCAGAGTTCGCCAGTTGGAGCAATCTTTTCCGGGCGTTCAATTCTATGAAATTCCAGTCATTCAGAAGCTAAATTTTTTCTCGCAGACCTTTATCAACGAGGGCATGCGGGCTGGGATCCCGAATCACACAACTCGCGAGAAGACCATCACCCTGTATCTTGACAAGCTGGAATTTCGACGTATTTTGGAAATTCCACACGAAGAGACAATATGGGTGTTGGTGGTGGATGGCCAGGGGAATGTTTTGTGGCGCACAGAAGGAGCTTACTCTGTGGAAAAAGGCGATCGTCTTGAGATATTTGTCCAGGATTTCTTGGAATAATTGGGCGGAAAGATTTGTTGATTGCGCTTCAGGAGAGAAGATCTTTCTTCAGACAGCGTCTTAACCCTCCAACT
>CAYXDC010000149.1:0-3280 GCA_964463505.1 uncultured Anaerolineaceae bacterium
TTGTTGCAGGAAGCGATCCGCAATAATATCATGTGGATCGTTTTCGGTAGTACGCTGTCAGTAACTTTTGGCTTACTGGTGGCTGTGCTGGCAGATCGCAGCCGCTTCGAAAAGGTTTCGAAATCACTGATTTTCCTGCCAATGGCCATTTCGTTTGTTGGTGCCAGCGTGATCTGGAACTTTATTTACGTGGCTCGCCCAGCAGGAGCAGAGCAGATTGGTTTGTTGAACGCCATAACTGTGATGTTCGGAGGTGCGCCGCATCCCTGGGATAAATGGGTAGAAATCGCGCCCTGGAATAACCTCTTTCTCATCGTGATTGTGATCTGGCTACAAACTGGTTACTCGATGGTGCTTTTCTCGGCAGCGCTTAAGGGAATTCCAGAAGAGATGCTGGAGGCTGCTCGAGTGGATGGTGCTACTGAGGTTCAGCTCTTCTTTCGCATTATGATCCCATATATTATGGGCACCATCATCACTGTCTGGACGACAGTAATTATTTTCACTTTGAAAATCTTTGACGTCGTCTGGGTTATGACCGGCGGGCAATTTGGAACCCATGTCATTGCCACCCAGTTCTATCGCCAATCCTTCACTGCCCGAAATTCAGGCGTTGGTTCGGCGATTGCCATTGTCCTGCTGATCGCGGTTATCCCGGTGATGATATACAACCTGCGGCAGTTCAAGCAGTCGGAGGCGTTTTAACATGAAAAGAAAAAAATTAGCTGGCTCTCTAGTAGTGAATGGCGCGCTCCTGTTGATTGTACTTATCTGGAGCATTCCAACGATCGGTCTGTTAGTTTCTTCTTTTCGGACACGCTTTGATATCCAGACCACCGGCTGGTGGAATATTTTCCCTCACCGAGAATGGGAAACAACTGCGACCTATGACCCCAAGCAGCTAGGCCTGGACCCGGACAGCGTGATGACTGTAGAAGGTGTGACGGGCACGTTCGAGGAATTGCGCGCAGGAATCGCATCACCTGCAGGGGATACGCGAGTGACCTGGGTTGGCAATAAGCGTCTGGGGACAATTCAAGTGCAGAAAAGGATCTGGACAGTTACCTGGGATTTCACCCTGGATAATTACCGGGAAGTGATCTCCGCTCAGAATGTTACGATCACCAATTCAGACGGGACGGTACAGGTGATCCCTGGCCAGAATATGCAGCAGGCCTTTCTGAACAGTCTGGCTGTGGCGGTCCCTTCCACGATTATCCCAATCCTGATTGCCGCATTTGCAGCCTATGCATTTGCCTGGATGGAATTCCCAGGCAGGCGCTTCTTCTTTACCTTGGTGGTCGGCCTGATGGTGGTTCCCCTGCAAATTGCGCTTGTCCCGATCTTGAGAGACTATAACACGCTAGGTCTCAATGGTTCGTTCCTGGGTGTCTGGCTGGCTCATACTGGTTTTGGTCTTACACTGGCGATCTATCTGTTGTTTAACTACATCAGTACCCTACCGCGCGAGACCCTTGAATCTGCCTTTATCGACGGGGCTTCTCCATTCACAGTGTTCACGAAACTGATTTTGCCCCTGTCGGTACCCGCCCTGGCATCTTTTGCGATCTTCCAGTTCCTGTGGGTCTGGAATGACTATCTGGTGGCGTTGACTTTTTTGGGTGTCGATCCGTCCTACAAGGTTGTCACTCAACGTCTGGCAGATTTAACCGGAACCTTTGGGAATGACTGGCAGTTGCTGACAGCTGGCGCTTTCCTGACGATGGTTCTGCCGATGGTCGTGTTCTTCTCGCTACAAAGATTCTTTGTACGCGGCCTGCTGGCTGGTTCGGTGAAAGGTTAGTTCCAGGGGATAAAAGCGAAATATGGTTGATGTTTTTGATCAGTCAAAACATCATCATTGATTTTGCAGCTAAAAAATGGGCGTGGGGGGCGCGCTCCTCCGCCCATTTTTATTGGCCTATTTTCCTCGCGCAAGGTTGAATGTATCCACATGTCTGAGCCAAAACTTATCGGATTTGATTGGGCTTTGTGGTTCCAATGGATTATGGCAACTACCTTGGGCTGGGTCCTGGGACGCTTTCTCTTACCCAACCTGGCATCCGCGTTAATTGGGATAGCGCTTGGAATTCTGCAGTGGTTTGTTTTACAAGCACATATTCAGAAAGCCTGGCGATGGATCTTAGCTACGATAGTTGGTTGGACAACAGGATCAATGCTCATCTTATTTTTTACCTCAGATAGCAGCGAGTTTCTGGCCGGTGTGATCCTTGGATGTACTGTGGGTACAGCCCAATGGTTTATTCTTCGCAAAGAATACCAATGGATGGGCTGGTGGATCATCATCAATGTGGTTGCCTGGACCACAGGCATGGCGCTTGTCCCAGGCATACTGTCTACAGGGGCGTTGATCGGGGCAATTACGGGTATCGCCCTGGGTTTACTCCTCCAATATCCAAAGTCTGCTCGAATTGATCGGACCAGGCTTTAAATAAGAAAAAAGGAATGATGGATAACAAACTCTGGTACAAAGATGCTGTGTTTTATGAAGTCAATGTGCGTGCATTTAAAGATAATAATGCCGATGGGCATGGTGACCTTCCCGGCTTGATCCAAAAATTAGATTATTTGCATGCATTGGGTGTGGATTGTTTGTGGCTTCAGCCGATGTATCCATCTCCTCTGCGGGATGACGGATACGATATCTCTGATTTTTGTGGCTTATTACCCAAATACGGCACAGTGGACGATTTGAGACAGTTGCTGGATAACGCCCATGCGCTTGGCATGCGCGTCATCATGGACCTGGTGATGAACCATACCTCTGACCAGCATCCCTGGTTCCAGGCCGGGCGCGCAGACCGCAGTTCCCCCTACCGGGGTTATTATGTGTGGAGCGATACCGATCAAAAATACCCGGAAGCCCGCATTATTTTTCTGGATACGGAACCCTCCAATTGGACCTGGGATGAGGTTGCTGGTCAGTACTATTGGCACCGCTTCTATGCCAGCCAACCAGATCTGAATTACGACAGTCCGGCCGTCCAGGCAGAAATGCTCAAGATCATTAAATTTTGGTTGGATCTGGGTATCGATGGTTTTCGGGCAGACGCTATCCCCTACCTGTTTGAAAGAGAGGGTACCAATGGTGAGAATCTACCCGAAACGCACGCTTATTTGAAGAAGGTGCGACAGTATATTGATCAAAACTTCCCCGGACGCATATTGCTGGCAGAGGCCAACCAGTGGCCTGAAGATGTGCGAGCTTATTTTGGTGATGGCACAGATGAATTTCACATGGGTTTTCATTTCCCGTTGA
>CAYXDC010000150.1:0-3227 GCA_964463505.1 uncultured Anaerolineaceae bacterium
TTATCCCCCTCTTCGGGGCAGGTCACCAACGCGTTACTCACCCGTTCGCCACTAAATATATATTGCTATATACTCCGTTCGACTTGCATGTATTAAGCACGCCGCCAGCGTTCATCCTGAGCCAGGATCAAACTCTCCGCAAAAATTGACTTCCTTACTTGCGCCTTTCGGCGCTTTGCGTCTCTCTTTATCCTCGCTTCACTATCACTCTTCAGTTGTTAAGGTGCTGCCTTTTTTCGCTTTCGCCTTTCAGAGACCAAACGCCGATGTCTTGTATTCTGACATCGGCTCGTCAGACCGACAATCTACATGTTCTGGTCTCTGACGCACAGGCGTCTTTGAAGTTGTCAGCGATCTGCCCTATCAAGGCGAGACCTGGTTTGTTCAAAGTGCGTTCTCAATTATACGCTCTTTGGGAACCTTGTCAAGGGATTGTGCCCAATCAATTTGGACTTTCCCGAGAACTGGCTGCGACCTTCGCCACCAGCCGACAGATTATACGCCGATTATCCTGGTTGTCAAGAGGCAAGCGGTCGTCGTGTGCACGCAAAAGTTGTCAGATAGCTAAGGGGAGAGCGGAGCGATGAGCGCACAGGCTGTGCCATAGGCCGCTGAGCCAGGCAGCCCGGGCTTTGGCTGTTTGGACAGCGCCGGGAACTTCCCATTGAGCACCAGGAAGCTTGAGGCGTTGGGTAACAATTTGCTTGCAGGCACTCTCGATTGTACCACTGCCAATCATATAGCCAGCAGCTCGGAATTTGTCATAGCGCATACGCTCGATATTGTTGGTGAAATAGGTGACAGCCTGCTGCGCTTTTAGGCAGGAGTGGGCCAAGCCTTCGCAGGCGGTGATAACGTCTTCTACTTGCCCATCCCAGAGCGACTGGGTGACGGCTTCGAGCCAGGGATTTCTTTCCGAGGGTGTAGAGAAAGCAGCCAAGGCGACGTTTTCCAGGTGTTCTTCGGCATGGTACCAATCCACAATTTGGACTGCATTGGAGTAATAGTAGGTGACCAAGTTCCAAATCCAGACGGCGCCATCTCCCAAGAAGACCAATTCTGGGCTCAAGTCGGCATTGACCGTACAGCCGGTGGCCCAGAGAAGCTTCCCAAAATTATCTGCTTCGGTAATATCGCAAAAATAGCGCATGTTTTTGGCATGCAAGACAGCTTGCTCACGTAGCGCCTTTTCTCGTTGGCGGGTTGAATGCTGCCCAGGGGATACGGTTTCGACTTCAAACCAACACAGCACTTTCATATCTCGCCAATCTTCGTGTTCTGCTTTCTTTTCACCTTTCTTGGGTCGAGGTTCGATGCGCACTTTGGCAGCGTCCATTGATCCATACATCCGAGCGACCACGTTCCCCGGATGGCGCTGACGTTCTTGCTGATACGCTTCATCCTGGCTGTTTTTCACGAGTTCCTTTTCTCGCTGATCCTGCAACGCTCCCATCTGCTCTGTTTCCGAACGTACTGTGTTTTCCGAAACGTCAAACAATAGATAGGCCTGTAACCATTTTGGGCTTTCATCATACGAGAACTCAATCCCTGCCAGGGCCAAGAGTGCCGCCAGCCCAGCCGTCACCGCACCTGGCTCTAACCCAAACTGCTCATCCAGGGGTGCTTTGCCTTGCTTACATTCGCAACTCGCATAATATGCCCGCTCATAAGTCACTTTCCCAAACACACTGATCACCGTTGCTGGCCGCATCCGTTGGTATTTCAGGGCGCCTCCACACCGACATGCAATCTCGTTCACGGGTGTTGCCTGCATTGAACTCAATAGTAGACCCAATGCCTGCATTCCTATTTGCCTCAACGCTTCACGCATGCCTGTCTCAATTTCGGCAATCAGTGCCGTTCCTTGTCCCGCTGCGTGTTGTTCATTCACCGCAGTTTTGAACATCGCTGCCAGTTCTCGCGCTGCGCTATTGATCGTTTCAGTGTTATAGTTCATTGGGAGCCTCCGGTAGATTGGTTTGTGGAAACCTTATCCTACCTCAGGCTCCTTTTCCCTGACAACCTTTGCGTGCACACTAGCGGCGGAATACCAGCGCCGCGGCCTGCCGCTGGTGATCGTCTGCCCGGGCAATGTGATCGGTCCCAACGATCATTCCGCCTGGGGTTATTTTGCCCGCCTGTACGTCAACGGCATCATGCCGCCGATGGGCTGGGCGCGGCGTAACACCTACGTCCATTCGCATGGGGATGACCTGGCGGAGGGCATCGCCCTGGCGGCGGAGAAAGGCAAACCCGGCGAGACCTACCTGCTCGGCGGCGACCGGATCACAATGGAGCAGGCGTTATCGCTGTGGGATACCACACCCGGTGGGCTGCGCTTCCGTTTCTGGGCGCCCACGCCGCTGGCCAGGGCGATGTTCTGGACGCTCGAGCTGCTGCAGCGGTTGATTGGCCTGCCAGCCTTCATATCACGCGAGACCGCTGTTTCTGCCGGGTTGAACTATAACTTTTCCAGCGAAAAAGCTCATCGTGAGCTGGGCTGGTCGCCCCGCCCGGCGCGCCAGGTTTGGCCGGAGATCATGCGGGCCGAGCGCCAGCTGCGAGCCCAGCGTAACGGCGGTGGATTGGTTGCGCGACTCAAACCGCTTGACGATCTACACCTGCACGGCGAGTACGCCCTGCACAGCCAGCATGTTCCGCTGGGTGAGCCCAGACCGCTCGACGAGGCGGTGTAGATGGCTTCAGCCGGGATCTTTGCTCGCCTGGATACCGTCTTGCTGCGGGTGCGCGACTTCGAGCGCTCCAAATCCTGGTATGAGCAGGTCCTGGGCTTCACCGCCGGCTTTGTCGATCCGCAGGAACGATTGGTGGTCTTCGACCTGGGTGGGCAGACCAGCCTGACCCTGTGGGAGCTGAAACGCGGCGAAGCGCTTACCCCGCCTGGCTTTGCCTGCCCTTTTCCCATCTTCCTGGCTGCCGACGCCATCCGGGCGCGCGAGCATCTCTTAGATCGTGGCGTACAGGTGGAAATGATCCAGCACAGCAGCGGGGTGAGCTTCTTTGGCTTTTTCGACCCGGATGGCAATCGCCTGGAGCTATGCCAGGTGTAGCTGTTGCCGCCCGACCGGATGCAACTTTTGATGGTTTCTGCTTTTCCCCTATGCAAAACTACTTGTATTAGGATAGATTTTGTACTATAATGGATAGGACGCCAGGGATTTTAAGGGTCATCTGGTTAAGCGGTTTTATTCTTGATCGACGCAGCG
>CAYXDC010000151.1:0-3212 GCA_964463505.1 uncultured Anaerolineaceae bacterium
AGATCTCATCCTTTATCAGTAACTTTTAATACAACCAAACCAACTACAAACTATTCTCTTGGCTAATACGGAATCTAACCATTTGACTGATGCCTGGCAAAGGTGATCCTGCTATCTTATGAGCAGGTAGACCCGGAAAAATAAACGAAAAAACCAGGTCAAGGCACATGAATTTTGTTCGATTCAAAAAGGAGAATAAAATGTATCGCAACGTTTACGTTATCATGATCGGCCTACTGGTCATGCTTCTGGCACTGCAAGCCTGTGCTCCGACCATCCCATCCGCCATTCCTGAGCCACAAGCTCAACCTGCTAACGTAGAACAGATCTCTGACCCCGGGCAGGCGGCTTCTCCCGAGTCCTCGGCGTCGAACCCGCTCGACTCTACTGCCACTGCTCCGGCTGAAGTCGCCCGGCAATTTTTTGAGGCTTACACGACTGCAATTCGAAAAACCGAACCAACCCTCGGCAATAGCGAATTTGAAGCACAGAAATATCTCAGCCCTGCTTATATCCAGCAGGTAGCTGAGATTAAGGCTGGTTTTGATGGGTTTGGTTTTGATCCAGTATTGCAGGCGCAAGATGTTCCACCTGCACCCCTGGAAGTCAAAGATGCCAGTGTGGATGGGACCCAGGCGACTGTTGTACTCCAGTTTGGCCGTGACACGATGGAGCAGCCCTTCGAACGTAGTGTATCCCTGGAGCTGATCGACGGGCAGTGGCTAATCGTGCCTGATCGGGTAGAGGAGAGTGCTGCTACCCCAGAAGAAGCCGTAGCAGCATTCTACACCTGGTATCTGAGCTATATTGAGGCCGAGGCCGAGCCTCGCAACCCCCTGGTTGACCAGGCATATCGTGCTGCCCCTTACTTGGCTCCGACCCTGATTGCTAAGATCGACCGTTTGATTGAAGAAAGTGAAGGGTTACACTTTGATCCTTTCCTGTGTGCCCAAGATATCCCCACTGAGGTCAGAACGGTCGCCAGCTACGACAATGGCTCACGCCCGGTAGTTATGGTTGAGACCAGCTTCTCTGGCCATTACATCACACTTGACCTGTTCCGTCCCAATTTCAACCAGTGGGCAATTTCCTTTATCACCTGCGGGAATAATCCGGCTGGAGTTGCTAAAGCCTTCTATACCTGGGCGCTTGGCTACATGACCGAAGGTGGTGAGATGCACAATCCCTGGATTGACGGCGCCCACCGCCAGAGCCGCTTTTTATCACAAGCTTTCATTCAGAAATTGGATGAGTTGCTTGCCTCGCCTGAACCCCTGATGGCTGATCCTGTCTTCCTTGCTCAAGATCTGCCAGTGGCATTTTCCACGGCTGCTTGCGATGAGGCTGATTGCGCCCTGGTCAATATGCAGTATGGAGATTCTCAAATTCGGCAGTTACGCGTGGATACGGTTTCCGAAGAAGGTAGCTTACGAATTGCCTCTATTTTTCATGCAGGCAACCTACAGCCGGTCGAGCGTGAAGGCTGGTTGCCGCTGATCGATGATCAATACGGTTATGCGATCCGCTATCCGTTTGGTTGGAGAGTGCATGGTTTGAAAGCCACCGACCAACATACACCTGAGGAAGATCCTGTGATGCGGCGGCTCTATTTTGCCCCGGAGTCTGGGGCAGAATTTGCGCCTTTATCGCTGGATGTGATCATCTGGTCAGAAGCTGATCTGTCAAAGGTATATTTCCTGGGTGAGAGGCTCGAGGATACACAGGTGAATGGATATGCTGCCCAGATATATCGCAGCGATCCGGGTATTATTTTCTATGTCTTCCGACACCCCGCTCGCCCCGATCTATGGATTATCCTGTCCGACTCGATCACTCAATTCCCGGGGCGTGAAGAACTTGCCCGGTCGGTTGAAGGGATATTTGAGACATTCGTATCCACCATCACCTTCAAGTAAGTAGTCAGGAGATGTTGGTGAAAAGATCGGTCATCATCAGCTTGGCTGCTCTGATCCCTGGCCTGTCCCTGGCGTTCGGCGGTGCATTTTTGTGGCGGGCTTGTAGGATACGCTTTTATCGTTGGAGCAGATGCAGCGGTGGTAAGCGCCGCAATGATGAGTGGGCTAGCCTAGTAGACTGTAAATCATGCTTTGATGGGTAAGATTTCTTTAACATTCTCTTCGCAATGAATGACCGGGTAAAGTTTCTTCAGTTTGATACGTGCATCGGCAGTTGTGAAACGCCAAACGACCGTGGCTCGATTCGTGTTTCGTTCGATTTCCCAAGCCAGCGTTTCGCTGGCCAGGAATTCTCGACACGGGATATACCCATTCAAACATTGGCGGCTAAGGACGCTGAGCTCGATCTCAACCATATTAAGCCAACTGCCATGCTTGGGTGTAAAGTGAAGCTCCAAACGGTTCAAAATATTGCGGGCTTTAGCGGGCTCGAAGGTTTCATACAGGGCAGCCGGTGTATGGGTGTTCAAATTGTCTTCAACCAAGACACAGCGCTCGGCGTTCGGAAAATGCTGATGAACCAACTCGTCGATGCAGGCGGCCCAATCTGCTTTGGTGCGCTGTTCGGTGACTTTGATATGGCGCCAATTCAACAGAGGTGCAAAGAACATGAAAAGGTTGGCTGTGCCTTCCCGGCGATATTCGTAGTCATAGCGTTCTGGATGGCCCTTTTTGGCCGGAATGCTCTTGCGCGTCTCGCTGACCAATTGAACAGGCATTTCATCGAAGCAAATCAGTGGAAAACGTGCATCCTCAGGGCGCTGGTAGACTTCCAGTACATCTTCCATGCGATAGACGAACTCAGCGTTCTGTTTTGGGGGAATGCACCACTCTTCTTTGAGCCAGGGTTTCAACTCATTGGCTTCCATGACATGGCGGACAGTGGCATGAGAAACCGCCTCAATATACTCAAAACGGATCATCTCACTTGCCAACAAACGCAGACTCCAGCGCCGATGCCCTTTGGGAGGTTGACTGCATGCCAGCGCCAGCAGGTGCGCTTCTTGAACACCATCCATCAGGTGCTGATATTTCCGCCGAGTTTTGCGAGAGCTCAATGCCCGCTGGATGCCTTCTTCCACAAAGTGTTGGGTACCCGCTCAATGGTCGGCACGCTGATATCCAGAGCTTCACTGATCTTTTGATCCGTCCAGCCAGCACCCGCTTTCAGAAGAATACGTGCATGATTGATCTTTCGCACACGTTGAGTTCCGGAGGCTATCAAGCCAGTCAACA
>CAYXDC010000152.1:0-3187 GCA_964463505.1 uncultured Anaerolineaceae bacterium
AGGGTCCGTCCACCGTGACCGTCGTCCCACTGTATTCTCCAGCTAGCGCCTTCTCAAGATATCCACCTGGCATGACTGTGAAATCGCCCGTGGGCATTTCTTCGCTGGGCGGCTCGGTTGCAACCGGCTCAGCAGGTGCTTCCGTAGCGACTGGCACTTCAGTGGTTGGCGCTGGTGTCGCGCTCGTACAAGCAGAAAGCGCCATGGTAAATACGATCAGGATGGTCATCAACGACCATACATACTTTTTTGCGTTCATATTCTTCTTTCTACTCCTCGTATAACAAGTTAAATCGGATACAGCTGTAGGTACCAAAAACCACTTGAATGTAGGTCAATCTCACCTCCTTTGCTTACGTGGCAACTCCATGCGGAGCATGTAACAAGGTCTTTCTATTGCATTGTTTTCCCACACGAGCGCCTAACAATCAGCTCAGTCTCTAAAACCACATGATCGAGATCCAGGCTTTCATCATCCAGAGTCTGGATTAACAAATGACCTGCGCTCCACCCGAGGGCATGCGCAGGTACACGAATAGTAGTAAGCGGAGGATTCAAATACGCGGCCCAAGGAATATCGTCAAAACCGACCAGGGCAACATCTTCTGGAATGCGAAGTCCGCATTGGTGAATTGCTTCGATAGCGCCAATGGCGACTACATCGCTGGCGATAAATACCGCACTGGGTTTTTTCTGATCCTGGAGCATGCTCGACATGGCCCTAAATCCACTCTCCGGAGTAAAAGAACCAATTCGTACCCAATTCTCATTAACCGCTAGACCAGCTGCTTGCATTGCCGATTTAAAGCCGGCCATGCGATCTGTTGCGGCTGTGTACATCAGAGGACCATTGGTGATCATTGCGATCTGCGTATGTCCTAACGAGATTAAGTGTTCAGTAGCCAACCTGGAACTCGCCACATTATCTATATCTACCGATGGAAATGGACAACCTGGCAGATAGCCTTGCAAAACAACCGGGATATTAGACTCTACCAGGCGTTCTAAAGCCAGATCATTAAATCGCGGACCAGAGTACACAATCCCATCCACGTGGCGTTCCTGGACCAATTGAACACAGTGATCACGCGCATGGTCATCGTCAGACGACGGTTCAAAAATTACATGGTAATTATACTGACGAGCAACGGCATGCAAACCACGCAATACTTCAGCCATAAATGCATCGGCAAAGGTTTGATATGGCGAATGATGCTCAATAAAACCGATCACCCGCGTTCGTCCCTGAACCAAGCGGCGTGCCGAAGCGTTGGGGTGGTAATTAAGTTGTTTAGCAGCTTCCAGGACCCGTTGCCGGGTATCTACGCTGATCTGTGCGTCAACATTGTTTAAAACCAATGAAACGGTCGTTCTGGACACACCTGCGTACCTGGCCACATCCTGACTGGTAACCCGTCTCATACTCATATTGACTTGATCCTCAAAATCTCGCCCCTATAACTAACACGCGTCACTAACTCGTGTTAGTACTATAGCAGAATTTGAGATCAAAGTCAACAAGCTCTCACAATTCAAGCATGGGTGGCGCTGTCGTACGGCGCACAATCAATTCTGTGGGCAATACTTCCACAACCGGTTCAGCTTGCATATTTGCCAATCTATTTAAAAGCAAACTCACGCCTCGATTTCCAGATTCGTACAGGAGCTGACGGATGGTTGTCAAATTGAGGTATTCAGCCACTTCGATATCATCATAGCCAATAATGGAGAGTTCTTCCGGCACTCGAATTTGTAGATCTCGCGCAGCCTCCATAACGCCAAATGCCTGAGTATCACTGGCAGCGAAAATGGCGGTTGGTCTTTCGGGTAAAGACAGCAGGGCATGCGCCATCTGGCGTGCCTGATTTCGTCCATGTTCACCTTGGAGATGATATTCCGGGCGAAATGGCATCCCAGCTGCATCCAGAGCCTTCCGGTATCCTTGCAGGCGATAGCGGCTGGAAGTAAAGTTGAAAGGTGTCTCTAAATAATCGCTGATATAGCCAATCCGGTGGTGTCCAAGCTCAATGAGGTACTGGGTGGCAACACGCGCTCCAGCGACATCATCCACGACAACACGCGTCATTGAGGACAGGCAAGGATGATTGGCATCAATCAGAATGATCGGAACATCAGCCTGCTGCAGAACAGGTATATCAGCATCTTGAGGGGAAAGGGAAATAATCAAAACACCATCGGCGCGCTCTCGCCGAGGGATATCGCGCATGCACGCGTCGCGACGTTCAATTGTCTCAACATTATAGACTGTCAGGTCATACGGACTGTCTGCCAGGCTTTCCTTGATGCCCCGCAAACGCTCCATTACCGAAGGCCGCGTAAAAAATGGGGCGATCACTGCAATCGTCATAGTGCGCCCCAGAGAAAGCCGGCGGGCAGAAGTGCTCGGCACAAAGTCGAGCTCTGCAATGACATTCTGTACATGAGCACGCGTTGCAGAGCTGACCAGCGGGCTATCATTGATGACCCGCGAAACGGTAGCTACACCCACACCTGCCCTGCTGGCTACATCCCGGATGGTGGCTGGTTTTCTTGGAACCGTTTCCATATCCTAAATTATAGGACATCTTTTCCCCCTGTCAAGCATTCCTGGACGAGAAAGTACCTTAATTACAGCATACGATCTGGTACGCAGTCGTTTTCTGCCCTGAATTTCCGAAAGGATTTCGCTAAGCGGGTTCCCTTAATGGCTTTACTAGATACAAATCCCCGCGCGCGAATCCCCGGTCCAGATAATAGCGGCGCGTGCCCACTGCGGAAATAACAGCCAGGCGCTGGTAACCGCGCTCAACCGCTATCGCTTCAGCCCAATCGATGAGCTGTGTCCCCAGTCCACTGTGTTGCGCCACACCGTCTGCATCGCTCCCCACCGGCAAAGATTGCCCGTATACATGCACTTCGCGGATCACCGCTGCCCGATCCAGGTCCGCCAGACCCGTTGGGTTACCCAATGGGTAACCCATTGGGTTTTGTCCTTTCTCTGGCAGAGACAATCTCAAAAAGCCTGCCAGCCGGTCATCGGGCGTGTTATAGGCCAAAAAATGTTCCTCGGTAGTGTCCGTAGCGTAGGAGATATCCTCGTGCAGCAGTTGGGAGGCATGGATACGCTCCCCACGCACCTCCCGGCAGCGGATACATTGGCAGGCGGCGCCACGTCTGGCTAGCTCTT
>CAYXDC010000153.1:0-3184 GCA_964463505.1 uncultured Anaerolineaceae bacterium
CGCGCCAACCTGTTTATCGTCCCCCTGGACAACGAGCGGCGTTGGTACCGCTATCACCATCTCTTTGCTGAATTGCTGCGACAACGACTGCAGCAGAGTGGCAACGTGGCCGAATACCACATACGTGCCAGCCAATGGTACGAAGACAATGGTTTAGAGCTTGAAGCTTTTCAGCATGCTGCTGCGGCCACTGACATTGAGCGCGCCTCGCGGTTGATTCAAGGAAAGGGGATGCCCCTGCACGTTCGCGGCGCGCTGATCCCTGTACTGAGCTGGCTGGAGTCGCTGCCTACGACGGCACTGGATGAAAGGCCCATGTTATGGGTGATGTATGCCGGGGCATTAACAACTGCTGGTCAAACCACCGATGTCGAACAAAAACTTAAGGCGGCTGAAGCTGCTCTGCAAGGTGCTGAGCTAGACATTGATACCCGCGATATTTTAGGACGTATTGCCAACAACCGAGCTACCCTGGCTTTTATCCAGTACCAGACAGACACAGCTATTGTTCAGGCACGCCGTGCCCTGGAGTATTTGCGCCCCGATAATCTGCCTGTCCGCAATATAAGTACCTGGGCATTGGGTGCTGCCTACCTACAAAAAGGAGACCGCACGGCGGCCAGCCGTGCGTTTATTGAAGCCATATCCATCAGCCAGACGATAGGACATACCTTCGTCACTAAATTGGCCACGATGGGTCTTGGTAGGGTACAGGAAACAGAAAACAGGCTCTATCTGGCCGCCGAGACCTACCGAAATGCCCTAGAACTGTTTGGTGAGTATCCGCTGCCATCTGCCAGTGAGGCGCATCTTGGCCTGGCCCGTATCTGCTACGAATGGAACGACCTGATAGCCGCTGAACAGCACGGGCAGCAGAGCCTCCGACTGGCGCAGCAGTGGGATCGCGTTATTGACAGATTCATTGTTTGTGAGGTGTTTCTTGCCCGCCTGAAACTGGCGTGGGGGGACGCAGACGGGGCGGCCGCCATATTAGCGGAGACCGAGCAGTCCGTGCGCCAGCATAATTTTGTGCATCGGATACCCGATGTAGCTGCTCAACAAGTGATAGTGTTGCTTCATCAGGGCGATCTGGATGCAGCAGCTCATCTCGCGCAGACGCATGAGCTCCCCTTTAGCCAGGCTCGGGTATATCTGGCCCAAGGAGACCCGTCTGCCGCACTGGCAGTGCTGGAGCCGGTGCGCCAACAGATGGAAGCCAAAGAATGGGCGGATGAAGTGCTCAAGGTGATGGTTCTACAGACCATCGCCCTGCACGCACAGGGCGAAAAGGATAAGGCCGTGCAACAGCTCCGTGAGGCGCTCGCTCTGGCAAAGCCGGGCGGCTTTGTACGCATCTTTGTGGATGAAGGCGAAGCGATGCGGTCATTGATTGAAATACAAACGCGCAATAGAGACCATCCGCTAAACAGTTATGCAGACAAACTTCTGGCTGCCTTTGCCCAGGCGGTGGCTGCGCCAAAATCAGCAATTATCCCTCCAAAATCCGACATGATGGAGTCTGAGGGTCATCCAGCCAAAAACATACTGATCGATCCTTTAAGCGAACGCGAGCTGGAAGTGCTCAAGCTGCTCCGCAGCGAATTAAGCGGGCCAGAAATTGCCCAACAACTGATCGTATCGCTCAACACCTTGCGCACTCACACCAAAAACATTTTCAATAAACTGGGGGTCAACAACCGCCGGGCGGCCATCCACCGCGCTGAAGAACTCGATTTATTCTAGCTGGCTCCAAACACCAACCTTCGCCCCAGCAGGTGTAAAAAACCACCTGCTGGGGCTTTCGTGTTTTAAACCATTAATCACCACATCATTCACATCATGTGGTGATGACGCCTCACCACATCAAGCTGTATCCTTTGGGCAGATAAACCACAAGAGGATACCTGAGACGCAAAATGACTAAACCGCCAAGATCGACTGCTCTGCAATACGATATCCGCATCAGGGGGCACCTGGATGACCGGTGGGCTGATTGGTTTGATGGTTTGACCATCACACTTGAAGATGACGGTAATACTCTTCTCAGTGGTCAGGTGATTGACCAGGCGGCGTTGCATGGCTTGCTTAAAAAAGTGCGTGATTCAGGAATGCCATTGGTCTCGATCAATCGGGTCCAATTCCATGAATCTCATCCATATCGTACTAATAAGGAGAAAAAAATGAACATAAGCGCAATCCCAACAAAAAAGATAGATACGAAAGTCCTGCTCTCGACCCTGTGGATCGTGGTGATGATCAACATGCTGAAAGCGGACATCCTCTCACTGAACATCCCCGGCGCGGCGGAAGAAGTGGCAAGGACATCCGCCAGCGCGGGCGCGTCCATTCCCCAATTGATGTTGATCGGGGCGATCATGGGGCAACTCGGCATTGCCATGATTATCCTATCCCGCGTGTTGAAGCACGGCATCAATCGCTGGGCAAATATCGTTGTGGGCATCGTCACCATTGCCTATATCTGGGGCGGCATAGCTCCGTATCCCCACTACATTTTCATCGCCACAGTCGAAACCCTCTGCCTGCTGCTGATCATCGGGTTTGCATGGACATGGCGCAACGTCGAAGCCTAACCAATTCAAGAGAAAAGGAGCAAACCATGAAAACCTTGCAGAAATCTGGCGGTATCGCCGCGCTGTATATGGCAATCAGCCACCTGATCGGCCTTGTAATCTTCATCGTCGTATTGGACTATCTCAACATCACCGACCCGGCCCAAAAGGTCGCCCTGAACGTTGACAAACAGACGGTTGTCTTTTCGACCAACCTGCTTATGTACGTCTTTTTTGGCTTTGCGCTGATCGTCCTGTCGCTGGCTTTGTACGACCGCATGAAGTCTGGAGCGCCAGCGCTCATGCAGGTGGCAACCGCGATCGGGATCATTTGGGCCGGTTCGCTGATCGCCAGCGGGATGGTTGCGAATTCCGGGCTGGCTACGATTGTTCCCCTTTACGCCAAAGACCCGACCCAGGCTGTGTTGACCTTTCAGGGAATTGAAGCCGCGGCAAACGGGCTGGGCAACGCCAATGGCGAAATCCTCGGCGGAATGTGGACGCTGCTGGTCAGCCTGGCGGCGCTGCGGATTGGTGGACTTCCCAAATGGCTGAACGTCCTCGGCGTGTTGGTCGGCGCGGTGGGCATCATTACGACCATCCCAGCGCTGAAC
>CAYXDC010000154.1:0-3052 GCA_964463505.1 uncultured Anaerolineaceae bacterium
GCTGCGCCCCGATTACCGCAGCCACGACCGCTCGGAAGGCGAGCCAACCGGGGCCTACGGCAGCCCGGGCTATACCGTGGATGTGCTCAACGCGGTGGCGAGCATGCGCCGCTATCCGGGGGCGGACCCGGAACGCATCGGCATGTGGGGGCACTCCATGGGCGGCTACATCACCCTGCGCGCCATGGTGATCGACCCCGGGATCAAGGCCGGGGTGATCTGGGCGGGGGTGGTGGCGAATTACCCGGATATGCTCTCCCGCTGGAGGCGGGCAAGCTCCTTCCCCACTTCCACGCCTAATCCCACGGGTGTGACACGGCGCTGGCGCCAGGACTTGACGGCGATCTACGGCACGCCGGAGGAGAATCCTGAATTCTGGGCGTCAATCTCGGCCAACAGTTACCTGGCAGACCTGAACGGGCGGCCCATCCAGCTCCACCACGGCACTTCGGACGCGGATGTGCCAGTCGAATTTTCGCAGACTTTGGCGGAGCAGATGCAGGCCGCCGGACAAACGGTGGAGCTGTACACCTATGAGGGCGACGATCACAATATCTCGAATTACTTCACTGCAGCAATGACGCACACGATCGTGTTTTATGATACATATTTGAAATAACGACAAAGCCGCAAACGTATCCAGGCGACGGGTGGACTTGGATTACAATAGAGCGCATGGATACCACGATGCGGATCCCCCTTTCGTTGGCGCCCTTTTTCCAGGAATATGACCTGACGCAATTAGATCTCGCGCGCTCGCGTTTCACCATCATCGAGCGGGTTCTACAGTTCGGGGATCGCCAGGAAATTCGCTGGTTATTCACGGTTTATCCAAAGCAGGAAATCAAGGAATGGGTAAGCCGCTGGGGAGATGAGGCGCTGCCGGAGCCGCACCGCACCTTCTGGAAGCTGGTGCTTGGGATTCCTGATCTTGCCGATCTATCATAGGAGCAAACAATGGACAACAACGACAAGCTGGACCGCCTGATCGAGCTGCAACAAAAGAGTAATGAGATGCTGGGCCAGCTGGGCCTACTGGTGACGCGCATCGGGTATATGGTTTTGATTTTGTGGATTATTACCCTGGTGGTGATGATCCTGACGGCGTAATCTCAGCCCGCCTTAAACCTGGTCAAGATAGGGATCGTCGCGAATCATAGCGATTTGCTGGCCGAGATAGGGCAGAGACAGAAGTCCGTGCCAGCGCCGGAGCAGGTGATACGCCGGAGAGGTCAAAAGGCGGCATTTATCGACAGCGTGCTTCCACTCGGGCTTGCGGATCTCTGCGATCGTTTCAATAGCCGGAAGCAAGCCAAAATCCCAGGCCGAACACAGGCGCGCCAGAAAATCCACCCGCCCAGCCAAAGAATCCAGCGATTCGGGGACTTCCGTATCCGGATATAAGGCGCCATCCAGCCAGGAGAGAGAATCAGCCATCTTTCACCTGCAAGAAATCCTTCTGAAACCACATACGAAGGATTTGCGCCTGTTCACGTTGATTTAGATCGGAAATTTGCGCCAGGGGTCGGTGCAGGACAATGCGCTCAAGATGGCTTTCAATTGCCAGACGGGCGCGAGCCTGATCGGTGTCACTCTCTGATAGCGTCTGGCACCTGCGCCAGAGCGACCAGCACTCGTTAATGCTCAATAACCCAGCCAGGCAGATCTGATAAATATCCAGAAAATCGCGTGGCGCGCCGCGTTCGACCAGGGCTACCATCTAACTTGCTGCCAGATCCGCCAGACTGTCCAGCGGGATATCAATCCAGCCTGCTGAGATGGGATGCTCCAGTCGAGCGGAGCGAGCAGCAATTTGAAAACTAAATACCTTTTTGTTATCCTGGGTTAATTCGATACTGACCACATCTCCCCAGGTGCGCAGACTCACAGCGCCAAAATCAGCCAGGGCTCGGCGGAGCGTATCAATAACTTCCTGCTTTTCTTTTTGCGGCAGCCGTTCCGACCACCAGGCATCCACGTCCTGGGTTAGGCGATAATCCAGGTAATGGAATAAACCCAGCGCCCCGCCGATTGAAATCCGATCTGACAGGCCCGATTCAACCAATGCGTTCAGACAGGCGCGCGCATATGCGGATAAATTGGATGGTTGTTGAGGCTGGATATGGTTCATAGCTGTTATTATTATACGATAATTATGTTTCGTAATTTCCTGGCGTTCTTTACGCCCTGGCGGTATATCAGATCATTTTCTCGTGTATAATTTCCTTCCTGACCGGTAAGTAAACCTCTCGAAAGGATCTTTAATGGTATTCACCCCCAAAGAAATCGAATCCCGTCTGGAGCGCATCCTGCCGGGCGTGCAAAAACCGGCCCGCTACACCGGCGGGGAGATCAACCAGGTGCTGAAGGACTGGGATTCCGTCCGCAGCCATGTGGCGCTGATCTTCCCCGACCTGTACGATCTGGGCATGTCCAACCTGGGCTGGGCGATCCTGTACGATGGGCTGAACCAGCGCTCGGACACGCTGGCGGAACGCGCCTTCGCCCCCTGGTCGGATATGGAAGCCGCCGTGCGAGATCAGGGGATTCCGCTGTATTCGCTGGAATCCAAGCACCCGCTGAGCCAGTTCGATATCCTGGGCTTTTCGCTGCCCTACGAGACGCTGTACACCAACACACTGAACATTCTCGACCTGGCCGGCATCCCGGTCTTCTCCGCCCAACGCACGGAGCAGCACCCGCTGGTGATCGCCGGCGGGCACGCCACCTACAACCCCGAGCCCATGCACGCTTTCATCGATGCCTTTGTGATCGGCGAGGGCGAGGATGTGATCCACGAAATTGTGGACGCCCAGCAAGCGTGGAAAGACAGCGGAGCCCCGCGGGCCGAGCTGCTGCACGCCCTGGCAGGTATCTGGGGCGTGTACGTGCCGGCGCTATACGAAGCCCATTACCACGAAGATGGCACCTTCAGCGACCTGGAAAAGTTGGACGAGGTCGCCGTGCTGCCGGTGATGAAGCGCATCAACGCCCGCCTGCCCAAACCCACCACGCGCCTGCTGGTGCCGTATATCGACACGGTGCACAACCG
>CAYXDC010000155.1:0-2944 GCA_964463505.1 uncultured Anaerolineaceae bacterium
CCCATCTGAAACGATCGATCTCATCCGCAAGATGGCAAACGAGAATCGTTTATGGGGTGCGGAACGGATTCGGGGTGAACTACTCAAGCTGGGGATCAAAGTATGCAAACGAACCATCCAAAAATACATGCCAAAAGAAAGAAAGTCACCATCTTCTAGCCAAACCTGGGCGACTTTCGTGAAAAATCATATCGGGGACATCTGGGCTTGCGACTTTACCGTGGTCTATGATTGGTTGTTTCGACCGTGGCATATCTTTGTCATCATGGAACTCAAAACTCGGCGGATCGTGCATTCTGCCGTTACTACATCCCCGTCCGACGAATGGACCGCACAGCGGTTACGTGAAGCAACACCCTGGGGCCAGGGTCCGAAGTACCTCCTTCGCGATCGTGACAGCAAATATGGCTTGCGCTTTTCGGCTGTGGCCAAAGGCTCAGGCATCATAGAACTGAAAACCCCTTATCGAGCACCCCGAGCGAATGGCATATGCGAACGGTTCATAGGCAGCTTGAAAAGAGAATGCCTGGATCACATCCTCATTCTTCATGGTCAGCATTTGCGGCGAGTGGTCAAGGAGTTTACCATTTACTTCAATCAGGAACGGCCTCATCAAGGAATTGGTCAACAGATCCCCGACTACAACAATCAACCTGAAGCAAACCCAATCGGCAGCATCACCTCCAGGGCGATCCTTGGTGGTCTACATCACAGCTATTCACGCCAAACTTACCTGCACTAACCCGGTCATATCATACCGATATAATTCAAAGGTAACCATTCCAAGAGGGATGGCTACCGGTTTAGTTTGTCTGGCGATTGATTTGAGTTGCTGATTTCCGCTTGTGTACAGCTACTTCCCCAATTTAGAGCTATTTTGGCAATCCTATTTACAGAATAAGATCCAAAGGCTAACAAGATTCGTTTTCTTTACCCGATAATATTCACGGATAAGATAAGTAGCCAGGACAGGTAAGAAAATTGGCCGTAACTGGGTAACAACCAGACAGGCGCTGCATATCTACCTTTCCAATCAACCTAAACCAGGACCAAAACTAAAGAAAAAGCCTGTAAGGTGCAAATATGCCATCCATCAAAATTGCAGCGTAAATTATCGTGTTTACCCAAAAATTATTACCGAAGAAATTATCTGGATGAGAAAAGTAGCCAGCACAACCAGGTAATAATCGGCAGATGTGATAAGTAGCCGGGACAGGGGCGCAGGCGAAAGAGGCGACAACCCTGGGCGCATTGCCATTAATCCTTCTCTCGCGCGGCAAAGATATGGATGCGGATTCGGTCGCCTCGCAGGCACGCTATCTCGCGCTATCGTCCAACAGCAAGCATCTCATTGCAGACCACAGCGGCCACAACATCCATTGGGAGCAGCCCGAGGCTGCCGTCGCCGCGATAGTGCAGATGGTGATGCAGGTCCGGCAGTGATGCGCGGATAATTTTAGCGATAGATCAGATCGCCGGGCTTGAGGCCGAGATCAGCAGACACGCCAGGGTGAGCAGGAAAGTGACCGGACCAAATACAAGCTTCTCTTTTAAGCTTTTCGAAGCCAGGTTTCCAAGCGTGTTGAAGGCCATAAACGCTGTAATGATCCAGGAGGCCACCTGGATCATTACCGGAATTGGCGCACTGCCGATAAGCCCGGCTCGAGTTCGGATCACAAAAATAAACCCTCCCAATAGAATTGCCGCGATGATGCTGGAAATTCTCAAGGCAGGGGTCAGTATGGATTGCCGGCCTCCCCAGGCCATTGAAACCGGCAAGATTCCGGCTGCAAGCAATAATTGGAGAACAATAACCACTGCGAACAAGAGTGTTGCAACGTTTGCCGTGGTAACGATGAATTGAGTGTTCGATAAAATATCCATATCGTTTTTCCTATTCTGTGTGAGTTACGGCGATGACAACATTTCCCTTTTTCTGCCCTGTATCCACATACCTGTGCGCCTCGGCAGTTTGTTCCAGCAGATACTGTCGGTCGATCACTGCTTTGATTTTCCCCGCTTCAATTAGCTCTTTTAGGAAAAGTAAATCTTCAGTCTTTTGGTTTGCCGCCCCAAAGAGTACTTTCTTGCTGTTTCTCATCGAAGTCCACTGTCCCCGCGCCAGCTGGGTCAGCCCAGGATTGCCGATAAGATAACAACCATTTGGCTTGAGTGAACGGATACACCCTGAAAACGAGCTCTTGCCCATCACATCCATAATCATATCGTAGATCTCTAAGCGTTGGGTGAAATCCTCCTGAGTGTAATCGATAACCTGGTCTGCACCGATCGAGCGCATCAGATCCAATTTCCCCGTGCTGTCCACGCCGGTCACTTCCGCCCCAAAATACCTGGCAAGCTGTACCGCAAAACTACCGATACTTCCTCCCGCGCCGGCAATTAAAACCTTTTGTCCGCGTTGGAGTTTTCCTTTTCGGAGAAAATGCAATGCTTCAAGTCCCCCGGTAGGAACGGCAGCGGCTTCCTCATAGGTCATATTGACCGGTTTTGTTGCCAGCACACCCATGTTGGATTCTTCAGGCAGGCAGATGTACTCAGCATACGCGCCAAAACCAAAGCCGGTCGTTCCAAAAACCTGGTCACCTTCCTTACACAGCGTAACCGCTTTGCCTACGGATTCAATTTCCCCCGCCAGCTCCTGCCCTAATATGGGAATTCTTCCTGGTTTGCTGAGACCATTGTAGATTCGTGTGGGGAGCCGAAAAAAGGGAGGGAGCTGCAGGCTTCGCATCTCACAATCCCCGGCTGTGACGGTCGTCGCCCAAATTTTTACCAGGACTTCATGTTCTTTCGGAGAAGGTTTCTCAACCTCCTGGAGCTTGTATGGTGTAAAAAACCTAACCATGGGTATAAACCTGAGAAGAAGGTTGTCTTTGGTAATCGTGGATGATACCTCCCAGGATATTTCGCCTCCGTATTGGAC
>CAYXDC010000156.1:0-2704 GCA_964463505.1 uncultured Anaerolineaceae bacterium
GGTGGGTCACCACTCCACGGAGAGTAAATAGAATTTAACCGGCACCTGGTTTTCTGAATTGGTGCTGGTTTTGTTTTCACAGTATGGGTTCGGCAAATCCCACAAAACCGCCTCATTCGCTTTCTAGAAGCCATTCAGCCAGGGAACGGATTGTTATTGAAAATCCATCCCTTGTTGTCTCGGCATTTGAATCCGCCAAGATCAATCCGGAAGAAAGGCTGAGGGCATCCATTCCATCCACCAGTGCCCGTATCTCTCGTTCCCGCGTAGCAGGATTATCCATACTTTGAACCACCTGAATCAATTGATCAGACTCTGGCAAGTAAAAATCCACCTCATAACCAGCTGGGGTAGTGTAATAGTAGATCTCGTGCGACTTACGTCGCAATGCCAGGTAAGCCGCGTTTTCCATTAATTTGCCAGTGTTGGGAGAAAAACTGAAACCAATTGCATTGACCAGGCCGTTGTCGATGTTGTAAACTTTCTTGGCCGCGATTTGCTGGCGCTTCACCGAATATGCATAAACGTTCATGGTGAAGATAAGCCAGCTGTTCTCCAGGTATTCGATGTAATTCTTGATTGTATTGACGCTGCCCAGGCGGAACTGTTCTTTGAGCTTATTGAAAGAAACCTGGCTGGTAGGATTGCTCATCAGATAGAAAGCCAGTTCTTTCAACGCCTGCACTTCCTCGATGTGGTAGCGCGTGGCAATGTCACGATAGAGAATATCGTCATACAAAGTACGCAGTAGCGGTAGTTCGGGGTACTTCAGTGGTTCAGGAATACCGCCTAGGCGCAGGTACTCACCCAGAATCTGTTGCAGTTGCGCCATCTCGACTGTCGTTTGGCGTGTCAGGTCAGGGACCGTGTATTCCTTGAAGCTTAGGAACTCAGCGAAAGAAAAAGGGAAAAGCTCTATGGGTATATAGCGTCCGGTCAGGCGGGTACCTAGTTCTCGGCTGAGCAGTGAAGCGTTGGAACCGGTGATGAAGAATTTGATCCCCTGATCCATGAAACGGCGCACGAAGTGCTCCCAACCAGTGACATTTTGAACCTCATCGATGATAAACACCTTTCGCTCGCCAAAGAGTTCCACCAGTGCTTGGTAGAGGTCGTTAGCATCCTCAGCCTGAAATCCTAGGAAGCGGTCATCTTCGAAGTTGACGTAGTAGAAGCGTTCCTCTCCTAAACGATGCGCTAACTGCGCCAATAGCGTGGATTTGCCCACCCTCCGTAGTCCGGAAATGACCACCGCATGAGGTAAAGGTATGGCGCGCTCTATTTCACCCAATACTTCCCGCTCTGTCCCGGTCTCGCCCTGCCAGAAAGCCTGCTGCTGTTCGAGCAGCATCGCTTTGATCTGATCTTTGGACCATCTGGATTTCCAATTGTTTTCATTCATGATGAAATAATACACCCAATAGTTTTCATTGTCAATGAAAACTATTGGGTGTATATAGGAATCGTTCCCGCAGAAAAGGGCGACTTCTTCACCAAGCTTGCCCGTGAAGTGCTGTGCGGCATCGCGATACTGCTCCGTCATGCAGAGCACAGCCGTCCGCTTCATAAGTGAACGGCCCCTTTCCTTGCTTAAAGCCAATCCTTTCCGCAACCATCTTTCTCCCCCATGCCCCGGGCCTCAGTCAGCACGCAGCCGTGAGAGAAAAAAATGGAGGCACCCAAGGGGAGGTAGCGGAGAGGGCGGGCCCCCCACTCCACGGTGCGTAAATACTGTTGAGGGGATAGCGCGCATAAACAAATCCATCCACATAATTTGAAACATCGAATAACATACCAGTGGAAAGAGAATTTCCCTTCCCGCACGTGTTGATCGTTAGCTAGATAGCTGTTGCTGCTATAAAGATGTAAATCACCATATCGATCGACATGTGCCTGATCCAGGGCTAGCCCAAACCGCGTGTATCAAAGTTCCTCCATTGGGAAAGAAAATCACGAAGGGTAAGCAATTAACTCGTTGGCTTTTCAGCGGCAGGTTGTCAGGCCGGTCGTCATAACCGGGGTTCTTCGCCGATAACAAAGTGGCTGCTGGTAAACTTTGCGCTGTATCGGATGGGAGAATTCGAAAACCAGGCTATCGTAGTAACGGGCGAAGTAATCGTAGCAGTGCCATAACTCGAGGTGTTCGATCAGCTCGGGAAATTAGTGAGCTGGACCCCAGGTGCGGCGGGTCAGCTAGGAAATAGATTGGCGGATGATGAGGTTGATACGCTGGACGATGGAGGTATTGATTCTGCCGCTCAGTCCAGCCTGCTTGAGGCGAGATCAGTAGCTTTATTCGTCATCCCAAATCAAGTGGTTTTCGAATTTGACAGTGCGCTACCTGCGCTTATGATTTACCTATTTCTATTCATAATTAGCGAGAGTCGCCTTTCTTCTTGGTGCAATTTTGGTGCAATTCGCACAGACAGCATTGACAATCTAGACGATATTTACACCCTCACCCCAATATATGGGGCTAATAGACGCTATTTCATGCGATAGACGCCTCCGCCAATTGCTCTTAATCAATTAGTTACAGGTTCGAATCCTGTCGGGGTCACCTAGATGTGGGGGTAAAATCCGCTGCCCGGCGGATTTTTGTTGTTAATGCAAAACTTCAGAGTCAACTGACTACTTCTTCAGGTATATCATCCTAACTCTGCTATTGTAAGTGGATTTCTTAACCGTATTTCCACACTTAACC
>CAYXDC010000157.1:0-2593 GCA_964463505.1 uncultured Anaerolineaceae bacterium
CCATTATTGGACCGGATCGATATCCATATTGAAGTGCCGCGTGTGGATTACGAGAAATTAAGCGACCAGCGCCTGGGTGAGCCCAGCGCAGTGATCCAGGCGCGGGTGGAAGCTGCTCGCGAGCGTCAGCGGTTGCGTTTTGAAGGCAGTGATATCACCTGTAATGCTGATATGCGCCCGGCAGAAGTGCGCCAGTTCTGCGCGCTGGATGAGACTGGCAGCGCCCTGATTCGCAGCGCTATGCGCCAGCTGCAGCTTTTGGCGCGGGCTTACCACCGGGTGCTCAAGCTAGCGCGCACGATAGCCGATCTGGCAGGTAGTGAGGGCATCCAGCCCCAACATCTGGCAGAAGCCTTGCAATACCGGCCGCGAAGTATCGGGAATTAGGGGTGTTTTAGAATCGTGTTGCGCCAATTTTGGGGGAGAAAATGCGCGTCGATCTCATCTATGATCTAACTCCCCCAGATCTGAATCAGTTTTATCCCTGGCTGAGGCGATCATATTATCTTCCAGGGTCTCGTTCATACTACCCATACGGTAACCGAGTAAATCGAGGGCAATATACGCGTAACCAAGCTGGTTCAGATGGCTGGCAATTTGCTCTCGCATCGCCAGCAGAGCGCCGAAATTTTCGGCTGGGGCTTCGATGCGCGCCAGATCCCCGTGAACCCGGACCCGCACGCTGGGAAAGCCTGATTCGTGCAGGTAATGCTCCGCCTTGCCAACACGTTCAATCTCGGGGTGTGTCAGGTGGGTATTATAGGGGAAGCGTGTTGCCAGGCAGGGCGCGGCCGGCTTGTTCCAGTTGGGCAAACCCAATGACTGCGCCAGGGCGCGGATATCAGCCTTGTTCAACCCTGCTTCAGCCAGAGGATTGCGAACCCCGATTTCTTGCAAGGCGCGCAGACCAGGGCGGTAGTCACTTGCATCGTCCGCGTTGGTGCCATCTGCCAGCCAGGCCAGACCTTGATCCTGTGCCAGAGTCTTCAAAGCGCCAAAGCGCCTGAGCTTGCAGTGAAAACAGCGGTCGGGTGGGTTAGCGGTGAAAATTGGGTCTGCCAGGTCATCCATGTCAATGACCTGGTGGCGGAAACCACCCAGGCGCGCCAGGTCGATGGCAAGCTGTGTCTCTTCAGGAGACTCAACCGGTGAGCGCACAGTTACTGCCAGCATGCGTTCGCCCAAAATAGCATGAGCAACCCAGGCAACCAGGCTGCTATCCACACCACCCGAGAACCCGATCACGACCGAACCCATCTGGCGCAGAATTTCCTGTAAACGTGTGTATTTCTCCGCCAGTGGTTCCTCAGAGATAAATAATGATTGACCGTTTATGAGACGCCTTCCTTGACGGCAGCAGTTGTTGGTTGTCCTTCTTGAGCCTGGTTGCCTGGAGTGTGTATGCGGTTGATCAGGCTGGCTAAATGCCCTGCGCCATATCCATTGTCAATGTTTACCACGCCTACTCCGGGGGCACAACTGTTTAACATGGTCAGCAGCGGTGCCAGGCCACCGAAACTGGCGCCATAGCCCACACTGGTGGGTACTGCAACCACCGGTACGGCAACCAGCCCGGCTACGACACTGGCGAGGGCGCCCTCCATTCCGGCAACAACGATAATAACCCGCGCTCGCCTGAGCGTATCAGCCTTATCGAGCAGGCGATGCAACCCTGCAACACCCACATCATACAGGCGCTCCACGCGATTGCCCATCAGCTCAGCGGTAATTGCCGCTTCTTCGGCTACCGGCATATCCGCCGTGCCGGCGCTGGCGATAACAATACCCGGCAGACCTTCCTGGTTGGGCGAGCGGTTGATTACGATCAGCCTCCCGATGGCATGGTAAAGTGCATCGGGAAGGCGTTCGCGTACTGCCTGATAGATATCCGCTGATGCGCGTGTTGCCAGAACCCGGTCGTTTTGCTCCGCAAGGTGTGCCATGATATCGGCAACCTGGTCGGGTGTCTTCCCCTGGGCAAATACCACTTCCGGGAAACCCATGCGCAAGGAACGGTGATGATCCAGCCGAGCATAGCCAAGGTCTTCATAAGGGAGAATACGCAGCTTATCCAGAGCTTCTTCCACAGCTAAAGAACCATCTTTGACATCTTTTAATAATTCGATCAATCTTCTCTCTGCGTTACTCATTGCACCATTGGCCTCCATCGATAGCATGCTCCTGCCTGTTCCGTGCGCGTCAGCATAAAAAAACAAAAACTTAGCATTGCACTCAGGTCATCCTGGGTGAGCAAGGCTTATTATACAACGCTGGGAGGGCGCAAAATCGCTAGAGATCCCGAATTTCAATAGCACACCCAGGAATCGATAATATATTCTGATCTCTGTATGGGTTGTGCGCTTAAACGATGATTGTGATGTTAACTCCAGTATTGCTGCCAGAGTGTAAATCCCTGACCTATGTACGTTGCCTGGCTCACTTTGAAGGTCTAAATTTATGGTACGATTGGGCGCTATGAATGAGCGTAAGATTTTCTCTATTTTCTGGTGGGTTTGCGCGCTGGAAGGCCTGTGGCCTTTGCTCAGCCTGGGATTTAATTCCCAGCAAATTGATCTACAATCTCTTGCCAACA
>CAYXDC010000158.1:0-2578 GCA_964463505.1 uncultured Anaerolineaceae bacterium
CGGTGTGCAGGAAGGCATCGAAACCCAGCCCGGCATCTCCCGCCACGGCATCTACGTGCAAGTCGGAGTAATGAGACTTGAGTTGCAGGAGCAAAGCGGCGCTGGGCACATCTTCATGCCCGTTCGCAGGGCGAATGTCGTCGAGCAAGGTAATGCTGAAACGTCTGGCCGCATCGGTCAGGCGCAGAGGCAGGCTGCGGTAGCCATAACGAGCTTCTCCTCTTTCAGGTTTGGTTTCATCCGCTTGGGTAGAGCGGTTGGGGCTGTCTGAGGGTGGATTGGAGCCAGTGTAAACGATATAACGGGCTTCCTGATCGCGTGGGGTCGCCTGGCGGCAGATTTGGGCACAGGCCGGGCTGTTGCACTCGCATCCGCGCCGTTGTTTGGCTTTGGCCGCACAAGGACGGGGACTTTCGGGTGTGCAGGGTTGATAACAGCCTTCGACCACCGAGATGCAGCGCACATTCGAAGCCGCATCGTGGATCTGTCCATCCGGACACAGCAGGGCTTGTTCCCAGGCGCTGGAGCTGAGCACAGAAGCCTGGCGCATCACATCCACGGCTTGCACCAACAGCAGGTTCAACTTCTGCACAGCCACCTGGATCAGGATTTCCCCCTGCTCAACCGTCACGGTCTCACCGTCCGCTTCCGAGTTGCGTCCCAGGGTGGTCAGAAAGTAGCGCACGCCCCCCTCGGTGGGATAGTTTCCCTGGTGAAAGCCAAAATAAGCGGCATAATCGGCATAGCGCTCATCCGCCAGGTTTTTGAGCATCTGGCTGCGAGCCCAGCGGTTGGATATCTGCCAGACCACCAACAGAAAGAAGGAAACCGGGTCAAAAGGCTCCCAGCCGCGGCCCGATTTCCATCCCAGCAGATACGCCAGTACGGGTCGTAAGCCGTTGAAGTCCACCAGGCGCAGCAGCAGGTCAAAGTCGGATAGCTCCATCCAGGCCTGCACCTGCTGTGGATCGCACAGGGTTGGCAGCCACGCGTAGACGTAGGCAGAGCGGTAACGCTTTTTAGGTGAGGCAGGCATATCCGCTGGCGTAGGCCATTGCAGAGGCAGACTGGGCTGCAGGCCAGACAAACTGCACTGGCTGACAAAGAGGCTATCTTGCGCTCGGGTTTGTTCGGGGAAGAGTTTAGCGCCGTCCATGTCGCCCTCCTCGCCGCCGCAGCCAGGCCTGAGCCAGTTGGTCGGCCAGTTCGTACTGCTGCTGGCTATGTCGGGCCAGCAGGTGACGCAATTCCTGGCTGTGAGCCGGTTGGCGCAGCCAGGTCAGCGCCTGGGTTTCCACTTGTGCGATCCGCTGTTGGCTTACACCCCTGTGTGCGCCAATTTCGGCCTGTGTTTGGGGAAGGCGACCTTCCAACCCATAGTGCGAGCGGATCACTTCCGCTTGTGGTTGCGGCAGACGCCTCACCAACGCCAACAAGCTTTGGCGCACATCCTCCCGGTCCTGCAGCTGTGCGGGGTCTGCTCCCGGCTCATCATAATACAACCGCAAGATCGGCCGCGGCACTTGCCTGCGCTGGCGTCGTAAATGCCCCCTGACGGCTCCCCATACATAACGTATAATCGCTATGTAGGCGTAGGTACTGAAACAGGTTCCTCGCTGGACATCGTAGCCCATGATCGCACGCCACAATCCCCAACGACCGGCTTGTAGGGCTTCCTCGTATGGAAGTCCATACAATTCCTGGCGCTTTACTGCATATCGCACCAGGCCTTCATGTCGGGTCAGCAACCCGTTCAGGCTTTCTTGATTTCCCGCCTGCGCCTGCTCGTAGTGGGTGGCTTCGGTCTGCCAACTGAAGCCACCTGCTTCTTTGGTTAAAATCATCAGGACACCTCCTTGTTTGAGATGCCCTGTATTGTTTCAGATTTCCCGTTCTTTGGCGGGGTTGGTTTTAATCTTCGCTACTGCTACGATATCCCCACCCAATAACCACTTGTTACAGCCAGAAAGATGCCGTATACTTGACTTGATATCAATATTCAAGCGAGGGATAAGATGACTATACCGCAGGTAGATTTTTGTGGGTTGAAGGTCTCTCGGCTGGTGCTGGGTGCAAACCCCTTCGGAGGTTTCAGCCACCAGTCTCCGGAACGAGATAAGGAAATGGTGGGGTACTACACTGTTGAGCGTATCCTGGAGACCTGGAGACGCGCCGAAATATCGGGGATCAATACGATGATCACCAACAATGAGTCTGCTCACGTTGTCCAGGCAGTCCGAGAATATCGAGCCGCAAAAGGTGCTTTGCAATGGATCGCTCAGGTTAATTACCGCCAGAAGGCCAATATGTTCGAGGCGATCGATGAAGTGGTTTACATCGGCTGCAAAGCTCTATATTTTCATGGCGCGCTTATCGATGAAGCCTACCTTCACCATAAGGATACGGAGTTACGCTCCTGGTGCAAATATGCGCGCTCGAAAGGTATACCGGTGGGTGTGGCGGGCATGCTCCAGAGGCACATTTGTGGGTAGACAGCTTGAGGATCGCGGACTTCCATTGTGTATGTTTCTTCAACTGTGGCAGTTTGCATACAGGCAAGGGTGATAAATTCAGCCTG
>CAYXDC010000159.1:0-2458 GCA_964463505.1 uncultured Anaerolineaceae bacterium
CATGAAAACCAGCATCGAAAAGATCACCGCCACCAATCCGCTGGTCAGGCGCAGCACTGCCAGGTAAACCAGCAGGTAATTTATTGAGAAAAGAAGCACACCTTGCAATCCAAAAAACAGGTGCTGGCGGGCAGTAAAATGCAGATTGACTTTTCTCAGCCCAGCATAAGCCAGCAGCACCAGCGAGGCCAGTGTGAAGCGGTATGCTACTGAAAGGATCGGGTCCACCTCCCCCAGCTGAAAGGTGATCACCAGCCAGGTCGAGCCCCAGATCAATACGGTTATGGCGTATAAAAGCAGATTCTTCATGACGAAGAATTATATCCTCATCCTTGCTTTTCCCAATGCTCTGCGATCTGGGTGTGTGCCCTCAAATGTTGTTAGTGGGTTTTTTTGACAGCCGGGAGGGCCACCTGGGTTATGATAGGTTTACCACAACCGAATCATCAAACCCAGGAGGCCCGACGTGGAGTTTAGCACAGAATTTATGCAGAAAATCACGCAGTTGTTCACTGCCGAGCTACAAGCCCAATTACGAGGGCAAACAGAAGTTCGCATCGCAGAAATTGAAACCCTCATGCGCAAAATGCTTCGTCAGGTAGGCGAACAATGTTTGGGTGGTTATCTGACCGCTCAAGACGCCCAATATCCGGAGCCTGAAATGGCTTGTGCCTGTGGTGGCGTGACGAGGTATCTGTTCCGACGACCGGCCAAGGTGCTGAGTGTCTTTGGCTGGACAGAGTATCGGCGAGCGTATTATGTGTGCACTGATTGTCATAAAGGTTATTCGCCGTTGGACGCCCGTTTCGGACTTCAGCCGGGCGAAGTGACGGCAGGTCTGGCATCCCTGTTGGCAATGGCAGGAGTGCAGACTTCGTTTGGCGAAGCCAAACAACTGGTGGAGCGTTTCTTGCTGATTGAAGTGAGCGAGAACACGGTACGTAAGGAAAGCCAGGCCTTCGGGGGACTGCAAGATGAACTCGAACAGGCATGGATTACCCAGAGCCAAGACCCGCAATGGTTGCAAACCCGTCAGCGAACAGTGCAAGAATACCCAACACGCTTATATGGCTCGTTGGATGGCGCCCATGTCCCGCTGCACGAAGAATGGCGGGAACTGAAAACAGGGTGTTGGTATGAAGTCGAGACTGCATCCAGCCACCGTATACCGTCACAGCGTCGCAGCCATGTGGGAGACCTGGGTGCACTGCGAGCCAAAGCCATCACCTATTACTCCGACATCGAGCACGCTCAGGCTTTCGGTGCCTTGATGTGGGCGACCGGTTGCCAGAGGTGTGCAGACTTGGCCAGGGAAATCGTCTTCGTTGCCGATGGAGCGGTCTGGATTTGGAAACTGGTGGAACATTACTTCCCCAATGCCGTACAGATTGTGGATTGGTATCATGCGGAAAGCTACCTGGAACCCATCGCTCAAGAAGCCTTCGGTGCGGATGATAATGCTGCAAAAGCCTGGCTCGAACTGGTGCGCACTGACCTGTGGGAAGGCCGAATAGACGCCGTAATCCAAGCTTGTCAGTCATTCGTGAACCATCCACAGGCGGGTACAGTGGCTCAGAAAGCCGTGACCTACTATACCAACAACCAGCACCGCTTAGACTATGCCAGGTTCCGTAAAGCTGGATACCTGATCGGCAGTGGTACGGTAGAGAGCGGCTGCAAACAGATTGTCACCAAACGCCTCAAGGTCTCCGGTGCTCGCTGGACAGAAGATGGCGCTTGTGCGACTGCCAAAGCCCGCGCTAGCTGGTTGAGTGGGTATTGGCTAAACTTATCCGTTCGCCGAGGGCAACTTCCCTTGGCTATCTAACAACATTTGAGGGCACACCGTCTACAAATAGCCACAACCACATCTGCCACGTTTGGATCTGCGGGCGCGGCACGGCTGGGGTTGGCGTCGGCACAGGCGTGCTGCCTTCTGGCGGTACCGGCACCACCGGATTATCCCCTGGGCGTACCAGGTTTCCCTCCTGGTAAGCCCATTCAATCACCGCCGCCTCTGAAGTAGCCCGTGCGATCTGCGTCTGCAGTAAGGCTTGTGTGCTCTCCAGCCCCTCCAAGCGCGCCGCGACGGCCTCACGCTGAACCGATAAGCGGCGCAGGTTAGCAATCCGGCTGTTGAAATTCATCACCAGATAGGCTATGACCACAAGCCCCACAATTAACACCGCATATTTCCAGCTAAAATTCGGACGCTTCATATTCCTCATCTTACCGCAGCCTTGCCAATGCTGCAAGTGATTGAACTCCGTGAGATCGGGAAAAGAGGCGCTGATGTCGCCATATACCCTTTATCACGTACTGCCGTTAAATAATTGACCTCTCCCGTTGCTGCTAGGAGAGGTTGCAATTCCTGTGCCGAAGGTGGGATTTGAACCCACACGAGGGAACCCCCACTACGCCCTGAACGTAGCGCGTCTGCCAATTCCGCCACTTCGGC
>CAYXDC010000160.1:0-2433 GCA_964463505.1 uncultured Anaerolineaceae bacterium
ATTCCTCGATAGCTCAATAGGCAGAGCGGGCGGCTGTTAACCGCTAGGTTCCAGGTTCGAGTCCTGGTCGAGGAGCCTGACCCAAGCTCGAACGCACCTTTATAGGTGCGTTTTTTGTTTCCTTTGTCGTGTTCCGCATCGCTCGCCGATCTGTATTGCAGTATTGTTAAGAAGGATTATCCCATAGCCATGCTATGATTGCCCCATCGCATTCCTACAAAGGTTAAAAGGCATGCCAATCACTGACTGGGATATTTTTCGAGCCGCCTGCCTGGCGTTGATTTCTGGAAACAACCCTTACAGCGTAGGTCAGGGAGAGATGCTGTTCTTCAATCCAGTGTGGACGCTCATCCCCATCCTCCCTATGGCAATCTTGCCCAAATATATCGGGCTGCTGGCAAATGCACTGGCAGCGATATTCACCCTGGTTTTCATTACACGCCGCCTGCAAATGACGATTTGGGAGTTTTTCTTCATCGCCATCAGTCCGATGAACCTCCAATCGATGATCTATGGCAACATCGAATGGCTTCCATTATTGGGTGTATTGTTTCCTGCGCCGCTGGCGATGGTATTCTACGCCACCAAGCCACAGGCAACCATTGGCTTGATTTTACTGACCCTTCTGCTCGAGTGGGAGAGGTTGCGTTGGAAGGGAGTATTGTTGGCTGTCCTTCCCACACTGATCCTGGCTTTGCTCAGCATAGCCATCTGGGGACTGCCGCCAGTCCCGGGAGTCAATAACCCCGGGCAGCACTCACTCTTCCCTTACTCGCTCTTGCTGGGTTTGCCGGCTTTATATTTGGCATTGAAAAACCGCGACCAAAGAACATCACTCTTTGTTGGTCCTTTTGTATCGCCTTACGTGACTTTCCATGGCTACCTACCGGCGCTGTTTGCCTTACGCGGTAAATGGATGGCCCTGGGGACCCTGGCTGCTTACATTCCGGTGATCCTGGATATCGTGGCGTAATTCTTCTCATTCGGAATATATTTTACTTATGAATGACCCACAGATCATCAAAGAAAATACTTTATCAACCTTTTCCACACCGAAAATCACCTTGGGGTTACTAATTTTTTTACTGGTTGGATCGAGTTGCAGAGCAATCATCGATTCAACAGAGGATAAAACTTATCTGACGCCAGTTCCCAGAGCTACTCTTGATGCGTTCCAATATGATCAACCCATTGAGACTAAATTACAGGCAGTCATCGCGAGCCAACGTAGGATAGAAACCACACATATCAATTGGCTCGAGTCTCCACAAGTTATTTTGGTAAAAAGAATGTTTTACAAAGAAGTCATCGAGCGATTAGAAGAATCCGAAAACGAAACATTTCACGGCCCCATTTCTCCCGAGGTTAGTGTCTGGTTTGTGGTATTCAAAGGAAAAATGTCCATTACCGAACCATTAGGGAAAACCACTGAACCAGGCAATTTGTGCGCTTTTGCCATTATCAATCCAGAGAATGGCGAAGGATACAGGTACGGATCCAGGAATTGTTCAAAAATAAATATCGACCCATGATCTTTCCAGAGAATCCAAGGATCCAACATAACGGGGAGAATAATTAAACACAGTTTATGGTATATTAAACCTATTCACTCCGAATTGCTATATCAACAGGAGTTTCGTATGTCCTCAGATCCTTCTAGCCGGCATTTCAAACGCCCGCTCTATACCTGGGAAATAGCCGAGGCGCGGCGCGTCTTTGGGGATGGGCTGGACTACAGCCAGGTATGGATCCACGAATGCAATCCCATGCCGGATCGCCTCGACCGGATCGGCAAATGGCTGCGCCGCCAGAAGCGCGATCCCAATGCCCATAACGCCATAACGCTGGGCAATCACTGCCACTTTCCGGTGCGCCTGCCCGAGCAATTAGTCACCATCGGCCATCCTGAGTATTACAAAGTCAGCTGGCTGATGCATGAACTGACCCACGCCTGGCAATACCAGCAGCTCGGTTGGAAGTACTTGTGGTTGGCGCTGCGCGCCCAGTCTTCGGCTGAAGGCTATAATTTTGGGGGCGAAGAAGGGTTGAAGACACGCGCCAAAACCGGCTGGAATTTCCGCAAATTCAACCTGGAGCAGCAAGGAGATATCACCAAAAGCTACTACGAGCAGCTTTGCAAAGGGGCTGATTTAAGCGCCTGGGAAGAATTTATCGGAGAACTACGCGGCGAGCGCAAGTTCGATAAAGGCTGATCTTCATTTTTTACCGCCATTCAGGTTTCGTCAACTGCATAGATTAAAGGAAGCTCATCCTATTAGATGAAATCACCCTTCTCTTGTGAAAAAACTTACCTTGGGGTATGCTTAACGCCTGTGGGAGTGGTTGGGTCCCGGTGGGCTCCCTGGTCTTCAAAACCAGTGGCGGGTCGCGTTGCGGGCCGCGGTGGGTTCGACTCCCATCCACTCCCGCCTG
>CAYXDC010000161.1:0-2291 GCA_964463505.1 uncultured Anaerolineaceae bacterium
CGGCAATTCCCAATGAACCTGTAGGATACGATCTTTGTTTTGTGAACAATAACCTGAAGGTACCCGTTGCTCCGGATTTTCATAATAAGACTCGACTTTTGCAGCTTAAAAATTGAATAGCCAAACCGACGCAGAAAATCCGTTTTTGCGGTCCAGGGATGATCTCAGGCAATACCCAATACACCTCACCTGGGTCATTTCAGGTGAGGCAGCAACCGCCTACCGGCCGCCGGTCTCAAGAACGGCACATAGCTTGGATTATCGGAGCCATAATCTTCTGCAAGGTCTGTCCCTGTGCCAGGCCAGCGCTGATGAACAGCGCCAGCACCCACAGAGCTTGAGCTTGGGAAGCCCGACGCAAATCGGCTGTGCCTTGTTCCATAGTCACCTGGAGCTGACGTTGAAGTTTTTCCTGCAGAGCAGGATCCTGTTGGGCGGCTCTGAGCATACTGTAGACTACGGCAACCAGTGCGACATGGCGCTGAATGGCCTCGAAGCCCCGTAGTTGATACTTGTCCAGCCCTTCTTCCTTGCCCTGTTGGTGATAGACTTCCACGGGCCAGCGATGGCGTCGAATGCGCGTGATGCCTCCGGCGTTCCAGTACAAGCGATTGCTCACATAGAAGTTGGGTTTGTCCGATAGATCAGCCCGGTCATAATTGATCACCAGGCGCTGTCTGCCAAAGTTGTGAATGGAATGGGTCTTACAGTAGCTGTAATAGGTCTCCGGCTGGCCCTTATAGGAAATGCTGATCTTGCGGAAGATCGGTTGGTCTGGCGGGGCGGCCTGATGTTCCTTTTGGAGACGCTCAGCAAAGTCTTTCAAAGAGAGCAGACCCGTCTGCGAGTTGACCTGGTCAGCTTCACTTAGCGTGCCCACGTAGGGCAGGTGCAGCGTTTGGTCCAAGAACTGACAGAACGTGGGTTGGGTGAACCAGCTGTCCATGGTCACGGGACGTTGTTCTTTCGGATGGGTTTTCACCCATTGTTCCAAGAGCTTTTTGGCGATGACCAGTTTCGTGTCGTACAAATCCTGGATTTCGGGATACGCTTTCCGCTGCCTTTGCCAGAGGTGGAGCAGATAGTCCCGCCATTGCTGCGGAGCGCTTTCTTTGAGCGCTTCTTTACTCGTTTTGATGGGCACGTGGGCCGCCCGCAGCCCTTGTTCCAATTTCTCCAGTTCGACCGGCTCCCAGAGCTGAAACAAAACCGGGTAATCGGTCTGGTCATCGCTGTAGTGCAGCGTGACCAGATCGTGAGCCCAAACGTAGCTGCCCGATACGTGGTCCCACAGCTTGGTGATCTTTTCAAACTCCTGCCCAACATGGCTCAATAGGGTATCATCGATACTGAAGACCCCTTTGGCTTTCATTTGGGTGGCCGCTTGGCTGTCCAGCATGCGCAGCCGGGCCTGGTTCAACGCTTCGAGCCGATATTGGCTTTCGGTAATCAACCGGTTCAGAGAGCTCTGATTGCGGCTCTCGACGATGAATAAGCGGTTGATGCCATCCACCGTTTTGTTTTCGGAAACGAGCAATCCACTCACATAGCGCTTGAATTCGATCCAGGCTTCCTCGGAGAACACGTCCCGAAAATAGGGGGCATAGTGTTCCACGATTTCGGGGAATTCGAGTAAGGGGATCATCAGGCACCTCCAGTAGGCTTGTTTTCCTCTGGATTGTACCGATGTTGCCGCCCTTTGTCTCGCGGTTTGGCTATTCAGTTTTTAAAGTGCCACATGGATTATGTCACTGCAAAAGTCGAGTTCTTATTCGCGTAATTCGTTTTTTAGCGCCATTCGCGTTAAGGTTTTCCGTTAGATTTGGTGCTACAATTTCCCCATATCCCATTCGCAAGAGGTTCCAGCATGAACACACCCACGGCGAGCCAAGAACCAGAGCCATCCTTCAAGCACCGGCTGTACGAGGAATTATTTCCCGGCCGGGACAATTCGGTCAACAAAGCCTACAACGTGGGGATGTTGACGCTGATCGTTTTGAATGTGTTGGCGGTGATATTGGAAACCGAGACCGGCTTGTTCCAAAACTACCGGCAGGTTTTCGAGGGATTCGAAATTTTTTCGGTGGTCGTGTTCGCCCTGGAGTACCTCTTGCGGCTGTGGGCCTGCACCGAGGAGCCCAAATACCGCCTGCCGGTGCGGGGGCGCATCCGCTATGCGCTCGAGCCACTCACGCTGATCGACCTGTTCTCGTTCCTGCCTTTCTTCCTGCCCTTCTTTTCCGTCGACCTGCGCTTTATCCGCTCGGTGCGGCTGATCCGTCCGTTGGCGG
>CAYXDC010000162.1:0-2248 GCA_964463505.1 uncultured Anaerolineaceae bacterium
GTTTGGGCTGATGGTTTTCCAGGATATCCTTAACCTTTTGATTTAGCCTGTATCCCAAAGTCGTGCCGCCTTTGTTGAGCCAGTTCTGCCGGCGCTTGCGATCCAGCAAGCCTGGGAACCAGTAATCACGGAAATGACTGAGAGTGAGCTCGGAGGTCAAATAATTTCCTCCGGGGCCAACACGGTGGATTTCATCCACCATCAAGGTTTCAGGGGTTACTTCAATGCCCTTGTTGAGATGATCGCTCATCGCCACCAGTTCGTCAGTCAGCACAATCATTTCATAGGAGATTGTCAGGCCGCTTTCCATGTAACCGACATCGTGAATTAAGTTCGAGCCGCACAATTTGGCCATCATGACCGAGAGCGTCGCTTCAACCGCAGCCTGCTCGTCCATCACCTTGGCATCTGTGCAGCCGGCATAGCCCCAGGTGGGCAGTCCATACCAGCGCCCTAATTCAGCCACAGCCGCCTTTGTGAGCTGGAATTCAGGGGATCCATAGCTGATCTGGGCTGAGCCCATATCCATATGGTGGATGCCTGCCCCAAAGATGAACGGCGCTCCTGGACGGGTAAGCTGGTGGACCACAATGCTGCTCAGGATCTCGGCCAGCGACATCACCAAACCACCCGCCATGCTGATCGGCGCCACAGCGCCCATTTGCGGTCCTGGTGAATGAACAACAGGCAGCTCATACTGCGCCATGAGGATCAGTTTATCCACTGCGGTATCCGATTGTTGTAAGGGCGAGCTGGGTTCGGAGTACAACAGGATATGCTGCTGCTCGCGCAGTGCTTCATAGCCGCCTGCCACAGCCGCCGCCATATCAATCGCCCGCTGGCAGCTGGCGCCATCATTGGTCACGAAAACGATGGGCTTGGTTGTATATTCCAACATACGCGCCATTTGTACATCGTAGGTGAGGGCAGGGTCAATATCTACCGGGATGCCCATGGACATCAGGAAGTGGATGTTCGGCAGAGCATCCACCAGCCGGTAAGCATCGATTATATCGGCTTCCTTAAACTTGCGGTGTTCGCCCGTATATGGGTCCAGCAAGTTCAGACAATCGGAGCCAGTGCCAAAATAAGTCTTGCTGCCTTCCAGGAAGACGGATGGCTCTCCATCCCGATCGCACATAATCACTCGCCCGGGAGCACTGGAGAGGGCTTCTTCCACCAGACGGGCTGGGAATTTGACCAAATTACCATCCGAAATGAAAGCGCCTGCCCCTTTAAGCATTTCCAGAGCGCCGGAGTGGAAAAAGCGTATACCAGTGTGGCGTAGAACTTCCAGAGCCGCCAGATGGATATCCTGCAGTGCCCTTTCGTTCAAGACGGAAAATTGGGGGGACTGAAATGCGATGCGGTTAATTTCGTTCATGATGTCGTTTCCTTTGTTTGATTGAAGTACGAGCTTAATTTTGATTTACAAGCGGGTCGTATCAAATGTCTTATTCGTAACGATCCAGCAGGCTGGCTATATACAGCATATGCGCCATAGCCGATGACTGGGCTGCTTGGCTGTCGTGCTGTGCGATATTTTCAGCGATCTTGCCTTGCAGGGGGATCGATTCATCCAGCACTCCAGGGAGGTGGATCAACTCAGTCGCTACTTCAGCGAACAACTGGCGTGTAAGATGGTAGAACTCCTCCAGCAGCTCGCTGTGCGCCGCGGCGGCTACGGCCTGGTGGAATTCAAGGTCTGCTTCGATAAATTCAACTTCGTCCTGTGCGCTTTGCATGGCTTGTATGGAGTTTTGGATGCGCTGAATATCCTGGGAGGTAGCGCGTTCTGCGGCCAGGCGCGTCAATGCAACCTCGATTACCGAGCGCGCTTCATAAAGTTGGCGTGCATGCAGCTCGCCCAAGCGGTTTTTAACCTCATGCGGCTGAAACACGCGATCGGTGAATTCCGGATTGACCCAGGTACCCTTGCCTGGACGCGACTGCAAAAGGCCACCAGCAACCAGCACCTGAATGGCTTCATGGATCGTAGATAAGCCAACCCCAAAACGGGCAGCCAGTTCTTTTTGAGATGGCAGGTAATCACCAGGCTGGATTTGACCATCCAGGATCATCTGGCGCAATTCGTGGGTCAGATTGGTCACCAGGGAATGGCGGGGGATTTGGTCATGCATTCTATTTTCACCTAAATATCAGAATTTCTGATATTCTAATCATTGCTATTTTAGCGAATATACCCAACCCAGTCAATACCCAAAATGGATGCGGCGCGCCTCTCCAC
>CAYXDC010000163.1:0-1973 GCA_964463505.1 uncultured Anaerolineaceae bacterium
GAACCGCTGCCAGACGAGAATGACAGCCAATTAAATTCGTCTGGTGACTTTCTGGGATGCCAAATATCGTTCGCTATCAGTTCCCTTTGACAAAATTATTCATTAATTGGCATTGCTGAGGCCAGTATATACCCAAACCATGGTGGAATCTGCTCCAGTCACACTATAATGACCTGTGGATAGAAATAGTAGCCAGTACAGGCAAATAAAGCCGGCAAATCCACCCGCCAAATGGAGGCTGTATCCATAACCGCTTGAGCTAATTCCTGAATTTAGTATTATAATAAGGAATATGATCCCAAGATTCATTGAAAATACGGTATACCAACACTTGACGACCCTGCACAAGGTAATCCTCCTACTTGGCGCGCGGCAGGTGGGCAAAACCACCCTGCTGGGCGCGCTGCAAACCCGGCTGGCTCAGGAGGGAAAAGCCATCCGCTATCTTAACTGCGACCTGGAAGAGGAGCGGCAAGCGGTGAATACCACCTCCCGCACACTGCTGGACCGCCTGGTGGCAGAGAAAGATGCGCTTTTTATCGATGAAATCCAGCGGCTGGACAACCCAGGGCTGACGCTAAAAATCCTGGTGGACCTGTATCCTGACCTGATGATCCTGGTGACCGGCTCGTCCAGCATCGACCTGCGCGACCGCACGACCGAGTTGTTGACAGGCAGGTATCTTGATTTCCAACTATCCCCCCTATCTCTCGCTGAGGTTCTACAGCATGCGGGTGTGTGGGCCGACCTGGCGCTGCGCAAGCCCAGCGCGGATGCCTTGTTGAGTGATGTGCTGCGTTATGGGATGTATCCCGAAATATATTTGGAAGGCAACCCTGCAACGAAACAACTGCTGCTTTCCAAACTGGTGGAGAGCTATCTTTTCAAAGATATCCTTGCTTACCAGCGCGTGCGTTATTCTCAGGCAATCATCGACCTGGCGCGCGCATTGGCGTACCAGATTGGCAATGAGGTTAATGAAACTGAGTTAGCCAATCGCCTGAAAATTGACCGGAAAACCGTGCTGAGCTACATGGATATCCTGGAAAAATCATTCGTCATCGTGCGCCTGCCGCCTTTTTCCCGCAACCCGCGCCGAGAGATTGGCAAGCAGAGCAAGGTTTATTTCGTGGACCTGGGGATCCGCAATGCCCTGATTGGCGACTTCAATGATCTCTCCCTGCGCCCGGATCGAGGCACCGTGTGGGAGAACTTCCTGATCATGGAAAGGATCAAGGCGCACTTAAATCAAAATCGTATGGTGCAGAGTCGTTTCTGGCGTGCGTATGGCGGCGCCGAGGTGGATTACATCGAAGAATTGGGCGCCAGCCGGATCCGGGCTTTTGAATTGAAATTCGGCAGCGCAGAGTTGGGGCGCAGCGCAGAGGCGTTTAGAGCTGCTTATTCCGTCGATGTGCAGCTGGTCAACCAGGATAATTACCTGGATTTTATTCTACCCACTTGAGGGGAAGATGAACCTGAAATTCAAAGAAACCTTCTCTGGCAAAGTCGTCAACAAAAAACTGACCTTCAATACCGGCATAGACGAGTTCCCACGCTACGTGCTGGAATATTTGATCGATAATTATTGTGGTCCAGCCATCATCCGTGGTGGATAACTCAAATGGTTGCCAGTTGATGCGTTCTGGAGTTGCGAAGCCAATCACTGGCATCACAACGAGGCAAGAGTCGCTCTGCCCCCATAATTGTAATAGCAAAATCCCCATTGCTGGGAAAGAAAATCACACCGGATAAGGGATTAACTCGCTGACTGACCAGCGGCGGGTTGTCAGGCCAGCCGCCATCGCCGGGGTTCTGCGCCGGTAACGAAGTGGCTGCTGGCGACCTTTGCGCGGGATCGGATTGGAGAGCTTGACAGCCAGGCTATCGAGGTAACGGGCGAAGTGATAGAAGCAGCGCTACCTGTGCTGGCTACTTGAGTGGTGCGTACAAATAATTGAAAGCCAAATGGC
>CAYXDC010000164.1:0-1924 GCA_964463505.1 uncultured Anaerolineaceae bacterium
CGGCTCCAGCATGTCTCCTACCCGAGAGACATCCATCACCACCGGCGCGATCAGTTGATCCACATCGTGCCCGGCGGTCAACACCAGCGTCTCCACCTCGGCGGTGTAATTGGCATCCACCAGCGGCGACACATCCGGCAGGTTCCGGCCGCGCCGCACCAGCGACTCCAACTGCAGCAGTATATGGTATGTTTTATCAAATTGCCGATAGTAGCGGGCGTATGCCGCCAGCACCGGCAGCGCCAGGAAATCCTTGCGGGAATACCCGGCGTACTCCCGGCGCAGGCGCTGTTCCACCTGACGCTTGTGTTCGTTCAGCACCGGGCTGTGGTGGGTGTTATCCACTCCGCTCAGCTCCAGCAGGCCAATCACTGCCCCCGGGTGAGCGGCATGCCAGTCGGATGTGCCAGAAATCGAGATCATCGTGAATAACCCAATCTTCGAGCCTTGCTCCTGCAATGAAGCGGCTGGTTTCCAGGTTCAGCAGCCCTGAAACCCATACCGCCGATGGAAGCATACCTGAATACTACTCAACGGGGAACAGAACGCAGTGTGGTAAGCTCTATTTTCCTGGATCTATGCGCGCATCCGAAAAATAGCGCGGTGTCTTCGAGTCCTCCCCAACCATCGGGTAGAGAATGTTTGCAATCACCTTCTGGTTACTTTTACAATCGACCAGGTTGCATGGATAAACAAGATGATCCCAATACCGAACAAACCAATATAAAGAAGTTCCAGGTTGGCTGGAGTGCTTGCAACGATGATATCGGCCGGGTTCGTTGTTGTCCCTAAAACTTGCTCCATCCCAAAAGCATATAAAGGGTCAAACCCATAGATCAATAAACCTACACCTGCCAGAAATTCAACAAATTTTACGGGAGATTTATGCATCGAATAGACTCTCCATTCCCCAACAACCTTTCAGAGAGTTTTACATTGATGATGGCTTAAGACTCTGATTAGACGATCTAGCTGTATACCCCGGCCGGATCGTTCCGTTAAGCGTGAAATCTATAGTATTATAGTTACTTCACCTAGATTATCTAATTAACAAAAAATTACAGATTCATCCCGGAATCTTCGTTTCGCAGCTTGTTTCGTAGGTATAATTTCTTTAGAACCGTCCGCCTCAATTTCATAAGGATCCCCAGACGCCCACCCTCCCCGCCTCCAACACCCTCTTCTACGTCGATAACCTGCCCATCCCGCGCGAATGCATCCCTGCCGAAATCTGGGAGGGTCGCTACGACCACAGCAGCCCTTTCCCGGCGATCATGGGATTCATTTTGAAATGGCTAAGGAGATCCGCTTGTGATCTTCTTCTGCGTTTCTTGATCATCTTGAGACGGAGAGAAGTGCCTTCACTTACTCGAAGTAATGGCATTTCAGAATATTTGCTGAACTGAAGTTGAGTTATAAGGTTATCATTCGAAGGATTATGCCATGTAGAAATTGACCAAAACTGGATAATCGAGGTACTGAAAATATGGAAGAATATTCAAGCATTCTCAGGTGGCTATAGTTTGGTTCCGGATTTATTGGCTATTTTATGTTATCCCGCGCCCCAGGTAAATTTATATTTGAAGGCAATTTCTGAGGCGCCATGATAAAAATGGTTACATTGATAGCTTTACCCCTCTCGATAATTTTTGGCCCGATATCGATTTTGGTTGCATTGATCCTTCCAAAACGGAAGCTTTGCCTTAATTGTTACAAGGCAATCCATGAAGGAGATATGCTTTGCACTTATTGTGGTAAGTCACAGATAGCAAACAGTGCAGAAGAAACCATTACTCCAAACCCAAAAGAGCGATTTTCAAAAGAAGCTCAAGCCGCGGTTGCGCAAGGTGTAAAAAAAGTTAATTTACCAACTCGACTTTTGCAGCACATTGACAACCGAATAACCAAGCAGTAGGACAGGGAG
>CAYXDC010000165.1:0-1787 GCA_964463505.1 uncultured Anaerolineaceae bacterium
CATGCGAAACTTAGCAGGGCACATAACAGGGTCGGAATGAGCACTTTTTTCATACCCAATTCTCTTTCTCCTTTTCACAAATAGCAGCCCAATATATTGCCGGGGGACCTGCCCTCTCCCTTTTCAAACTGCCTAAGGGGCAAATCCTGGAAGGAACGTAAGGAATCGACCGGTCATTACCCAGTACTCCGCTGGAGCATCCGTTCCGCCATTCACAGCCTCCACGGTCTTTTCCTGGCCTTGATAGACAACCGTTGTAAAATATTGATAGCATACGCCGCATGGGAGGTGTGAGGTCGAATACATAGTATCGGTATACCAACCCAGCTCGTTAATAAACGAAAGCAGTTGCTCCACCTCTTCAGGCGTCACCTGCTTCTCGATTTGTTGTACGCCGTTGTCACCTACAATTCGCCCGTCCGGATAAACAGCATACAACTCGTCGATACAATTCTTTCCGCCGTTGCGTTCATAAGTAATCACCGCCCCGTCTTTTATCAGGCTTGCCGCCTGATCTTGCCGGAAGGGTTTTAATTCGCAGGCTTCAGTGATTGTATCTGGTTTGTAGAGTAGGTTGATCGCCAGGATGGCCAGGACGACAACCGCAAGCGCACCACCGCCGTAGGATAACATTTGCCGGTACCGCCTGGCGCGACTTGCTTTATCGCCTGATGCCTGTCCTATTTTCAGGTTGGAGAAAAATGCCTGTACGCCGATGAAAAAGAGCGTAATTACACCGATCATGATCAGCGTCCACCAGGAAATGAGTGTTCCCTGGATTAGGATCATGGTTTGAATGAGGATGGTGATAAGTACACCGAACACTGCTCCAAACACATATCCTTCGCCACCGGTTAGTGCGGTACCACCGATCACCACCGCAGCGATGACGGTCAATTCAAGGGCACTCCCATACATGCCATGCCCAGATCCGGTGTAGATGCTCAATAAAATACCAGCTAAGGCCGAACAAAATCCATTGAATGTGTAGACCAACACTTTCGTCCGGTCCACCGGCAACCCCATCAATCTGGCAGATTGCTCATTGGCTCCGTTGTTCCCACCCATGGCATAGATCGTGCGGCCAAAGCGCGTAAAATGAGCCATGTAAATTACTATCCCAAACACGACCATTGCAACAACGACGGATATAGTAATGTAGGCGCCCTTCTGGGTCACGACATCGCTTAATCCTGGGATCAAGATCTTAATTCTGGAAAGAAGTTCATAGGTTCGGTCATTGATCGCGACCGATTCATTGCTGATCGTGTAAGCTAATCCACGGCCAATCCACATACCCGCCAGGGTGGCAATAAAGGGCTGCACTTTCAGGTAGGTGATGCAATAACCCATGATGGCGCCCATTGTTGTACCGATTGCCAGCATGAGGAGCATCACAGCCCAGGGATTCCAGCCTGTTCGCACTAACGCAGCCGAAGCCGTGGTTACTAGCGCCACTATCCCCCCCACTGAAAGGTCAATGCCGCCCGAAATAACAACCAGTGTCTCTCCTATCACGGCGACCAGCAGGTAAGGAGTTTGATTAAATAGATTGAGAAATGTCTGCGTATCCCTCAGTCCCGGGAGGTAAACTGCGCCTGTTGCATAGGCGAAAATGAACAATATGATTGCCGCCAAAAGCGGAAGAATTTGTCGTTTCCTGTCAATAAAAGTGGTTAAGTTCTGCTTCATAACTTCGTCTCCTTAAGTCTTGTTTGCCCCGTGATCTTTCGGAGAAAGTTCTGGACTTGTTGCGAATACAGGAGGATCAGCAGGATGACGACCAC